>NZ_JAPESW010000100.1 GCF_028527925.1 Cellulomonas fimi
GAGCTCGCCGGGCGAAACTCCGACGAACGACGCGACGCGTGCGCGCGCGTCCTCGAACGCCTCGGTGGCCTCCTCCGCGAGCTGGTGCGCGCCGCGGTGCACGGCCGCGTTGCGCTGCACGTAGAAGTCCTGCTCGGCGTCGAGGACGACCTCGGGCTTCTGCGACGTCGCGCCGGAGTCGAGGTAGACGAGCGGGCGGCCGCCGCGCAGCGTGCGCGCGAGCAGCGGGAAGTCCGCGCGGACCGCCGCGAGCTCGGCGGCACCGAGCGTGCCGGCCGCGGCCGGCGTCCCGCCCTGCGGGGCTGCGGTGTCGAGCGTGCTGGTCACGTCGTCCGCCCTTCGTGGAGTCGGTCGTCCTGCGAGGTCAGGAGTCCCCGGGGGCGTCGCACGGACGCGCCCCGGGGACGGTCGTCGTCGGTCGTCAGACCGCCGACGTGAGGAACCGGTCGTAGCCCTCGTTCTCGAGGCGCTCGGCGAGCTCGGGCCCGCCCTCCTCCGCGACCTTGCCGTCGACGAAGACGTGCACGAAGTCGGGCTGGATGTAGCGCAGGATGCGCGTGTAGTGCGTGATGAGCAGCACGCCGACGTCCGAGTTCGAGCGGACGCGGTTGACGCCCTCCGACACGACGCGCAGCGCGTCGACGTCGAGGCCCGAGTCGGTCTCGTCGAGGATCGCGAAGCGCGGCTTGAGGAGCTCCATCTGGAGGATCTCGTGGCGCTTCTTCTCACCGCCCGAGAAGCCCTCGTTCACGGAGCGGTCGGCGAACGCCGGGTCCATGCGGAGGTTGTCCATCGCGGTGCGGACGTCCTTGACCCACGTGCGCAGCGCGGGCGCCTCGCCGTCGATCGCGGTCTTGGCGGTGCGCAGGAAGTTCGACACCGACACGCCCGGGACCTCGACGGGGTACTGCATCGCGAGGAAGAGTCCGGCGCGGGCGCGCTCGTCGACGGACAGCGCGAGGACGTCCTCGCCGTCGAGCGTCACGGTGCCGGAGGTGATCTGGTACTTCGGGTGGCCCGCGATCGAGTACGCGAGGGTGGACTTGCCGGACCCGTTCGGGCCCATGATCGCGTGCGTCTCGCCGCTGTTCACGGTCAGGTCGACACCACGCAGGATGGGCTTGGCGCCCTCCTTGGTCTCGACGCTGACGTGCAGGTCGCGGATCTCCAGGGTGGCCATGCGGGGAACTCCTAGGTCAGAGGGGGGCGTCGATGTCGACCAGCACGCGCTGGCCGTCGACGGTCACGGGGTAGACGGGGACGGGCCGGACCGCGGGCGGGCCGAGCGGCTTGCCGGTGCGCAGGTCGAACCGTGACCCGTGCAGCCAGCACTCGATCGAGCAGTCCTCGACCTCGCCGTCCGACAGCGAGACCGCGCCGTGCGAGCAGATGTCGCTGATGGCGTGCAGCTCGCCGTCCTCGTCGCGGACGATCGCGACCTCGACGGGTCCGGACTCGCCCTCGAGCTCGACGCGGAGCGTGCCGGCGGCCGGCACGTCCTCGTCGTAGCAGGCGAGCTGGGCGGTCATGCGCGCTCCGTGTGGGCCGACGACTCGGAGCCCTCCACGTGCGGGCGGTCGGCGAGCGTGTCGAGCGCCGACATCGACGCCTCGAGCTCGCGCTCGATCGCGCCGATGAGCCGCTCCTCGACCCCGGGGACGCCGATCTCGTGGATCAGCTCGGCGAAGAACCCACGCACGACGAGGCGACGCGCGTCGGCCTCGGGGATGCCGCGGGCGCGCAGGTAGAAGAGCTGCTCGTCGTCGAACCGGCCGGTCGCGGACGCGTGACCCGCGCCCTCGATGACGCCGGTCTCGATCTCCAGGTTCGGCACGGAGTCCGCGCGCGCCCCGTCGGTGAGGACGAGGTTGCGGTTGAGCTCGTACGTGTCGGTGCCCTCGGCGGCCGCACGGATCAGCACGTCGCCGACCCACACCGCGTGCGCACCCTCGCCCTGCAGCGCGCCCTTGTAGGTCACGCGGCTCACGCAGTTCGGGACCGCGTGGTCGACGAACAGGCGCTGCTCCTGGTGCTGCCCCGCGTCCGCGAAGTACAGGCCGAGCAGGTTGACCGACGCACCCTCCCCGACGAACTCGGCGTCGGGCGTGACGCGCACGACGTCGCCGCCGAGCGTGACCACGATGTGCTTGACGGTCGCGTCGCGCGCGACGCGCAGGCGGTGCGACGACGTGTGCACCGACTTGTCGGCCCAGTCCTGCACCGACACGACGGTCAGGTGCGCGCCCTCGTCGGCCACGATCTCGACCGTCTCCGTGAGCGCGGCGTGCCCGACGTGGTCGATGACGACGACCGACTCCGACAGCGCCTCCGCGTGCACGAGGAGGTGCGTGCCCGACGGGTCGAGCGGCGCGTCGTTCAGGCCCGCACCCTCGACGCCCTCGATCTTGATCGAGGTGACCGTCGACGCGACCGTCTCGCGCGGGATCGTCACGACCGTGGCGCGCGGGAACGACGCCCACGCGACGGCGGCCGTGCGGTCGCCGGGCTTGCCGGCCTGGCCCAGGCGGGCGTCGTCACG
>NZ_JAPESW010000101.1 GCF_028527925.1 Cellulomonas fimi
AGCTCGTCCTCCTTGAGCATCTGCCGGATGTAGAACCCGGTCAGGGCGAGCGTGATGACGAGCATGATCGTGGCCAGCGCACCGGCCTTCGAGAACTCGTCGGAGTACGAGTAGATGAGGGTGCCGAGCAGGTTCGTCTCCCGCGTGGGCGCGCCGGCGCGCTGCAGGACGTAGATCTGCGTGAACACCTTGAGGTCCCAGATGACCTGCAGCAGCAGGACGATCGACAGGACGGGCCGCATGATCGGGATCGTGATGCGCCAGAACCGCTGCCGCGCGGAGGCACCGTCGAGCTGCGCGGCCTCCATCGTCTCCTCCGGGACCTGCAGCAGGCCCGCGTAGACGGAGAACACGACGAACGGCACCGACATCCAGACGACGATCACCGTCGCGACGACGTAGAAGGACAGCGGCTGCACGATCCAGGAGTGCCCGGCCATCGAGTCGAGACCCAGGACGTTCACGAGCACCCAGTTGATGACGCCGTACTGCGTGTCGAACAGCCACTGCCACACGGTCATCGACGCGAGGACGGGCGTGCCCCATGCGAGCAGCAGCGCGACCTGCAGCGTCATGCGTGCGGCGCGCCCGACGCGGGCCATGAGCACCGCGAGCGCCATGCCGATCACCATCGTGAGGGCGGCGTTGACGAGGCAGAACGCGATGGACCGGGCGATCACGGTCCAGACGTAGGGGTCGGACAGGAGGTCCGTGTAGTTCTGCAGGCCGACCCACTCGGCGGGCTGGCCGAACTGCTGGCGCAGCCCGTACTCCTGGAAGGAGATGACGAACTGCCGGACGAGGGGGTAGCCGAGGGCGACGGCGATGACGGCGGCGGCGGGGACGAGCAGTCCGTAGACGCCGAACGGGGGCCGGCGACGGCGGACCGGCGTGGCCGGGGCGTCGGGCGCGTCCGTCGCGAGGGCGGTGGCTGCCATGCGGGGGGCTCCTTCAGGGCGGCGGCCGGGCCGGGGCTGTGCGCCGGCGGCCCGGCCGCGCCTGACCGGGGCCGGCCGGGTCCGCCTCACGCGGGGCCCGGCCGGCCGGTGGATCAGTTGAGCGTGTCCTCGAGGAGCTGGTCCGCGTCAGCCGCGGCCTGCTCGACGGGGGTGCCCGTGGCGATCTTCTGGAAGAAGTCCTCCAGGACGCGGTCGCCCTCGACGTCGGCCCACTTCTCGGCGGCCGGGGTCAGCTTGGCGTTGATCGCGGCCGAGACCGCGGCCTGGGCGTAGACGTCGTCACCCATCGACGACGTGTACTCGGTGTTGCCCGGGATGAGGCCGTTCTGGCCGAGCATCTCCTGGAACTCGGGCGAGTAGATGATGCGGATGAGGTTCTTCGCGAGCTCCTGGTTCTTGGACTTCGCGGCCACCGCGATGTTCGAACCACCGGCGAAAGCAGTGGCGAACTCACCCTTGGTGGTGCCGGGCATCGCGAAGATGCCGGTGTGCTCCTCGTTGCAGGCCTGCTGCTCGGAGCGCAGCGCGTTGGCCTCGTCGGACTTGTCGTCGGGGTCGACGCCCTTGTTGCACTGCGGCAGGTCGATGCTCCAGCGCGCCCACGTCGGGGCCGAGAACATCGCGGCCTGGCCCGCGTTGAACGGGACCCACGGCTCGTTCGAGTCGGCGTCGGCCGGCGCGTTCGTCGCGTTCGCGAACAGGTCGGCGACCTGCTCGAGGCCCTCGACCGACTTCGGGTCGGACAGCGCGCCCTTCCACTGGTCGCCGTCCTTGACCGCGAAGTCGCCGCCGGCGGTGTACAGCCAGGTCGCGCCGTTGTACCAGTCCTGGCCGGGGAACCAGAAGCCGGAGACCGTGTCCGACTGCAGCTTCTTGGCGGCCTCGCCGAACTCCTCGATCGTCGTCGGGACCTCGACGCCCGCCGCCGCGAACATGTCCTTGTTGTAGAACACGGCGCGCGCGCCGGAGTAGTACGGCAGCGCGTAGTTCTTGTCGTCCACCTTGCCGGCCTCGACGAAGCCGTCGAGCAGCTTGGCGCCGCCGACCTCCTCGTACAGGTCGGTGATGTCCGAGAACGCGCCCGCGTAGGTGAACGTCGCGGACTGGGTGTTGCCGATCTCGACGACGTCCGGCGTCTGCTCCTCCGAGGCGAGCGCGGTCTGCAGGCGCGGCACGAGGCCGCTCCAGTCCTGCTCCTCGATGACGAGCTTCGAGCCGGGGTTCTCCTTCTCGAACGTGGTCACGAGGTACTCGCGGAGCGCGTCACCGGTGTCGGTGCCGTTGAGCCACAGCTTGATCGTGGCGGGCGCCGGGGTGCTGCCCTCGGTCGCGTCGTCCGAGCCTCCGTCGCCCTGGCTGCACGCCGTGAGG
>NZ_JAPESW010000102.1 GCF_028527925.1 Cellulomonas fimi
GTCGGTCACCGGGTGAGGATTGCCTCACATTTCCGCCCGCGCTTTTCTGACAGGTCGTCGTGACCCCGGGAAAATCGTGACGCACGACATTCCGGAGGCGCGAAGAAACCCGCCGCCGGCGCATTTTCTGACAGCCTGTCAGTTCAATGTCACACGCGGCGCGTGAGCATTACCACGAACGCCGCGCACGCTTCGACACCGGCCGTCGACGCGAGGGACACTGGACGACATGCCCCAGCACGTCCGTATCGGCACGCGCGCGAGCACGCTCGCGCTGACCCAGACGGGCCACGTCGCCGACGCCCTCGCCGCGCACGGTGGCCTCGACGTCGAGACCGTGCGCGTCCGCACCGACGGTGACCGCCTCACCGGGTCGCTCGCCACGCTCGGCGGGACCGGCGTCTTCGTCACCGCGCTGCGCGACGCGCTGCTCGACGGCCGCTGCGACGTCGCGGTCCACTCCCTCAAGGACCTGCCGACGGGCGACGCCGAGGGACTCGTCATCGCCGCGGTGCCGGAGCGCGAGGACCCGCGCGACGCGCTGTGCGCGCGCGACGGGCTCACGCTCGCCGAGCTGCCCGACGGCGCACGCGTGGGCACCGGCTCGCCGCGCCGCGCGGCCCAGCTGCTGCGCGCCCGCCCGGACCTCGACGTCGTCGACATCCGCGGCAACGTCGACACGCGGCTCGGACGCGTCGCCGGCTCGGCCACCGGCCCCGGCGACCTCGACGCGGTCGTGCTCGCGCGCGCGGGCCTCGCCCGCATCGGACGGCTCGAGGCCGTGACCGAGCTGTTCGACGCCGACGTGATGCTCCCCGCTCCCGGGCAGGGCGCCCTGGCCGTCGAGACGCGGGCCACGGGCCTGACGACGGATCTCGCGAGCCCGCTGGCCGGCGCGCTCGCGGCGCTCGAGCACCGCCCGACCCGCGTCGCGGTGCTCGCCGAGCGCGCGCTGCTCGCACGGCTCGAGGCGGGGTGCGCGGCCCCGGTCGGCGCCCTCGCGACGCTCGACGGCGACGTGCTCACGCTCGACGCCGTCGTCGTCCGCACCGACGGCAGCGACGCGCTGCGTCGGCGCGGCAGCACGACGCTCGGCGGCACGCCCGCCGAGGACGCCGTCGCTGCGCGTGCACTGGGCGCGACGCTCGCCGACGACCTCCTGGCGGCGGGTGCGGCCGACCTCGCCGACCTGGGGCACGCGCGATGACGTCCTGGAACGCGTCGCCCGTCGCCGCCGGACCTCTCTCCGGGTGGCGCGTGCTCGTCCCGAGGCCCGCCGCAGGCGTCAGCCCGGCCGCCGTCGCGCTCGCCGCCGCGGGTGCCGAGGCGGTCGTCGTGCCCCTCGTCGAGACCGTCGCGCCCGAGGACCCGACGCCGGTCGACGACGTGCTGCTCGCGCTCGGCGCGGGCTGGTACGGCTGGCTCGTCGTCACGAGCCAGGCGGCCGTGCCCGTGCTGGAGCAGCGCGCCGCGCACGCAGGCCGCACGCTGGCGGCGATCGTCGCGGACGCGGGCGTGCACGTGGCTGCCGTCGGCCCCGGCACCGCCCGGGCCCTCCGCGAGGCGGGTGTGACGCCCGCGCTCGTCCCGACCGGCGAGTCCACGGCCCGCGCCCTGGTCGCGACGTGGCCGGCCCTCCCGTCGACCGACGACGGCACGACCGGCCCGGCGCAGCGCGTGCTGTTCCCTCGCGGCGACCTGGCCGCCCCGACGCTCGCCGACGGTCTGCGGGCGCGCGGCTGGCAGGTCGACGACGTCGTCGCCTACCGCACGGTGCCCGCGGCGCCGCCCTCGGCCGAGGTGCGCGCCGCGTGGGCCGACGGGTCGATCGGCGCAGCGCTGCTCACGTCGGCCAGCACGGTGCGGGAGCTCGTCGCGCAGCTCGGCGCGCCACCTGCCGGGACGGCGCTCGTCGCGATCGGCCCGACGACGGCCGCGGAGGTCGAGCGTCTCGGCCTTCCGCTGGCCGGCGTCGCACGCGAGCAGACGATGACGGGTCTGGTCGCCGCGCTCGCG
>NZ_JAPESW010000103.1 GCF_028527925.1 Cellulomonas fimi
GGAGCTGCGCCGCGTCGTCGAGGGCATCAGCGAGAAGATGCTCGCCCAGACGCTGCGCACGCTCGAGGCCGACGGGCTCGTGCACCGCGAGGTCACCGGCACGGTGCCGCCGCGCGTCGACTACTCCCTCACCCCGCTCGGCGACGAGCTCGTCGCGCGCCTCCTGCCGCTCATGGCCTGGGTCGCCGACCACGCCGAGGCGATCGTCGGGGACGCCGCCGCGGCTCGCTGACGACGAGGCCGACGGCCGCCCGGCACGGTCCCGCGGCCAGGCCGCGTCCCGCGGCGACCCCGCACGACCTCCTACCAGGCACGTCGCGTCACCGGCACGGTGGGTGCGGCGCCCCCCGTCGAGGTGCGACAGTTCCGTCCACAGCACCGTCGCTGTCGTCGAAAGGGCCTGCACCATGTCCGTCTCCGCCGTCAACGTCCCGGTCGCGCTCGTGCGGTTCGCGATCGCCACGCTGGCGCTCATCGGGACCCACGAGATCTGGCTCGACGGCGACCTCGACGGCCTCGTCTACTTCACCAACCAGTCGGGCCTGATGCTCGCGGTCGTGATGATCTGGGCGGGGTTCGCGTCGCTGCTCGATCGCCCGCAGCCGCCCGCGTGGCTCAAGGGCGGCGTCACGCTGTTCCTCGCGATCACCGGCCTGATCTCGTACTTCGTGCTCGCGCCCGAGGCCGCCGACGCCCCGGCGGTCGCGTTCGGGCTGACGTCGGGCACGATCGAGCACGAGATCACGCCGATCGCGGCGTTCCTCGACTTCGTGCTGCTCGACGCGCACCGGCGTCTGCGGCTGCGGCACGCCGCGTACTGGCTCGGCTACCTGCTCGCGTACTGCACGTTCGCGACGGTCCGCGGGCTGGTATGGGGCCTCGGCTACCCGTACGGGTTCATCGACCTCGGAGAGCTCGGCTGGGGCGGGCTCGCCCTCAACGTCGCGATCTACGGCGTGGGGTTCTACGTCCTCGGCCTCGCGCTGGTCGGGATCGACCGCGTGCTGCCGCCGCGCGCGCTCCTGGGCCGACCGGCTCCCGACCGGTCCCGCACCACGGCGGACGCCGCCGACGCGCCGGTCCACGCCTGACGGATGACGCGCCGCCCGCCGGAGCGTGCCGGGCGGGCGACGGCGACGAGCAGGGACGGCCGGCGACGGGCGTCGACGGACGCCGGCGGAGGGACGCGTCAGGCGTCGGCCCCCGCACCCGACCCGGCGATGTTGACGAGCCACGTCGTGCCGAACTTGTCGACGACCATGCCGAAGGCGTCGCCCCAGGGCGCGACGGTCAGCGGCTCGAGGACGGTCCCGCCCTCGGCGAGCGCGTCGTACCAGCCGCGCAGCTTCGCGTCCTCGTCACCGCTGAGCGACACCGAGATCGTGGACCCCGACGCGAGCTCCATGCGGGCCGGCACGTCGGCCGCCATGAGCGTGAGGTCGGGCGTCGTGAGCTGGCTGTGCATGACGAGGTCGGCCTCCGACGGGTCCTGCGCACCGCCGAAGTCGGCGAACGTGCTGACGTTCAGCTCGCCCCCGAAGACCGACTGGTAGAACTCCATCACCTCGCGGGTACCCGTGCGGAAGTTGAGGTACGGGTTCAGGGTCACGGCCATGGGGGACCTCCTCGTCGATCCGGTGCGGACCGGCCCATCGTGGACCCGACCACCGACATGCCGGTAGGCCCCGCGGGCGACGCCACGGTGAACGCGGGACCTGCGGTTCCGCCGGTGCGATGTGAAGCGGGTCACACAGCCCACGCACAGGAACGGGGCCGTGGTTGGATGCCGCGTCGCCAGTCCGGGCCCTCTGCCCCGACTCCCGCCTTCCCCCGAATCGAGTACCCGTGGT
>NZ_JAPESW010000104.1 GCF_028527925.1 Cellulomonas fimi
TGAACGAGGTCGGCGCGCAGCGGATCGTCGTGACCTGCGCGCACTGCTTCAACACGATCAGCCGCGAGTACCCGCAGCTCGGCGGGCGGTTCACGGTCCTGCACCACACCGAGCTGCTCAACACGCTCGTCGCCGAGGGGCGGCTGGTGCCGGTCGAGCCGGGCGCCGACGCGGGTCCCGGGGCCGGTGCGGCCGGCCAGCGGATCACCTACCACGACCCCTGCTACCTGGGCCGACACAACCAGGTCTACACGCCCCCGCGCGAGCTGCTCGCGGCGATCCCCGGCGCCGAGCTCGCCGAGATGCCGCGCAGCCGCGAGACGTCCTTCTGCTGCGGCGCCGGCGGGGCGCGCATGTGGATGGAGGAGTCGATCGGCACCCGGATCAACGCGACGCGCGCGGCCGAGGCCATGAGCACGGGCGCCGACGTCGTCGCGACGGCCTGCCCCTACTGCACGGTCATGCTCTCCGACGGCGTCGCGGCCGTCGCCGCGTCGACCGCGCCGGCCGAGGCCGCCGACGGCGCCGGAGGAACGACCGACGCCGGCTCGGTCCCGGCTCCGGGTGGCGAACCGGTCGGCACGGGCGCTCCCGCAGGTCCGACGTCGCCCGCCGGCCCCGGCCGGGGCCCTGCCGGCGGTGCTCCCGCCCGCGCGTCGGTCGGCGTCCCCGAGGTCGCCGACATCGCCGTCCTCCTCCGCGACTCCCTCCGCGCCCCCACCCCCTGACGCGGCCCGCTCCGGCTGCCACGAGCGAGACCGTGCCGCGCCACCCACCCGCCCGGCCGTCGAGGGCGACACGACGCCCCGGGAGTGCCACATGGATGTCGCAGTCCCGGGGCGTTGTCGCACCTCGTGGCGGGTGCGAGCGCGCGAGCCGGTCGCGGGTCGGCGCGCGGTGCGGCGTCAGTCGTCCTTGGGCTTCGTGTACGCGGCGTGCATCGCGGCCTTCGCCTTGTCGGGCAGGACGGCGGCGGCGGCCGTCTGCATGCGGGCCTTGAGGGAGTGCACCTCGACCTTGTCCTTGCCCTTCATGAGCGCCTCGTAGCCCTGCCGCGCGACGTCGGCCGGGTCGTCCTTGGGGCTGTCGGCGACGACCGTGTCCTCCATGCCCGCCTGCTCGAAGAAGTTCGTGTCGGTCGGCCCGGGGGCCAGCACCGTGATCGTCACGCCGGTGTCCTTGAGCTCGAACCGCAACGCCTCGGCGAACGACGTGAGGAACGACTTCGACGCCGCGTACGTCGCGTAGTACGGCCCTGGCTGGGTCGCGGCGGTCGACGACGTGACCAGAACCTTCCCGACTCCGCGCTCGACCATCGCGGGAAGGAGGGCCTTCGACAGGCGCACGGTCGACTCGACGTTGAGTCTTATGGTCTCGAGCTCGCCGTCGAGCGGCGTCTCGACGAACCGGCCGCCCTGCGCGGTGCCCGCGTTGAGCGCGAGCGCGTCGACGGGCCTGCCGAGCGCGCGCACCTCGGCGAGCAGCGTCTCGACGCCCTCGACGGTCGACAGGTCCGCCTGGACGGCGCGCGTCGCGACCTCGCCGCCGAGCCGGTCCGCCACCAGGGAGACGTCGGCCTCCAGGGCGGTGAGGAGCAGGTCGAACCCGCCGTCGGCGAAGCACTGGGCGAGCTCGAGCCCGATGCCGCTCGACGCGCCGGTGACGACGGCGAGCGGGCGGGGCTGGTCGATCGGTCGGTCGGTCACGGCGGTCTCCTCGCGCATCGCGGGTCCACGCCGGTTCCTCACGCAGACCTTCGACGCTAGGCGCGCCCCGCGCCCCCC
>NZ_JAPESW010000105.1 GCF_028527925.1 Cellulomonas fimi
CGTCTGGAAAGTTTTTCGGTCAGGGATGGGCTCGCGGCCTATCAGCTTGTTGGTGGGGTAACGGCCTACCAAGGCGACGACGGGTAGCCGGCCTGAGAGGGCGACCGGCCACACTGGGACTGAGACACGGCCCAGACTCCTACGGGAGGCAGCAGTGGGGAATATTGCACAATGGGCGCAAGCCTGATGCAGCGACGCCGCGTGAGGGATGACGGCCTTCGGGTTGTAAACCTCTTTCAGCAGGGAAGAAGCGCAAGTGACGGTACCTGCAGAAGAAGCGCCGGCTAACTACGTGCCAGCAGCCGCGGTAATACGTAGGGCGCAAGCGTTGTCCGGAATTATTGGGCGTAAAGAGCTCGTAGGCGGTCTGTCGCGTCTGCTGTGAAAACCTCAGGCTCAACCTGGGGCTTGCAGTGGGTACGGGCAGACTAGAGTGCGGTAGGGGTGACTGGAATTCCTGGTGTAGCGGTGGAATGCGCAGATATCAGGAGGAACACCGATGGCGAAGGCAGGTCACTGGGCCGCAACTGACGCTGAGGAGCGAAAGCATGGGGAGCGAACAGGATTAGATACCCTGGTAGTCCATGCCGTAAACGTTGGGCACTAGGTGTGGGGCTCATTCCACGAGCTCTGTGCCGCAGCAAACGCATTAAGTGCCCCGCCTGGGGAGTACGGCCGCAAGGCTAAAACTCAAAGAAATTGACGGGGGCCCGCACAAGCGGCGGAGCATGCGGATTAATTCGATGCAACGCGAAGAACCTTACCAAGGCTTGACATACACCGGACAAGTGCAGAGATGTGCTCCCCGTAAGGTCGGTGTACAGGTGGTGCATGGTTGTCGTCAGCTCGTGTCGTGAGATGTTGGGTTAAGTCCCGCAACGAGCGCAACCCTCGTCCCATGTTGCCAGCGGGTTATGCCGGGGACTCATGGGAGACTGCCGGGGTCAACTCGGAGGAAGGTGGGGATGACGTCAAATCATCATGCCCCTTATGTCTTGGGCTTCACGCATGCTACAATGGCCGGTACAAAGGGCTGCGATACCGCGAGGTGGAGCGAATCCCAAAAAGCCGGTCTCAGTTCGGATTGGGGTCTGCAACTCGACCCCATGAAGTCGGAGTCGCTAGTAATCGCAGATCAGCAACGCTGCGGTGAATACGTTCCCGGGCCTTGTACACACCGCCCGTCAAGTCACGAAAGTCGGTAACACCCGAAGCCGGTGGCCCAACCCTTGTGGGGGGAGCCGTCGAAGGTGGGACTGGCGATTGGGACTAAGTCGTAACAAGGTAGCCGTACCGGAAGGTGCGGCTGGATCACCTCCTTTCTAAGGAGCATCTGGCACCGGGTCTGCCTGTCATGGGTGGGCTTGTGGTGTCCAGGCCCACGCCCTGGCCGAATGTGTCGGGGGTGGTGCTCGAGGGTGGAACATCGACTACGGCCGGCTTGGTTCCGGTGGCTCCTAGTACGCCTGCAGCTCGTCTGCGGGGAGGGAACGGAGGTCCACACCGGGTGATCGGGTCGGCCTGGCACGCTGTTGGGTCCTGAGGGAACAGCCGTCATGGTTGTTGCTCTTGGGGTCGGAGCGCGCACTGATTCACCTGCGGGTGGGTCGGGTGCGCGTCGGCCTGCGGGCCGCCTGGTCCAGCGAACCGCCCCACGGGGG
>NZ_JAPESW010000106.1 GCF_028527925.1 Cellulomonas fimi
GAGCTCCCCGTCCACCGCGACCCCGCCCAGACCGCGGCCGCCGTCGTCGAGGCGCTGGACGCCTGACGTCGCCGACACGCGGACGGCCCCGGCCCCGCGCGTACCGAGTTCGTCAGCTCATGCCGAGTTCGTGAGCTGGAGCAGACGAACTCGGCACCGACCAGCGAACTCGGCGGATGACGGGAGCGGGAGCGCGGAGCCGACCGCAGGGACGGGACCGGAGCGGCGCGGTGAGACGGTGCTGGACGGGACAGGGACGGGTGCCTCGGGCGACGTAGGGTGGCGGCGATGTCCGTGCTCGTCGACACCACACCCCTGCGGGTCAGCCCGGCGTTCCGGCGGCTGTGGTGGGGCCTGTCCGTGTCGAACCTCGGCACGCAGCTCACGGTCGTCGCCGTCGGGCTCCAGGTGTACGCCCTCACCGGGTCGACGTTCTCCGTCGGCGTCCTCGGCATCTGCGCGCTGGTCCCGCTCGTGGTGTTCGGGCTGTACGGCGGCGCGATCGTCGACCACTACGACCGCCGCCGCGTCGCGCTCGTCGCGTCGCTCGTCGCGTGGACCGTGGTGCTCGGGCTCGCGGTGCAGGCGTGGCTCGGCAACGAGCACGTCGGCCTGCTGTACGCGCTGGTCGCGGTGCAGTCCGCCGCAGGCGCGGTGAACAGCCCCGCGCGGACCGCGATCATCCCGCGCCTGCTCGACCCGACGCTGCTGCCCGCCGCGAACGCCCTGCAGACGACGGGCTGGAACGTCGCGCTCACGGTCGGCCCGCTGCTCGGCGCCGGGCTGGTCGCCGCGTTCGACTATGCGGCCGCGTACACGCTCGACGCCGTCCTGTTCACGTTCGCGCTGGTCGCGCTGCTGCGGCTGCCCCCGGTCCCGCCCGAGCCGTCGTCGGTCCGTCGCGCGCGCGTCGGGCTGGGGTCGGTCGTCGACGGCCTGCGCTACCTGGGCACGCAGCGCAACGTCCGCATGACGTTCGCGGTCGACCTCGTCGCGATGATCACGGCCTCGCCGCGCGTGCTGTTCCCCGCGGTCGCGATCCTCTACCTCGGCGGCGGCGAGACCACGACCGGCGTGGTCAGCGCCGCGGCCGCCGTCGGCGCGGTGCTCGCGGGCGTGTTCTCCGGCGCCCTCGTGCACGTGCGCTGGCAGGGCCGGATCATCACGCTCGCGATCGTCGTCTGGGGCCTCGCGATCGCCGCGTTCGGCGCGGTGCTCGTCACGGTCGACGCGACCCGGCCCGACCAGGTGCTGTGGGGCGCGCTCGCGCTCGCGGTCCTCACGCTCGTCGTCGCGGGTGCGGCGGACGCGATCTCGGCGGTGTTCCGGCAGAGCATCCTGCAGACCGCGACGCCCGATGACATGCGCGGTCGCCTCCAGGGCGTCTTCGTGGTCGTCGTCGCGGGCGGTCCGCGGCTCGGGGAGCTGCTGCTCGGCGGGCTCGCGACGCGCGTCGGCGAGGGCTGGACGGCCGTGATCGGCGGCCTGACGTGCGTCGTCCTGGTGAGCGTCCTCGTGCGCGTCCAGCAGCTCGTGCCGCCCGCGCGGCTCACCGAGGGCCTCACCTGGGTCGGCACGTCGCTCGGCGTCGGGGTCTCGTTCGGGTCGTCGATCGCGGGTGCGCGCATCGACGCCGACGGGTCGCAC
>NZ_JAPESW010000107.1 GCF_028527925.1 Cellulomonas fimi
GTCCGCGGGTGCCCACGCGTCGAGGTCCAGCCCGTTCGGCACGACCGCGACCTTCGTCTCGAAGACCGCCTCGACGCGCGCCGCCGCGGCGGAGCTCACCGCCGACAGCGCGAGCGGGGCGTCCGCCGGGGGGATCGGCTGAGTCGCGTCTGCGGCGGCGAGCGGCTGTGTCTCGTCCACCGAGGGAAGCGGTCGTGTCGCGTCCACCGAGGGGAGCGGCCGGGTCGCGTCCGCCGGGGGAAGCGGCTGGGTCGCGTCGGACGGGGCGATCGGCTGAGTCGCGTGCGCGTCGGGAGCCTCGTCCGCCTCGGCCACGCCAGCCTGCTCACCCTCGTCGGCCCCGGCGGCCTGGTCGGCCCCGTCGGCGCGCTCGTCCGCGCCGGCGTCGTGCGTGCCGCCGCCGACGGTGGCCTCGTCGGTCACGTCCGTGGTGTCGGTCGCCGGCTCGGGCAGCGGGGCGGTCGTCTCCTCGGCCGGCGGTGCGTCGGTCGGGTCCGTCCCCGGCTGGCGGCGGGTGTCGTCGGTGCTCATGCCTGCTCCTCGATGATCCGGACCTCGCCCGCGCCGACGCTGACGTGCAGGTCGAGCTGGGCGGTGGTGCCGTTGCGGGTCTGCTCGTCCTCGAAGGTCTGCTCGGAGATGCCGAGCCCGTCGACCGTGCGCGTCTCGCCGTCGAGCTCCCAGCGGACCGTGCCGACGCCGGCCTCCACGTCGGCCGCGACGGCGGCGTCCGCGGGGACGACGACCGTGAGGTTGCCCGCGCCGAGCGAGACCGGGACGTCGAGCGTGCTGCTCGTCAGGGGGACGGCCGTGAGGTCGACGAGCGCGTCGCCGAACCCGAGGTCGAACCCGTCGGCGGCGGCCCGGCGGCTGTCGACGACGTACGTCCCACCGTCGAGCTGCCGGTGCGAGCCGGACGTCCACACCCAGTCGGTGGTCTGGGCGGCCCCGACGGGCAGGGCGACGAGGATGCCGACGATCGCGAGGGCGCCGAGCGCGCCGCTGCGACGGCCGCGCAGGCCGGAGACGATGATGCCGAGGCCGGCGAGGACGATGCCGATGCCGAGCGCGGTGAGCGCGACAGGGCCGTCGAAGTCGCCGGTCCGCTCCGCGAGGAGCAGCACCGCGAGCCCGATGAGACTGAGCGCGACGACCGAGCCGACCATGCCGACGCCAGGGCCGAGCACGCGCGGCTTGCGCGGTGCGGGCGGGGGCGGCGGGACGAGCGGGAGCTGCGGAGCGGGCGGCACGGGAGGTGTCGGGCCGCTCCGGTACGGGCCGGGCGTGCCGGGAGCCGGGTACGGGCCGTAGGGGCCGTACGGCGCCGGGCCTGCGACGGGTGCACCGGGGGTCGGGCCCGTCGGGGCGTTGTGCAGCGGTGCGCTCGTGGAGGGCGTCGCGGGCGCGCTGGTCGCCGCGGTGGCGCGGGCCGGGGCCGGCTGCTTGACCCACGGGTCCGCGTGGCCGGTCGCGGCGGGTGCGGGCACGCCGGACTCGACGGCCGCGATCGCGGCGGCGATGACGCCCGGGGCGTCGTGCACGGCCTTCTTGACGCCGACGTCGACGAACGGCGTGCCGGCGAAC
>NZ_JAPESW010000108.1 GCF_028527925.1 Cellulomonas fimi
CCCGACGCCCACCCGTACGACGACGGGAAGACCGCGAGGTCCCCCGCGACGTGGACCCGGCGCATGGGTGCCGCCTGCGAGACTGCCCAGCGGTTCTCGCCCGTGAACGGCGTGATCGTGAGGTTCTCCATCGAGCGCCAGAAGTTCTGCGTCGCGTTGCCGCCGAACCACTGCGCGTCCGCCCACACACCGCCGGTGATGTTCACGTCGTCGGGGTTGCGCCCGAGGCCGGAGATCGACGTGTTGAAGCCGATGTGGGCCTGCACGTCGTAGGTGCCCGGCGCGAAGAGGAACTGGTCGCGCCGCGTCCCGAACTGCGCGGTCTCCTGCGCCTGGAACGTCGAGTCGAGGACGCCCTGGATCTGCGCCTGCGACATCTGCGGCGTGAAGACGTGCACGTTCGGGCCCAGGTCGCCGCCGCCGGGCAGCGGGTCGACGGGCGGGGTGCCCGTGGTCGTCACCGCCACCTCCCAGAGCGAGTAGCCGTACCCCGTCGCGCGCTGCGTGAGGTCGAGCCGGACGTACCGGGCCGTCCCGGTCAGCGCGAGCGTCTGGACGCCGCCGCTGCCGTTCGTGACCGTCGCCGCGGGCGCCCAGTCCGTCCCGTTCGCCGACGTCAGGACGCGGAACGCGCGCGCGTACGCGCCCTCCCAGCGCAGCGTCACCGCGCAGAGCGCCTGCGCCGAGCCGAGGTCGACCTGCCACCACTGGGCGTCGCTGAACGCGCTCGACCAGCGCGTGCTCGTGCTGCCGTCGACCGCGGCGCTCGCGGGGGTGCCCGCGTTCTCGACGGACGACGCCGTCGCCGCCTTGCCCTGTGCGACGTTCGTCGTGCCGCACGTGCCCGGCGTCGTGGTCGGCGTCGGGGTCGTCGGCGTGGGGGTCGGCGTCGTGCCCGCGGTGCCCAGCACCTCCAGCTCCCACAGCGAGTAGCCGTAGCCCGTGCCGCGTGCGGTCAGGTCGAGCCGCACGTACCGCGCGGTGCCGGTCGCGGGCAGGGTCTGGGTGCCGCCGGTGCCGTTCGTGACGGTCGCTCCCGTGGACCACGTCGTGCCGTCGGTCGACGTGCGGACGGTGAACGCCTTGCCGTAGGCGGCCTCCCACCGCAGGACGACGGACTCGAGCGTCGCGGTCGCGCCGAGGTCCACCTGGATCCACTGCGGGTCGGCCGCGACGCTGGACCAGCGCGTGCCGACGTCCCCGTCGACGGCGGCCGCGGCGGGGAAGGCACCCGCGTTCTCGAGCGACGAGACCGTGACGGCCTTGCCGCGCGCGAGGTTGACGGGTGCCGCGGACGCGCCGGCGGCGGCCGCGGTGAGGAGGCTGCCGACGACGGCCGTCGTGAGCAGTCCGGCGAGCCAGGCGCGGGTGCGCCGGGCGGGCCGTGGGGGTGAGGTGCGCATGCGTGTCCTCCGGGACGGGACGCCCGTACCGCGCGGTGCCGGTCGCGGGCAGGGTCTGGGTGCCGCCGGTGCCGTTCGTGACGGTCGCTCCCGTGGACCACGTCGTGCCGTCGGTCGACGTGCGGACGGTGAACGCCTTGCCGTAGGCGGC
>NZ_JAPESW010000109.1 GCF_028527925.1 Cellulomonas fimi
ACCCCGGCGGCACGTGCACCGCGGTGCTCCGGGTCGTGGGCTCGTGGCCGGGCGGCTGGCAGGGCGGCGTGACCGTCACGGCCGGCAACGCCATGCTCGGCTCGTGGACGACGCAGTTCGCCCTGCCGTCGGGCGGCTCGATCCAGTCGGGCTGGTCGGGCACCTACTCGACGAGCGGCACGTCCGTCACGGTGAAGAACGCCGCGTGGAACGGCCTGCTCGGCGCGGGCGCGAAGGCGGAGTACGGGTTCATCGCCTCGGGCACCGCCCCGACCGGCACGATCCCGGTCAGCTGCGCCTGACGCGCTGCACCCTCCCGGCGACGCCGGGGTCGTCCTCCGCGACGGCCCCGGCGTCGCTGCGTCGCGGCCCGGCCGGCGGAGTCGTCAGAGCGACAGCAGGCGGCGCAGGTGGCGGACCGCCTCGCGGCCCGCGCGGTTCGCGCCGACGGTCGAGGCCGACGGCCCGTACCCGACGAGCTGCACGCGCGGGTCGGCGACGACCTGCGTCCCGTCCATGACGATCCCGCCGCCGCGTGCCCGCAGGCCGAGCGGCGCGAGGTGGTCGAGGGCCGCCCGGAACCCGGTGCACCACAGGATCGTGCGGGCCTCGACGCGCGACGGGCCGTCGACCCAGCCCTCCTCGAGCGCCCCCGCGTCGTCCCACTCGACGGCGCCCGGTACGATCCGGCTGAACACGGGCCTCGCGCGCAGCACCCCCGACTCGATCCCGGCGCGGTAGGCGTCGGTGAGCGGCAGCCCGGTGACGCTGACGACGCTCCCCGGCGGCAGTCCGGCGCGGGTGCGCTGCTCGACGAGCGCGACGGCCTCGCGCCCGACCTCGGGTGTGAACTCCTCGTCGCGCCACGTCGGCGGCCGTCGCGTGACCCACGTCGTCGACGTAGCCCTGGCGATCTCGAGGAGCAGCTGGACCGCCGACGTCCCGCCGCCCACGACGACGACGTGCCCGTCGGCCAGGTCGGCCGCGGACCGGAAGTCGCGCGCGTGCAGCTGGCGCCCGCCGAACACGCCGCGCCCGGGGTAGGCGGGCCAGAACGGCTTGCCCCACGTGCCGGTCGCGTTGACGAGCCCGCGCGCACGCCAGACGACGCGCTCGTCCGGCTGCTCGACCGAGTGGGAGTGCACGAGCAACCGGCCCCCGTCCCGCGCACCGGTGCCCGTCGACGGCACGGGCGCGCGACCCTCGTCGTGCACCGCGGTGACCCGGACGGGCCGCTGCACGTGCAGCGCGTAGGCCTCCTCGTACTGCGCGAAGTAGTACGGGACGGCACGCGCGGCCGGCTCGGCAGGGTCGGGCACGACGAGCGGCATGCCGGGGAGCTCGTGCACGCCGTGCGCGCGCTCCATGGTGAGCGACGGCCAGCGGTGCTGCCACGCGCCGCCGGGTCCGGGCTCGTCGTCGAGGACGACGAACGACGGGCCGCTCTCCCAGCCACGCTGCCCGACCGAGACGAGGCCGCTGCGGCGCAGGTGGTAGGCCGCGGACAGTCCCGCCTGACCCGCCCCGATGACGACGACG
>NZ_JAPESW010000010.1 GCF_028527925.1 Cellulomonas fimi
CCACCGGGCGGGGTGTCGGCGCGCGATCATGGGGTATGGCCGTCGAGTACCGCAGATTCGCCCCGCCCGCGGCGGCGCGCGACCTCGTCGAGCACCTGTGGGTCGTGCGCCAGCCGGCGGGTGTCGTCACGCGCGAGGTGCTGCTGCCCGACGGCCACGGCCTCGCGCTCGTGACGCTCGGCGCGCGCGGGTCGCACGTCGACGCGCTCACCCGGCGCCGGACCGCCGACGGCCCGGGCGTCCGGGGGCCGTCGAGCCGCCCCGTCGTCCGTGAGCAGCCGGGACCGTCGGTCCGGCTCGGCGCCCAGCTCGGGCCGCTCGCGCTCGCGCGGCTGCGCGTGCACGTCGCGCCCGACGAGGTCGTCCCGCTCGACCGCGCCTTCGCGACGGCCGACGTCGCGGCCTGCCAGGCGGCGCTCGAGGCGGGTGACGACGCGCGCGCTGTCGAGCTGCTCGGCGCCGCGCTGGCCGGGGCGCTCGCGGCGACCGAGGAGCCCGCGGAGCTGACGCTGCTCGAGCCCGCGGTGCACGAGGCGCTCGCGTCGCGGGGTCTCGTCACCGTCGCCGACCTCGCACGGGCGGCGGAGCTGCCGGTCGGCACGCTGCACCGGTGGTCGGTCGAGCACCTCGGGCTCACGCCCGACGCGCTGCTCGCCGCGGTGCGGTTCTCCGCGTTCGTGCGCGACGCCGTCGGTCCCGGCCCGGTCCGCCCCGAGGACGCGCTCGGCGCGATCCGCTGGTACGTGCAGGCGGGCTACCCGCCGCGCGAGGTCGAGCGGTTCACCGGCTCGACGCCGCTCGAGCTGCGGCGCATCGAGCAGGGGATCGCGGCGGCGCTGGGGGCACCGGTCGCCGGATAGGGTTTCACCCCGTGAGCGAACCGATCAGGGTGGCCGTCCTGGGCGCGGCCGGACGCATGGGCTCGACCGTCGTCCGGGCCGTCGACGACGCGCCCGACCTCGAGCTGGCCGTCGCGCTCGACGCGGGCGGCGACCTGTCCGCGGTCGTCGACGCGGGCGCCCAGGTGGCCGTCGACTTCACCGTCCCGTCCGTGACCGAGGGGAACGTGCACGCGCTCGTCGACGCGGGCGTGCACGCCGTCGTCGGCACGACCGGCTGGGACGAGGCGTCGCTCGCACGGGTCCGCGACCACCTGGCCGACCGCCCGGGCGTCGGCGTGCTCGTCGCCCCGAACTTCGCGCTCGGCGCGGTGCTGGCCATGGCGTTCGCCGCGCGCGCCGCGCGCTGGTTCGAGTCCGCCGAGGTCGTCGAGCTGCACCACCCCGACAAGGTCGACGCACCGTCCGGCACCGCACGCCACACGGCCGCCGCGATCGCCGCGGCGCGCGCCGCCGCGGGACTAGGCCCGATGCCCGACGCGACCGCGCAGACGCTCGACGGTGCGCGCGGTGCCGACGTCGACGGCGTGCGCGTGCACGCGGTCCGGCTGCGCGGCCTCGTCGCGCACGAGGAGATCCTGCTGGGCAACGCGGGCGAGCAGCTGACGATCCGGCACGACTCGTTCGACCGCGTGAGCTTCATGCCCGGCGTGCTGCTCGGCGTCCGGCAGGTCGGCCGCCGGCCGGGGCTCACCGTCGGCCTCGAGCACCTGCTCGACCTCTGACCGTGGCCGAGCCCTCCCGCCGCCGGCGCACCGGGATCGCGGCCGCGGTCGCGATGACCGGGCTGCTCGCCCTCTACGTCTGGCTCGTCGCCGTGCGGGCGACCGCGCTCGTGACGAGCGGCGAACCCGTGGGGGTGGTGCTCGGGATCGCGTTCTGGGTGCTGCCGCTGCTCGTGATCGGCCTCGTCGCGCGCGAGTGGCGGCTCGCCGTCGACGTGCAGCGCATGGCCGACGAGCTCGCCGACGCCGACGAGCTGCCCGTCGACACGCTCCCGCGCTCGCCCGGCGGGCGGATCGACCGCGCCGCCGCGCGCGAGGCCTTCGAGGACGCACGTGCCGTCGTCGACGCCGCGCCGGAGGACTGGCGCTCGTGGTACCACCTCGCGTTCGCCTACGACGCGGCGGGGGACCGGCGGCGTGCGCGCGAGTCGCTGCGGACCGCGAGCCGGCTGCACCGCGCGGCCTGACGAGTCGTCGTCGGCCGCCGGTCAGATCGAGGCGGACCAGCGGCGCTCGACGACGATGCGCTCGGCCCCCTGCTCGTCGCGCGCGGGCGCGAGCTCACGCACCGCACCGTCCGCGCCGAGCCCGCACGACGCGAGGAACTGCTCGCGCGCGGTGTCGCCGTCGAGCACCCACGTGAGGACCTGGTCGGCGCCGTCCGCACGGAGCAGGTCGACGGCCGCGGCGAGCAGCCGCGACCCGTGCCCCTGCCGCTGCCGCAGCGGGTCGACCTCGAGCGCGAGCACGACGCCACCGGGCGCGGCGGTCGGGTCGTCGGCGGGCGCCGGCACCGGGGCGACGGAGGCGACGCCGACGACGGCGGGCCCGTCGCACGCCACCAGGACGTGGAAGCCGGTCGACGGCGGCGACGTGATCGCCGTCGACCAGCGGTCCCGCACGGCGCCCTCGTCGACGAGCGCGAGCGCGGCGCTGCCGAGGGTCTCGGCGTGAGCGAGCCGCCACGCCGCGACCTGCACGCGGGCGATGCGGCTCTCGTCGCCGGGGACGGCCGGCCGGACGGAGACGTCGGCGTTCACGCCGCACCTCCCGTAGCCGCCGGCACGCGCCGGGCGGTCGCGGCGGTCCGCGAGGTCGGGGCGCCGCACGGGCACGACCGGTGGTGCTGCACGGGTCCTCCGGGAGATCGGGCCGCCGGTGCGTGGCGACCGGCGGGGTCGGGCGAGGCTATCAACCGGGCGGGCCGGCCTCAGGGCATGCCGAGCGCGCGCAGGACCGCAGCGGTGACCGCGGCGAGCACGACGACCACGATGAACGGTGCACGCAGGGCGAGCGCGACCGCCGCGACGGCCAGCGCGGGGAGCCGCGCGTCGAGGACGATCGCGCGGCCCGTGGTGGCGGCCTGGACCGCGACGAGCGCGGACAGCAGCGCGACGGTGACGAGCGCGGCGGCACGGGCGACGCGCGGCTCGGCCAGCCAGTGCTCGGGCACGAGATGGCCGACGAGCTTGATGCCGAGGCAGACGAGACCCGCGGCGACGATCGCGACCCACAGCACGACGTCGCTCACGAGGCGGCTCCCTCGCGCGCGGGCGGGGCGTCCATGGGGTCGGGGGGCGCCGCGACGACGCCCACGACGATCGCGACCGCGGCCGCGAGCAGGACGGGCACCCCGGCCGGCACGAACGGCGTCGCGGCGAGCGCGACGAGGACCGCACCGACCGCGACGAGTCGCGCGAGGTGCGCCGACGGCCCGGTCAGGCGCGGCCAGACGAGCGCGAGGAACGCGGCGGCCGCGGCGGCGTCCAGCCCGTACCTCCGCGGGTCGCCGAGCGCGTCACCGAGCACGGCACCGACGAGCGTGAACGCGTTCCACAGGACGAACACGCCGACGCCCGTCCACCAGAACCCGGCGCGGGCCGCGGCCCGGCCGCGCTGCGCCGTGCCCACCGCCGTCGACTCGTCGATCGTGAGGTGCGCGGCGAGCAGGCGGCGCCAGCCGTGCACGCCGAGCAACGGTGCGACCTGCGGACCGTAGAGCCCGTTGCGCACGCCCAGCAGCCCTGCGGTCGCGATCGCGGCGCCCGCCGCGCCGCCCGCGCCGACGACGCCGATGAACGCGAACTGCGAGCCGCCGGAGAACATGAGGATGCTGAGGGCGGCCGTCTGAGGGAGGTTCAGCCCGGCCGCGACCGCGAGCGCGCCGAAGGACACGCCGTACAGGCCCGTCGCGACCGACACCGACACCGCCTGGCGGACGGCCGTCCGCGTCTCGTCGTCCCGTGCCACGCGCGCCACTGTCGCACACCGCGGGGTGCGGTCCGCGACGTGAGACGTCAGAGCGCCACGTACACCGGCTCGAGGTACTCCTCGAGGCCCGCCTCGCCGCCCTCGCGTCCCAGCCCCGACGACTTCACGCCGCCGAACGGGGCGCTCGCGTCCGAGACCATGCCGCGGTTCACGCCGAGCATCCCGGTCTCGAGGGCCTCCGCGAGCCGCATGACGCGTCCGACGTCGCGCGTGTACGCGTACGCGACCAGCCCGAACGGCGTGCCGTTGGCGAGCCGGACGCCGTCCTCCTCGGATCCGAACGTCACGACGGGTGCGACCGGGCCGAAGATCTCCTCGCGGACCAGCCGCGCGTCGGGGTCGACCCGGTCGACGACCGTCGGGGCGTAGAAGTACCCGGGCCGGTCCGGCCGCTCACCGCCGACGTGCACGCGCGCCCCGCCGTCGACGGCCTCGGCGACGACCTCCTCGACGCGGTCGACGGCCGACGCCTCGATGAGCGGCCCGACGGTCGTGCCGGGGTCGGCGCCGTGCCCGACGACGAGGTCGCCGAACGCGGCCGTCAGCCGTCGCGTGAACTCCTCCGCGACGCCCTCCTGCACGAGGAAGCGGTTGGCCGCGACGCACGTCTGCCCCGCGTTGCGCATCTTCGCCTGCACGGCACCCTCGACCGCCGCGTCCAGGTCGGCGTCGTCGAACACGAGGAACGGCGCGTTCCCCCCGAGCTCCATCGACGTGCGCAGGATGCGGTCCGCGGACGCCTTGAGCAGCGTCGCGCCGACCTCGGTCGAGCCGGTGAACGACAGCTTGCGCAGCCGCGGGTCGGCGAGCAGCGGGCCCGACACGGTCCGCGCGGACGAGGTGGGCACGACGTTGAGGACGCCCGTGGGCAGGTCGCGGGCGTCGAGCTCCTCCCGGACGATCTCCGCGACGAACGCCGTCGTCAGCGGCGTGAGCTGCGCGGGCTTCACGACGGCGGTGCAGCCCGCGGCGAGGGCGGGCGCGACCTTGCGCGCGATCATCGCGATCGGGAAGTTCCACGGCGCGATGAGCAGCGCGGGCCCGACGGGACGCCGCAGCACGAGCTGGTGGTGCGTGCCTGCGGGCGCACGCCGCGCGAGGCCGTCGACGCGCACCGCCTGCTCGGAGTACCACCGCACGTACTCCGCCGCGTACGCGACCTCCGCCCGCGACTCCGCGAGCGGCTTGCCGCCCTCCGCGGTGACGAGCGCCGCGACGTCCTCGGTCCGGCGCGTGAGGGTGTCGAAGACCGCGCGCAGCACGTCCGAGCGCACGCGCGGCGGTGCGGCGCGCCACTCCTCGAAGCAGTCGTCGGCGGCCGTGAGCGCGTCGAGCGCGTCCTGCTCGTCGCCGTCCGCCACGTCGAACAGCACCTCGGTCGTGGCGGGGTCGGCGACCTCGAACGTGCGCCCGGAGTGCGCGGGCCGCCAGGCGCCGCCGACGAGGACGCCCGTGGGGACGTGCGCGGCGACCGTGGGGGGCAGGTGGGAGGACGTCGTCGTCATCGGTCCAGTGTCGCCCGACGGCTGCGGGGGCACACCAGGAACGTGACGTCGGCCCTCGGGCGACCGACCGTCCGGTCGGCCCGTCGACCGGTCGGGAGGACGGGCACGGCCCGAACGGGTCGGTCGCACCGACCTAGCATGGCGGCCGTGAGCCTGAACCTGGTGTGGGCGCAGACCCCCGCGGGCGTCATCGGCGCGGACGGGCGCATCCCGTGGCACGTGCCCGAGGACCAGGCGCGGTTCCGCCGGCTCACGACCGGGCACGCGGTCGTCATGGGCCGCGCGACGTGGCAGTCGCTGCCCCCGCACGTCCGCCCGCTGCCCGGTCGCAGGAACGTCGTCCTGTCGCGGGACCCGGCGTTCACGGCGCCCGGGGCCGAGGTCGCGCGCTCGTTCGCGGACGCGCTCGCGCTCGTCGGCGACGCCGAGGCGTGGGTGATCGGTGGGCGCGCGGTGCTCGACGCCGCGGTGCCCGTCGCCGACCGTGCGGAGGTCACGCTCGTCGACCTCGACGTCCCCGGGGACGCGTACGCGCCGCGGCTCGACCCGGGGGAGTGGCGCGAGCAGGACCCCGAGGACACCACCGGAGACTGGCAGACGTCGGGCGTCGTCCGGTTCCGCTACCGCACGTGGGTGCGCCGCTGAGGGACGTCCGGGGCATGGTCCGGGCACCTGTGCAGGTCCGCCGGGCGGTACCGTGAGCGCATGACCCGCGCCGCCACGCCCGCCCGTCCGTTCGGGGCCGTGCTCACCGCGATGGTGACGCCGATGACCCCCGACGGTGCCGTCGACCTCGGTGCGGCGGTCACCCTCGCGAAGCGTCTGGTCGAGCAGGGCAACGACGGCCTCGTGCTCAACGGCACGACGGGCGAGGCACCGACCACGCACGCCCCCGAGAAGGCCGAGCTCGTGCAGGCCGTCGTCGAGGCCGTCGGCGAGGACGCGTTCGTGCTCGCGGGCGCGGGGTCCAACGACACCGCGCACGCCGTCCGGATGGCCGAGCAGGCCGCGGAGGCGGGCGCCCACGGGCTCCTCGTCGTCTCCCCGTACTACTCGCGCCCGTCGCAGGCCGGCCTCGTCGCGCACGTCACGGCGATCGTCGACGCCACCGACGTGCCCGTCATGCTCTACGACGTCCCCGGCCGCACCGGCGTGCGCTTCGCACCCGAGAGCATCGCCACCCTCGCCGCGCACGACCGCGTCGTCGCGATGAAGGACGCGTCCGGCGACGCGTTCACCGCCACGAAGGTGATCGAGCGCACCGGCCTCGCCTGGTACTCGGGCGACGACGGCGCGCTCCTCACGCTCCTCGCGGCGGGTGCCGTCGGCATCGTCAGCGTCTCCGGCCACGTCGCCGGGCCCCAGCTCGCGGCGGTCGTGCGCGCCTGGGACGCCGGCGACCACGCCGAGGCGCTGCGCCAGTTCCGTGCCGTGGTGCCCGCGATCGACGCCCTCAACGGCGCCGGCTTCCAGGGTGTCGCCGCCAAGGCCGCGTGCGAGATCCTCGGCCTCATCCCCACCCGCGCCACGCGGCTGCCGCTCGTGCCCGCGACCGACGACGAGGTCGACGCGATCCGGGACGGCCTGCGCGCCGCCGGGCTGCTCGACGTCGCGCTCCGCTGACCCAGGAGAGATTCTTTGAGCCACCCCCACCCCGAGCTCACCCTGCCCCCGGCGCTGCCCGACGGCGCGCTGCGCGTCGTCGCCCTTGGCGGGCTCGGCGAGGTCGGACGCAACATGGCCGTCCTCGAGTACGCCGGCCGGCTGCTCGTCATCGACTGCGGCGTCCTGTTCCCCGAGGACCACCAGCCCGGCGTCGACCTGATCCTCCCGGACTTCGACTACATCCGGGACCGGCTCGACGACATCGAGGCGATCGTCCTCACGCACGGCCACGAGGACCACATCGGCGCCGTCCCGTACCTGCTGCGGCTGCGTCGTGACATCCCGCTCCTCGGCTCCCAGCTGACCCTCGCGTTCGTCGAGGCGAAGCTCAAGGAGCACCGCATCCAGCCGTTCACGCTCGCGGTGCGCGAGGGCCAGACGGAGACGCTCGGCGTGTTCGAGTGCGAGTTCGTCGCGGTGAACCACTCGATCCCCGACGCGCTCGCTGTCGCCGTCCGCACCGGTGCCGGCACCGTGCTGCACACCGGCGACTTCAAGATGGACCAGCTCCCGCTCGACGGTCGCATCACCGACCTGCGCGCGTTCGCGCGGCTCGGCGAGCAGGGCGTGGACCTGTTCATGGTCGACTCGACCAACGCAGAGGTGCCCGGGTTCGTCGCGCAGGAGCGCGGCATCGGCCCGGTGCTCGACTCGGTGTTCGCCGACTCGACGAAGCGCATCATCGTCGCGTCGTTCGCGTCGCACGTGCACCGCGTCCAGCAGGTCCTCGACGCCGCCGTCGCGCACGGCCGGCGCGTCGCGCTCGTGGGCCGCTCGATGGTCCGCAACATGGCCATCGCGTCCGAGCTGGGCTACCTCACCGTCCCCGACGGCGTGCTGATCGACCTCAAGGCGGTCGACGACCTCCCGGACGACGAGGTCGTGCTCATGTGCACGGGCTCGCAGGGCGAGCCGATGGCGGCGCTGTCGCGCATCGCGAACAACGACCACAAGGTGTCCGTCGGCCCCGGCGACACGGTCATCCTCGCGTCGTCGCTCATCCCGGGGAACGAGAACGCGGTGTTCCGCGTCATCAACGGGCTGACCCGTCTCGGCGCGCGCGTCGTGCACTCGGGCAACGCGAAGGTGCACGTGTCGGGCCACGCGAGCGCCGGCGAGCTCCTGTACTGCTACAACATCCTCCGCCCGCGCAACGTCATGCCCGTGCACGGCGAGGTGCGGCACCTGGTCGCGAACGCCGCGCTCGCGGTGCAGACCGGCGTGCCCGCGGACCGCGTCGTGCTCGCGGAGGACGGTGTGGTCGTCGACCTCGTCGACGGCAAGGCGTCGGTCGTGGGCGCGGTGCCGTGCGGCTACGTGTACGTCGACGGCTCCAGCGTGGGCGGGATCACCGAGGCCGAGCTCAAGGACCGTCGGATCCTGGGCGACGAGGGCTTCATCTCGATCTTCGCGGTGGTCAGCTCGGCCGACGGCAAGGTGCTCGCGGGCCCGCAGATCCACGCGCGCGGCTTCGCCGAGCAGGACGAGGTGTTCGAGGACATCCTCCCGGAGCTCACGCGTGCGCTCGAGGAGGCCGCCGCGCAGGGCGCGGTGGACACGCACCAGCTGCAGCAGGTGATGCGTCGCGTCGTCGGGCGGTGGGTGTCGAACCGGCTCCGTCGCCGGCCGATGATCATCCCGGTGGTCGTGGAGGCGTAGCCGCGCCGACGGCCACGGTGGCCTCGCCCGCGGGCACGGCCTCGGTGGCCTTCTCGTCGCCCGGTCCTCGGCCCGACGTGCGGCGCGACGCCGCCGCCGAGCCGACGAGGATGAGCGCCGTCGCCACGACGACCGCGACCGTGAGCTGCTCGTCGAGCACGAGCGCGCCCAGCAGGACCGCGACGACCGGGTTGAGGTAGGCGACGAGCGTCGAGCGGGCGGCGCCGACCTCGGCGATGAGGCGGAAGAACAGGACGAACGCGAGCGCGGTGCACACGGCACCCAGGGCGACGAGCGACAGCACGGCGGGCGTCGACGGCCACGCGTGCGGCCCGGTCAGGGCCACGACCGGCGCGTACGCGAGGGCGGAGAGCGCGAGGCACGCCGTCGTCAGCGGGATCGCCGGGACGTCGCGCAGGTGGCGGTCGGCGATCATCGGCGCGATCGCGTAGCCGAGGGCGGCGAGCAGGACCTGCGCGACGGCCCACGGGTCGTCGGCGCCCGCGCCCGGGCCGAGCAGCAGGGCCACGCCGCCGAGCGCGACGAGCAGTCCCGCCCAGCGCACGAGCGCGACGTGCTCGTGCTGGACCACGCGGGCCACCACGACCGCGGCGATCGGGACGGTCGCGATGAGCAGCCCCGTGAGCGAGCTCGACAGCGTCCGCTCGGCGTTGGACAGCAGGATCCACGGCCCGACGATCTCGAGGACCGCGAACGCGACGACGGCCCGCCAGTGGCCGCGCAGCACGCGCAGCCCGCCGCCGCGCAGCGCGAACGGCACGAGGAGCAGCGCGCCCAGACCCGTCCGGACGAAGACGACCATGGCGGGGGTGACCTCGCCGACGGCGACCTTGATCAGCAGGTAGGGGACGCCCCAGATCACGCCCATGGCGACGAGCAGGAGCCAGCCCCGGCGGCTCACGAGCGGCCTCCGGCGGGGTGCGTGGACGTCATGGCGCCACGCTAGGACCGACCACCGACAGCGGTCGTCGTCATTCCTGCCGGAAAGCGGCGCGATGCTGCCGCGGGCTCGTGCGGAACCGCCGCGCGAAGTGCGCGCGCAGCGAGGCGGCCGAGCCGAACCCGGACCGGTGCGCCACGACCTCGACGGGCTCGTCACCCTGCTCCAGCAGGGCGCGGGCGCGCGCGAGCCGCTGCTCGAGGAGCCACGCCGACGGGCTCGTGCCGGTCCGGGCGCGGAACTGGCGCGTGAACGTCCGGCGCGACACGTGCGCGTGGGCGGCCCAGGTGTCGAGGTCGAGCGGCTCGTCGAGACGCTGGGTCGCCCACGCCATGGCACGCGCGACCGCGTCGGTGCCGTCGGCCGGCGCGACCGGCACGGGGACGAACTGCGCCTGCGACCCGTCGCGGTGGGGCGCCAGCACCAGCGAGCGCGCGACCTCGGCGGCGGCGTGCGCGCCGAGGTCGGTGCGCAGCACGTGCAGGCAGCAGTCGAGCGCCGCGGCGACGCCGGCGGACGTCACGACGTCGCCGAGGTCGGACCACAGCACGTCGGACCGGACGCGCACCGAGGGGTGGCGCTGCGCGAGCGTGTCCGCGGCGTGCCAGTGCGTCGCGGCCTCGCGGCCGTCGACGAGGCCCGCGGCGGCGACGAGGAAGGCGCCGAGGCAGAGGCCGACCACGCGTGCGCCGCGTGCGTGCGCGGCTCGGACGGCGTCGAGCAGCGCCGTGGGCGGCTCCCGTGCGGTGTCCCAGCTGGGCAGCACGACGAGGTCGGCGCCGCGGAGCAGGTCCAGGCCGTGCCGGACGGCCACGTCGTACCCCGCGTCGGTGCGGAGCGGGCCGGGTGAGACCGCGCAGACCTGCACGTCGTACGCCGTGCCGCGCAGCGGACGGGCGCCGAACACCGCGTGCGGCACGGCGAGGTGGAAGGGGCTGATGCCGTCGAACGCGACGACCCCCACGAGGCGTGTCACGCGCTGAGCGTAGTGGCCCGATCTTGGCGACAGGTGTCCTGCGGGCCACTTCTCGCCGACCCGCGGTCGCGGCAGGCTCGTCGGCATGACGACCACGCACCCCGACGACCACGACGACGTCCGCTCGACCACCCACGCCGCGGAGGCTGCGCACCCGACCCCGTCCGACGGCCGCTCGACCCCGGCGGCGCGCGTGGGTGCGACGTTCGTCGGTGGCCCGACGCTCCTGCTGCGGTACGCCGGGCTCGCCCTCCTGACGGACCCCACGTTCGACGACGCGCCCGCCGAGTACCCCGGCCCCGTGACGCTGCGCAAGCTCGTCGGCCCCGCGGTCCCGCCCGACGCGCTCGGCCCCGTCGACGTCGTGCTGCTGTCGCACGACCAGCACGCGGACAACCTCGACGTGCGCGGCCGTGCGCTGCTCGCCGACGTGCCCACGGTCCTGTCGACCCCCGAGGCGGCGGGCCGGCTGCCCGGCGTGCGGGGGCTCGAGCCCTGGGAGGCCACGGTCGTCGGCGACCGCGTCGAGGTCACCGCGGTGCCCGCGGTGCACGGCCCGCACGGCGGCGAGGCGCTCAGCGGACCGGTCACGGGATTCGTGCTGCGCGCGCCCGGGGAGCCCACCGTGTACGTCTCGGGGGACAACGCGCAGGTCGACGTCGTCGCGCAGGTCGCGGAGCGGTTCCCGGACGTCGGGCTCGCCGTGCTGTTCGTCGGCGGCGCGAACGTCGGGCGGTTCGGCGCCGAGCCGGTGACGCTCGACGCGCCCCGTGCGGTCGAGGCGATGCGGCTGCTCCCCGGTGCGCGCGTCGTCCCCGTGCACCACACCGACTGGGCCCACTTCGTCGACCCGCTCGACGCGTTCCTCGACGCGGCCGCGGACACCGGCGTGGCGGACCGCGTCACGGTGCTCGAGCGGGGCGTCCCGACGCTGGTCTGACGCGGTCAGGCGCGGTCGAGGCCGCGGAACTCGGCCAGGCGTGCGTGCTCGGCGTCGACGGCGCGGTGCACGTCGCGCGACCACGGCACCCACGGGTCGAGCTCGAGGCCGAGCCGGCGGCCGCGGGCGCGCGGGCGCCACGTCCCCACGACGTCACCGTCGACGACGACCGCGCCGGGGCGGCCCAGCACGGGCCACAGAGCGCGTCGTCGGGCGGGGTCCGGGACGAGGACCTCCCGGTCGCGCGACTGCAGGAAGAGGTCGTACGGGCCGAGCAGCCGGACGACCGGCTCGTCGAAGGGGGCGGCGTCGGTCAGCGCGTCGGCGTCCTCCGCGAGGACCGACCGCGTCGCTCCCTCGACCTCGACGTCGACCGTGTCCGCCGGCCAGCGCTCCCGCACGTCGGCGACGGGTGCGTCGAGGAACACCGCGACCTGCTTGGCGTCGGCGGGACCCAGGAGGTGGAGCACGAGGCGCACCGGGTCGAGCGCGTCCGTGCGGGCCGACCGCCCGCGCTCGACGCGGCCGACGCGCGACGCGGGCCACCCGGGGATGCGCCGCAGGACGGGCGGGGACGTGCCGGGCTCGAGCTCGAGCCCGCCGTGCAGCGCCGCGAGCCGGAACGTCATCTCCCACATGTGCGTGGCACGGCACGCGCGGCACCAGCGCACGTACGGCTCGGGCAGCTCCTGCGTCATGCGCGTCGAGACGGTCCCCTTGACCATGGGCTCCGAGACGACCGTGCGCATCGTCCGTGCGGCGTGGGCGAGGCCGTCGACCGGCCGGACGCCCGCCGCGCGCAAGGGCTTGGCGGCGTCGTAGATGCGCGAGGCGGCATCCGCGTCGGAGTAGGGACGCAGCGCGGCCTGGACGTCGCGCAACCGGTCCCGCGGGTACGCGTGCGGGGCACCGCGGAGCGACCAGACGAGCGCGAGGTCGTCCTGCGGCCAGGCGCGCGCCGACACCGGCACGCCACGGACGGCGAGCGCCCACAGTGCCCCGTCGGGTCCGGTGTCCTGCACGCCGAGGTCGAGCACGGCGGCGTCGGTCACGGCGCGCGTCGGGTCGACAGGCCGGTCGAGCTGCTGGACGCGCACGCGGTGGCGCAGCACCTGGTCGCGGCTGACGGACGGGACTCCCACGCCGTCACGCTCCCACACGGGTCCGACACCGACGCGCGGACGGGTGCGGCGGGACGGGGCGGGCCGGCTGGGCCGCGTCAGGCGTCCTGCAGGATCCCGGGGCCGGCGGCGCGCAGCACCGACGCGTAGCGCGTGGCGGCGGCGTCCGTGTCACCGGGCAGCAACCCGCCGAGCTCGAGGTCGACGAGCCCGTGCACGAGCGCCCAGAGGCCCTCCGCGGCGCGCACCGCGCGCGCGTCCGCGTCGGGTGCGCCCGCGTCGTGCAGGACGGCGTGCGCGGCGTCGCGGAGGACGCGGAAGGTCGCCGCCTGCGCGACGGGTGCGGCGGCGGGGTCGTCGTCGGCGCGCGTGCCGAACATCACGCGGTAGAAGTGCGGCTCGGCGAGCGCCCAGTCCCGGTAGGCGATCCCCAGGGCGAGCAGGTCGGCCGCCGGGTCGCCGGTGCGGGGGGCCGCGTCGAGCGACGCGGCGAACCGTGCCTCGGCCTCGGCGCGGACCGCGTGCAGCAGCGGCTCACGGCCGCCGAACAGCGAGTAGACGGCCGACGCCGACGTGCCCGCCGCGCGCGCGACGTCGCGGACGGTCACGGCGTCCGGCCCGCCGTGCGAGATCGCGCGCGAGGTCTCCTCGAGAAGGCGCGCGCGCAGCGCGTCGTCGTGCACGCGGGGACGGCCCATGCCGGGAGTCTACGGCTTGACGCGCGTTCCGGAACGATGTTCCATAACAGTGTTCGTAAAAACTGCGCCGCGGTCGGAGGGTGCCATCGTGATCGAGCTCAGCGACGCCGCGCGCGTCACCGCCGGGATCGTGGCGCTCACGATCGTCGCCATCGAGTCGGGCGGCTGGTTCCTGCTCCGCGTCGGCGGAGGGGCCGTCCCGGCCACGGACTTCCAGCGGTCGTTCTTCCGGGCCGGGCACGCGCACGCGGGCGTGCTCGTCACGCTCGGGCTGGTCTGCGTGCTGCTCGGGGAGGCGACGTCGCTCGACGGGTTCTGGCGCTGGCTCGCGCAGACGGGCGTCCTCGTCGCCGCGATCCTCATGCCCGCCGGCTTCTTCCTGTCCGCCGTCGGTGCGGGACGCACGAGGCCGAGCCGGCTCGTCGTGCTCCTGCCCGCGGGCGCGACCGTGCTCGCCGCGGGTGTGGTCACGCTCGGCGTGGGCCTGCTGACGGCCTGACGTCGGGCGCCGCCCCTGGCCGTCCCGACGCGCGCGAAGGGCCCCCGCGCGCACCTGGCCGGACACCCGTCCGTGCGACACGCGGCCGTGCCACCGGGAGGCCGTCGGCACCGCCCACTAGCGTGAGGACCATGGCGACCCGTACCCCCTCGTCCCGGACGCGCTCCGGCGCGTCCGGCGGCGCCTCGCGCCAGGGCCGCCCCGCGACACCGCGCGGCGGCTCGTCGCGACCCACCGGCCGCGGGCCCGCCCCGGCACCGAAGCGGCCGGCGCTCCCGCTGCGCATGCTCCGCGGCGTCTGGATGGGGTCCGCGCACCTCGTCGGCGGCGCCGCGCGCAAGGTGGGCCACGGTGCACGCGACCTCGACCCCGCGCACCGCCGTGACGGTCTCGCGTTCACGCTGCTCGGTCTCGCGATCGTCATCGCGGCGCGCGAGTGGTGGAGCCTGTCGGGCACCGCCGGCGACGTCGTGCACGCGGTCGTGGCCGGCACGTTCGGCACGGTCGGCGTCGTCGTGCCCGTCGTGCTGCTCGGCCTGTCCGTCCGACTCATGCGCCACCCCGACCGCGTGCAGGCGAACTCGCGCATCAGCATCGGCCTCACCGCGATCACGCTCGCGGTCTGCGGGCTCGTGCACATCGGTGCCGGGCTGCCCACGACGGACGACTTCGCCGCGCTGCGCAGCGCGGGCGGCATGGTCGGGTTCCTCGTCGGGACGCCGCTCGCGAGCCTCCTGACGTCGGGCGTCGCGGTCGCGCTGCTGCTGCTGCTCGCGTTCTTCGGCGTGCTGGTCGTCACCGCGACCCCGGTGCACCAGATCGTGCCGCGCCTGCGCGACCTCTACCACCGGCTCACGGGCGGTCACCACGACGCCGACGCCGAGGAGGACGACGACGCGCCGCTCGTCATCAACGCCGGTCACACCGCGCTGCCCGAGGTCGAGCCGCCGAAGAAGAAGACGCGCCTGCTCGGTCGCCGCAAGCGCGCGGACCACGCCGACGAGGCCGACCCCGACCGGCTCGACGCGTACGTGGGCGACGAGGCGTTCGAGCGTGCCGCGGTCGTCGAGGCGCTCGCGGGCGACGCCGAGCCCGCCCCCGTCACCGAGCCCACCGCGGTCGTCCCGGCCCCGCGGCCGCCGGCCGAGCTGCGCGCGCCCGAGCCGAAGGGCGTCCCGCGCGGCGAGCAGCCGATGCTCGAGGGCGACGTGCTCTACACGCTGCCGAGCGAGGACAGCCTCGCCAAGGGTGCGCCGCACAAGGTGCGCTCCGCCGCGAACGACCGTGTCGTCGAGTCGCTCACGACGGTGCTGGACCAGTTCGAGATCGACGCCAAGGTCACCGGCTTCACGCGCGGGCCGACGGTCACCCGCTACGAGGTCGAGCTCGGGCCTGCCGTCAAGGTCGAGCGCGTCACCGCGCTGAGCAAGAACATCGCGTACGCGGTCGCCAGCGCCGACGTGCGCATCCTGTCGCCGATCCCCGGCAAGTCCGCGATCGGCATCGAGATCCCCAACACCGACCGCGAGACCGTCTCGCTCGGCGACGTGCTGCGCTCGAGCGCCGCGAAGCGGTCCGAGCACCCGATGGTCATCGGCGTGGGCAAGGACGTCGAGGGCGGGTACGTCACCGCGAACCTCGCGAAGATGCCGCACCTGCTCGTCGCGGGCGCCACCGGCGCGGGCAAGTCGAGCTTCGTCAACTCGATGATCGTCTCGATCCTCATGCGCGCCACGCCCGACGAGGTCCGCATGGTGCTCGTCGACCCCAAGCGCGTCGAGCTCACGATCTACGAGGGCATCCCGCACCTCATCACGCCCATCATCACGAACCCCAAGAAGGCCGCCGAGGCGCTCGAGTGGGTCGTGCGCGAGATGGAGGCGCGGTACGACGACCTCGCGCTGTTCGGGTTCAAGCACGTCGACGACTTCAACGTCGCCGTCCGGGCCGGCAAGGTCAAGCCGCTGCCCGGCTCCGAGCGCAAGATCGCGCCGTACCCGTACCTGCTGGTGATCGTCGACGAGCTCGCCGACCTCATGATGGTCGCGCCGCGCGACGTCGAGGCGTCGATCCAGCGCATCACGCAGCTCGCGCGCGCCGCCGGCATCCACCTCGTGCTCGCCACGCAGCGCCCGTCGGTCGACGTCGTCACCGGTCTCATCAAGGCCAACGTGCCGTCGCGGCTCGCGTTCGCCACGAGCTCGCTCACCGACTCGCGCGTCGTGCTCGACCAGCCGGGCGCCGAGAAGCTCATCGGCCAGGGCGACGCGCTGTTCCTGCCCATGGGCGCCGCCAAGCCGATGCGCACGCAGGGCGCCTGGGTGTCCGAGTCGGAGATCCACGCGGTCGTCGAGCACGTCAAGAAGCAGCTCAAGCCCGTCTACCGCGAGGACGTCGCCGTCACCGCGGCCAAGAAGCAGGTCGACGAGGACATCGGCGACGACCTCGACCTGCTGCTGCAGGCCGCCGAGCTCGTCGTGACGTCGCAGTTCGGCTCGACGTCGATGCTGCAGCGCAAGCTGCGCGTCGGGTTCGCGAAGGCCGGGCGGCTCATGGACCTGCTCGAGTCGCGCGAGATCGTCGGGCCGTCCGAGGGGTCGAAGGCGCGCGAGGTGCTCGTCCAGCCCGACGACCTGCCCGGCACGCTCGCGATGCTCCGGGGCGAGCCGGGGGCCGAGGACGACGGCGCGCTGCCCGGCGACCCGCCCGTCGCGACCGACTACTTCGACGACGCCGAGGAGGACGACGCAGGACCCTGGTCCGGCGGCGGCCGATGAACCTGTCGGTGACCGACCCGCGGAGCCTGGTCTCCACGGTCATCGCCGTCGTCGCGATCGTCGCGCTGATCGCCGTCCTCGTCCTGCTCGCGCGCCAGCGTCGGCAGGTCCGCACCGCGAACCAGCTGCTCGAGCTCTCGCGCGAGCTGCGCCAGCGCTACGACGCGCTGCAGTCGGTCACCCGGGAGGGCGTGCTCGTCCAGTCGCTCTCCGGGCACGTGCTCGACATCTCCGAGCGGGCGGCGGCGATCCTCGGCGTCGACCCCGCCGCCGCGCTCGGGCGGCCCGTGACCGACCTGCCGCTCGTCCTCGTCAACGAGCAGGGGCTCTCGATGAACCCGGCCGCGGTCCTCGGGCACCGGGGCGTGGGCGCGCTCGGAGGCGCCGAGAGCGGCCCGGAGCTGGTCGGCGTCGCACTGCCCGACAGCGCGGGCACGCACGTGCGGATGGTCCAGGTCGCGAGCCGGCTCGTGCCCGCGGGCGACGGCGAGCACCCCGCGGTCCTCACGACGCTCGTCGACGTCACCGGTCGGCGCGAGGTCGAGGCCGCGCTGTCGCGCAGCGAGACGCAGTTCCGCGTCGCGATGGAGAACGCGCCCATCGGCATGGCGCTCGTCGACCTCGACTGGTGCGTCGTCGAGGCCAACTCGGCGCTCGCCGAGCTGCTGGGGACGCGTGTCGACGCGCTGCGCGGCTACCCCATGTCGGAGCTCGGTGAGCCCGAGGGCCGCGCGGCGGAGCGCGTCGAGGTCGACAAGCTGCTCGCGGGCGGTGCGCCCCGCTTCTCGCTCGAGCAGAAGTACGTGCGCGCCGACGGGCACGCCGTCTGGGTCGTGCTCGACGCGGCGCTCGTGCGGTCCGCGAGCGGGATGCCCGACCACTTCGTCGTGCAGGTGCGCGACTCGACCGAGTCGCGGCTCCAGGCGGAGATGCTCACGCACCGGGCGATGCACGACCCGCTCACCGGGCTCGCGAACCGCACGCTCATGCAGGAGGTGCTCCAGTCCGTGCTGGAGCAGCCCGGCGTCGTCGACCGTGTCGCCGTCATCGCGTGCGACCTCGACGGCTTCAAGCAGGTCAACGACCGGTACGGGCACGCGGCCGGCGACGAGCTGCTCGTGCACGTCGCGGGCGTCCTGCGAGCCGCGACCGCCCGGCGGGGGACCGTCGCCCGGCTGGGCGGCGACGAGTTCGTCGTCGTCGTGCAGGACACCGACGGTCCGAAGGCGGTGTTCGAGATCGCCGCCGCGATCCACGCGGGGCTCGTCGAGCCCGCGCGCGTCGCCCGGCGCCGCGTGCAGGTCGCCGCGAGCATCGGCATCGCGCTCGCCGACCCCGAGACCGTCGAGGGCGGTGCGCCCGCGCTGCTCGCCGCCGCCGACGCCGCGCTCTACCGCGCCAAGGCCGCCGGGCGCGGACGGACCGAGGTGTACGACGCGTCGATGAGCGCGACCTCGACGACCGGCGTGCACCGCGAGCTCGCCGACGCCATCGCCGGGCGCGAGCTCGTCGTGCACTACCAGCCGATCGTCGACCTCGCCGACATGCGCGTCGTCGGGTACGAGGCGCTCGTGCGCTGGCAGCACCCGCACCGCGGCCTGCTGCTGCCGGGGTCGTTCCTGTCGCTCGTGCAGGAGGCCGGGCTCTCGGTGCCGCTCGCGCAGTACGTCGCGACCTCCGTGGTCGACTTCGTCGCCCGCACGCGCGACCGGACGCGGTGGGTGTCCGTCAACGTGTCGGCCGACCAGCTCGGCGACGGCGAGTTCGCGACGACGCTGCTCGGCGAGATCTCGCGCCGCCGCGTCACACCCGGGCGGATCGTCGTCGAGCTCACCGAGTCCTCGCTCGTCGCGTCGAGCACGCGCATCCGGCACGAGCTCACGCAGCTGTCCGCCGCAGGCGTGCCGATCCTGCTCGACGACTTCGGCACCGGTGTCTCCCCGCTGTCCTACCTGCGCGACCTGCCCGTCGCCGGCGTCAAGCTCGACATGTCCTTCACGTCGGGCATCCCGGACGACCCGACCGCGGGCAAGGTCGCGCGCGCGCTCGGCGCGCTCGCCCGGGAGCTCGCGATGGTGACGATCGCCGAGGGCATCGAGCACGAGGAGCAGGCGCGCTACCTGCACCGCAACGGGTGGCGGTACGGGCAGGGGTGGCTCTTCGGCGGTGCGCAGCCCGCCGAGGCGACACGGACCTGAGTGGTCAGCCGCCGGTGCGCGGCACCACGACCGCGGCGGGTCCGGTCGAGGTGACCGGCGTCGTCCGCTCGGGCGCCTGCGGACCTGCGGCCGCCCGCACGCGCGCGGTGCGCTCGGCGACCTGCGCGGGGGACAGCGTCCCGGTGCCCTGCGGGACGTCGACGAGCGCGTGGACCCGGTGCCCGCCCCTGCGGTCGACCGTGACGGGGGTCCACTCGACGCCCGTGACCTCGACGGGCCCGGCGGCGACGCCGCGCGCGGGGTCCGCTCCGGTCGCCCGCAGGTGCGCGGTGAGCAGCAGGCCCGAGCTCGTCCCGGGCGCGCAGCACGCCTCGTCCTGGTTCGACAGGTAGTTGCCGAGGCCGTAGGCGACCCACATGCCCGCCCCGCGCGGACCGCCCGCGAGGCGCTCGACCGGCTGCGGCACGTGCGCGTGGTGCCCGATGACGAGGTCGACGACGCCCGAGTCGGCGAGCTCCTGGTCGATCGCGACCTGCTCGGCGGTCGGCTCGGTCCGGTACTCGACGCAGCAGTGGACGCTCGCGACGACGACGTCGGCCCCGGCGGCGCGCGCCGCGGTCGCGGCGGCGACGAGCGCGGGCACGTCGATCCGGTCGACCGACCAGGGCTTGTCCGCGTCGACCGGCATGCCGTTCGTGCCGTAGGTCGCGGCGAGGTTCGCGACGGTGACCGTGCGCCCGGCCCGCTCGAGCCGGTAGAGCTGCGGCTGCGCCTGCTCGGCCGCCGTGCGGGCGGTGCCGACGTGGCCGAGCCCCGCCGCGTCGAGCGCGTCGAGCGTGGCGGTCACCCCGGTGAAGCCGCGGTCGACGGCGTGGTTGGACGCGGTCGAGCAGCCGTCCCAGCCCTGCCCGCGCAGCGCCTGCGCGACCGACGCGGGGGAGCCGAACGTCGGGTAGCCGCTGGGGCGCGTCCCGGCCGGCGCCACCGGGACCTCGAGGTGGCACAGCGCGAGATCGGCGGGCTGGACCCACCGGTCGAGCTCGGCCAGCAGGGGCGCGAAGTCGTACCCGTCGGCGGTCCGCGCGGACGCGAGCACCGGGAGATGGGGGAGGACGTCGCCGGCGGCGACGAGGGTGAGCGCGACGTCGGGCTCTGCGGTCGGCGTCGGGACGGGCGGCGGTACGGGCGTCACGACGTCACCGGGCGACGCGCCCGCGGGTGTCGCCGTCACGCTCGGCGGCAGCTCGTGCCGCGCACCCGCGACGATCCCGCCCGCGGAGCGCGAGGACGCGACCGCCGCCGCACCCCCCACGCCGACCAGCACGCACGCGAGCGCGACCAGCGCGCCCACCGCGGGCGACCGGCGTCGTCCGGCGCGGGCGTGGCGGGTCACAGCGCGGACAGTAGCGGCGGGGCCCCGTCCGGAGGACACGCGTCACCCGGACGGTCGTGCGCGGTGCGCGTCGCAGTCCGAACTAGGCTGGGCGGGTGGTCGACGCCGTCCCCTCCGCCTGGAACCTGGCGAACGTGCTCACGGTGGCCCGCATCGTGCTCGTCCCCTTCTTCGCCTGGGCGCTCCTCGCCGACGGCGGCCACACCGTGACGGGCCGCCTGCTCGCGACGGGCATCTTCGTCGTCGCCGCCCTCACCGACCGGCTCGACGGCTGGCTCGCGCGCCGCTCGGGGAAGATCACCGACCTCGGCAAGCTGCTCGACCCGATCGCCGACAAGCTGCTCGTCGGCACCGCGCTCGTCCTGCTGTCGTGGCTCGGCGACCTGCCGTGGTGGGTCACGGTCGTGATCCTGGTCCGCGAGCTCGGCATCACGGCGATGCGCTTCTTCCTCCTGCGGTACGTCGTCCTGCCGGCGTCGCGCGGCGGCAAGCTCAAGACGGTCCTGCAGTCGGTGGCGATCGGCCTCTACCTCCTGCCGCTCGACCAGCTCCCGACGGCGGTCGAGGTGGTCGCCGCGATCACGATGGGCGCCGCGGTGCTCGTGACCGTCGCGACCGGGCTCGACTACGTGCGCACCGCCGTGCGCATCCGGCGCGCTGCCGCGGTGCCGCCCGCGGCGGGCGTGTAGGCGGCGCGGGTGACGGACCCGGAGCCTCGTGACGCGCAGGGCGGCGACGGCGTGCCCTCGGACGACGCGACGCCCCCTGCCGCCACGCCCGCCGGGTCGCGGGCGGCGGCGCTGCTCGACGCCGTCGGCGCGCGGGGGTGGACGCTCGCGGTCGCCGAGTCGCTCACGGGCGGTCTCGTGTGCGCGACGCTCGTCGAGGTGCCGGGGGCCTCGGCGGTCCTGCGGGGCGGCGTGGTCGCCTACGCGACGGACCTCAAGGGTGCGCTGCTGGGCGTCGACGCGACGCTGCTCGCCGAGCGCGGTGCGGTCGACCCGGACGTCGCGGCGGCCATGGCGACCGGGGTCCGTGCGCGGCTCGGCGCGGACGTCGGCCTCGCCACGACGGGCGTCGCCGGACCGACCCCGCAGGACGGCAAGGCGCCGGGCACGGTGCACGTCGCCGTCGCGACGCCGGCGGGCGTCACCGTGCGCTCGGTCCACCTCGACGGCGACAGGCCCGCGGTCCGGGCCGCCGCGGTCGACACCGTCGTCCGACTCGCGCTCGACGAGCTCGCCCGACACGCGTCCGGCCCGGGAACACCCGAGGCCCTCGGACCGTTGCACACCACGTGATGAGCACTCGACCCCCGGCCCGACGCACGCCCGCGCGCGCGGGAGGTGCGCGGTACGGTGGGAGTCTCCCGGCACAGACGAAGCCGGGGGCGGTGGTGACGGTCCCCCCGCGGGTACCGGCGCCGAGCGATGGGCCGGCACGCGACGCGAGAGGGGGAGCCCGGATGGTTGTGCTACGTCGAGAGATCGGCGACGTCCTGCGGGACGCTCGTCAGCGCCAGGGGCGCACCCTGCGTGAGGTGTCGTCCGCGGCCCGTGTCTCGCTGGGCTACCTCAGCGAGGTCGAGCGAGGGCAGAAGGAGGCGTCGTCGGAGCTGCTGAACAGCATCTGCGAGGCGCTGGACGTCCCGATGTCCCTCGTGCTGCGCGAGGTCAGCGACCGTGTCGCGGTGGCGGAGGGTCTGCTGATCCCCGACACCGTCCCGGCCGACCTCGCGGCGTCCGTCGGCGGCAGCGCCGACAACGGCTGGCAGCGCGGTCGAGCGGAGCTCGCCCCCATCGGGTGAGCCCTCGCCCGTCCGGGCGTCGCCAGGCTCACGGTCCGTGGACCCTGGTCCGCGGACCGTGCCATGTCTGCCGCTCCGCACCCGAGGCCGGCTCGAGGACGAGCCGCGTTGCGCCGCGCGGGTGACGCGTGCGTCCGGAGTGTGGTCACACCCGGGTGAAAACCCGCCCTCACGCCGTCGGGCGGGGGGCCTGGCACCGCGGGCAGTAGAAGACCGGCCGCTCCATCGGCGGCCGCTGCGCCGTGCCGCGCGCGATCGGGGTGCCGCACCGCACGCACGGTCGCTGCATCCGCCCGTGCACGCGCTCCTCGGGGCGGCCCGTCGCGACCGAGCGCTGCATGAGGCGGCGCGCCGTGGCGAGGACCCGCGCCGGGTCACCGACCTCGTCCGCCGGCGTCCACGGCCACGTCCGCTCCGCGAAGAGCGACTCCGCCATGAAGATCGTGCCGATGCCGGCCACGACCGTCTGGTCGAGCAGCACCTCCGCGACCGGCGTCCGTCCGCGCGCGGCCCACCGTCGCAGCGCCTCGGCCACGTCGAAGTCGTCGTCCAGCACGTCCGGGCCGAGGTGGCCGACGAGCGTGTGCTCGTCGCGCGTCGCGACGACGTCGAGCATCCCCAGCAACCGCCCGAGAGCCGTCCACCGGTCGGTCGCGAGCACCGCACGGATCTGCGGCGCGCGGGCCTGCGCCTGCGGCGTGCCCGTCGCCGCGACCCGCCACGTCCCGTCCATGCGCAGGTGCGTGTGCAGCGTACGGCCGTCGTCGAACCGGGTGAGCAGGTGCTTGCCGTACGGCGTCGTGCCGAGGACGGTCCGGCCGACGAGGTGCACCCCGGCAGCCGTCGGCCAGCGGAGCTCCGCACGCACGAGCGGCGAACCGACGAGCGCCGCGTCCAGGCGCGCGGCCGTGCGCCGCAGGACGTCACCCTCGGGCATGGGTCGCCCGTCGGCACCGCGACCGCGAGGTCCAGGCGCCCCGGTCGGGCAGCCCCGTCCGTGCGCCCGTCACGACTGTCCCCGCAGACGCAGCCCGCGCGGCCGTCACGACTGTCCCCGCAGACGCAGCCCGCGGGGCCGTCACGACTGTCCCCGCAGACGCAGGCCGCGTGGGGTCGGGGTGAAGCCGGCCGCGACGAGCGCCTGACCCACCGGCCCGTGCAGCGCGCCGTCGGCCAGCACCTCCGCACCGTCGAGCCGCGTGACCGTGAGCCGGCCCGTGTGGCGGTTCCGAACCGTCTCGGCGAGCCCGTGCGCCGCGGCCTCGAGGACGGCGCCGTCGGCGCTGAACGACAGGGCGGTGCGGCCGCCCCGCTCGAGGTACAGGACGAGCGCACCGTCGACGAGGACGACGAGCGCCCCCGCCTTGCGTCCCGGCCGGTGCCGCCCGGGCGTGGACGCGGGGGTCGGCCGCGTCGGGTCCGCCGGGCCCGGCGCGTCGCGGTCGACGTCGCCGCTCGGCCACGCGAGCGCGGCGCCGTAGGGGTTGGCCGGGTCGGTGGCGGCCAGCACGACGACGACCGGTCCCTCGCCCTCGGCGCGCAGGGGCGTGCCGTGCGGGTCCTCCGTCGCGTCGGCGGCGCGCTCGGCGGCCCGCTCGACCACCTGCGCGTCGACCCGGAGGCGGTCCACGGCGCCCGGGAGCGCGAACTGCGAGCCGCCGAGCCGCTCGACGAAGTACCCGCGGCGCACCTGGCCGCCGTTCTCGAGCGCCGTGAGCACGCGGTACACGTCCGCGAAGCGCGCGCCGAGCCCCTCCGACGGCGCGACGGCGCGCGTCAGCACGCCGTGCCGGTCGAGCAGCTGGGCGGCGGCCGCGTGCGCACGCAGCGTGGGGTCCGGCTCGCGCCCGGGCACGAGCGACCAGCGGCCGCCCGCAGCCGCGGCCGAGGCCGTGCCGACCCCGCCGGACGTCCCCGCGCCTCCCGCGGCGCCGGCCGGCCCGCCGTCCGCGGCGTACGCGCGCAGACCCGCCCGCAGGCCGAGCCGCGGACGCAGCGCACGACCGCGCGGCGACGGGGCGCGGGTGCGGTGCGCCGTCGTGCCGGTGCCGAGCCACGCGCGCAGCGGCGCGATGCTGTCGTTGGTGACGAGCCCGGCCCACACGAGGTCCCACAGCGCGGTCGCGACGTCGGTCGACGACGGCGGCGTCTCCTCGGGCGACGTGACGCGCACGCGCTCGACGAGCTGGTGCAGGAACCAGGCACCGCCGCCCGCGAGGGCCTCGAGCACGCCGTCGTGCAGCACCGTCGAGGTCGGGTCGTCGGCGTCGCGCTCGCGCGCGGGCGGCAGCGTCAGGTCGGCGACGGACGTCGGGTGCAGCGAGACGAGCCCGTCGTGCCCGGCGAGCGCGCCGTGCCCGGCCCACAGCACCTCGCCCGCGGCGGTCAGCTCGTCGAGCATCCCGGGGGCGTAGTCGGGGACGCGTGCGGGCAGGACGTGCGTCTCCCACGCCGACGCCGGCAGCACCGCACCAGCGAGCTGCTCGACGACACGCGCGACCCCGTCGACGCCGCGCAGCGACGCCGTCCCCGCGGTGCGTCCCGGCAGCCGCACGGGCTGCACGCCCTGCCAGCGCGGCAGGAAGACGCCGAGCGCCTGCGGGTCGACGGGCTCGACCTGGGCGCGCAGCGCGGCCAGCGACCGGCGCCGGAGCGTCCGCAGCACCTGCGCGTCGCAGAACTCGTCGCCCGTCCCGCCGAGCTCGTCGGGTCGCAGGCGCCCGTGCACGAGCACGCCCGTGCTCTCCATGCGTTGCAGCACGTCCGACACGACCGCCACGCCGAACCCGAACCGCGCCGCCGCCGAGGCCGCCGTGAACGGTCCCCGCGTGCGCGCGTGCCGGCGCAGCAGGTCACCCACCGGGTCGGGGACGAGCTCGGTGAACACCTCGGGCACGCCGACGGGCAGCGCGACACCGAGCGCGTCGCGCAGCCGCCCGGCGTCCTCGACCGCCGCCCACTGCTCCGCGCGCTCGGACGGCAGCCCGCCGAGCCGGACCCGGATCGCCCGCCGGGCGCGGGCCAGGTCGTCGAGCCACGCGGGCACGTCGCCCCGGTGGTCCTCGACGACGCGCTGCGCCGCCTCGTCGACCGTCAGCGGACCGTGCCGGCGCAGCACGTCGGCCAGACCCTCGAGCGACGACACCTGGCGGTCGGGCGCGGTGCCGGCGAGCTCCGCCTCGGTCCGGACGACCGCCGCGGGGTCCAGCAGGTCGGCGAGCTGCGACTCGCCGCCCTGCCCGAGGAGCTCCGCGAGGAGCGTGGGATCGAGCGTGAGCGCCGCCGCACGCCGCTCCGCGAGGGGCGCGTCGCCCTCGTACAGGAACTGCGCGGTGTAGCCGAACAGGAGCGCCTGCGCGAACGGCGACGGCTGCTGCGTCGTCACCTCGACCACGCGCACGCGCCCGTTGGCGACGTCGCGCATGAGCGTCGTGAGCGCCTCGGTGTCGAAGTCGTCCTGGAGGCACTCGCGCACCGCCTCGAGCAGGATCGGGAAGTCCGGGTACTGCGCCGCGACGGACAGCAGCTGGGCGGACCGCTGGCGCTGCTGCCACAGCGGCTGGCGGCGGTCAGGGCGGCGACGCGGGAGCAGCAGCGCGCGGCTCGCCGCCTCCCGGAACCGCGCGCCGAACATCGCCGACGAGCCGAGCTCGGAGCGGACGGTGTCGAGGACCTCGGCGGGGTCGACCAGCAGGTCGTCGAGGCCGACGGCCGGGCCGGCGTCCGCGTCGCCGCCGTCCGCCCACGCGTCGTCGCCGATCACGTCGGGCAACCGCAGGACGATGCCGTCGTCGGCGTGCATCGCGGCGGCGTCGACGCCGTACCGCTCGCGCAGCCGCGCCCCCACGACGATCGCCCAGGGCGCGTGCACGCGTGCGCCGTACGGGGAGTGCAGGACGACGCGCCAGTCGCCGATCTCGTCACGGAACCGCTCGACGACGAGCACGGTGTCGGTGGGCAGGTCGCCCGTCGCCGCGCGCTGCTCGCTCAGGTACGTCAGCAGGTTGTCGGCGGCCCACGGGTCGAGCCCGGCCGCCTCGACGCGCGCGCGTGCGGCGGGCTCGGGCAGGGTGCCGAGCTCGCGCACCCACGCGCCCATCGCGCGGCCGAGCTCCGCGGGCCGGCCCTGCGAGTCGCCCTTCCAGAACGGCAGCCGCCCGGGGACGCCCGGTGCGGGCGTCACGAGCACGCGGTCGGGCGTGATGTCGTCGATGCGCCACGTGCTCGACCCGAGCGTGAACGTGTCGCCGACGCGCGACTCGTAGACCATCTCCTCGTCGAGCTCGCCGACGCGCCGGCCGCCGCGGACGCGTCCGCCCGTGCGCTCGGCGTCGACCGGGACGTCGCTCGTCGTCGCACCGCTCGCGAGGAACACCCCGAACAGCCCGCGGTCGGGGATCGTGCCGCCGCTCGTCACGGCGAGCCGGAGCGAGCCGGGCCGGGCCGTGAGCGTGTCGGTCACGCGGTCCCACACGAGCCGCGGCCGCAGCTCGGCGAACTCCTCGCTCGGGTAGCGGCCCGCGAGCATGTCGAGGACGGCCCGCAGCGTCGCGTCGCCCAGCGTCGAGAAGGGCGCGGCACGGCGGACGACGGCGGCGAGGTCGTCGACGGACCAGTCCTCGGTCGCGACCATCGCGACGACCTGCTGCGCGAGCACGTCGAGCGGGTTGCGCGGCACGGACAGCGGCTCGAGCGTGCCGCCGCGCATCCGCTCGGCGGTGACCGCGGCCGGGACGAGCTCACCCCGGAACGTGGGGAACACGACGCCGCGCGACACCGCGCCGACCTGGTGGCCCGCGCGCCCGACGCGCTGCAGCCCGCTCGCCACCGACGGGGGAGCCCCGACCTGGACGACGAGGTCGACCGCGCCCATGTCGATGCCGAGCTCGAGCGAGCTCGTCGCGACGACCGCGGGCAGGCGGCCGGCCTTGAGCTCGGACTCGGTGCGGGTGCGCTCCGCGCGGCTCATCGAGCCGTGGTGCGCGCGCGCGAGGATCGTCTCCGCGGTGCGCGTGTCGACGCCGACCGCGGTCCCGGACTGCGCGGGGACGGCCGCAGGCCGCAGCGTGCCCGGGTCCGGCACGTCCTCGCCCTGCCGGGTGGCCCACACCTCGTTGATCCGGGCCGTCAGCCGTTCCGCGCCGCGCCGCGAGTTGGTGAACACGAGCGTCGAGCGGTGGTCCGCGACGAGGTCGACGACGCGCTCCTCGACGTGCGGCCAGATCGACGGGCGCGCGAGCGGGCGGTCGGCCTCGCCCGTGAGGTCGAGGTCGGGCAGCGGCGTGCCGGCGCCCGCCGCCGTCCCCAGCTCCGTAAGGTCGGGCACCGGGACGACGACGTCGACCTCGATCTGCTTGGTCGACGGCGGCTGCACGACGGTCACCGTGCGCCCACCCTGGGCCGCGGGCCGCGCACCGCCGAGGAACTCGGCGACGGTCTCGACCGGCCGCACGGTGGCCGACAGCCCGATCCGCTGGACCGGTCCCGGGCCGTCGGGACGGTCCAGGAGCGCGTCGAGCCGCTCGAGCGACAGCGCCAGGTGCGCGCCCCGCTTCGTGCCCGCGACGGCGTGGATCTCGTCGACGATGACCGTGCGGACGCCCGCCAGGCCCGACCGGGCCGCCGAGGTCAGGACGAGGTAGAGCGACTCGGGCGTCGTGATGAGGATGTCGGGCGGCTTGGTCGCGAACGCCCTGCGCTCGGCGGGCGGGGTGTCGCCCGTCCGGATGCCCACCGACACGTCGGGCAGCGTCCGACCGAGCCGCGCCGCCGCCTGCCGGATGCCGACGAGCGGGGACTGCAGGTTGCGCTCGACGTCCGTCGCGAGCGCCTTGAGCGGCGACACGTAGACGACGCGGCAGCGCGCGGCCGGGTCCTCGGGCGGCTCCTGCGTCAGCAGGCCGTCGAGCGCCCACAGGAACGCGGCGAGCGTCTTGCCGGAGCCCGTCGGCGCGACGACGAGCGCGTGCTCGCCGCCCGACACCGCCGTCCACGCCCCGGTCTGAGCGGCGGTGGGGTGCTCGAACGCGCCGGAGAACCACGCCTGCGTCGCGTCGGAGAACCGGGAGAGCACCACCGCGTCATCGTGCCAGGCGGCGCCCACACCCGCGCCCCGCGCGTCCCTCCGACGGTGTGGGCGGAGCGCGCGCGGGGTGGCAGGCTGTGGGCCGTGAGGTACCGCGAGTTCTGGGATCTGGTCGACGACGTCCTGGGCAGCGCCCAGGGTCGCGCGCTCGTGCGCGAGCTCGTCATCGGCGAGCTCGACCACCGGACCGCGCAGCAGGCGCTCGACGACGGCGAGGAGCCCCGGACCGTCTGGCACGCCCTGTGCGACGCGCTCGGCGTCCCCGACGCGGCCCGCTGGGGCAGCGACCCGCACCGCGCCGCCCCGCCGAGGCGCTGACCGCCCGATGCCCGCCGACGAGCGCCCCGACCGCCCGCCCCGCCGGTGGGTGCCGACGCTCGCCGACGTGGGCGACGTCCTGCTCGGGCTCGCGACCACGGCCCTCGGTCTCGGCGTCGCGATCGCGCTCGTCGACGGCGTCACCGCCGCGTCGCCGCTGGGCGTCGTGGTCGTCGCGCTCGCGGTCGCGGTCGGGGACCTCCTCCTGCGCGCGCCGCTGCGCTGGTTCGCGGCCGTGGCCGGCGCGATGGGTGCGCTCGTCGCCGGGCTCGTCGTGCAGGTGGCCGTGGCGTGGGTCGCGCTCGCGTACGCGCCCGGCATCGAGCTCGACTCGGCGTGGGCGACCGCCGCCGTCCTCGTCGTCACCGCGGTCGTCATGGCCGCCGCGCGCTGGGTCTGGGGCGCGAACGACAGCGACTACGTGATCGCCGACGTCCTGCGCCGCGCGCGCCGCCACGCCCGTCGCTCCGGTGCGGCTCCCGACGGTGCCCGGCAGGCCGGGCTCCTCGTCGTCCAGCTCGACGGCGTCGCCGAGCCCGTGCTCCAGCAGGCGATCGAGGCCGGGCTCGCGCCGACGATGCAGCGCTGGCTCACCGACGGCACGCACCGGCTCGAGCAGTGGTGGGCGCGCGTGCCGTCGACGACCCCGGCGAGCCAGGCCGGCCTGCTGCACGGCGACTCCACGCAGATCCCGGCGTTCCGCTGGTGGGACCGCGGGCTGGGACGGCTGGTCGTGACGAACCACCCCGTCGACGCCGCGCTCGTCGAGACGCGCCTCACGACGGGCAAGGGCCTGCTCGCGGGCGGCGGCACCGCGGTGTCGACCATGTTCTCCGGCGACGCCGCGTCGTCGTACGTGGTGATGAGCCGCACGCGCAGCCGCGGACCCGACGGCGAGCGTGCCGGGCTGGGTCCCGGGCCCTCGTTCCTGCGGTTCTTCGCGAGCCCGTTCGTCCTCGCGCGCGCCGTCAGCCTGTCGCTCGGGGAGATGGTCAAGGAGCTCTACCAGGCCCGACGCCAGCGCGTGCGCGACGTGCGCCCCCGCATCTCCCGTGGCGGCTGGTACGTCGTGCTGCGCGGTGTGACCAACGTCCTCATGCGCGACCTGTCGACGTCGCTCGTCGCGGAGGCGCTCATGCGGGGCGACCCGACGGTCTACGTCGACCTCGTCGACTACGACGAGATCGCGCACCACGCCGGCCCCACCCGGCCGGAGTCGATGCGCTCGCTCGAAGGGCTCGACCGGGTCCTGCGCACGCTCGAGGCCGTGTGCGCCGTCGCGCCGCGGAGCTACCGGATCGTCGTGCTCTCCGACCACGGGCAGGCGCTGGGGGCGACGTTCGAGGACGTCGAGGGCCGCAGCCTGCTCGACACGGTCCGGGCGCTCATGGCCGCACCCGCGGCGCCCGGCGTGCAGAGCGGCACGGGCGAGGACTGGGGTCCGCTCAACGCGCTGCTGACGTCGGCGTTCGGCGGCGGTCGGACGTCGACCGTCGTCGGCCCCGACGCGCGGGACCTGCGCGCGGCGCGGGAGGGGACCGCCACGGGCGACGTGCCCGAGGTCGTGGTCGTGGGGTCCGGCAACCTGGGGCTCGTCTGGTTCCCGCGCACGCAGCACCGGCTCGCGCTGGAGGACCTGCAGGAGCGGTGGCCGGGGCTCGTCGTCGGGCTGGCCGCGGTCCCGACCGTCGGCGTCGTCGTCGTCGACACCCGTGACCGGGGTCTCGTCGCGATCGGCGCGCGCGGGCTCGTGCTGCTGGAGCAGGACGACGCGGAGCCCGAGGGCGAGGACCCGCTCGCGCCCTACGGGCCGCGCGGACGGGCGGACCTCGTGCGCGCGGCGCGGCTCGCGCACTCGGGCGACCTCCTGCTCGTGTCCACCGTGTCCGACCGCGGGCACGTGCACGCGTTCGAGGGGCAGGTGGGGTCGCACGGTGGCATCGGAGGCGACCAGAACCGCGCCCTGCTGCTGCACCCGACGGACTGGCCCGTCGACGACGACCTGCGCGAGGACGTCGGCGCACGGCCGATGCTCGTCGGCGCCGAGGCCGTGCACGCGCAGCTCGTGCGGTGGGCGACCGCGGCGGGGCTGCGCCCGTGACGGCACCCGGCACGCTGCGGCTGCGCTGGCTCGGTCACGCCACGGTCGCGCTCGACGTCGACGGGGTGCGGATCCTCACCGACCCGCTGCTGCGGGGCAACGCGGGCCTGCTGCGGCGCCGCGGGGAGGCGCCCGACGCCGCGCACTGGGAGGGTGCCGCCGCCGTCCTCGTCTCGCACCTGCACCACGACCACGCCGAGCTCGGGTCGCTGCGCCTGCTGCCCGGCGCGCCCGTGCTGTCGGCCCCGGCAAACGCGCGCTGGTTGCGCGCGCACGGCGTCGACGGCGCGCTCGGGCTGCCCGACCACGTGTGGTGGTCCGTCCCGGGCTCGGACGTGCGGATCCAGCTCGCGCCGGCCGTGCACGCCGACCGGCCCATGCCGCACCGCCCGAACACCGCGCACGGCTTCCTCGTCGACGCGCCCTCGGGCCGCGTGTGGTTCGCGGGCGACACCGCACCCTTCGCCGCGATGGCCGACCTCCCGGCGCTGCTCGGCGGCCCCGTCGACCTCGCGCTCGTGCCCGTGGGCGGATGGGGTCCGCGCTTGTCCGGCGGCCACATGGACCCGTCGCAGGCCGCGCGTGCGTGCGCGGTCGTCGGCGCCCGGGCGGCCGTGCCGGTGCACTGGGGCACGCTGCACGCGCCGGTCTCGCGCCGCCTGCCGCCGGGGTGGATGGACCGCGCAGGGCCGGCGTTCGCGCACGCCGCGGTGCGGTACGCGCCGCGCTGCCGCGTGCACGTCCTGGCGCCGGGGGAGCAGGTCGAGGTCGTCGGGCACGCCGCGCAGGCCTGACCCTGCCGGGACGACGCGGCGTCGTGGGAGCCCGTCGGGACGACCCGGCGACACGCGCGGCGTGTCGGCTTCCGTCGAACACGTGTTCGGGTAGTGTCGACCGCGGGTGACACGGCCGAGCCGTCCACAGCCCCCGTCCGGCAGCGCCGGTCCACGGGCTGACGGGGGACGCGGCCGCATGTCGGTGGTCGGGCATAGCGTCACCCACGACGAAGACCAGCCCCCGCAGGCGCAGCCGGACGCTGCTCGAACGACGAGGTGGAACATGCCCGCACCCCAGGACCGCGAGAAGGCCCTCGAGGCCGCTCTCAGCCAGATCGACCGCCAGTTCGGCAAGGGCTCGGTCATGCGCCTCGGCGACGAGGGGCGCCCGCCGGTCGAGGTCATCCCGACCGGCTCGATCGCGCTCGACGTGGCGCTCGGCATCGGCGGCCTGCCGCGCGGCCGCATCATCGAGGTCTACGGGCCGGAGTCCTCCGGCAAGACGACCGTCGCGCTGCACGCCGTGGCGAACGCGCAGAAGGCCGGCGGCATCGCGGCGTTCATCGACGCCGAGCACGCGCTCGACCCCGAGTACGCCAAGAAGCTCGGCGTGGACACCGACGCGCTGCTCGTCTCGCAGCCGGACACCGGTGAGCAGGCGCTCGAGATCATGGACATGCTGATCCGCTCGGGCGCGATCGACATCATCGTCATCGACTCGGTCGCGGCGCTCGTGCCCAAGGCCGAGATCGAGGGGGAGATGGGCGACAGCCACGTCGGCCTCCAGGCCCGCCTCATGTCGCAGGCGCTGCGCAAGATCACCGGTGCGCTCAACGCGTCGGGCACGACGGCGATCTTCATCAACCAGCTGCGCGAGAAGATCGGCGTCTTCTTCGGCTCGCCCGAGACGACGACCGGTGGCAAGGCGCTCAAGTTCTACGCGTCCGTCCGCATGGACATCCGCCGCATCGAGACCCTCAAGGAGGGCACCGACGCCGTCGGCAACCGGACCCGCGTGAAGGTCGTCAAGAACAAGATGGCGCCGCCGTTCAAGCAGGCCGAGTTCGACATCCTGTACGGCGTCGGCATCTCCCGCGAGGGCAGCCTCATCGACCTCGGCGTCGAGCACGGCTTCGTCCGCAAGTCCGGTGCCTGGTACACGTACGAGGGCGACCAGCTCGGCCAGGGCAAGGAGAACGCCCGCAAGTTCCTCAAGGACAACCCCGACCTCGCGGACGAGATCGACAAGAAGATCAAGGAGAAGCTCGGCGTCGGGGCCCGGGTCGACGCGCCCGCGGACGCGCCGGCGCCGGTCGACTTCTGAGGCGCGGCTTGTCCCGCACGAGCACGGGTCACCGTCGGGGGCGCGGCAGCGAGCCGCCCCCGACGGGGTCCGCCGCACAGGACGCGGAGCCCGATCCCGAGTCGGTCGCTCGTGCCATCGCGCTCCGCATGCTGACCGGCGCGCCGCGCAGCCGAGCGCAGCTCGCGGAGGGCATGGCGCGACGTGACGTGCCCGAGGAGGTCGCCGAGCGCGTCCTCGATCGTTTCACCGAGGTGGGTCTCGTCGACGACGTCGCCTACGCGGAGACCCTCGTCCGGACGCGGCACGCCGAGCGTGGGCTGTCACGTCGGGCGCTCGCGGTCGAGCTGCGGCGCAAGGGGGTCGCGGACGAGGACGCGGAGCGCGCGCTCGAGCAGGTCGACGCGGACGACGAGGAAGAAGCCGCCCGACGCCTGGTGCGCCGCCGGCTGGCCTCGACCGTCGGGCTCGACGCCGCGACCCGCACGCGTCGGACGTTCGCGGCGCTCGGCCGCAAGGGCTACTCGCCGGGGCTCGTGTCGCGCCTCGTCCGGGAGGAGCTCGCGACCGAGGGCGTGGACCCCTCAGGGCTGGCAGAGCCCGACTTGGACTGATCTGCGCGCGGACGACCCCCGCACGAGCGAAGGCCCCCGCGACCCGATGTGGTCGCGGGGGCCTTCGTGGTCCCACGGGCTGCCGGAGGGGGCCCGTGGATCGCGCCGCGACGTCACGCGGAGGTGTGGGCCTCGCTGCTCGTGCCGATCTGCGCGGTGGACGCACCGTGCTGCACCTCGATGCGGCGCGGCTTCGCCTCCTCCGCGACGGGGATCGTCAGCGTGAGGACGCCGTCGGTGTAGGTCGCGCTGATGGAGTCGAGCGCCAGGCCGCGGCCCACCGTGAGCTGGCGGGCGTACGTGCCGACGGGCCGCTCCTTGGCGAGCCACTGCACGTCCTGCTCGGTGCGCGCCGACCGCTGCGCGCGGATGGTCAGCGTGCGGTCCTCGACGTTGACGTCGATCGTCCCCGGGTCGACTCCCGGCAGGTCGACGTGCAGCACGTAGTGGTCGCCCGAGCGGTACAGGTCCATCGGCATGGTCGCCGACGCGCGGTCCGCGGCGAACATCTGGCCGAGCATCCGGTCCATCTCCTGGAACGGGTCGAAACGGGTAGCCACGCCCCTCACCTCCTCGTCGTCGGGTCGCGGACCTCCCGCGACCCGGGTGCTTCCCGGCGACCTGCCGCCGGGTTCGGCTACATCTCCTGTGTTAGCACTCTCGGTGCGCGAGTGCCAGTCCTTCGGCGGCGCTGTTCGCGCTCGGAGAACACCGGTGACGCCGCGCGGCGGGGTACCAGATCGCTCGCGCCGGACGTGTCGGCGGCGAACGTGCAGCACGTGCGGCGCGCGGTGGGTGAGAATGTCGCCAGAGGTCGGGAGCGCGCGCCGCGGGCCCCGCACGACGGGAGGACACGTGGAGCCAGGTCCCATCGCCACGGTGATCGGGCTGCTCGGCGCGTGCCTGGTCGCCCTCATCCTCGTGCTCGTGGCCCGGCGGGAGGCCGCCGCTCAGCGCGCTCGCGCCGAGCAGGACGTGGCGAGCATCAAGGATGAGGCCCGTGCGCTCCTCGCCGACGCCGACCGCCGCGAGCGGCGGCTCGCGGAGCGCGAGCGTGCGCTCGCCTCGGACCGTGCGCAGGTCGAGGAGCTCGACCGCAAGGCGCGTGCCCGGGCGGAGGAGGCCGCCGACGCCCGGCAGGAGGCGGCGCGCCGGCTCGACGACGCCCAGCGGGAGGCGGACCGTCGCCTCGCCGCGGCCGAGCGCGAGGCGCAGGCCCGGCTGGCCGAGGCGGACGCGATCGCCGGACGGCGCGTCGTGGAGGCGGAACGCGACGCGCTCGCCGAGCTCGAGTCGACCAGCGGACTGACGCGCGAGGACGCGCTCGAGGAGCTGCGCCGTCGGCTCGTGGACCGGGCCGCGAACGACGCGGCCGCCCAGGTGCGGCGCACCGAGGCCCAGGCGCGCCGGACGGCGGAGGCGCGCGCCCGCCGGATCGTGACCACCGCGGTCCAGCGGACCGCGGTCGCGACCAGCGCGCAGGCCTCGACGACGTCGCTGGCGCTGCCGTCGGACGACATGAAGGGCCGCATCATCGGCAAGGAGGGGCGCAACATCCGCGCCTTCGAGGCGCTCACCGGCGTCAACGTGCTGGTCGACGAGCAGCCGGGCGCAGTCGTGCTCTCGTGCTTCGACCCCGAGCGCCGGGAGGTCGCCCAGGTCGCGCTCGAGGCGCTCATGGCCGACGGGCGCATCCACCCGCAGCGGATCGAGGCCGCGTACGCGGACGCGCTCGCGTCGGCCGACGAGCGCACCGACGCCGCGGGACACGACGCGGCGGAGCGTGCCGGCGTCGCCGGTCTGCACCCGGACCTCGTCCGGACCCTCGGGCGCCTGCGGCTGCGGACGTCCTACGGCCAGAACGTCCTCGAGCACCTGGTTGAGAGCGCGCTGCTCGCGGCGCAGCTCGCCGCGGAGACGGGCACCGACGTCGAGGTCGCGCGCCGCGGGGCGTTCCTGCACGACGTCGGCAAGGCGCTCACGGCCGAGGTACCCGGGACGCACGCGACCGTGGGCGCGGACCTCGCGCGGCGGCTGGGGGAGTCCGACGAGGTCGTGAACGCGATCGCGGCGCACCACGACGAGGTGCCGGCCCAGACAGTCGAGGCGGTGCTCGTGCAGGTCGCCGACGCGATCTCCGCCGCGCGGCCCGGGGCGCGGCGCGAGGAGCTCGACCAGTACGTCGAGCGCATGGACAAGCTCGAGCAGCTCGTGAGCGAGCACGACGGTGTCCGCCGCGCGCTCGTCATGTCGGCCGGGCACGAGGTGCGGGTCGTCGTGGAGCCGTCGGCGGTCGTCGACGCCGACCTGCCGCAGCTGGCCGTCCGGATCGCGCGCCACATCGAGCGCGACCTGGCCTACCCGGGCGAGATCAAGGTGACGGTCGTGCGCGAGACGCGCGCGAGCGCGACCGCCGGCTGAGCAGCGCCGGGAACGTCTGGCGCGCGCCGCGACGAGGCGGCTCGCGTGCGGCACGGTTCTCACGCGGCACGGTTCTCACGCGGCACCGTTCTCACGCGGCGCGGTGCGCACGCGTCCCGTGCGCACGCGGTGCGGTGCGTACACGGCGCGATGCGCGTGCCGCGCGATGCTCGTGTGGCGCGCGTGACGAGGCTCGTCCCGTCGCCGCCGAGAGGATCCGGCAGCGCAGGGCGGCGTCGACCGTCGGCGTCCGTCGCTGCGCTTCGCCGTCAGCGGCCCGTCGAGACGACGAGGCTCGGTGCCTCGGCGCGCGCGCGCCCCGCGGTGCGCCGTCCGACGCGCCCCGCGAGCAGCCCGGCGAGCCGGGTGAGCGCGTAGTTGATGACGATGAAGATCAGGGCGGCGACGACGAGCGACTGCAGGATGTTGCCCTGGCTCGAGCCGAGCCGCCGGGCCGCGTCGAGCAGCTCGGGGTACGTGATGATGTAGCCGAGCGCGGTGTCCTTGAGGATGACGACGAGCTGGCTCGCGATGGCCGGGAGCATCGCGATGAGCGCCTGCGGCACTTCTACGAGTCGCAGCGACTGGCCGCGCCCGAGCCCGACGGCGAGTGCGGCCTCGCGCTGGCCGCGCGGGAGGCTGTGCACGCCGGAGCGCACGAGCTCGGCGAACACCGACCCGTTGTACAGCGTGAGCGCGAGGACGACCGCGACGAGGGGGAGGTCGCTCGGCTCGAAGAACCGCAGCTGCGCGAGCCCGAGCCAGAAGAAGATCATCATGAGCAGGACCGGTACGGCGCGGAAGAACTCCACCACCGTGCCGCACACCGCGCGGACCCAGGCTGCCGCGGACAGGCGTCCGAGGCCGAACACGAGCCCGAACACCGCGGACGTCACGATGGCGATGCCGGCCGCGCGCAGCGTCCCCACCAGGCCCGGCAGCAGGTAGTCCACCCACGGGTCCGGCGTGAGGAAGACGGTCCACAGGCTCGGCTCGAGCTGCCCGTTGGCACCGAGCCGCGCGAGAGCCCACACCCCGATCGCGATGACGACGAGCGTCGCGGCGACGTTGATCCACACCATGCGCCGTCGGGTGCGCGGCCCCGCCGCGTCGAACAGGACGGTCTCGTTCACCGTGCCACCGCCCATCGGCGCGAGAGGGAGGTCGTCGCGAGCCCGAGGGGTACGACGATGATGACGAAGCCGAGCGCGAACGTGAAGAAGATCAGCAGGATGACGTCGGGCCGGAACTCGATCATCGTCTTCATGAGGCCGGACGCCTCGGCCACGGAGCCGGCTGCGGCGACCGTGGAGTTCTTGGTGAGCGCGATGAGGACGTTGCCGAGCGGTGCGACGGCCCCCCGGAACGCCTGCGGGAGGATCACGAGCCGCGCGGCGGCACCGAAGCCGAGCCCGATCGCGCGTGCGGCCTCCGCCTGCCCGACCGGCACGGTGTTGACCCCGGAGCGCAGCGCCTCGCAGACGAACGCCGCGTGGTAGACCGCGAGCCCGAGCACCGCGAGGCGGAAGAAGTTGGTCTGGAAGTCCTGCGAGAGCTGGATGCCGAGCTGCCCCCAGAGCCCGAGCACGCAGAACACGATGATGATCGTGAGCGGCGTGTTCCGCAGGAGCGTCACGTAGGTCGAGCCGGCCCACCGCAGGCTGGGGACCGGGGAGATCCGCATGACCGCGAGCGCGGTGCCGAGCACCAGGGCGAGCACACCCGCGAAGAAGGTCAGCTGGATGTTCACCCAGAAGGCGCCGACCACGTCGAACTCGCTGAAGAGCGACGTGAACTGCGCCCAGGTGCCGTCGTCCACCGGCACTCCTCTCGTCCAGGGGGTCTCCGGGGCGGGGGCGTGCGGCCCCGGAGCGATGCGGCCGGGTGGTCCGCGCGACGTCGCCGCGCGGACCACCCGGTGTCACGGTCAGGCGCAGGCGGCCTGCGCCGGCGGGTTGAGGTCGGCGTTGTACTCGAAGCCGGACGCGCCGACGTTCTTGTCGAGGAGCTCCTCCCACGTGCCGTCGTCGATCATCGCGGTGATGGCCTCGTTGATCGCCTCGCACTTGTCGGAGTCCATCGGCAGGCCGACGCCGTAGTTCTCCTCGGAGAACGGGTTGCCGACGACCTTGACCTTGCCCTCGTTGGCGGGGACGGCGGCGAGGCCGGCGAGGATGATGTCGTCGGTCGTGACCGCGTCGACCTGGCCCGCGGTGAGCGCGGTGACACACTCGGCGTAGCCGGGCTGCTCGAGCAGGTTGGTGCCCGCCGCGTACTCGTCCTTGATGCGCTGCGCGCTCGTCGAGCCCGTGACGGAGCAGAGGTTCTTGCCCTCGAGGTCCTCTGGTCCGGTGATGGAGTCGTCGTCCGCCGCGACGAGCAGGTCCTGCCCGGCGACGAAGTACGGACCGGCGAAGGAGACGACCTCCTTGCGCTTGTCGGTGATCGAGTACGTCGCGAAGATCATGTCGACCTGGCCGGTCTGCAGCAGGTTCTCGCGCTGCGCGGACGGGGCCTGGACCCACTCGATCTGGTCCTCGGAGTAGCCGAGCGCCTCGGCGACGGTCCGGGCGACGTCGACGTCGAACCCGGTGTAGTCCGACCCGTCCTTGAAGCCGAGCCCGGGCTGGTCGAACTTGATGCCGATCCGGATCGTGCCCTCGGCGCCGCCGGTCGTCTCGGTCGAGTCGCCGGTGGCGCCGGCGTCGGTGTCGTCGTCACCACCGCCGCTGGAACAGGCGGCGAGCGTGAGCGTGGCGGCGGCCGCGAGTGCGACCAGTCGTCGTGCGCGCATGGTGGTCCCCTTCTTCTGCGTGGACGTGCGGTGTGTCGGTCAGAGGGTCGGATCGTGTCCGGGTGGAGGTCGGGGGCGGGGTTCGGCTCGGTGCGGTCAGTGCGTGAGGATCTTCGACAGGAAGTCGCGGGCGCGGGCGCTCGTGGGCGCGGTGAAGAACGTCTCGGGGTCGGCCTGCTCGACGATCTGGCCACCGTCCATGAAGACGACGCGGTGCGCGGCACGGCGCGCGAACCCCATCTCGTGCGTGACGACGAGCATCGTCATGCCCTCGCGTGCGAGGCCGACCATGACGTCGAGGACCTCGTTGATCATCTCCGGGTCGAGCGCGGACGTCGGCTCGTCGAACAGCATGACCTTGGGGTCCATCGCGAGCGCACGCGCGATCGCGACGCGCTGCTGCTGTCCGCCTGACAGCTGGGCGGGGAGCTTCTGCGCCTGGTTCGCGACGCCGACGCGGTCGAGCAGCTCCATCGCGCGCGCGCTCGCGACCGACTTCTTGACGCCCTTGGCGCGCGTCGGGCCGAGCGTGACGTTCTCGAGCACAGTCTTGTGCGCGAAGAGGTTGAACGACTGGAACACCATGCCGACGTCGGCGCGCAGACGCGCGAGGTCGCGGCCCTCGGCGGGCAGCTCCTTGCCGTCGATCGTGATGGTGCCCGAGTCGATCGTCTCGAGCCGGTTGATCGTGCGGCACAGCGTCGACTTGCCGCTGCCCGACGGCCCGATGACGACGACGACCTCACCGCGGCGCACGGTCAGGTCGACGGACTGCAGCACGTGCAGGGGACCGAAGTGCTTGTCGACGCCGGTCAGGACGACGAGCGGGTCCCCGACGGGGCGGTCGGCGGCGGTGGGGGACGGTTCCGTCGCGAGGTCAGCCATTCGACGACGCTAGAGGGCACACGTCCGATCTGGCCACCCGTGGGGGTCACGGTTGTGCAACACCGCAGTCAAGTGCGCTGGCCGAGGGCTGCTGGACGGCGGTCCGCGACGGGCGGCCGCCGCCCTGCCGACGCGGGCCGGCACGGCGGTGCTGGGCGCGTGTCCGGCGGGTCGTACCCTTGTCGGTGATGTCCACGACCCTGCCCGCCCCGACGCCGCTCGCCCCCGAGGTCACCGGCGCGTCGCCGCGCACCTACCTCGTCAAGACGCTCGGCTGCCAGATGAACGTGCACGACTCGGAGCACATGGCGGGCATGCTCGAGCAGGCCGGGTACGTCCCGGCGACGGCGGAGGACGCCGCGGCGGAGGACGCCGACGTCATCGTCATCAACACGTGCGCGGTGCGGGAGAACGCGGCCGACAAGCTCTACGGCAACCTCGGTCGCCTCGCGGGCACCAAGCGCGCGCGCCCGGGCATGCAGATCGCCGTGGGCGGCTGCCTCGCGCAGAAGGACCGCGCCGGGATCGTCGAGCGCGCTCCGTGGGTCGACGTCGTGTTCGGCACGCACAACCTCGACGTGCTGCCCGTCCTGCTCGAGCGCGCGCGGCACAACGAGCGCGCCGAGGTCGAGATCGCGGAGTCGCTGCAGGTCTTCCCGTCGACGCTGCCGACCCGCCGCGAGTCCGCCTACGCGGGCTGGGTGTCGATCAGCGTCGGCTGCAACAACACGTGCACGTTCTGCATCGTCCCGCACCTGCGAGGCAAGGAGCGTGACCGACGGCCCGGCGAGATCCTCGCCGAGGTCGAGGCGCTCGTGCAGCAGGGCGCGATCGAGGTCACGCTGCTCGGGCAGAACGTCAACTCCTACGGCGTGGAGTTCGGTGACCGGGGTGCGTTCGCGAAGCTGCTGCGCGCCGCCGGCGCGATCGAGGGCCTGGAGCGGCTGCGCTTCACGTCGCCCCACCCGGCCGCGTTCACGGACGACGTCATCGACGCGATGGCCGCGACGCCGACCGTCATGCCGCAGCTCCACATGCCGCTGCAGTCCGGGTCCGACCGCATCCTGCGCGCGATGCGCCGCTCGTACCGCTCGGAGAAGTTCCTCGGCATCCTCGACCGCGTGCGCGCCGCGATGCCGCACGCCGCGATCACGACCGACATCATCGTGGGCTTCCCGGGCGAGACCGAGGAGGACTTCGCGGAGACGCTGCGCGTCGTCGAGGCCTCCCGCTTCGCGTCCGCGTTCACGTTCCAGTACTCGCCGCGTCCCGGCACGCCCGCCGCCGACCTGCCCGACCAGCTGCCGAAGGCCGTCGTGCAGGAGCGCTACGAGCGGCTGGTCGCGCTGCAGGAGCGCATCTCCCTCGAGGAGAACCAGGCGCAGGTCGGCCGCACCCTCGACGTGCTCATGGCCGAGGGCGAGGGACGCAAGGACGGCACGACCGAGCGTCGCTCCGGCCGGGCCGAGGACAACCGGCTCGTCCACCTCGCGCTGCCCGCGGGGCTCGCGCCGCAGGACGCCCCGCGACCCGGCGACGTCGTGACGGTGACCGTGACCCACGGCGCCCCGCACCACCTCGTCGCCGACTCGGGCGCGACGGGCGGCACGTTCGCGGTGCGCCGGACGCGCGCGGGCGACGCGTGGGAGGCCCGACAGGCCGGCGGTGACGCGCACGACCACGGGGGGTCCGGGGCGGCCTGCGGGACGGGTGCACCGGCTCCGGCGGGTCCCGTCGTGCTCGGGCTGCCGACGATCGGCCTGCGCGGCTGAGCTCCCGCGCGGTCGCTCCACGACGGGCGGTCAGTTGTCCGGCAGGTCCGGCGGGGGAGCGTCGTCGCGCGGCAGCAGGCCCTCGAGCGACGCGAACATCTGCACGCCGGTGCCGAGCCCGCACGCGACGAGCTGCGCGAGCTGCAGGTCCGTGACGCCGGGCTCGAAGTCGGCGGACACCTCGCTGTAGAGCGCGATGACCCCGTCCTCCTCGCGCAGGTACGCCTTGGGCCAGATCCGCTCACGGTTCCAGTCGTTGACCGCGAGGCCCACGGCCGCACGCTGCTCGAGCGCGAACGTGCGGTGCCAGCGCCCACGCACCTGGAGGATCTCCTGGTGCTCGCCGAGCATGAGGAACCAGAACCGGCTGCCGTCCCACGTCCCGGTGAGGTCGCCGTCCTCGTCGACGACGAACCGGTACCCGCGGCCGAGCAGGTAGTCGCCGATCCGGTCCCGTGTCAGGGGGCGCGGCGGCTCGTCGTCGGCCGACGGTCGCTTGGTGGGCTTGGGCAGCCCGCCGAGGACCCGCAGCAGCCAGCCGGGTCCGCTCATCGTGCCTCCTGCCTCATGGTGCGACCCCCGCGGGGTCGGGATAGCGCTCGTCGAGCGCGTCGAAGAACATGCTGCCGGTCGACAGCCCGCAGAACAGCATCTGGCTCAGCTGGGCGTCGGTCGCGCCGTGCTCGAGGTCGGTCGCGACCTCGGAGACGACGTGCACGCGCCCGTTGTCCCGCACCCGGACGTACGCCTTGGGCCAGATCCGGTCGGCGTTCCACTCGTTGCACAGGTCGAGCACCTCCTCGAGGCGCTCGATCGCGATCTCGCGGTGCCACTGCCCGCGGACCTGCAGGATCTCCGCCTTCTCGCCGAAGAGGAAGAAGTAGAACAGCCGGCCGCGCCACAGGCCGCCCAGGTCGCCGTCGTTGTCGACGAAGTAGCTGAACTGGTTCTGCGTCATCCACGCCGCGATCCGCGCGGGCGTCACGGCCGTGGGGACGTCCTCGGCGGGCTCGGCGACGCCCAGCTCGCGGGCCAGCAGCGCGGCGACGCGTTCGTGCAGCTCGTCGTCCGTGGGCTCCGGCGCGACGACGTCGCGCGAGGCGTGACGAACCGGCCGCTGGCGGCGCGCGAGCCAACGGCGGGCACGGTCGGCGAACGGTGCCATGCGGACGACCCTACCCGCGCCCGCCGACGCCGCGCGGTCACGGGCCGCGGTCGTCCGTCCGCCACCCGATACGGTCGGGGGCATGCTCGTCGCCGCGGCCCTGGTGCCCGACACCGCCCTCCTGGTCCCGGGGGTCTCCGGCCGCCACGACGCTCTTCCCGGGCTCCGCGACGCGGCGCTCGCCGCGGTCGCCCACGCCGTGGCGGGGGCCGCGTCGGTCGTCGTCGTCGCACCCGCGCGGCAGGCCGCCGAGCCGACCGGGACGCTGCGCGGCTCGCTCACCGCGGTCGGCGTCCCCGACGCGCTGCTCGGCTGGCCCGTGCCGGAGGTCGTCGTCGGCGACGCGGGTCCCGCGGTCGTGCCCGCGGTCGCGTCCGCCGTGGCCCTGCACCTGCTCGCGCGCGCCGGGTGGGACGGACCCGTGCGCGTCGTCGAGGTCGAGCGCGACCCCGCCGCCGCCGGGTCCGCCGCGGCGCTGGCCGCACGCGGTGCCGCGCTCGTCGCCGGGGCCGGGGGACCGCTCGCGCTGGTCGTCGTCGGGTCGGGCAGCGGTCGCCACGGTCCTGACGCCCCGCTGGCCGACGACGAGCGCGCGCTGGCGCTCGACGCGTCGCTCACGGCCGACCTCGCGCGAGCGGACCGGGCCGCGCGCGAGCGGATCGCGTCCCTCGACGCCGGGCTCGCGTCGGCGCTCGCCGTCTCCGGCTGGGCGTCGTGGCAGGTGCTGCTCGGCGCTGTCGGGACTCAGCACGTGGGGGCGACGCTCCTCGCCGAGGACGTGTCGCTCGGTGCGCACCACGTCGCCGCGCTGTGGCGGGTGACCGACACCCCGTCCGGGGCCGCGCCGACCGGCGTCCCGACCGCCGTCTCCGCGGCCGGCGCTGACTCGACCGGTGCCGCCGGGGTCGCCGACCCGTCGACGGGCACGGCGCCGTGAGCCTGGTCGTCGCGGTGGTCGGACCCACCGCCACGGGCAAGTCCGACCTGGGCATCGCGCTCGCGCTCGCGCTCGGCGGGGAGGTCGTCAACACCGACGCGATGCAGCTCTACCGCGGCATGGACATCGGCACGGCGAAGGTCCCCGTCGACGAGCGCCGCGGCGTCCCGCACCACCTCCTCGACGTGCTCGAGCCGTCCCAGGACGCGACCGTCGCGGATTACCAGCAGCGGGCACGCGCGACGCTGACCGACCTCGACGCGCGGGGTGCGCGCGCGGTCGCGGTCGGCGGGTCCGGCCTCTACGTGCGCGCGCTGCTGGACCACATGGAGTTCCCCGGCACGGACCCCGAGCTGCGCGCCCGGCTGGAGGAGCGCGTCGAGCGCGAGGGGTCGCGCGCGCTGCACGCCGAGCTCGCGGCCGCGGACCCGGTCGCCGCCGAGGGCATCGGACCGCGCAACGCGCGCCGGGTCGTGCGCGCGCTCGAGGTCATCGCGCTCACCGGCCATCCTTACTCGGCGTCGCTGCCCCAGCACGTCTACGAGGTGCCGGCCGTCCAGATCGGGCTCGACTGCGACCGGCCGACGCTCGACGCGCGCGTCGCCGGCCGCGTCGACCGCATGTGGGCCGCGGGTCTGGTGGCCGAGGTCGAGGACCTGCTCGCGCGCGGTCTCGGCCGGACCGCGTCGCGCGCCGTGGGGTACGCGGAGGTCGCGGCGATGCTGCGCGGCGAGCTCACGGAGCAGGAGGCCCGCGACGCGACGACCGCGGGCACGCGGCGGCTCGCCCGCAAGCAGATGGGCTGGTTCGGCCGCGACCCGCGCGTGCACTGGCTCGACGCGCAGGACCCGGACCTCGTCGAGCGTGCCCTCGACCTCGTCGCCCGGGCCGACGCCGGCACGCTCGGACCGGCCACCGACGACCCCGCACCGCGCCGTAGTCTGGGGTCATGACGACCGTCCCCGTGTCCGCCGACGCGCCCGCCGACCTGCCCCTCGCGGTCGGGCTCCCGGTGACCAAGGGCCACGGTACGCAGAACGACTTCGTGCTCGTCGACGACCGCGACGGCCTGCTCGACCTCACGGCGCCGCTCGTACGCGAGCTCGCCGACCGCCGCGCCGGGCTCGGTGGCGACGGTGTCATCCGTCTCGTCGCGAGCCGGCTGCTGCCCGAGGGTGCCGCGGTGCTCGCCGAGGACCCGGCCGCGACCTGGTTCATGGACTACCGCAACGCCGACGGCTCGGTCGCCGAGATGTGCGGCAACGGCGTGCGCGTCTTCGCGGCTTTCGCCCAGCGCCTCGGCCTGTGGGACGCCGAGGACGAGCTCGTCCTCGGCACGCGGGCCGGCGTGCGCCGCGTGCGCCGCGTGCCGGTGCCGGCCGGTCTCGACGACGACGTCTGGTACGCGGTCGACATGGGCCGCTGGTCGGTCCCCGGCGGCGACGAGGCCGTGCAGGCCGGTTTCGACGCGCAGGTGCACGTCCCGGGCCTCGACGACGTCCGCCCCGCGCTGTCGCTCGACGTCGGCAACCCGCACACGGTCCTCGCGCTCGCGGGCCCCGACGAGCTCGCCGCCGCGGACCTCACGCGTCCGCCCGAGGTCCGGCCCGTGCCGCCGCACGGCACCAACGTCGAGCTCGTCGTGCCGCTCACCGAGGACCGCGCCGCCGACGGCACCCTCGTCGGGCACGTCGCGATGCGCGTGCACGAGCGTGGTGTGGGGGAGACGCGGTCGTGCGGCACGGGCGCGTGCGCGGCTGCGATGGCCGTCCGCACCTGGGCCGGCGCGGGCGCGCCCGACGTCTGGCTCGTGGACGTGCCCGGCGGGACCGTGCGCGTCACCGCGCTCGCGGACGGACACGTCGAGCTCGCCGGACCGGCCGTCCTCGTCGCGACCGCGACGGTCGACCTCGCCGCCGTCGCGGGGGCCACGGGTCGATGACCGAGGCCGCGCGGACGACGCACGGCCCGGGGGACGCGCCGGCGACGGGCGTCGCCCCGGCCCTCCGCGGTCCGCGGGTCGCGCCGTCGTCGGACGTCACGCTGACCTCCGACGACCTGGGCGGTGCACCCCTCGGCGCGCGCGCCACGGTCGTGCAGTTCTCCAGCACGTTCTGCGTGCCGTGCCGACGCACCCGCCAGGTCGTGGAGCACGCGCTGCGCACGGAGGGCGGCGTGACGCACGTCGACCTCGACGTCGCGGACCACCTCGCGCTGGGCGAGCGGCTCGCGATCACCTCGACGCCCACCGTCCTGGTCCTCGACGCGACCGGACGCGTCCGTCGGCGCGCCTCCGGGGTGCCGTCGCTCGCTCAGCTCCGCGCGGCGGTCGCCGACGCGTCGGCCGCGCCGGCTCCCGAGGTCGCCTCCTCCTGACGGGCGGGACGGCCGGCCCAGGGGTGCCCCGCGTCCGCCTCAGGAGTCCCGCACGACGAGGACCCGGAAGCCCTTCGCGCTCGCGGCCCGCTCGACCACGACCCCGTCACCGAGCGTCGCGGCGAGCCAGCGCTGCAACGAGTCGGCACCGAGGTTCTTCCCGACGACGAGGTGGGCGTCGCCGCCCGCGGCACGCCGTGGCAGCCAGCGCAGCAGGAGCTCGTGCAGCGCGTCCTTGCCGACGCGGATCGGCGGGTTGGACCGGATCGTCGCGAACCGCACGTCGTCGGGGACGTCGTCGGGCAGGGCCGCCACGACGTTGCCGAGGCCGAGCGTCGCGGCGTTGCGCCGGACCAGGTCGAGCGCCCGCTCGTTGACGTCGACGGCCCACACGCGCGCGTCGGGCGACTCGAGCGCGAGCGACAGCGCGACGGGACCCCAGCCGCAGCCGAGGTCGAGCAGGTCGCCGGTCGCCGGCGGTGGCGGGGCCGCCCGCAGCAGGACCTGCGTGCCGTGGTCGACGTGGTCGGGGGAGAAGACGCCGCCCGCCGTCTGCACCTGCACCGGTCGCCCGGCGAGCTCGACGGTCAGCGTGCGCAGGTCCGCCGGGGACGCGGGCTGCGCGGTGAAGTAGTGCTCCTGCCCGCTCACGGGGCGACCCTACCGGGCAGCGCTCGGCCCGCAGCGAAATGGATCGCACGCCGGGGAAGCGCGTGCGACCCTGGAAGAGCAGCCGACGAAGCCGATCCGAGAGGAACCGCGTGAACGACCCGCAGCACACCACCCACGAGACCGAGGCGTACGAGCCTCGCTCCGTGCAGGACGTCGCCGATGACGTCGTCGCGCGTGTGCTCGCCCGGGCCGGCACCGCGCTGCAGGACGGCGGCACCGTCCACTCCACGTACGACGGGGACCAGCTCGACCTCGAGGAGCGCACGTCGCTGCGCCGGGTCGCGGCCCTGTCCACCGAGCTCGAGGACGTCACCGAGGTCGAGTACCGCCAGCTCCGCCTGGAGAAGGTCGTGCTCGTCGGCGTCTGGGGCACGGGCACCGCGGAGGACGCCGAGGTCTCGCTGCGCGAGCTCGCGGCCCTCGCCGAGACAGCCGGGTCGCAGGTCCTCGACGGCGTGATCCAGCGTCGCCGCACACCCGACCCGGGCACGTACCTCGGGTCGGGCAAGGCCGCCGAGCTCGCGATGCTCGTCGCGTCGGTCGGCGCGGACACCGTCGTCGTCGACGGGGAGCTCGCCCCGTCCCAGCGGCGCGCGCTCGAGGACATCGTGCGGGTCAAGGTCGTCGACCGGACCGCGCTGATCCTCGACATCTTCGCCCAGCACGCCAAGTCCCGGGAGGGCAAGGCGCAGGTCGAGCTCGCGCAGCTCGAGTACCTGCTCCCGCGCCTGCGCGGGTGGGGCGAGTCGATGTCCCGGCAGGCCGGTGGCCAGGTCGGCGGCGCCGGCGCGGGCATGGGCTCGCGTGGTCCCGGTGAGACGAAGATCGAGCTCGACCGCCGGCGGATCCGCAACCGGATGGCCAAGCTGCGCCGCGAGATCGCCGCGATGGAGCCGGCGCGCCTCACCAAGCGCGCGTCGCGCCGCAAGAACGCGATCCCGTCGGTCGCCATCGCCGGGTACACGAACGCGGGCAAGTCGTCGCTGCTCAACCGGCTGACCAACGCCGGCGTCCTCGTCGAGAACGCGCTGTTCGCGACGCTGGACCCGACGGTCCGGCGCGCCGAGACCACCGACGGCCGCGTCTACACGCTGGCCGACACCGTCGGGTTCGTGCGGGCGCTCCCGCACCAGCTCGTCGAGGCGTTCCGGTCGACGCTCGAGGAGGTCGCCGACGCGGACCTCATCCTGCACGTCGTCGACGCGTCCCACCCGGACCCGGAGGGGCAGATCGCGGCCGTGCGGCACGTGTTCGCCGACATCCCGGGCGCCATGGACGTGCCGGAGATCGTCGTCCTCAACAAGGCGGACCGCGCGTCCGACGAGGCGATCACCCGGCTCCGGTCGCGCGAGGTGCACTCGGTCGTCGTCTCGGCCCACACGGGCGAGGGGATCGCGGAGCTCCAGGCGCTCATCGCCGACCAGCTCCCGCGGCCCGGTGTGGCCGTCGACGTCGTGGTCCCGTACGACCGTGGCGACCTGGTCAGCCGGGTGCACGAGCACGGTGACATCGACCACGAGGAGCACACGGCGCAGGGCACCGCGCTGCGCGCCCGCGTCGACTCGCAGCTCGCGTCCGAGCTCAACGCCGCGGCGGTCCGGACCGCCTGACCGGAGCCGTGGGTGACCGCGACTACGCTGTCGCGGTGCCCGATGCGGAACCGACGGTCGACGACCTCCTGGACCTCGCCGTCGGCGCCCTCGGCGGCGCCCGCCGCGACGGTCAGCACACGATGGCGCAGGCCGTCGCACGGTCGCTCGAGACGGGCGAGCACCTGCTCGTGCAGGCGGGGACCGGCACCGGCAAGTCGCTCGGGTACCTCGTCCCCGCCGTCCGGCACGCGGTCCTCGCGGACGAGCACGTCGTCGTCTCGACCGCGACGCTCGCGCTGCAGCGGCAGGTCGTCACGCGCGACCTGCCGCTCGTCGCGGACGCGCTCGCGCCGCGGCTCCCGCGCAAGCCGCACATCGCGCTCCTCAAGGGCTGGCACAACTACCTCTGCGTGCACAAGGTCGCGGGCGGCTACCCGGAGGACGAGCCGGGCACGCTGTTCGACCTCGGCGACCACGCGGGCGCCGCCGACCACCCTGCACCCGCCGGCGCCGGGCGGCGCGACGGCAGCGAGTCGCTCGGCGAGCAGGTCCTGCGGCTGCGCGAGTGGGCCGAGGAGACCGACACGGGCGACCGCGACGACCTCGTCCCGGGCGTGACCGACCGCGCGTGGCGGCAGGTGTCCGTGACGTCGCTCGAGTGCCTCGGAACGCGCTGCCCGATGATCGAGGAGTGCTTCCCCGAGCGCGCACGCGCGTCGGCGCGGGAGGCCGACGTCGTCGTGACGAACCACGCGATGCTCGGGATCGCCGCGTCGGGCTCGCCCGGGGTCCTGCCGGAGCACGACGTGCTCGTCGTCGACGAGGCCCACGAGCTCACGGACCGCGTGACCGCGCAGGCGACGTCGGACCTGTCGTTCGCGACGGTCGACCATGCCGCGCGTCTCGCACGGCGGCACGGGGGAGTGCCGACGACCGACCTCGACGCGGCCGCGCAGGCGCTCGCGGCGGTGCTCGTCGAGCTCCCCGAGGGACGGTTCCCCGACGGCCTGCCCGACGCCGCACGCGACGCGGTCGCCGCGGTCCGCGACGCGTCGCGCACGCTGCTGAGCGCGCTCAAGCCCGACTCGACGGCCGGCCGGCCGGCGGCCCCCGACGGCGGGCTCAAGATGGCGGCGTCGGCGATGCTCGCGCTCTTCGAGGTGGCCGACCGCATGGCCGCCGACCCGGAGGACAACCGGCACACCGTGCTGTGGTGCGCGCGCGGCGAGGACCGGCGCGGGGGCGTCCTGACACGCCTGCACGCCGCGCCGCTCGCCGTGAACGGGCTGATCCGCACCAACCTGCTGGCGGGGCGCACGGGCGTGCTGACGTCGGCGACGCTGTCGCTCGGCGGCTCCTTCGACCCGGTCGCGCGCTCCGTGGGCCTCGAGGTGCGGCCCGACGCCGAGCCGGTGGGGCCGTCGCGGCTGCCGGGTTCGCCCGGGGACGACGACGCCGCGGCGACGCCGGCGGACGACGGAACGCGCACCGCTGTCGACGAGGCGGGTCCGCTCACGTGGCACGGCCTCGACGTCGGCAGCCCGTTCGACTACGCCCGGCAGGGGATCCTGTACGTCGCGCGCCGCCTCCCGCCGCCGGGCCGCGAGCCCGCGACCGACGCGCAGCTCGACGAGATCGAGGCGCTCGTGCGCGCCGCGGGCGGTCGCACGCTGGGGCTGTTCTCGTCGCGCCGGGCCGCCACCGCGGCCGCGCTCGCGATGCGCGAGCGTCTCGACGTGCCCGTGCTGCTGCAGGGCGACGACCAGCTCCCGACGCTCGTGGCGCAGTTCGCGGCCGACGAGCCCACCTGCCTCTTCGGGACCCTGTCGCTGTGGCAGGGCGTCGACGTGCCGGGCCCGGCGTGCCGCCTCGTCCTCATCGACCGGATCCCGTTCCCGCGCCCGGACGACCCCGTGCGCTCGGCCCGGACCGAGGCGGTCGCGGCCGCCGGCGGCAACGGCTTCATGTCGGTGTCGGCGACGCACGCCGCGCTCCTGCTCGCCCAGGGCGCCGGACGGCTCGTGCGGACCACGGAGGACCGCGGCGTCGTGGCGGTCCTCGACCCGCGGCTCGTCACGGCCCGCTACGGCGAGTTCCTCGCGCGGTCGCTGCCGGGCTTCTGGCGGACGACCGAACGCGACGTGGCCGTGTCCGCCCTGCGCCGCCTCACCGGGTCGGACTAGCCTCGGAACTGCGCCGACGTGCGGTGCCGGGGGTTCGACCGGCACCGACGCGCACCCCGACCGACCCGGGCCCGGGCGGTCGCACGACGACGCCGGAGAGACCGATGACCGAGACCCCTGACCTCGACGACGCCGTGACGCCGCACGTCCCGCGTCGCCGCACGTCCAAGCTGGCGATCGTGGGGGCGGGTGCCGTCGGCTCGACGATGGCGTACGCCGCGCTCATGCGCGGCGCGGCCCGGACCGTCGCGCTCTACGACATCAACAAGGCCAAGGTGCAGGCCGAGGCCCTCGACCTGGGCCACGGCATCCAGTTCATGCCGATGGCACAGGTCGTGGGGTCCGACGACATCGCCGTGTGCGCCGACGCCGACGTCGTGATGTTCACCGCGGGCGCGAAGCAGAAGCCCGGGCAGACGCGCCTCGACCTGGCCGAGGCGACGATCTCGCTGGTCCGCAAGGTGCTCCCGGCGGTCGTGGAGGTCGCGCCCGACGCGACCTACGTCATGGTCACCAACCCGGTCGACGTCGTGACGTACGCGTCGCTGCGGATCTCCGGCCTCCCGCCGTCGCGCCTGTTCGGCTCCGGCACCGTGCTCGACTCGTCGCGGCTGCGCTACCTCATCGCGCGCGAGACCGGTGTCGCGGTGCAGAACGTGCACGCCTACGTCGCCGGCGAGCACGGCGACAGCGAGCTGCCGCTGTGGAGCTCCGCGAGCATCGGGGCGGTGCCGCTGCTGGAGTGGAACGGGCTCGGCGGTCGGGGCGGCGCGCTCACGTCGGAGGTGCGCGAGCGGATCGCGCGCGAGGTCGTCGACTCCGCGTACCAGATCATCGAGGGCAAGGGCGCCACCAACTACGCCGTCGCGCTCGCCGGCTCCCGGATCATCGAGGCCGTCCTCAACGACGAGTCGCGCATCCTGCCGGTCTCGTCGCTGCTCGACGACTACTACGGCATCTCGGACGTGTGCCTCTCCGTGCCCGCCGTCGTCGGCGCGAAGGGCGTCGAGGACCGGCTCGCCGTGCCGATGTCCGCCGACGAGCTCGCCGGCCTGCGCCGCTCCGCCGAGGCCGTCAAGGACGTCGCGCGCCAGTTCGGCTTCTGACCTGCGGACGCTGACCCGCGACCACCTCACGGCGTCGCGGCGCGCAGCGGGCGCGCGGACGCCGTGAGGTGGTGACGCGACGGGTTGCGCGGGCGCCCGCCCGCGCAACCCCCCGGGTCCGGTGACCGTCAGTGCGAGCGCAGCGCGCGGATGAGCTCCGCCTTGCGCATGCGCGACCGTCCCTCGATGCCGACGTCTGCCGCCTTCTTGCGCAGGTCGTCGACGGTCCAGTCGTCGTAGTCGCCCGACCTGCCGCCCTTGCGTCCGACGGAGGACCGTGACGAGCCGGCGGCGGCGTTGGCGATGCGCGCCGACTTCTCCTTGCTGTTGCCCTCGTCGCGCAGCCGCTCGTAGAGCTTCGCGTCCTTCACGCTGGGTCCGGGGTCCCGCATGCGTCCGGGCATCGTTCCTCCTCGGTCGAGGCCGGGGGCGTCGTCCTCACCCCGGACCAGCGTCGCCCGCACCTCGCGGAGTCGCACGCGCAGCGGCGCGGAGCCGAGGCGCCCGCGCGCTCCGACTCGTCGCGCCGGCGACCTCGCGGCCGCGCTCCGGGCCTGACCGCTCCGGCGGTCGGCGGGTGTGCGCCCTTCGGTGGGCCGTCGGCGTCAGAGGCTGCGCAGGACGGAGACCACCCGGCCGAGGATGGTCGCCTCGTCGCCGACGATGGGCGCGTAGGCGGTGTTGTGCGGCATGAGCCACACGTGCCCGTCCGCGCGGCGCAGGGTCTTGACGGTCGCCTCGCCGTCGATCATCGCGGCGACGATCTCGCCGTTCTCGGCGACCGGCTGCCGGCGCACGACGACCCAGTCGCCGTCGCAGATGGCCGCGTCGATCATCGAGTCGCCCGCGACGCGGAGCAGGAAGAGCTCACCGTCGCCCACGAGCTGGCGGGGCAGCGGGAAGACGTCCTCCACGACCTGCTCGGCGAGGATCGGCCCGCCGGCGGCGATGCGACCGACCACCGGCACGTACGAGGGGCTCGGGACCCGCTCGTCCTCCGTGCCTACCGGGGCCGAGAACGGCGTGCGGGTGCCGTCGGGCGCGGTCCACGTCGACACGCCCCGGGAGTCGTCCGGGTGGACGACCTCGATCGCGCGCGGGCGGTTCGGGTCGCGCCGCAGGTAGCCCTTGCGCTCGAGCGCGGTGAGCTGGTGCTTGACGCTGGACGGGCTCGTGAGGCCGACCGCCTCGCCGATCTCGCGCATGCTCGGCGGGTACCCGCGCGACTCCACCGACGCGCGGATGGTGTCGAGGACGAGCCGCTGTCGTGCGGTGAGGCCGTCCGGGCCGTCCGGCCCGTCGGGGAGGGCGTGGACGCTCGCCACCCGGTCCCGTGTGCCGGTCGTGGTGTCCCCGCTCGTGCTCACTGCAGCCCTCCTGACGTCGTCGGCCGGTCGCCGCCTGCTCGGTGCGGACGTGCGCACCCCTGCTGACGTGCCGCGGGACTGCCGGTCGGGGGCGATGTCAGTGGTCGGTGGTGCGCTTGTCCTGCGCGGCCAGCCTAGGGAGTGCGAGCAGCGAGATCAAACATCTGTTCGATCTTCTCTGGACGCGTGTCGCACCCTGGTGGTAGACATCGTACAGACGTTCGACGAACAGGCGTTCGAACACGACGGAGCGGAGAGACGACATGAGCGCTGCGGTGCTGTCGCCGGCGCGGCCGGGAGCGGTGCGTCCGGACCTGCGGGTCGTGCGGTCGTCGGCGGTCCCGGTGTCGCGCGGTGCGCGGCGCGGCGAGCCCGCCGTCGCCCGCGGGCGAGACGGGTCGGGCTCCGCGCGCGACGACCGGCTCGTCGCGGGATCCCGTCCTGCGCCCCTCGTGCTGACCGCGCGCGGTCGCCTGGTCGTCGTGGTGCTGGGCCTCCTGCTCGCGATCGGGGTCTCGGCGATCGCGGCGAAGGCGACGGCCGACGGTCCGTCGAGCTCGGCGGTCGAGGTCACGCGGCACGTCGTCCTCGAGGGCGAGACGATGTGGGGCCTGGCTGCCCAGGTCGCGAGCCCGGGTGAGGACGTCCGGGACGTCGTGCTCGAGCTCGTCCGTCTCAACGACCTGCCGAGCGCAGGCCTCATGGCGGGCCAGGAGATCCTGCTGCCCCGCTCGTGAGCCGGGCCGTGCCCGTGGGGAAGGCGGGCACCGCGGTGCCGGGCACCGTCGCGCGACACGGCATCGCGCGGACCGAGGTAGGTCGGTCCGAGGCCCGGGACGCGAGCGTCCCGACGGAGGCGGCCGCGAGCAGCGGCCGCCTCCGTGCGTGGTCCGGGCACGCACCCGGAGTGGGCGGGCGACGTACCTCGCGCCGAGCGACGCGGTCGGACGAGTGGTGGAGAGCATGTGCCTTGCGACGCCGTGGGGCGGTGTCCTAGCGTCGCCGGGACGAGGACGAGCGGGGCAGGCGCCTCGCTGCCCCTGACAGCGAGGAGACATCGCGGTGCACTGCCCGTTCTGCCGACACCCGGACTCCCGCGTCGTCGACTCCCGCACGTCGGACGACGGCGCGTCGATCCGTCGCCGGCGCCAGTGCCCGCAGTGCAACCGCCGGTTCACGACGGTCGAGACCGCGAGCCTCTCCGTGGTCAAGCGCTCCGGCGTCACCGAGCCGTTCAGCCGCGAGAAGATCGCGAACGGCGTCCGCAAGGCCTGCCAGGGACGCCCCGTGAGCGAGGACGACCTCGCACTGCTCGCGCAGCGCGTCGAGGAGACGCTGCGGGCGTCCGGCTCGGCGGAGATCGACGCCTACGAGATCGGGCTCGCGATCCTGGGACCGCTGCGCGAGCTCGACGAGGTGGCCTACCTCCGGTTCGCGAGCGTGTACCAGGCGTTCGACTCGCTCGAGGACTTCGAGGCGGCCATCACGGTGCTGCGCGCGGACCGCGAGGGGCGGGTCGGCGACGACGACCGGGGCGCCGACGCGATCGCCTCCGGTGCGGACCCGGCCACGCCGGCCCCGACCGCCTGAGCTCACGTCCCGTCCGCGCGATGCGCGCGCTGCCTCGCCCGATCCGGAGGGCCGGCGGTTGCCCCCCGACGGTCGCCCCGGTCGACGCGGTCCGCAGCCGACGCGGTCCGGCGTCGGGTCGCACGCCGCACGCGAGCGAGGCACCGCTGCTCGTCACGTAGGTTCGTCCGGTGACGCCTGACGACCTCCCCCTGCTCTCCGTCCCCTCCGCTCCCGCCGTGCTGCCCGACGGGTCCGCCGCGATCGTCGCGGTGACGCACCCCGACCTCGAGACCGACGAGTACGCGGGCCAGCTCTGGCTCGTCCCGCTCGGCTCGGAGGCGGCGCCGGGGCGGCTGACGCGAGGGCACCGCGACACGTCGCCCGACGTGTCGCCCGACGGCCGCTGGGTGGCGTTCTGCCGTGCGGAGCCGAAGGGCAGGCCCCAGCTGTACGTCGTCGAGGCGACGGGCGGCGAGCCCGTGCGCCTGACGGACGCGCCGCTGGGGGTGTCCGCACCCCGGTTCTCGCCGGACGGCCGCCGCGTCGCGTACCTCGCGCGCGTCCCCGAGGACGGCCGCTACGTGGCGGGTGGCGACCCCGCGGCAGAGCCCGCCCGCCACATCACGTCGTTCCGGTACCGCGGCGACGGCGTCGGGTTCGAACGGGACAAGCGTCAGCACGTCTTCGTCGTCGACGTGCCGTTCACCGCCGACGTGCCGGCGCAGCTCGACGCGACGTCGCAGGTCCCGGACGCCACGGCCCTCACGCGCGGTGACGCGGAGGTGCGCGGGGCGCGGTGGCTCCCGTCGGGCGACGCGCTGGTCGCGGTCGTGGCACGGCATGCCGCGCGCGAGGAGGACCTGCGGCGGGACGCGGTTCTGGTGCCGGCGGGTTCGTCGGCGACGGACGTCCTCGACCTCGTGCCCGTGACGGACGCGGACCGGGGGAGCGCGCTGGCTGTCGAGGTCGCCGTACCGTCGACGGACGGCGCGTCGGTGTGGCTCCTCGCGTCCGACCTCGGTGACTCCGGCCGCGACTTCGTCGCCGCCCACCTCGGGCTGTTCCGCGTCGGTCTGCCGGTCGCCGGGGAGGCGCCGACGGCTCCGACCCGCCTGACCGACGCCGACTCCGTCGACCTCGACCTCGGCGTGCTCGCGGAGTCGCCCGACGGTCCGCTCGTGGGCGTCCAGCACCGCGGTGCAGTGCACCTCGCCCGCGTCGGGGCGGACGGCTCGCTGGTCACGCTCCTCGGAGGGCGGCACGTGGTGTCGGGTGCGGCCGTCGCCGCGGGAGCCCCGTCGTCCGCGGTCGTCACGGCGGCAAGCCCCACGTCGGCGGGGGACGTCCTGACCGTCCCGCTCGGCGAGGAAGGCGCCGTCACGTCGCGCACGGACCTGTCGTCGCGCCTGCGGGCGACCGGGCTGCGCGAGCCGCGCGAGCTGGAGACGTCCGCCCCGGACGGCTACCCGGTGCACGGCTGGGTCGTCACGCCGGACCCGGAGCGGCACGGTACGGGCCCGTACCCGACGATCCTCATGATCCACGGCGGGCCGCACGCGCAGTACACGCACGCGGTGTTCGACGAGGTGCAGGTGCTCGCCGCCGCGGGGTGGGCGGTCGTGCTGGGCAACCCGCGCGGCTCGTCGGGCTACGGGCGCGCGCACGGGCGGGCGATCCACCGCGCGTTCGGGACCGTCGACACGGACGACGTGCTCGCGCTCCTCGAGGCGGCGTCGGCGCTGCCCGAGATCGACGGGGAGCGTGTCGGCGTCATGGGCGGGTCCTACGGCGGCTACCTGACGGCGTGGCTGACCACGCGGACCGACCGGTTCGCGGCGGCCATCGTCGAGCGCGGGTTCCTCGACCCGGTGAGCTTCGTCGGGTCGAGCGACATCGGGTGGTTCTTCGGGCTCGAGTACCTGGGCGACGCCGGCGACGACGACGGAGCGCGTGCGGTCGCCGCGCAGTCGCCGATGGCGCACGTGGGCGAGGTCCGGACGCCGACGCTCGTGATCCACTCGGAGCAGGACTGGCGGTGCCCGGTCGAGCAGGGTCAGCGGTGGTTCGTCGAGCTGCGCCGCCGCGGCGTCGAGGCGGAGCTCCTGCTGTTCCCGGGCGAGGGGCACGAGCTCACGCGGTCGGGACGCCCGCGCCACCGCCAGCAGCGGTTCGAGCACGTGCTCGCGTGGTGGTCCCGGCACCTGCCGGCGTCCTGAGCGTCCCTGAGCGTCCCTGAGCGTCCCTGAGCGCCCGGGGCGGCGTCAGCGGTCGCTCGACCGCGGCCCCCACAGGTTGATGCCCGCGTCCACGGCGTGCGCGTCCACCGCGGCGATCTCGTCGTCGTCGAGCGGGGCCGCGGTCGCGGCGGCGAGGTTGTCGTCGAGCTGCTCGACGGTCCGGGCGCCCACGAGGACGGACGTGACGCGGGGGTCGCGCAGGACCCAGGCGAGCGCGAGCTGCGGCAGCGTCCGACCACCGGCGCGTGCGACGCCGTCGAGCGCCCGGACGTGGTCGAGCACCTCGTCGGTGAGCCACTCGGGGCGGAGCGGACCGCCCCGGGCGGCCCTCGAGTCGGGGGGCACGCCGTCGAGGTACCGGGACGTGAGCATGCCCTGAGCGAGCGGGGAGAACGCGACGACGGCCATGCCGGCGTCGGCGGCGACGTCGAGCAGCGACCGCCCGTCGGTCCCGGGCGTCTCGACCCACCGGTTGAGGATCGAGTAGGCGGGCTGGTGCACCGCGAGGCGCACGCCGAGGCGCTCGGCGACCGCGAGCGCCTCGGTCGTGCGGTCGGCGGAGTACGACGAGATGCCGACGTGCACCGCCTTGCCGGCGCGCACCGCGGCGGCGAGCGCACCGATCGTCTCCTCGAGCGGCGTCGCGGGGTCGTAGCGGTGGCTGTAGAACACGTCGACGGCGTCCACGCCGAGCCGGCGGAGCGACTCGTCGAGCGACGCCCGGAGGTACTTCGCCGACCCGTGCTCGCCGTAGGGGCCGGGCCACGCGCGGTAGCCGGCCTTCGTCGTGACGACGAGCTCGTCGCGGTGACCGCGCAGGTCGGTCGCGAGCAGGCGCCCGACGGTCTCCTCCGCGGCGAACGGCGGCGGGCCGTAGTTGTTCGCGAGGTCGAGGTGGACGACCCCGCGGTCGACGGCGTGCAGGACCACCTCGCGCTGCTGCGCGAACGGGCGCGCGTCGCCGAAGTTCTGCCAGAGCCCGAGCGAGACGACCGGCAACGACAGGCCGCCGACGCGCCGGTGCGGCAAGGGCGGGGGAGCGCTCACGGCCCGACCGTACCCCGGGCGGGCGAGGGCCAGGCGCAGCACCTCGCTCGTCCTGGACCTCCTCGACGCTCGCGCAGGTCGGTGCGGAAACGGGTGGCGCTGCCGGGCCCCGTCCGCGAGGCTGGACCGACGCGCCCCCCGCGGGTGCGCCGACGGACCGAGAACGACCGAGGAGACGCCGATGAGCAACGACAGCGCGAAGCCGGCAGCGGAGGCGGTGAGCGAGGACGCCAAGGCGAAGTTCCGGGAGGCGCTCGACCGCAAGAAGGCGGCGCAGCACCGGACGGCCGCGGGCTCCACGAACACCGGACAGGTCCACGGGTCGGAGACGACGGGACCGGCCCAGCGCCGCTTCCAGCGCAAGTCCGGCTCGTCCTGAGCCTCAGCTCCCGCACGACGTAGGGCCCCGTCGACGACCGACGGGGCCCTTCGTCGTGCAGGGGGTCGGCCGCGAGGCCCGCCCGCCGGCGCGTCAGGACAGCAGGCGCAGGCGCACGCTCTCGGGTCGCGACGACAGCGCGTCGACGACGGCCTGGTCGACCGCCGAGCCGGCGTCGGTGACCACGTAGCCGAGGTCGCCGCGCGTCGCGAGGAGCTGGCCCTCGATGTTGACGCCGTGCTCGGCGAGCGTGGCGTTCACCGCGGCGAGGACCCCCGGCACGTTGCGGTGCAGGTAGGCGAGCCGGTGCACGCCCGGGGGCTGGTCGAGCGCGAGGTTCGGGACGTTGACGCTGAGCGTCGTCGAGCCCGTCGACAGGTAGTCGCGCACCTTGTTCGACACGAACTGCCCGATCGCCTCCTGCGCCTCCTCGGTCGAGCCGCCCGTGTGCGGCGTGAGGATGACGTTGGGCAGGCCGCGCAGCTCGGAGTCGAACGGGTCGCCCTTGCGCTTGGGCTCGACCGGGAAGACGTCCACGGCGGCACCGCTCACGTGGCCCGACACGATCGCGTCGCGCAGCGCGGAGTAGTCGACGACGAAACCGCGCGAGAGGTTGAGGAACACCGAGCCGGGGCGCATGCGCGCGAACTGCTTGGCGCCGAACAGGCCCGCGTTGCCGCTGCGGCCGTCGACGTGCAGCGTCACGATGTCGGCAGCCTCGAGGAGCTCGTCGAGCGTGTCCATCCGGCGCGCGTTGCCGAGCGCGAGCTTCTCGGCGGTGTCGTAGAAGACGACGGACATGCCGAGGTTCTCGGCGAGCACCGACAGCTGGGTGCCGATGTTGCCGTAGCCGATGATGCCGAGCGTGCGGCCGCGGACCTCGTGCGCGCCGGTCGCGGACTTGTTCCACACGCCGTCGTGCATGGCCTTGTCGAACTCGGTGAGGCGGCGGGTCAGCGCGATGATCTCGGAGATCGCGATCTCGACGACCGAGCGCGTGTTCGAGAACGGCGCGTTGAACGTCGCGACGCCGCGCGACGCGGCCGCGGCGAGGTCGATCTGGTTGGTCCCGATGCAGTACGCGCCGATGGCGACGAGGTCTGACGCCTGCTCGAGCACCGCGGACGTGACGTGCGTCTTGGAGCGGATGCCGAGGAGCTGGACCCCCTCCAGGGCCTCGACGAGCTCGTGCTCGTCGAGCGCACCCGTGCGGGTGGTCACGTCGTAGCCGGCGGACTCGAGGATCGAGCGCGCCTGCGGGTGGAGGTTCTCGAGCAGCAGGGCCTTGGGCACGCCCCTATGGTGCGCCCGGTCCGGCCCGCGACCCAAGACGGTCCGGTCCTCGGACACGCTCCGCCCGGCGGCGGCGACGCGTCAGCGCGTCGTCCACCCGGCGGGCAGCGCGGTGCTGTGCAGCACGCGCAGCGCGCGCGTCGGCCGGGTCATCGCGACGTACAGGTCGCCTGCCGACGCGGCGAGGACGTCGGCGGGCTCCACGAGCACGACCACGTCGAACTCCAGGCCCTTCGCCTCGCGCGGCGTCAGCAGGACGAGCGGTGCGTCGAGGTCGGCGCTCGACGCGCCGGCGCCCAGCACCGCGGGGGTCCCGGCGTCGCGCAGCGCCTCGTGCACGCGGGTCAGGTGCGCGGGCGTCCCGACGACCGCGACGCGGCCGGCGCCCGAGGCGTCGCTCACCTCGGTGACCGCCTTCTCCGCGTACCGGGCGGCCGACGCGCCGAGGGCGTCGGACCCGACGCCCTCCACGACAAGCGCGTCGGGCACGTCACGCGCGGACGTCAGCGGGCTGACGGGCAGGCCCGCGGCGACGGCGACGCGACGCGCGGTGTCCGCGACGACGGCCGGCGTCCGGTAGTTGACGGTGAGCTCCGCGAGCCGCCACGACGAGCGCAGCACGGGGTCGAGCATGCGCGCCCAGTCGCGCGCACCCGCGGCGGCCGTCGTCTGCGCGACGTCGCCCACGATCGTGAGCGAGCGCGTCGGGACGCGGCGCAGCAGCGCGCGCCAGGCCATCGCGGACAGCTCCTGCGCCTCGTCGACGACGACGTGCCCGTAGGTCCAGCTCCGGTCGGCCGCCGCGCGTTCCGCCGTGGTCAGCGCGGGCCCCGACGACGCGAACCGGTCGGCGAGCATCTCCGCCGAGACGAGCGCACCGCTCCCGGTGGACTCGAGCACCTGGCGGGCGTACTCGAGCTCCGACTGGCGCCGCTCCGCGGCGGCCCTGGCCTGCGCGCGAGCGGCCTGGTCGTCCTCGCCGAGCAGCTCCGCGGCCTCGTCGAGCAGCGGCACGTCGGCTGGCGTCCACGGCGCGTCGGGGTCGCGCGCGAGCAGCCGGCGCTGCGCGGGGGACATCTGCGGTGCCGCGGACTCGAGCCGCCACGGCTTGGCCCACAGGTCCGCGAGGAGCTTCTCCGGCGTCAGGGGCATCCACGCGAGGTTGAGCGCGATGCGGATCTCGCGCGTGGTGCGCAGCTCCTCGAGGATCTCGCCCCGCTCGTCGGCCGGGATCTCGCCGCCGAGCTGCTGGACGTACTGCTCGGCGAGCCGCGCGAGCATGTCGCGCACGAAGCCGACGCGCGCGAGGTTGTGCGGCCGATGGTTGCGGCGAGCGCGCGCGATCGCGGACGCGACGTCCTGGGGGCGCACCACGATCGTCCGCCCGTCGACGCGCACGGTCGTCGGCTCGGCGGGCACGCGCTGCCGGTCGCGCACGGCGCGTGCGACGACCGAGGCCATGACCGCGCGCCCCTTGAGCTCGGCGACCGCCTCCGGCTCCGTCCCCGTCGCGACGAGCCCCGGCACGAGCTCGGCGACGGTCGTCGTGACCACGCCGGTCTCGCCGAGCGCCGGGAGCACCTGGTCGATGTAGCGCAGGAAGGTCCGGCTCGGACCGACCAGCAGGACGCCCGAGCGCTCGAGGACGCGCCGGTGCGCGTAGAGCAGGTAGGCGGCACGGTGCAGCGCGACCGCCGTCTTGCCCGTGCCCGGGCCGCCCTGCACGACGAGCGCGCCGTGCAGCTCGTCGCGGATGATGCGGTCCTGCTCGGCCTGGATGGTCGCGACGATGTCGCCCATCCGGCCCGTGCGCCCGGCCGCGAGCCCGGCGAGCAGCGCGCCCTCGCCCGACAGGCCCGACAGGCGCGCGTCGTCACCGTCGGCGAGGAGGTCGAGGTCGAGCACCTCGTCCTCGACGCCCGTGACCGTGCGTCCGCGCGTGACGACGTGCCGCCGGCGGACCACGCCGTCGGGCTGGGCCGCGGTGGCCCGGTAGAACGGCTGCGCGGCGGGTGCGCGCCAGTCGGTGAGCAGCGGAGACTGCTCCTCGTCGGTCAGCCCGATGCGACCGACGTAGCGCCGCACGCCGTCCTCGAGGTCGAGCCGGCCGAACACGAGGCGCTCCTCGACGGCCTCGAGCTGCGCGACGCGGTCCTCGTAGAGCGTCGCGAAGGCGTCGCGCTCGCTGCGGTTCTGCGGCGAGCCCGACGGTCCCGACCGGCGGACCCGGGCGAGGCGGTCGCGCGTCTGCGCCCGCAGGTCGTCGAGCCGCGCGTAGAGCCCGTCGACCGTCCGCTGCTCGGCGGCGAGCTCTGCCTCGATACCTGCCACGTGCGCGATCCTCCGTCCGCGGAACGGTGCTCCGCTCGAACCTGCCGCTCGTTCACCCGGTCGGGTCGACCGGCGCCGAAAGCGGCCGTCCATTATCCGCCACGACCGCGCCGCCTCGCACCGCCCCGCACGCCACGGCTCGCGAACCTGCGACGACGCGGGACGCGCGAGGGCGTCGCGGGGCCTAGGCTTCCCCCAGCCCGACGAGAGGAGAGCCGTGACCCACGCGACGACCGCGGGCGACGACGCCCGCGGCACCGCCACGCCCGGTCCCGTCGGCTCCCGCGACGGTGTGGTCCGGATCCTCCTGGTCGAGGACGACGACGGCGACGCGCTCCTCGTGCGGGAGCACCTGAGCGACGCCGGCCTCCCGGTGGACCTCGTGTGGGTGCGCTCCCTCGACGAGGCGCTCGAGCACCTCGACGTCGACTGCGTGCTGCTCGACCTGGGCCTGCCCGACGCCATGGGCATCGGCGCGCTCGAGCGGCTGCTCGGCGCCGGTGCCCCCGCGGTCGTCGTCCTGACCGGTCTGTCGGGCTCCGACGCGGGCGTACAGGCGGTCGCGGCGGGCGCGCAGGACTACCTGGTCAAGGGCGAGGTCGACGGCGAGCTGCTCTCGCGCTCGGTGCGGTACGCGGTCCAGCGCCGCCGGCTCGAGGAGACCGACCGCGCGCTGTACCGCAGCCTGGTCCGCGCGGAGGAGACCACGCGCCTCGAGCGCGCGCTGCTGCCCACCCCGGCCGTCCGGGACGAGGGGCTCGAGGTCCGGGTGGGCTACCGCGCGGGGCGCGACGGCCTGCTCGGCGGCGACTTCTACGACGTGGTCGAGCTGCCCGACGGGCGGGTCCTCGCCCTCGTCGGTGACGTGTGCGGCCACGGTCCGGACGAGGCGGCGCTGGGCGCGACCCTGCGCACGGCCTGGCGGACGCTCGTGCTGGCCGGGACCCCGGCGGGGGAGATCCTCGGTCTCCTGGAGCGCGTGCTCGCGTTCGAGCGCGCGCGTCCGGAGGTGTTCACCACCGCCACCATGGTCGTCGTCTCCGCGGACCGCACGAGCGCCGACCTGTACCAGGCCGGGCACCCCGTGCCGTTCCTGCTCGGCCCGCCGTCGGCGCTCCTGCCCACGCAGCGGCGCGGTCGGGCGCTCGGCATCCCCGTGCCGGGCGGGTGGGAGCCGGAGCGGCTCGCGCTCGACGGCACCTGGCGGATCCTCATGTACACCGACGGGCTGCTCGAGGCCACCGTGCACGGCGGCCCCGAGCGCGTCGGCAAGGCCGGCCTGCTCGCCGTCGTCGACCGGGTCCTCGCCGCGGAGCGACCGACCGTCGCGCGTGCGGACGACGCCGACCCGGTCGACGTCGTCGAGCGTGTGCTGCACGAGGTCCGCGAGCTGCACGGGGGCGACCTCGTCGACGACGCCGCCGTGGTCCTGCTCGGGTGGGGTGCATGAGCGCACCCGTCACGACCCCCGTCCGGGGGCGGGTGACGCTGCGGCGCCGCCTGCTCTCGCTGCTCGTCACGGCCGGCGTCGTCCTGGCCCTCGTCGTCGTCGGCGCGACGTTCGTCCTGTCGCGCGTGGTCGAACGGCAGGAAGCGGTCACGCAGACCTACTTCGAGGCGATCACGCAGGCCGACGGCGCCTACATCCAGCTCGTCGACGCCGAGACGTCGGTGCGCGGCTACGCCCTGACGGGCGACGACGTGACGCTCGAGCCCTATCAGCGCGCGCTCGAGGACGACCTCTCCTTCCGGGTGCTCGCGGAGCGGGAGAGCGCTCGCGGCGCGGACGCCGAGCTCGTGGCGGCCGCCCGGGCCGCGGCGGAGGCCGGGGCGCGGTGGAACGAGGAGTTCGCCCAGCCGGTCATGGCGCACGTCGCCTCCGAGGGCACCTCCGCGGTCACCACGGAGGAGATCGAGGCCGGCCGCGAGCTGTTCGACGACGCGCGCGCCAAGGCGGAGACGTACATCACGCTGCTGCGCGACCGGCGCCAGGACGCCGTCGACGAGCTCTCGCACTGGATGCTCGTCGCCGCCCTGTCCGTCGTGCTGCTCGTCGTCGCGGCCGTCGGCGTCGGCGTCGCCCTCTGGGTCGCGCTGCGCCGGTGGGTCCTCGAGCCGCTCGGCGACCTCGCGGCCGACGCGCGGGCCGTCGCGTCCGGTGACCTCGCGCACCCGGTCGACGCGACCGGGCCGGGAGAGATCGCCGACCTCGCGGACGACGTGGAGCGCATGCGCGTCGCGCTCGTCACCGAGGTCCGCGCGGTCGAGCGGTCGCGCGCGGAGATCACCGACGCGCACGACCAGCTGACCGCCCAGGCCGAGGAGCTGCGCCGGTCGAACCGGGACCTCGAGCAGTTCGCCTACGTCGCGTCGCACGACCTGCAGGAGCCGCTGCGCAAGGTCGCGAGCTTCACGCAGCTGCTCCAGAAGCGCTACGGCGGCCAGCTCGACGAGCGCGCCGACCAGTACATCGACTTCGCGGTCGACGGCGCCAAGCGCATGCAGCGGCTGATCAACGACCTGCTGGGCTTCTCGCGCGTCGGCCGGCACGGCGGCGAGGTGAGCGACGTGCACCTGGAGGCGGCGCTCGCGGAGGCGATCGACAACCTCGAGGAGCGCATCGCCGAGACGGGCGCGGTCGTCACCCACGACCCGCTCCCGACCGTGCGCGGGGAGGAGGCGCTGCTCGTCCAGCTCTTCCAGAACGTCGTCGGCAACGCCGTGAAGTTCCGCCACCCCGACCGCGTCCCGCACGTGCACCTCGGCGCGCGTCTCGTCGGCGACGAGTGGCAGCTCGAGTGCCGCGACAACGGCATCGGCATCGACGCGCAGTACGCCGAGCGGGTCTTCGTGATCTTCCAGCGGCTGCACGCGAAGGACGTCTACGAGGGCACCGGGATCGGGCTCGCGCTGTGCAAGAAGATCGTCGAGTTCCACGGCGGGCGGATCTGGATCGAGCCGTCGCAGGACGTCGGGACCCGTATCCTCTGGACGTTGCCCGCACCGGCGACCGACACCTCTACCGTCTGAACGGAGCTCCCGTGCCCTCCAGCACCAAGGTCATCGACGTCCTTCTCGTCGAGGACGACCCGGGCGACGTCCTGATGACGCGCGAGGCCTTCGAGCACAACAAGGTCCGCAACCGCCTGTGGGTCGTGGCGGACGGCGTGAGCGCGATGGAGTTCCTGCGCAAGGAGGGCGAGCACGTCGAGGCGCCCACGCCCGACCTGATCCTGCTCGACCTGAACCTCCCGCGGATGGACGGCCGCGAGGTGCTGCAGGCGCTCAAGGCCGACGAGTCCCTGCGCTCGATCCCTGTCGTCGTGCTGACGACGTCGGAGGCGGAGGAGGACGTCGTCCGCAGCTACTCGCTGCACGCCAACGCCTACGTCACCAAGCCCGTCGACTTCGACCGGTTCATCGACGTCGTCCGTCAGATCGACGAGTTCTTCGTCGAGGTCGTGCGTCTGCCCGGTCGCTGAGTCGCTGAGCGGCGGGAAGACTTCCGGCCCTCCGGGCGTTGTGGCGGGCGTACCCACCCGTGGCGGGTGGGCGGTCTGAGGAAGGCGAACGCCCACGATGTTGGACCCCAGCGAGATCTACGACGTCGACCCGCAGGCGGCTGCGGCGCTCGAGGAGCGCGCCCGGGAGGGCTCGGGCCCCGTCCTGGTGCACGCGGTGCGCGGGTTCGTCGACGCCGGCAGCGCGGGGCAGCTCGTCGCCGAGCACCTCACGGAGGAGCTGGGCTCGACGCGCCTCGTCACCTTCGACGTCGACCAGCTGCTCGACTACCGCTCGCGCCGGCCGGTGATGACGTTCGACTCCACGACGTGGAGCGACTACGCCGACCCTGAGCTCGTCGTCGACGTGCTCGAGGACGCGGCGGGCGTCCCGTTCCTGCTGCTGCACGGCTCCGAGCCCGACGTGCAGTGGGAGCGGTACGTCGCGGCCGTGCGGCAGATCGTCGAGCGCTTCGACGTACCGCTGACGATCGGCGTGCACGGCGTGCCCATGGGCATCCCGCACACGCGCCCGATCTCGGTGACGGCGCACGCGACGCGGCCCGACCTGGTCGCGGACCACGCGTCGTGGTTCGGCCGGGTGCAGGTGCCAGCGAGCGCGAGCGCGCTCCTCGAGCTGCGCCTCGGGCAGTCCGGGCACGACGCCATGGGCTTCGCGGTGCACGTCCCGCACTACCTGGCGCAGTCGTCCTACCCGCAGGCGAGCGTCGCGGCGCTCGAGGGGATCGAGCGCGCGACGGGCCTGGACCTGCGCGTCGCCGCCCTGACGGACGCGGCGAAGGACGCCGAGCGGGAGATCGAGCGCCAGGTCGCGGGCTCCGAGGAGGTCTCGACGGTCGTGCGCGCGCTCGAGGAGCAGTACGACGCGTTCGCGCGCAGCATCGGTCGCACGAGCCTGCTCGCGGGCACGACGGACCTGCCGACGGCGGAGGAGCTCGGCGCGGAGTTCGAGCGCTTCCTCGCCGAGCAGGGCGGTGACGAGGCGCGCTGAGCGCCGACCGCGACCGTTCCGCGACCGGATGTTTACCGGATCGTTGTCGAGTCGCACCGTGCGCGTGCCCGAAACCGTGGCGTGGCGTAGGTCACCGTGCGAGGATGCACACGTTGCAGTGACGTACTCGTTTGACCGGCGCCGGCCCGCTCACCTGGGCTTCGGTACCTTCCAGCCCTCGGCTGGTCCACCCGGTGCAGGACGTGAGGCATTGCGGCACGGCTCGGGCAGAGGGTCTGGGCCGTCACCGGTTGGACAGAAGGAAACGGTCATGGCACAGGGTGCTGTCAAGTGGTTCAACGCCGAGAAGGGCTACGGCTTCATCGCGCAGGACGGCGGCGGCGCTGACGTCTTCGTCCACTACTCCGCGATCGACACGCAGGGCTACCGCTCGCTCGACGAGGGCCAGCGCGTCGAGTTCGAGATCACGCAGGGCGACAAGGGCCCGCAGGCGGAGCACGTCCGCCCGCTCTGAGCCCGCCCGCGCGCCGCACGCGCGCTCCGCACGGTTCCCACAGGGCCGCACCTCACGGGGTGCGGCCCTGTGCGTCGTCCGGGTCCCGCAGGACGCCGGCGCCGCCCGTGAACGCGACGACCTCGTCGCCGTGCAGCAGACGCGCGGGGGCGGGCAGGCTGCGCACCGCGCGCGCGAGCGCGGGGGAGGCGAGCAGCTCCGGGTCGTCCGTCGCGGCGAGCACCACGTTGCCGTAGCCGCGACCGCGCAGCAGACCCGGCTCGGCGACGACCGCGACGTCGTCGAAGACGTCGGCGAGCGTGGCCGCCTCCGAGCGTGCGTCGGCGAGCGGCGGCCGGTCGGCGCAGTTGACGAGGTACACCCCGCCGGGCCGCAGGACACGTGCGACGTCTGCGGCGACCTCGCGCGTGCGGACGTGCGGCGGGGTCGTGTCGCCGGAGAAGACGTCGCGCACGACGACGTCGGCCGAGCCGTCGGCGAGGCGCGCGAGCTGCTCGCGGGCGTCGCCCGCCCGGATGCGCAGCGCAGGCGCGCGCGGCAGGTCGAACCAGCCCCGCACGAGCTCCGGCAGCGCGGTGTCCAGCTCGACCGCGAGCTGCTGCGAGCCGGGCCGCTCGGCGTCGATCGCGCGCGCGAGCGCGCAGCCCGCGGCGCCGAGGTGCACGACCGACAGCGGCGAGCCCGGGGGGCCGACGCGCTCGAGGACCGCGGCCATCTGCTGCATGTACTCGAACACGAGGCGCGACGGGTCGGCGACGTCCAGGTACGAGCTCGGCACGCCGTTGACGAGCACCGTGACGCCGTCGGGGTCGTCCGGGTCGCGCTCGAGCTCCACCGTCCCCGTGGGGATCGCGACGGGCCCCGTCGGCCACGGGGTCCGCGCCGCAGCCCGCCCGGGGCGTGTGGGTCCCCGGTGCGATCCTGAGGGTCGACGTGAGGTGCGGTCGGGCATGCGGCCACCGTACGGCGTTGACGGGATCGAACAGGTGTTCGATACTGGAGGGGAGGAGGCGCGATGGACACCACGACCGTAGGCACGGGCACGCAGGGGCACGGCGCTGTCGTGCAGCGACTCGACGCGGCACGCACCGCGCCGCGCGCTGCCGAGCTCCTCTCCCGGGCCGACGCCGAGCTCCTCGCCGCCCAGTTCTCCTCCGAGGCGTGGGAGCAGTTCTCGCACGCGCACCTCGCCGCCCTGCGGGCCGGTGCCGCGGTCATCGCGTCGCGCGGTCGCCCGGCGGGTCGTCGCGCGCTGCGGACGGTGTGGGAGATCCTCGACGTCGTGGCCCCCGAGCTGACGTCCTGGAGCGGGTACTTCGCCGGCGCCGCGGCGCTGCGGTCCGCGGTCGACGCCGGCCGTTTCGACGCGGTCAGCCCCGGGCGCGCGGAAGAGGCGGTGTGCGCCGCCGAGGACTTCGTCGACGCCGCACGCGCACTCGTCGAGGCTTCGTCGCCGGCGCTGTCGTCCGTGCCACGCATGCTCGCGGTGACCGCGTCGTGAGCCGAGGCCCACGAGCCGCGGCGGCCCGGCGCGACTGGGGCAGCGAGGAGGACGGCTGCTCGATCCTCCACGTCGACATGGACGCGTTCTTCGCGTCGGTCGAGCTCGCCCGGCGGCCGCAGCTGCGCGGGCTCCCGGTGATCGTCGGGGGTGCGCAAAGGGGCGTCGTCCTCGCGGCGACGTACGAGGCGAGGGCCTTCGGCGTCCACTCCGCGATGCCCATGACCGCGGCGCTGCGCCTGTGCCCGCAGGCGGTCGTCGTGCCGCCCGACCACTCGGCCTACCGCGACGTGTCGCAGGGCGTCATGCGGATCCTGCACGACGTGACCGCGCTCGTGGAGCAGGTGAGCGTCGACGAGGCGTTCCTCGACGTCGCCGGTGCACGGCGCCGGCTCGGCGCGCCCTCGACCATCGCCGCGTCGATCCGCCGCCGCGTCCAGGCCGAGTTCGGCATCACGTGCTCGGTCGGGATCGCCGCCACCAAGTTCGTCGCGAAGCTCGCGTCGGGGCACGCGAAGCCCGACGGTGTCCTGCTCGTGCCGCGGGCGGCGACGCTCGAGTTCCTGCGCGTGCTGCCGGTCGGCGCGCTGTGGGGCGTGGGCGAGCGAACCGAGGCCGCGCTCGCGCGGTGGGGGATCCGCACGGTTGCGGAGCTCGCCGACAGCGACGTCACGACCGTGCAGCGTGCCGTCGGCAAGGTGGCCGGTGCGCACCTGTTCGACCTGTCGTGGGGGAGGGATCCCCGGCCCGTGCAGCCGCACCGCGAGGAGAAGTCGGTCGGCGCGGAGGAGACGTTCGTCGAGGACGTCGCGGACCTCGGGGTCGTGCAGGCCAAGGTGCTCGAGCTCGCGGACCGCTGCGCGGTCCGCCTGCGGCAGAAGGCGTTCGTGGCACGGACCGTGACGGTGAAGCTCCGCACGTCCGACTTCCGGACCCTCACCCGGTCGCGCACGCTCACGACGCCGAGCGACGTCGGTCGCGAGCTGTACCTCGTCGCACGCGAGCTCGTCGCCGGCGCCGACCTCGGTGGTCTGCCCGTCCGGCTCGTCGGGGTCCGGGCGGAGGGCCTCGAGCCTGTCGCGGCGACCGTCCGTCAGCCGACCCTCGAGGAGGCCGTCGCCGAGCCGACGCCCGACCGACGCGACGCTGAACGGGTGATGGACGAGGTGCGTGCACGGTTCGGGGCGGCTGCCATCAGGACGGGCGTCCATTCATCCGACCCCGACGCGCGCTCGACTACCACCTTCGTTCCCGCGGATCTATCCTGAACCCGTCACGGATCCACAGCCCAACGGGGGTCGGAATGCCTCTCTCCGAGTACGAGCAGCGCGTACTTGAGCAGATGGAGCGCCAGCTCACCTCTGACGACCCGCGCTTGGCCAACACGCTCACGCAGCGTGGCCGCCGGCCCGTCAGTCGGTATCTCATCGCCGGCGCCGGCGCAGCCGTCGGTCTGCTCCTGCTCGTGCTCGGTGCCGCCGGCAGTCTGCCCCTGCTGGGCGTCGTCGGCTTCGTCGTGATGTTCGCGGGCGTCGCGTTCGCGTTCGCCGACCCGCACCGCAGCTCGCGCCGCCACGGTCCGCAGGGCGTCGTGCAGGCGGACGGCGCCGTCCGCCGCGCACCGCAGGCCCGCAAGAGCGGCTTCATGTCGCGGCTCGAGGAGCGCTGGGACCGCCGCCGGGGACAGCAGGGCCGCTGAGCCTCCTCGACGGTCCGCGCGGTCGGCCGTCGGCTGCACCGTGACGGTGCGGCGCCGCGAGGACGCGGTCGCTCTCCGTCGGCACGCGCCCTCGGCGACGCACGCCTCGCGCCCGCGCCCCGCTCCTGAGACTCACCGCTGGGCTCCTGAGACGCGCCGCTGACCCGTCGCCGCCCAGCGCGGCTCGGTGCACCACGGCCGTCGAGCCGGTCCACGCCGGCGGCCGACGTGCAGCGGTGTCACCGTTCGCACTCATCGGAGCCGCCCGCCGAGCAGGACGCGCGCACCGCCCTGCCGCGAACGCCGACCCGGCCGTGTCGAACCGACCCGCCGCTGCCGAGCAGGGAGCCGGTCATGCCACCCGGTCTGCGGGCCGGGCTCGCGAGGGACTCAGCCCGACGATCGGGTCGCGCCCGCGAGCGGCCGGGAGCCGCCGGTGAGCGCCGACCCGACTCCCTCGACGATCTCGTCCGTCCAGCGCACGAGCTGCTCGGGGTCCACGTCCTCCGGCACGGGCGCGTAGCGCTGCCGCTCGACGGTCCGGGCGAGCGAGCGCAGGGCGCCCGCCGTGGCGTCGTCGAGGTCCACCCCCGCGGTCTCGCGCACCTGCTCGTGGACCGCGGCGACCGCGTCCCGCGGGGTCGTCGCGTCCGACCAGGAGACGCCCTTCGCGGCGAGCCGGCGCCGGGTGCGCAGCCAGGCGCGCTCGGGCGTCTCGTCGGCACGCGTGCGCGTCCGGCGACGGACGAGCGACAGGCCGACGACGACCAGCGCGAGGACGATCCCGCCGATGACGCCGATGCGCGTCCAGCTCTCGCCGGCCTCCTCGGGCTGGGTCTGGGTGGAGGGAGCCGGGGCCGTCGTGGCCGGGCCCGTCGGTGCGGCGGCGGCTGACGGGATCGCCTCGTCGGGCTGGCTCGCCGGAGCGTTCACGCCGGTGAACGGGTCGCTCCAGACGGGCGGTGCGCCCGACTGCACGGCGGGGGTCGGCTCGAACCGCACCCAGCCGAAGTCGGCGAAGTACAGCTCCGGCCACGCGTGCGACTTGCGCCCGGTGACGACGTACTGGCCGTCGCCGGTCGCGTCGCCCGGGAGGAAGCCGACGCCGACGCGCGCGGGGATGCCGAGCGCGCGGGCCATGAGCGCCATCGACGTCGCGAACTGCACGCAGTACCCGCGGCGGGACTGCAGGAAGTCCCAGACGGCGTCCTCGGTGCGTGCGGGCGCGATGCGCGTGTCGTAGGTGAAGTTGGTGGCGGCGCGGAAGTACGACTGCAGCGCCATGGCCTGCTCGTAGGGCGTCTCGGCGTCCTCGGTGATCTCTCGGGCCAGGTCCTGGATCTGCTCGCGGTGCTCGGTGGCCGGGACCTCGAGTGACGCCCCGCCGTCGTCGGGTGTCCCGATGGTGGCGTCCGCCAGGTCGTCCGGCATGAGGTCGGGCACCTCGACGAGCATGGAGTAGCGCATGCCGTCGAAGGTGCTGCGCCGGCCCACGACCTCGTCGCGGAGCTCGTCGTAGCTCCACGGTCCCTCGACGGTGACGGTGCGGGGGAAGGTGCTGACGGGCAGGCGCCGCTCGCGCAGGGCCCCGACCTCGACGTCGACCGCGGCGAGCGTGCCGCGTCCGGCGTCGGGGGTGTCACCGCGCAGCAGCGGGTCGGACGCGAGCAGCCGGCCGGGCTCCCACGTCGCGAGGTCGAGGGCGTCGTCACGCTGCCACTCGCGGCCGTCGAAGGTCGTGAGGGTGAACGCGCGGAACGGGCCGACCACGCGCGCGGTGACCGTGACGCCGTCCTCGGTCGCCTCGGGGACCGGGATCTCGAGGCTGTCGGCGGCGTCGTCGCCGGGTTCGGTGGTCGCCTCGGCGGCGACCTCCTCCGGCGGGACGACGGTGTAGCGCAGCACGACCTGGCCGGATCGCGTACCGAGGCTCTCCCGCAGGTCGAGGTTGTCCGACAGCTGGAGCGGGCCGACGGGGCCGTTGCCGAACGTCGGCAGCGCGAGGGACGCCCACCCGGGGAGCGCGGCGACGACGGGTCCGGCGACGAGCGCGAGGACGACCACCGCGGCCGCGCCGGCGAGCGCCCCGCCGGCGCGGCGGGCACGGTCGCTGCGCGCGGTGGTCGGTGTCGCGCTGAGCGCGAGCAGCAGCAGGTAGGCGAGCCCCGTCCAGGCGACGGCCCAGCTGCTCGCGGGGAAGCCGAGCACGACCGTGGGGGCCCACAGGGCGACCAGGGGGATCCCGGCCAGGGCGGGGATGCCGATCCCGACGGCGACGAGGTCGGTCACCAGGAGCACGGCGACGGCGCCGACGACCACGAGGAGCTCGGCCGGGCGCACGCCGGCCATGGGGACGAGGGAGGCGTTGATCACGGCGACGCCCTCGCGCGCCGTCGCGAGCGTCCGGTCGAGCGAGCCGAGGTCGGGGAGCACCTGGATGCGGCCCGGGGGAGCGCCGTACCGGACGAGCACGCCGGCGGCGAGGACGACGGTCCCGACGAGCGTCGGCGCCCACCACGACCGCGTGACCGCCCGCGTGCCCGCGACGACCCCGGCGACGAGCAGGACGGCGACCCACGTGACGGTGAGCCACCGTCCGGGCTCGATCAGGTGGGACAGCGCGGTCCCGGCCGCGCACGTGGCGACGGCGCACAGGCCGGTCGCGAGCAGGCTGCGCGGCCCGCGCGGGAAGCGTGCGGGTGCGGCGTTCACCGGGCGCTCCCGAGCAGGCGCAGCCAGCAGGCGACGATGTCCTCGCCCGGGGTGACCGAGCACGCGCGCCAGCCGGCGCGGCGCAGCGCGTGCACGGTGTGCTGAGCCTCGCGCTCGTGCGCCGGGGAGGCGCCGTCGGCGCGCACCACGGCCCAGCCCTGGGCGTTGTCCGCGACGTGCGCGAGCGCGGCGCGGGCGCTCGCCCCGAGCGGGCCGAGGACAGCGAGCACGATCTCCCCTCCCGCGTCGGTCGTCTCGAGCAGGTGCGCCGCGCCGAGCAGGTGGCCCTCGGCCTCGTCCACGGTGCGCGGCGCCTCGAGGTCGACCGTGGAGTCGAGCAGCGCGGAGCGGGCGGTGGGTCCCGTGCGTGCCTGGTGGAACGCGGACGGTGTGCCGGCGCGACCGCCGACGAGCCGGACGGGGTGGCCGCCGTCGAGCATCGCGAGCGCCATCGACGCGGCGAGCGAGATCGTCCACTCGAGCGCCGTGAGCTTGGCGGGCAGGTCGAGCAGGACCGACACGGGGCGCATGCCCGCGCGCTCGTCGGAGCGCACCATGAGGGCGCCGCGCCGCGCGCTGCTGCGCCAGTGCACGCGGCGCAGGTCGTCGCCCTCCCGGTAGTCGCGCAGCGACGCGTCGTCCGTCGAGGGCGTGCGCGCGCCGAGCGCCACGCGGTCCGGCTCGCCGACGAGCACGTCGGACGCCGTGGGCAGCGGCACGACCGCGGGCCACACGACGACCTCCGCGTGGTCCCCGAGCGTCGCGCTCGAGCGGGCCACGCCGAACGGGTCGCCGCGCGTCACGACGAGCGGGCCCAGCTGCCACCGGCCGCGACGCCCGGCGTCCACCTGGTAGGAGACGGTGACCTGCTGCGGCGAGCGCTGGACGCGCGCGCGCAGCGGGCGCCCGCCGGACAGCTCGGTCGCGGCCTGCTCGGAGAACTTGAGGCCCGCGAGGCGGACGCGTGCCGACGGGTCGGACGCCTTGATGCGGACGTCGACGCGCGCGTGCTCGCCCGCGTGCACGGGGTTGGGCTGCACGTCACGCGCGACCGCGAGGCGGTGCCGGCCGCGGCCGGGGTCGAGCATGCCGACGACGACGCACGCGCCGACGACGAGCAGCACGACGAGGGTCCCGATGCGCACGAGGTCGACGGCCCCGAGCCCGACGCCGAGGAGCCCGAGGGCGACCCCGCCGAGCCCGAGCACCCAGCCGCGACGGGTGGGCCGCAGGCCCATCAGCCGATGGCGCGTCGGGCGCGCGAGGCGGTCGCGGTCAGCGCCGCGGACACCGGGAGCGGGGTGCGCTCGACGATGTCGGCGACGATGTCGCTCGTGCTGCGCCCGGAGAGCCGGGACTCGGTGCTGGGCAGGAGCCGGTGCGCGAGCACGGGCTCGGCGAGCTGCTGGACGTCGTCGGGCAGGACGTGGTCGCGCCCCTCCATCGCGGCGACCGACTTCGCGGCGCGCAGCAGCTGGATCGCGGCACGGGGCGACGCTCCGAGCCGCAGCCCGTGGTCCTGGCGCGTCGCGGTGACGAGGTCGACGACGTACCGCTTGACGGCGGGCGCGGCGAAGAGCCGGCGCGTGGTGCCGATGAGCCGGGCGACGCTCGCCGCGTCGGTGACGGGACGCAGCTGGTCGAGCGGGTCGGACGTCTCCTGCAGGTCGAGCATGTCGAGCTCGGACTCGACGCTCGGGTACCCGACCGTGAGCCGCGCCATGAAGCGGTCGCGCTGCGCCTCCGGCAGCGGGTAGGTGCCCTCCATCTCGACGGGGTTCTGCGTCGCGACGACGAGGAACGGCCGGGGGAGCGGGTAGGTGCGGCCGTCGACGGTCGCCTGCGCCTCCTGCATGCACTCCAGGAGCGCGGACTGCGTCTTGGGCGAGGCGCGGTTGATCTCGTCGCCGATGACGACGTGGGCGAAGACCGGGCCCGGGCGGAACTCGAACTCGTGCGTCTGGGTCCGGAAGATGTTGACGCCGGTGAGGTCGCTGGGCAGCAGGTCCGGGGTGAACTGGATGCGGCCCACGGGGCAGTCGATCGTGCGGGCCACGGCCTTGGCGAGCGTGGTCTTGCCGACGCCCGGCACGTCCTCGAGGAGGATGTGCCCCTCCGCGAGCAGCACGGCGATCGTGGTGCGGACGAGGTCCGGACGCCCGGTCACGACGGACTCGACGCCGGCGCGCATCCGGCCGGTGGTGTCGACGACGTCGTCGAGCTCGCTCGACGACGGCACGGCCTGCAGCATGACGCCTCCCTTGGCGGAACTGTGACGAGCCTAAAGGAATCGGGCCCGCGCTGACCTGGAGTCCTCCCCCCACTTCCCTCCACCGGCGGGCGAAACCTCTGCGGCCGGCGCGGGAGGCTGCGGCGAATCGTGGCGTTCCGTCCGATGGGCCCCGTTCTCGTGTCGACGGCGACACGCCCCGGACGGGTGAACACGCGATTCCGCTCCACTTCCCTCCACCCCGTCTGACCTGCATCTTCACGGGTCCCGACGGGTGAATTCACGCGTCTTTCCGGTGGCGGGTGGAGGGAAGTGGAGTACCGTGGAGGCACGTGGTGAGGCGGGGAGAACCCGCGACAGGGACCGGGAGGGAGGCGTGGTGACGCATGACTCGTCGACCGGCCTCTTCGGGTCCTTCGCGCCCTTCCTCGGGACGTACACGCCGCGTCTGGACGACAAGGGCCGGCTCATCCTCCCGGCCAAGTTCCGGGGCCAGCTCGCGCCGGGGCTCGTCATGACGCGGGGCCAGGAGCGCTGCCTGTTCCTGCTGCCGATGGACGAGTTCCGCCGCATGCACGACCAGCTGCGGCAGGCGCCCGTCACGAGCAAGCAGGCGCGTGACTACCTGCGCGTGTTCCTGTCGGGGGCCAGCGACGAGCTGCCCGACAAGCAGGGCCGCATCTCGATCCCGCCGGTGCTGCGCAAGTACGCCGGGCTGGACCGGGACGTCGCCGTCATCGGTGCGGGCACCCGCGTCGAGATCTGGGACCTGCAGGCGTGGGAGACGTACCTCGCCGAGCAGGAGGCCGGCTACGCCGACACGGCGGAGGAGGTCTTCCCGAACGGGCCGTTCTGAGCACCACGGCCCACGTCCCCGCCCCGCCTGTCCCGCGAACCCCTCGCTCCGCCCGTCGAGACCTCCCCCCGTCCGCTCTGGCGCACTTCCCCGGTGCCAGAGGGTCGGTGGGGGATCTGGCCGGACGGCGGAGGGACCGTCCGACCACCACCCACCCCCCAGACCTGGGGACACCCGTACCCGCACACCGGCGCACCGGAAGGAGGCAGCAGCGATGGACGAGCGACGCGACGACGCCGCCACCCGGCACACGCCGGTCCTGCTCCAGCGCTGCCTCGACCTGCTCGCGCCCGCGCTCGCGGCGGACGGTGCCGTGATGGTCGACTCGACGCTCGGCATGGGCGGGCACACCGAGGGCGTGCTGCGCGCGTTCCCGCACGTCCGTGTCGTCGGCATCGACCGCGACCCGCAGGCGCTCGACCTCGCGGGCCGTCGGCTCGCGCCGTTCGGCGAGAGGTTCACCGCCGTGCACGCGGTGTACGACGAGATCGGCGACGTGCTCGACGACCTCGGCCTCGCGCACGTGCAGGGCGTCCTGATGGACCTCGGCGTCTCGTCGCTGCAGCTCGACGAGCGCGAGCGCGGATTCTCCTACGCGCACGACGCGCCGCTCGACATGCGCATGGACGCCACGCGCGGCCTCACCGCGGCGGACGTCGTGAACACGTACGAGGAGCGCGAGATCGCGCGCGTCCTGCGCGAGTACGGCGAGGAGCGATTCGCGCCGCGCATCGCCCGCTCGATCGTCCGGGCGCGGGAGAAGGCGCCGCTGGCCCGCACCGGCGAGCTCGTCGACCTGGTCCGCGCGAGCATCCCCGCGGCGACACGCAAGACGGGCGGTCACCCGGCCAAGCGCACGTTCCAGGCGCTGCGCATCGAGGTGAACGGCGAGCTCGAGGTGCTCGAGCGGGCGCTCCCGGCGTCGGTCGAGGCCCTCGCGGTCGGCGGGCGCATCGTCGTCGAGGCGTACCACTCGCTCGAGGACCGGCTCGTCAAGCGGACCTTCGCCGCGGGTGCGACGTCCAGCGCGCCGCCGGACCTGCCCGTCGAGCCCGAGACCCACGCGCCGTACCTGCGGCTCGTCACGCGCGGTGCGGAGGAGGCCGACGAGGCCGAGCTCGCCGCGAACCCCCGCTCGCAGTCCGTGCGCCTGCGCGCCGCCGAGCGGATCCGACCGACCCCCGACCACCTCCGTGGTGGCACCCCTGGCAGGAGGGCAGCATGAGCGCAGAGGCGACGGCGCGGGTCAGCGCCGCCCGGGCATACCCGGCGGCACGGCCGCAGCCCGCACCCGCACCCCGGCTGCGGCTCGTCCGGGCGCCGCAGACGGCTCGCACGCGCGTGCCGTTCGTGCTGGCCTGCATGGCGGTGCTCACGCTCGCGCTCGCGTCGGCGCTGCTGCTCAACACGCAGATGGCGCAGGGCGCCTACGAGAAGTACGGCCTGACGAACGAGCTGGGCCGGCTCAACCAGGACGCGAAGGACCTGCAGGCGCAGCTCGACCAGAAGGCGTCGCCCGCACAGCTCGCCGCCGCGGCGCGCGCGCTGGGCATGGTCCCCGCGGACGGCACCGGCTGGGTCCGCGTCGCCGACGGCACCGTCCAGGGGTCGCCGGCGCCGGCCGCAGCAGGCGGATGACGACCCACGTCGGCGGGTCGCCGCGGCTCCAGCCGCGGCGCCCGCAGACTGGGGGCATGCCACCGCACCGCACCGCGAACGCGCCTGCGCGCGGCGGCTCGTCGCGGCAGGGTGCGCCGCGCGCGACGGCCCAGCCCCGGACGATCGACGTCGTCCCGCGTCCCCGGACGGGGACCGGTGCCCCGCGCCGTGGCGGCGGCGCGCCGGTGCGCGGAGGCGGCGGAGGGCGACCGCCCCGGAACGTGCGCACGGGAGCACGGGCGCGGATGGCGTTCCTCACGGTCGTCGTGCTGCTCGTGCTCTCGGTCTTCACCGGGCGGCTCGTGTGGGTGCAGGGCATCCGTGGCGACGCGATCGCCGCCGAGGCCCGCGCCAAGCGCATGTCCTCGATCGAGGTGCTCGGTGCGCGCGGTGAGATCACCGACGCCGAGGGGCGCCCGCTGGCGATGTCGGTCGAGCGGTACGACATCTCGGTCAACCAGCGTCAGGTCGGGGAGTACAAGAGCACCGGCACGCCCGAGGTGCCCGACGGCGCCGTCGGCGTCGCGGAGCGGCTGGCGCCGATCCTCGGCAAGAGCCCCGCGGAGCTCGGCGGCATGCTCGTGGGCGACCGGCAGTTCCGCTACCTCGCCAAGGACGTCGAGCCGACGGTCGCGCGCGAGATCCGCGCCCTGCGGCTGCCCGGCATCCAGGTCGACAAGGTCGCCGCACGCGTCTACCCGAACGGCGACCTCGCCGGGAACATCATCGGGTTCGTCAACTCCAGCGGCGTCGGGCTCGAGGGCCTCGAGCGCTCGCTCGACGACCGTCTCGCGGGCTCGCCGGGCGAGGAGGTCTACGAGCGCGGGCGCAAGGGGCAGCCGATCCCGGGCGGGTACTCGGCGGGCTCGCCCGCGCAGCAGGGCGACTCGGTCCAGCTGACGATCCTGTCCGACCTCCAGTTCAAGGCGCAGGAGGCACTGGCGGCGGCGGTCGCCTCGACCGGTGCCGACTCCGGCACGGTCGTGGTGATGGACACCCAGACCGGCGCGATCCTCGCGCTGGCCGACTCCGGCTCGGTCGACCCCAACGACCCCGGGGCGAGCACGGGCGGCTCGCTCGCGAGCTCCGTGTCCGACGTGTTCGAGCCCGGCTCGACGGGCAAGGTCATCACGATGGCCGCGGCGCTCGACGCGGGCCTGGTCACGCCGCTCTCGCAGTTCGAGGTGCCGTACACGTACACCACGGAGAACGGCGAGACGTTCAAGGACTCGCACGAGCACGGCCTGCTGCGGCTCACGACGACGGGCGTGCTCGCGGAGTCGTCGAACACCGGCACGGTGATGATCGGCCAGAACCTGTCGCAGCAGACCCGGCACGACTACCTCACGAAGTTCGGCTTCGGGTCGCGCACGGGCATCGAGCTGCCGGGGGAGTCGCCGGGCATCCTGCGCTCCTGGGAGACGTGGGACAGCTGGGACCGCCGCTCCAAGCTCGCGGTCCTGTTCGGCCAGGCGGTGTCCGTCACGGCGATCCAGGCCACCCAGGTGTTCGCCACGATCGCCAACGGCGGCGTCCGCGTCCAGCCGCACATCATCAAGGGCTGGACCGCGGCCGACGGCACCTACACGCCGCAGCCCGCGGCCGCGACCACCCAGGTCGTCTCGCCCCAGACCGCCGCCACCGTGCTCACGATGATGGAGAGCGTGGTCGACGACGGCACCGGTGGGAGCGCCGCGATCCCGGGCTACCGGGTCGCCGGCAAGACGGGTACCGCGCAGAACTGGGTCAAGGGGCACCAGGGCATCACGGCGTCGTTCATCGGCGTCGCGCCCGTCGACTCGCCGCGTATCGCGGTGAGCGTGATCCTGCACAACCCGCGCACGTCGATCTACGGCGGCACGGTCGCCGCGCCCGTCTTCCGCGACGTCGCCGGGTTCGCCCTCGGGGAGCTCGGCGTCCCGCCGTCGGGCAGCCAGCCGCAGCTGTTCCCGACGACGTGGTGAGCGTGCTCACGACGGCCCCGGTCGCGGCGTGGTGGGGGTCCGCCCGGGGTAGATTCTCCCCATGACGTCCCCGGCCCGGATGCGCCCCCAGCATCCCGCGACCCACCGGGTGACCGACCTCGCCGCTGCGTTCGCCCTGGTCGCCGACGCGCTGGATCCCGAGCTCACCGCCACCGGCGTGACCGTGTCGAGCGCCGACGTCGCGCCCGGCGACCTGTTCGTCGCCGTCCCCGGCCTCAAGGTGCACGGTGCCGCGTTTGCCGCGCAGGCGGTCGACGCGGGTGCGGTCGCGGTCGTCACGGACGACGCGGGAGCGGCGCTGGTCGCCGAGGCCGGACTCACCGTCCCCGTGCTGCGCACCGCCGACCCGCGCGCGCTGTCGGGTCCGCTCGCCGCGCGCGTGCACGGCCACCCCGGCCAGGACCTCGTGACCGTCGGCGTGACCGGGACGAACGGCAAGACGACCACGACGTACTTCGTCGACGCCGCGCTGCGTGCCCAGCACCGTGTGACCGCCGTGCTCGGCACGGTCGAGCTGCGCGTCGGGGACGACGCGATCGAGAGCCCGCGCACGACCGTCGAGGCGCCCGCGCTGCAGGCGATCCTCGCGCTGGCACGCGAGCAGGGCGCCGGTGCGGTCGCGATGGAGGTGTCGTCGCACGCCCTCGCGCTCGGCCGCGTGCGCGGCCTGACGTTCGACGTGGTCGGCTTCTCCAACCTGCAGCGCGACCACCTGGACTTCCACGGCGACATGGAGGGCTACTTCCGCGACAAGGCGCGGCTCTTCGCGCCCGAGCAGGCCCGCCGGGGTGTCGTGGTCGTCGACGACGAGTGGGGGCGCCGCCTCGCGCGGACCGCGCCGATCCCGGTCGAGACGGTCGCGACCCACGTCGACGACCCGCACGGCGCGGACGCCGACTGGGCCGTGGTGGCTGCCGACATCGGTCTGGACGGGGTCGGCTCGTCGTTCGTCCTGCGCGGGCCGGACGGCACCGAGCACGCGGCCGCGAGCCCGCTGCCCGGGCTGGTCAACGTGTCGAACGCGGCTCTCGCGATCGTCCTGGCCCACGCGGCCGGGGTCGACCTCGCGGTCGCGGTCGACGCGGTCGCGCACGCGCACGAGATCCCCGGTCGCATGGAGCGCGTGATCGAGCGGGGCGACGGCTGGCCGCTGTGCCTCGTCGACTACGCGCACACGCCCGACGCGCTCGTCCTCGCGCTCGAGGCCGTCCGCCCGATCACCCCGGGCCGCCTGATCCTCGTCTTCGGCTCGGACGGAGACCGTGACCAGGGCAAGCGCCCGATCATGGGCCAGATCGCCGCCCGGCTCGCCGACGTGCTCGTCGTCACCGACGAGAACCCCCGCTCGGAGGACCCGGCCACCATCCGCGCCGCGATCCTCGAGGGCGTGCGCGCCGAGCGCCCGTCCGGTGCCGACGTGCACGAGGCGACGAGCCGCGCCCAGGCCATCCGCGACGCCCTCGCCCTGGCGACCGACCAGGACACCGTGATCGTCACGGGCAAGGGCCACGAACCCACACAGGAGATCGCCGGCGTGTTCCACCGGTACAACGACCGCGACGTCTACCTCGCGGCCAAGGCCGAGCGCTCGCCCGCACGGGCGGAGCAGCACGCGTGATCGCCCTCACGGCGGCCGAGATCGCGGCCGCGACCGGCGGAGTGCTGCGCCCCGACGTCGACCCCGCGCTCGTCGTGGCGGGTCCCGTGGTCGTCGACTCGCGCGAGGTCGAGCCGGGTGGGCTGTTCGTCGCCCTGCCCGGCGAGCACGTCGACGGGCACGACTACGCGGCGGCCGCCGTCGCCGCCGGTGCGGTGCTCGTGCTCGCCGCGCGCGACGTCGAGGGCTCGGACGGGACGCCGCTGCCGGTGGTCCTCGTCCCGGACGTCGAGCGCGCGCTCGGCGACCTCGCCCGCGAGGTCCTCGTGCGGCTGCGCGCTGCGTCGCTCGAGCCCGGGTCGCCCGGCCTGCGCGTCGTGGGCATCACGGGCTCGGTCGGCAAGACCACGACGAAGGACCTGCTCGCGCAGCTGTGCGGCAGCGCGGGCCCGACGATCGCGCCCGTGCGCTCGTTCAACAACGAGATCGGCCTGCCGCTCACGGTGCTCAAGGCCGACGAGTCGACGCGGTTCCTCGTCCTCGAGATGGGCGCGAGCGGGATCGGCCACCTCACCTACCTCACCGACATCGCGCCGCCCGACGTCGCGGTCGTGCTCGTCGTCGGGCAGGCGCACCTCGGCGGCTTCGGTGGCATCGAGGCGGTGGCCCGCGCCAAGAGCGAGATCGTGCAGGGCCTCGTGCCCGACGGCGTCGCCGTGCTCAACGCCGACGACCTGCGCGTCATGGCGATGGCGGAGCTCGCACCCGGCGACGTCGTGACGTTCGGCGCGTCGGCCGGCGCCGACGTGCGGGCGCGCGACGTCGTGGTCGACCGGACCGGGCGCGCGCGGTTCACGCTCGAGGCGCGCGACGGCGACGGCGCGAGGCGTGCCGTCCCCGTCGAGCTCCGGCTGGTCGGCGAGCACCACGTCCACAACGCCCTCGCCGCGGCGACCGCGGGGCTGGCCGTCGGCCTGACCCTCGACGAGGTCGCCGCCGGGCTCGGTGCCGCGGACGCGCTCAGCCCGCACCGCATGCACGTCGTCGAGCGCCCCGACGGCGTGACCGTCGTGGACGACTCGTACAACGCGAACCCGGACTCGATGCGCGCGGCGCTCAAGGCGCTCGCCGTGCTCGCGGGCCGGGACCGGCGCTCGATCGCCGTCCTCGGCGAGATGCTCGAGCTCGGCGACGAGCACCGCGAGGCGCACGACGCGATCGGGCGGCTCGTCGTGAGGCTCAACATCGGGCTCACGCTCGTCGTGGGGGAGGGTGCGCGCGCGATCCGCGACGGCGCGAACCACGAGGGCTCGTGGGGCGACGAGGTGCTGCTCGCGGACGACGTCGAGGCCGCCGCGCAGTTCCTCGAGGGCGAGCTGCGGCCCGGTGACGTCGTGCTCGTGAAGTCGTCGTACGGGTCCGGCCTGTGGCAGCTCGGCGACCTGCTCACCGGCGAGGTCGCGCGGTGATCGCGGTCCTCATCGCCGGTGGGCTCTCGATGCTCATCGCGCTCCTCGGCACGCCGCTGTTCATCCGGTTCCTCGTCGCGCGGCAGTACGGCCAGTTCATCCGGCAGGACGGTCCGACCGCGCACTTCACGAAGCGCGGGACCCCGACGATGGGCGGCGTCGTCATCATCGGCGCGACGCTGCTCGGGTTCGCCGGCGCGCAGCTGGCGACCGGCACGCTGCCGTCGGCGTCCGCGGTGCTCGTGCTGTTCCTCATGACGGGTCTCGGCGTCGTCGGGTTCCTCGACGACTACATCAAGATCTCGCGGCAGCGCAGCCTCGGCCTCAAGGCGCGCTGGAAGGTCGTGGGGCAGGGGCTCGTCGGCGTCGTCTTCTCGGTCGCCGCGCTGCAGTTCCCGAACGAGAAGTTCCGCACGCCGGCGTCCACGCACATCTCCTTCATCCGGGACACGAACATCGACCTGGCCTTCGCGGGTGCGACGGTCGGGCTCATCCTCTTCGTCGTCTGGGCGAACTTCCTCATCACCGCGTGGTCGAACGCGGTGAACCTCACCGACGGCCTGGACGGGCTCGCGACGGGCGTCTCGCTGATCGTGTTCGGCGCCTACGTCGTGGTCGGCGTCTGGCAGAACAACCAGAGCTGCCAGAACCTCCTCACGGCCGGCCCGAGCTGCTACGAGACGCGCGACCCGATGTCGCTCGCGGTCGTCGCCGCGGCGATCACGGGCGCGTGCTTCGGGTTCCTCTGGTGGAACGCGAGCCCGGCGAAGATCTTCATGGGCGACACCGGGTCGCTGGCGCTCGGCGGCGCGCTCGCCGGCCTGTCGATCCTGTCCCGCACCGAGATCCTCGCGGCGATCATCGGCGGTCTGTTCGTGGTGATCGTGCTCTCCGACGTCATCCAGATCGGCTTCTTCCGGCTGACCGGGAAACGCGTCTTCAAGATGGCGCCGCTGCACCACCACTTCGAGCTGTCCGGGTGGGGCGAGGTCACGATCGTCATCCGGTTCTGGCTCATCGCCGGCCTGTTCGTCGCGCTGGGCGTCGGCATCTTCTACGCCGAGTGGGTGGCCGGCTAGGTGGCGCTCCCCGACCTGGAGGGCGCGCGCGTCGTCGTCGCCGGCATGGGCGTGTCCGGCCGCGCGGCGGCCGAGGTCCTGGCGTCGCGCGGCGCTCGCGTCGTGCCCGTCGACGACGCTGCCGACGACGTCCTGTCCACCGACGAGCTGCTCGCGGGCGACGTGCTCGACCGCACCGACCTCGTCGTCGCGTCGCCCGGGCTCGCGCCCCGCCACCCGCTCCTGCGCGCCGCGGCCGAGCGCGCGGTGCCGGTGTGGAGCGAGGTCGAGCTCGCGTGGCAGGTGCGCGTCGCCGCGGCGGGCGGCGCCCCCGCGCCGTGGCTCGCCGTCACGGGCACCAACGGCAAGACGACGACCGTCGGCATGCTCGAGTCGATCCTGCAGGCGGCCGGTCGGACCACCGCGGCCGTCGGCAACGTCGGCACGCCGGTCGTGCTCGCGGCGACCGACCCGAGCCTGGACGTGCTCGCCGTCGAGCTCTCGAGCTTCCAGCTGCACCACACGTGGTCCATGTCGGCGCAGGCCGCCGCGGTGCTCAACGTCGCACCCGACCACCTCGACTGGCACGGCACGCTCGACGCGTACGCCGCCGCGAAGGGGCGCATCTACGAGCGGGCGCAGGTCGCGTGCGTCTACAACGTCGCCGACCCCGTGACCGAGCACCTCGTGCGCGAGGCCGACGTCGTCGACGGCTGCGTCGCGGTGGGCTTCACGACGGGCACGCCCAGCGTCGGGCAGGTCGGGCTCGTCGAGGACGTGCTCGTCGACCGCGGTTTCGCACGGCTGCGGCACACGCACGCCGCCGAGCTCGGCACGCTCGCCGACCTGCACCGGCTCGCGGGTCCCGACGGTGCGGTCCCGCCGCACGTCGTCGCGGACGCGCTCGCCGCGGGCGCGCTCGCGCTCGCGCACGGCATCGAGCCGCAGGCCGTGCGCGACGGGCTGCGCGCGTACGCGCCCGGCGCGCACCGGATCGCGCCCGTCGCCGTGGTCGACGGCGTCGCGTACGTCGACGACTCCAAGGCCACCAACGCGCACGCCGCGGCCGCGTCGCTCGCGTCGTTCGCGCCGGGCAGCGTGGTCTGGGTCGCGGGTGGGCTCGCGAAGGGCGCGACGTTCGACGAGCTGGTCGCGAGCCGTCGCGACCGCCTGCGCGGCGTCGTGCTCATCGGCGCCGACCGCGCCCCGCTGCGCGACGCGCTCGCCCGACACGCACCGGACGTCCCGGTCGTCGAGGTCGAGCCCGGTGACACTGGGGCGGTGATGACCCTCGCCGTGCACGAGGCCCGACGGCTCGCGTCGGGCGCGACACCCGACGCCGTCACCGTGCTGCTCGCGCCCGCGTGCGCGTCGATGGACCAGTTCGCGTCGTACGCGGAGCGGGGCGACCGGTTCGCCGACGCGGTGCGCGCGCTGCGCGAGGAGGGGTGACGCGATGGCCGACACCGCCACCGCGCCCACGACGGCCGAGCCGCGCGGCTCGGCGCTCGGGCAGTGGAACTCCGCCGTCACGAGCTACTACGTGCTGCTCGGCACGACCACCCTGCTGCTCGTCATCGGCCTCGTCATGGTCCTGTCGAGCTCGAGCGTCGAGTCGCTCGACGAGGGGAACTCGCCGTACGCGGTGTTCCTCGACCAGGCGAAGTTCGCGCTGATCGGCCTGCCCGCGCTGGTCGTCCTGTCGCGCGTCCCCGTGCGCGTCATGAAGGCCCTCGCGTGGCCCGTGCTCGGCGGCGCGATCGTGTTCCAGCTGCTCGTCTTCGTCCCGGGGCTCGGCTGCGGCGAGGGCGGCAACCGGAACTGGGTGTGCGTCGGCGGCATGTCCGCGCAGCCGTCCGAGGCCATCAAGCTCGCGCTCGCGGTGTGGCTCGGCGCCGTGCTCGCGCGCAAGCTGCCGCTGCTCCACGAGTGGAAGCACGCGCTCGTCCCGGTCGTCCCGATCGCCGGGCTCGCGGTGCTCGTGGTCCTCGCCGGCCACGACCTCGGCACCGCCCTCGTGCTGCTCATGCTCGTCGCGGGCGCGCTGTTCGTCGCCGGGGTCCCGCTGCGCATGTTCGGTCTCGCCGCCGTCGCGGGCGGCGCGGTCGCGTTCCTGCTGACCGTCACGAGCGAGAACCGCACGGACCGCATCACGTCGTGGCTGTCGACCGAGGGCTGCGACACCAGCAGCGCCTGCTACCAGACGCTGCACGGCGGCTGGGGCCTCGCGAGCGGCGGCTGGGGCGGCCTCGGGCTGGGGGAGAGCCGCGAGAAGTGGTCCTACCTGCCCGCGGCGCACAACGACTTCATCTTCGCGATCATCGGTGAGGAGCTGGGACTGATCGGCACGCTGCTCGTCCTCGGCCTGTTCGGCCTCATGGCGCTGGCGATGGTGCGCATCATCCGCCGCCACCCCGACCCCTTCGTCCAGATCACGACGGGCGCGGTGCTGTGCTGGATCATCGGCCAGGCGTTCGTCAACGTCGCGGTGGTCATCGGCCTGGCCCCCGTCATCGGCCTGCCGCTGCCGCTCGTGTCCGCCGGCGGGTCGGCGCTCATCATGACGATGGCCGCGCTCGGCGTCGTCATCTCGTTCGCGCGCTCCGAGCCGGGCGCGGCCGAGGCGCTCGCGGCGCGGCCCAGCGTCGTGCGTCGCTCGCTCGCCGTGATCGGGCGGTCCCGTGGCTGACGCGACACCCGGTGCCGTCCTGCTCGCGGGCGGCGGCACCGCGGGACACGTGAACCCCCTGCTCGCCGTCGCCGACGCGGTCGCGGCCCGCCGCCCGGGCGTCGTCCTGCGCGTCCTCGGCACGGCCGAGGGCCTCGAGTCGACGCTCGTGCCGCAGCACGGGCTCACGCTCGACGTCGTGCCGCGCGTCCCGCTCCCGCGCCGCCCCACGCCCGACTACCTGCGCCTGCCGACGCGCCTGCGCGCGGCCGTCGACGCGGCCGGTGCGGCGATCGACGCGATCGGCGCGGACGTCGTCGTCGGCTTCGGCGGCTACGTCGCGACGCCCGCGTACCTCGCGGCGCGTCGGCGCGGCGTCCCGGTCGTCGTGCACGAGCAGAACGCGCGTCCCGGCCTCGCGAACCGCCTCGGTGCGCGCTGGGCGGCCGACGTCGCGGTGACGTTCCCCGGGACCGCGTTGCCCCGCGCCCAGGTCACCGGGCTGCCGCTGCGGGCCGCCGTCGCCGAGCTGGTCGCCGCGCGCGCCGCCGACGCGGCCGGGTCGCGCCGGTCCGCCGCCGACGTGCTGGGCCTCGACCCCGACCTGCCGACGCTGCTGGTGTCGGGAGGGTCGCTCGGTGCGGTCTCCGTCAACACCGCGGTCTCGGGTGCGGCCGCCGACCTGCTCGCGGGCGGCGCGCAGGTGCTGCACCTGACCGGACGTGGCAAGGCGGACGCGGTCCGGTCGGCGATCGAGGGCGTCCCGGGCGCGGAGCGGTACCAGGTGCGCGAGTACCTCGCCGACATGCACCTCGCGCTCGCCGTCGCGGACCTCGCGGTCGGCCGCTCGGGCGCCGGCACGGTGTGCGAGCTCGCGGCGCTCGGCATCCCCGCGGTGTACGTGCCCCTGCCGGTCGGCAACGGCGAGCAGCGGCTCAACGCGGCGCCGGTCGTCGCGGCGGGCGGCGGTCTGCTGGTCGACGACGACGCGCTCACGTCCGCGTGGGTGAGCACGCACGTCCCGCGGCTGCTCGTCGGCGACGACGCCCACGCGACGCGTGAGCGCATGGCCGCGGCCGCGGCGTCGGTCGGCGTGCGCGACGCCGCGGACCGGGTCGCCGCGCTCGTCGAGCGCCACCTGCCGGGAGGGGCCGCGTGACCGTGACGGTGGCGGACCTCGGGCGTGTGCACCTGATCGGCGTCGGGGGTGCGGGCATGTCTGCGATCGCCGCGCTGCTCGCCGCGCGCGGCCTGCGCGTGAGCGGCTCCGACGCGGCCGACGGGCCCGCGCTGCCGGGGCTGCGCGCCGCGGGCGTGGCGGTGCACGTGGGCCACGACGCCGCGTTCGTCGCGGACGTCGACACGGTCGTGGTGTCGTCGGCCGTCCGCGAGTCCAACCCGGAGCTCGCCGCGGCCCGCGCCGCAGGGCTGCGCATCCTGCACCGCTCGGAGGCGCTCGCCGCGCTCATGGCGGACCGCGACGCGGTCGCGGTCGCGGGCGCGCACGGCAAGACGACGACGTCGGCGATGGTCGCGACCGCGCTCCTGCACGCCGGCGCCGACCCGTCGTTCGCGATCGGCGGCACGGTCCTCACCTCCGACGGCGCGCTCGGCGGCAGCCGCGACGGGAGCGGCCCGGGTTTCGTGGCCGAGGCCGACGAGTCCGACGGGTCCTTCCTCGCCTACGAGCCGCTCGTGGCGGTCGTGACGAACGTCGAGCCGGACCACCTCGACCACTACGGCTCGCGTGAGGCGTTCGAGGACGCGTTCGTCGCGTTCGCGGGACGCGTCCGCCCGGGTGGCGTGCTCGTGGCGTGCGCCGACGACGAGGGCGCGGCGCGGCTCGTCGCGACGGTTGCGCAGCCGCTCGCCGACGCCTCGGTCACGGTCGTGACGTACGGCCGGTCGGACGCGGCCGACGTGCGGGTCGGTGACCTGCGTCCGGTGGACGACGGCTGGGCCGTCGAGCTGGCGACGGACGCGGTGACCGTCACCGTCCACCTCGCGGTGCCGGGCGAGCACAACGCGCTCAACGCGGCGGCCGCCTGGGCGGCGACCCGCGCGCTCGGCGTGGACCCGCTCGACGCGGCACGCGCGCTCGGGGAGTTCCGCGGCACGGGCCGCCGCTTCGAGGACCGCGGGACGGTGGCCGGGGTGCGCGTCGTCGACGACTACGCCCATCACCCCACGGAGGTGGCCGCGATCCTGCGGGCCGCCCGGTCGGTCGTGGGCGACGGGCGCGTCCTCGTGCTGTTCCAGCCGCACCTGTTCTCCCGCACGCGCACCTTCGCGCGCGAGTTCGGCGCGGCCCTCGACCTGGCGGACGTCGTCGTGGTGACGGACGTGTACGCGGCGCGGGAGGACCCCGACCCGAGCGTGACGGGCGGGCTCCTCGTCGAGCACGTGCCGACCGCCGGGCGGGCCACCTTCGTCCCGGACCGCCTCGACGCCGCGCGCGCGATCGCGCGGGCCGCGCGTCCCGGCGACCTGCTGATGACCGTCGGTGCCGGCGACGTGACGGCCCTCGTGCCGGTCGTGCTGGAGACGCTGCGGACCCTGCCCTCGCCGGGAGGGGGACGGTCGTGAGCCCGTCGCGCCCGCCGAAGCCGCGCGTGGCGCCGCCGGCGCGGCCGCGCGCGGTGCCGGCGCCGCGGCCGGACGACCAGGCCGACGCGTCCCGCCCGGCGACCACCGGACGTGCCGACGGTGCCGCAGGCCCGGCGACCGGGGCGTCCGCCGCGGGGGGAGCGGGACGGCCGCGCCGCGCCGGGAGTCCGACGCGGGACGCGGGCGCGACGCGACCGACGAGCTCGGCCCGGGCCTCCGGCACGCCGCGCGCCGCGCGCACCGCGCCGGTGACCGGCAGCACGGACGCCGTGCCGTCCGCCACCGGGGACGCTCCCACGACGTTCGGACGTGCCGTCACGACGTACACCGCAGGCGGCCGCGGCCTCACGGGCCGGGGCGGTCCGGTGTCCCCGCCCGTGGTGTCCTCCAGCTCGGCCGCGCGCTTCGAGGAGCGGGCACGTGCCAGACGGTCGCGCTCGCGCCGGAAGGTCGCGGCGGTCGCCGGGGGAGCGGTCGCGGCCGGTGCGCTCGGCTGGCTGCTGCTGCTGTCGCCCGTGCTCGCGCTCGACCCGCAGGACGTCCGCGTCGAGGGGGCGGGGACGGTCGTCGCGGTCGACCAGGTCCTCGACGTCGTGGACGCGCACACCGGGACGCCGCTGCCGCGGCTCGACACCGTGCGGCTGCGCGACGAGGTCCTCGAGGTGCCGGGCGTCCGGGAGGCGCGCGTCACGCGCGGCTGGCCGCACGGGCTGCTCGTGGTCCTCGTCGCGCGCGAGCCGGTGGCGGCGGTCCCCGAGCCGGAGCAGGGCGGCTTCGCGCTGCTGGACATGGAGGGCGTGCAGGTCGGCCGGGTCGACGCCGCGCCGGACGGGCTGCCCGTCGTCGACGTGCCGGTCGGTGACGCCCGGACGCTGTCCGCGGTGCTCACGGTGCTCGAGCAGCTGCCCGCCGAGCTTCTCGCCCAGGTGCAGGGCGTCTCGGCGCGGACGCAGGACACGGTGACGATGCAGCTGCGCGACGGCGTGCGCGTGGACTGGGGCTCGGCGGCGGAGACGCCCCTCAAGATCGCGGTGCTCTCGACGCTGCGGTCGTCGGGGGCCGCCGCGGGGGCGACGGTGATCGACGTGTCGGCGCCGCGGCTGCCGATCACACGCTGACCGGGACCCGGGCGAGCGGGGTCCCCGTGCGTGCGGGTGCCGGCCGCCGGCAGCGAGCGGCGCTGTCCGGAGGCGCCGTCCCCGGGAAGCGGAGGTCGCCGGCCGGGTCGTCGCGAGGCACCCGGCGCGCCCGTCCAGAACCCGTGGCGCGACACGCGGCGTGGTGCGTTGAACACGACGCGTGCGGCACCTAGCGTCACGCACTGACAACGCACCTGACATAACTCTAACCCTCAACCTGAACCTGAAGGTTGAACCTCGACCGCGGCGTGTCGCGGTCGGACCCTCGCGGGCAGCACCCCGCGACCGGCTCGGAACGAGAGGCACCCACCGTGGCAGCTCCGCAGAACTACCTGGCGGTCATCAAGGTCGTCGGCATCGGCGGCGGCGGCGTCAACGCCGTGAACCGCATGATCGAGGTCGGCCTCAAGGGTGTCGAGTTCATCGCCGTCAACACCGACGCCCAGGCCCTGCTCATGTCCGACGCCGACGTCAAGCTCGACGTCGGCCGTGAGCTGACGCGCGGCCTCGGTGCCGGCGCGGACCCCGAGGTCGGCAAGAAGGCCGCCGAGGACCACGCCGAGGAGATCGAGGACGTCCTGCGCGGCGCCGACATGGTCTTCGTCACGGCGGGCGAGGGCGGCGGCACCGGCACCGGCGGCGCGCCGGTCGTGGCCCGCATCGCGCGCTCGCTCGGCGCCCTGACGATCGGCGTCGTCACGCGCCCGTTCACCTTCGAGGGGCGTCGCCGCTCGGTGCAGGCCGACACGGGCATCGAGGCCCTGCGTGCCGAGGTCGACACGCTCATCGTCATCCCGAACGACCGGCTGCTGTCGATCTCCGACCGCAACGTGTCCGTGCTCGACGCGTTCCACTCCGCCGACCAGGTGCTGCTGTCCGGCGTGCAGGGCATCACCGACCTCATCACGACCCCGGGCCTCATCAACCTCGACTTCGCCGACGTAAAGTCCGTCATGCAGGGTGCGGGCTCGGCGCTCATGGGCATCGGGTTCGCACGCGGCGAGGACCGTGCGGTGCAGGCCGCCGAGATGGCGATCTCGTCGCCCCTGCTCGAGGCGAGCATCGACGGTGCGCACGGCGTCCTGCTCTCGATCCAGGGCGGCTCGGACCTCGGCCTGTTCGAGATCAACGAGGCCGCGCGCCTCGTGCAGGAGGCCGCGCACCCCGAGGCGAACATCATCTTCGGCGCGGTCATCGACGACGCCCTGGGCGACGAGGTCCGCGTGACCGTCATCGCGGCTGGCTTCGACGGCGGCGGCCCGGTCGTGCGCCGCGACTCGCGCGCTCTGGGCCAGGTCAGCGGCGCGTCGGTCCGGACGGTGCCCGCGGCCCCGACGGTCCCCACGCCGCGCCCGGTCGTCGACCCGGAGGACGAGGTCCTGCCGGTCGGTGCGTACGGCCAGTCGCGGACGGTACGCCCGGCGCAGCAGCCCGAGGTCCCGGCGTTCCTGTCGACCGAGGCGGAGCCCACGCCGATCACGGGCGCGCTCGAGGTGCCGCGCATCTTCACCGAGGACGCGCCGCGCCGGGAGCGCGAGGAGCTCGACGTCCCCGACTTCCTCAAGTAAGCGGTGCCGGGCGGGCTCGCCGTGCTCGCCGTGGACCTCGGCCCGGGCGTCCGGGCCGGGTTCACGACGCGGACCGGCGGCGTGAGCCGGGTGCCGTACGACGCGCTCAACCTGGGTGCCGGCGTCGCGGACGAGCCGTCCGACGTCGCGCGCAACCGCGGCCTCGTCGCGGGCTGGGTCGGGGCGCCCGTCGCGTTCGGCACGCAGGTGCACGGGCGCGCGGTCGCGGTCGTGCGCACCCCGGCCGACGCGGACGACCTGCTCGCCTCGGTCGGGGAGGTCGACGCGCTCGTCGGCGCGGGCCCGGGCGTCGCGGTGGGCGTCCTCGTCGCGGACTGCGTGCCCGTGCTCCTCGCCGACGCGGAGGCCGGTCTGGTCGCGGCGGTGCACGCGGGCCGCCGCGGGCTCGTCGCGGGTGTCGTCGAGGCGGCCGTCGACGCGCTGGTCGCCGAGGGCGCCCAGCCGGACCGTCTGCGCGCCGCCGTCGGCCCCTGCATCGCGGGGCGCTCCTACGAGGTGCCGGCGGACCTGCGCGACGAGGTGGCCGCGGCCGTGCCGGAGACCGCGGCGACCACGTCGTGGGGGACGCCCGCGCTCGACCTGCCCGCCGGTGTCGCGGCGGTGCTGCGCCGGACCGGGGTGCGCGACGTGGCGCGCGCCGACCGCGACACGTACACGGACGCGGACCTCTTCTCTTTCCGGCGCGACGGCACGACGGGGCGGTTCGCCGGGGTCGTCCGGGCTCCGGGCTGACCAGCACCGCGACCCGATCGGGCGAGACCGGCGCGTCGCGGGCGTGTCGCGGTGGCGGTGCGCGAGCCCGTTGCTAGCGTGACCGTCGGAGGGAGCCCGTCGCTCCCGGTGCCGGCATCCCCGGTCCCGGACGGCGGTACCGGGAAAGGCCGGAGAGATCCGGGGAGGGAGCCCAAGGCGATGGCCGGAGCGCTGCGCAAGACGATGCTGTACCTCGGTCTGGCCGACGACCGGTCCGAGCACGAGGAGTACCTCGAGGACCTCGACGGAGGGGACGTCGCCGTGGAGCACGAGTACGAGGCCCAGGTCACGCCGCTGCACCGCCCGGTGCCGCGCACGCCCGCCCCGGCGCCCGCGCCGGCGCCGGTCGCGCACGACCTGCGCCGCATCACCACGATCCACCCGCGCTCGTACAACGACGCGCGCAAGATCGGCGAGGCGTTCCGCGAGGGCACGCCGGTGATCATGAACCTGACGGACATGGACGACGCGGACGCCAAGCGTCTCGTCGACTTCTCCGCGGGCCTCATCTTCGGCCTGCACGGCGCGATCGAGCGCGTGACGAGCAAGGTGTTCCTGCTCTCGCCCGCGCACGTCGAGGTCGCCGGGGACGCCGCGTCCACGGAGCAGCAGGCCGGCCGGTCCGGCTTCTACAACCAGAGCTGACGTGCGCCTGATCTTCAGCCTCCTGTACCTGGTCGTCCTCGCGTTCTTCCTGCTGCTGCTCGTGCGGCTGGTGCTGGACTGGGTGCAGTTCTTCGCGCGCGACTGGCGCCCGCGAGGTGTCGCGCTCGTCATCGCCGAGGCCACCTACACGGTGACCGACCCGCCGCTGAAGGCGCTGCGACGGGTCCTCCCGCCGGTCGGGATCGGCTCGATCCGGCTCGACCTGGCCTTCTTCGTGCTGGTGCTCGCGTGCTCGCTGCTGATGGCGGTGCTGGGCAACCTGGCCGCATGACGGTGCGCCCCACGACCCTCGTCCGGACCGTGTCCACGCCCGGTCCTGACGTGTGTCGGGGGACGTGCCCCCGCTGCAATCTCCGCTACGGTGGCCCGAGGCGGTCGGTCGACCGCCACGGCCCGACCGAGCTCGACCGACAGAGGTGACGACGATGGCACTGCTGACCGCAGACGACGTCCTGAACAAGAAGTTCCAGGCGACGAAGTTCCGCGAGGGGTACGACCAGGACGAGGTCGACGACTTCCTGGACGAGGTCGTCAACACGCTGCGCGAGCTCCAGAACGAGAACGAGGACCTCAAGACCAAGCTCGCCGCGGCCGAGCGTCGGATCGCCGAGCTCAGCCGTGCCGGTGCGCAGCAGGCCGCGCCGGCCCCGAAGCCCGAGCCCGTCCCCGAGCTGCAGAAGCCGCAGCCCGCCCCCGTGGTTGCCCCCGTCGCGCCGGTCGCCCCGCAGCGTCCGAGCGAGCCCGAGTCCGCCACCGGCATGCTGGCGCTCGCGCAGAAGCTGCACGACGACTACGTGCGCAGCGGCCAGGAGGAGAGCGACCGGCTCATCGGCGAGGCGAAGACGCAGGCGAACCGCATCGTGCGCGAGGCGGAGGAGACGTCGCAGCGCACGCTGGGCCAGCTCGAGCAGGAGCGCTCGCTCCTCGAGCGCAAGATCGACGAGCTGCGCGTGTTCGAGCGCGACTACCGGACGCGTCTCAAGAGCTACCTCGAGAACCTGCTGGGCGACCTCGACAACCGCGGCAACGCGCTCCCGCCTCGCTCGGGCCAGGTGCAGCCCGTGGGGGACGGTCAGAACATCTGATCCGGTGACGGCGCCGGGCCGCGTCGTCACAGGTCAGCGCAGTACTCGCACGACTCACCACGCCGGGGATTCACCCGGCGTGGTGTGTTGTCTCCGGACGTATCCACGCATAAAGTCGCGGGACTTGACGACTTGGGGGGGACCAGGACGTGGCAATCAACGACGCACTGAGCGACGTCGCCGTAGCGGCCGACACGAAGGATCTGGACGAGCGCGTGAAGCAGTTCCCCGTCCGCGACGGCGAGACGCCCTGGACGGCGGACGAGGTCAAGGAGGTCGCCGACGAGCTGACCTCGGACATCGACCGCCTGACGGGCGAGCTGGCCGCCGCCGACGCAGAGCTGTCCGACCTGCTCCGCAACTCCGGCGACGGCGCCGGCGACGACCAGGCCGACTCGGGTTCGTCCGCGCTCGAGCGCGAGCAGGAGCTCACGCTCGTCAACAACACGCGGGACCTGCTCGCGCAGACGCAGCGCGCGCTCGGCCGGATCTCGGCGGGCACGTTCGGCACGTGCGAGTCGTGCGGCAAGGCGATCGGCAAGGCGCGCGTGCAGGCGTTCCCGCGCGCGACGCTGTGCGTGGAGTGCAAGCAGCGGGAGGAGCGTCGCTGACGCGCCCGTAGACTCCTGCGGTGCCTTCCACGACTCCCGGACCTGACGCGTCCGCGACCACGCCTGCGCGCCGCCGGCGGCTCGTGACGACGCTCGTCGTCCTCGCGGCCGCCGTCCTGCTCGTCGACCAGCTCACGAAGCGGTGGGCGCTCGCGTCGCTCGAGGAGGGTGTGCGGCACGACCTCGTCGGCGACCTGCTGGGGTTGCAGCTCGTGTTCAACCCGGGCGCCGCGCTGGGCATCGCGACCGGCATGACGTGGGTCCTCACGGTCGTCGCGACCGTCGTCGTCGTGGTCGTCGTGCGCGCGTCGCGCAGGATCGGGTCGGCGACGTGGGCCGTCGCGCTCGGCCTGCTGCTGGGCGGCGCGCTGGGCAACCTCGTGGACCGGTTCACGCGTGAGCCCGCGTTCGCGCGCGGCGAGGTCGTCGACTTCATCGCGTACGCGAACTGGTTCGTCGGCAACGTGGCCGACATCGCGATCGTCGTCGCGGCGGGCCTCATCGTCCTGCTCGCGGCGCGCGGGGTGCACCTCGACGGGACGCGCGACGGCGACGCAGCACCCGCCGCTGATGCCGCACCCGACGGCGACGCGGCTCCCGGCGGCGTGGTCGCCCCCGACCGCGACGTCGCCCCCGACGGCGACACGGCGGCCGCGGAGCTCGACGACGAGCCGACGACCGGCGGCGCGACGGGCGACGCCGGCCCGGTCACGCGCACCGACTCCCCGGCGGAGCGACCCGGTGCCTGAGGTCCGCGCGTTGCCCGTGCCCGACGGGCTCGCGGGCGAGCGGGTCGACGCCGCGCTGTCCCGCATGCTCGGCCTGTCGCGCACGCGCGCCGCGGAGATCGCCGCCGCCGGTGGCGTGCGCGTCGACGGCCGGTCGGTCGGCAAGTCGGACCGCCTCGTGGCCGGTGGCTGGCTCGAGGTCGAGATCCCCGACCCGCAGGGCCCGGCGGCGCCCGCGGTCGTCCCGGAGCCGGTCCCGGGCATGCGGATCGTGCACGACGACGACGAGGTCGTGGTCGTCGACAAGCCCGTCGGCGTCGCCGCGCACCCGTCTCCCGGCTGGACCGGCCCGACGGTCGTCGGTGCGCTGGCGGCAGCGGGGTACCGGATCTCGACGTCGGGGGCCGCCGAGCGGCAGGGCGTCGTGCACCGGCTGGACGTCGGCACGTCGGGCCTCATGGTGGTCGCGAAGAGCGAGCGCGCGTACACGGTGCTCAAGCGCGCGTTCAAGGAGCGCACGGTCGAGAAGGTGTACCACGCACTCGTCCAGGGGCACCCCGAGCCCACGACGGGCACGATCGACGCGCCGATCGGGCGGCACCCGTCGGCGGACTGGAAGTTCGCGGTGGTCGCGGACGGCAAGCCGTCCGTCACGCACTACGAGGTCCTGGAGATGCTCCCGTCGGCGTCGCTCGTCGAGGTGCACCTCGAGACGGGCCGCACGCACCAGATCCGCGTGCACTTCGCGGCGCTGCGGCACCCGTGCGTCGGCGACCTGACGTACGGCGCGGACCCGACGCTCGCGGCGCGGACGGGGCTGTCGCGGCAGTGGCTGCACGCGGTCCGGCTGGGCTTCGAGCACCCCGCGACGGGGGACTGGCTCGAGGTCACGAGCACCTACCCGGACGACCTCGCGCACGCGCTCGAGACGCTCGGCGCGGGCTACCGCTGACCGTCCGCGCGACCGGTCCTGGACCGCGCGCGGCGCGTCCGCGGTGACCCGTCCGGCGTGTCGCGCACGCCACCTCCGACACGGTCCCGGGGCGTCCGGAGGTGTCGGTGGGGACACCTAGGATGGCCCGCATGGCATCTGCTGGAGGCTCCGACTTCGTCCACCTCCACGTGCACACCGAGTACTCGATGCTCGACGGCGCGGCCCGTCTGACGGAGCTCTTCGCGGAGGTCGAGCGGCAGGGCCAGACGGCGATCGCGACCACGGACCACGGGTACCTGTTCGGTGCGTTCGACTTCTGGTCGAAGGGCACGGCGGCGGGGATCAAGCCGATCATCGGCGTCGAGGCGTACGTCACGCCGGGCACGAGCCGGTTCGACCAGACGCGAGTGCGCTTCGGCCAGCAGGGCCAGGAGGCGGACGACGTCTCGGCGCGCGGTGCGTACACGCACATGACGATGCTCGCGCGCAACAACGAGGGTCTGCACAACCTGTTCCGGGCGTCGTCGCTCGCGTCGCTCGAGGGTCAGATGGGCAAGTGGCCCCGGATGGACCGCGACCTGCTGGAGACGTACGGCAAGGGCCTGATCGCGACGTCGGGCTGCCCGTCGGGGGAGATCCAGACCCGTCTGCGCCTGGGCCAGTGGGACGAGGCTGTCCGCGTCGCCGGCGAGCTGCAGGACATCTTCGGCAAGGAGTTCTTCTACGTCGAGCTGATGGACCACGGGATCGAGATCGAGACCCGGGTCCTCAAGGACCTGCTGCGCCTGTCGGAGACCATCGGAGCACCGCTCGTCGCGACGAACGACCTGCACTACACGCGGCAGGAGGACTCCGCGTCGCAGGAGGCGCTGCTCGCGATCAACTCGGGCTCGACGCTGTCGGACCCGGACCGGTTCAAGTTCGACGGCGACGGCTACTACGTGAAGTCCGCGGCGGAGATGCGGCGCATCTGGGCGGAGCTGCCCGAGGCGTGCGACAACACGCTGCGCATCGCGGAGCAGTGCGAGGTCTCGTTCAACACGTCGGCGAACTACATGCCGAACTACCCGGTCCCGGCGGGCGAGGACGAGACGAGCTGGTTCGTCAAGGAGGTCGAGAAGGGCCTCCACCACCGGTACCCCGGCGGCATCCCGGACGACGTGCGCAAGCAGGCGGCGTACGAGACCGAGGTCATCACGCAGATGGGCTTCCCGGGGTACTTCCTCGTGGTCGCCGACTTCATCAACTGGGCGAAGGACCACGGCATCCGCGTCGGGCCGGGGCGTGGTTCGGGTGCGGGCTCGATGGCCGCCTACGCGATGAAGATCACCGACCTCGACCCGCTGCAGCACGGTCTGATCTTCGAGCGGTTCCTCAACCCCGACCGCGTCTCGATGCCCGACTTCGACGTCGACTTCGACGAGCGTCGGCGCGGCGAGGTCATCAAGTACGTGACGGAGAAGTACGGCGAGGACCGCGTCGCGCAGATCGTCACGTACGGCACCATCAAGGCCAAGCAGGCCCTCAAGGACTCCGCGCGGCTGCTCGGGATGCCGTTCGCGATGGGGGAGAAGCTCACCAAGGCGATGCCGCCCGCGATCATGGGCAAGGACATCAGCCTCACGGGCATCTTCGACCCGGCCGACAAGCGGTACCACGAGGCCGAGGAGTTCCGTCAGGTCCACGCCGCCGACCCGGACGCGCAGCGCGTCGTCGAGCTCGCGAAGGGCATCGAGGGGCTGAAGCGGCAGTGGGGCGTGCACGCGGCGGGCGTCATCATGTCGAGCGACCCGCTCATCGACATCATCCCGATCATGCGGCGCCCGCAGGACGGCGCGGTCATCACGCAGTTCGACTACCCCACCTGTGAGGGCCTCGGCCTGATCAAGATGGACTTCCTCGGGCTGCGGAACCTCACGATCCTCGACGACGCGCTCGACAACATCGTCGCGAACGGCAAGGACCCGGTCGTGCTCGAGGAGCTCGAGCTCACCGACCGCAAGACGTACGAGATGCTCGGCCGCGGCGACACGCTGGGCGTGTTCCAGCTCGACGGCGGCGGCATGCGGACCCTGCTGCGGCTCATGCGCCCCGACAACTTCGAGGACATCTCCGCAGTCGGCGCCCTGTACCGCCCGGGTCCGATGGGCGCGAACTCGCACACCAACTACGCGCTGCGCAAGAACGGCGCGCAGGAGGTCACGCCGATCCACCCCGAGCTGGCCGAGCCGCTCGAGGACATCCTCGGCACGACGTACGGCCTGATCGTGTACCAGGAGCAGGTCATGGCGATCGCGCAGCGCGTCGCCGGGTACTCGCTCGGTCAGGCCGACATCCTGCGCCGCGCGATGGGCAAGAAGAAGAAGTCCGAGCTGGACAAGCAGTTCGAGGGCTTCTCGGCGGGCATGCAGGAGCGCGGCTTCTCGATGGCCGCCGTGCAGACGCTGTGGGACATCCTGCTGCCGTTCTCGGACTACGCGTTCAACAAGGCGCACTCGGCCGCGTACGGCGTGGTGTCGTACTGGACCGCTTACCTCAAGGCGAACTACCCGGTCGAGTACATGGCCGCGCTGCTCACGTCCGTCAAGGACGACAAGGACAAGTCGGCGCTGTACCTCGGCGAGTGCCGGCACATGGGCATCACGGTCCTGCCGCCCGACGTGAACTCGTCGTCCGCGAACTTCACGGCCGTGGGCGCGGACATCCGGTTCGGCCTCACCGCGGTGCGCAACGTGGGTGCGAACGTCGTCGACGCGATCGTGCGGACCCGCGAGGAGAAGGGCGCGTTCACGTCCTTCACCGACTTCCTCGAGAAGGTGCCGGCGGTCGTCTGCAACAAGCGGACCATCGAGTCGCTCATCAAGGCGGGCGCGTTCGACTCGCTCGGGCACCCGCGTCGTGCGCTGCTGCTCGTGCACGAGCAGGCGGTCGACTCGGTCATCGGCGTCAAGCGCAAGGAGGCGGAGGGCCAGTTCGACCTGTTCGCCGACCTCACGGGCGGTGACGACGCCGGTCCGGGCTTCGCGGTCGCGATCCCCGACCTGCCGGACTGGGACAAGAAGCAGCGCCTCGCGTTCGAGCGGGAGATGCTCGGCCTCTACGTGTCCGACCACCCGCTGTCCGGCATCGAGCACGTGCTCGCGGCCTCGGCGGACGTGTCCATCGCGACGCTGCTCGCGGACGAGGCGCGGCCCGACGGGTCGACCGTCGTGATCGCGGGCCTCATCACGTCGCTCCAGCGCAAGATGTCGAAGCAGGGCAACCCGTGGGCCGCGGTGACGATCGAGGACATGGAGGGGTCCGTCGAGATCATGTTCTTCGGCGAGACGTACCTCGCGTACTCGACGGTGCTCGCGGAGGACGCGGTCGTCGTCGTCAAGGGCCGGGTGCGGCGCCGTGACGAGTCGATGTCCCTGCAGGCGATGGAGGTGTCGCTGCCCGACGTGTCGCAGGTCGCGGACGCGCCGGTGGTCGTCTCGCTCGCGGTCGCGCGCTGCACGCAGCCGCTGGTCGAGCGCCTGCGCGAGGTCCTGTCGACGCACCCGGGGATCACCGAGGTGCACCTGCGGCTGACGAGCCCGGGCCGGGCGACGGTGATGCGCCTGGGTGACGGGCTGCGCGTCGAGCGGTCGCCGTCGCTGTTCGGCGACCTCAAGGCGCTGCTCGGCCCGAGCTGCCTGTCGACCTGATGTCCGCGAGTCCTGTATAGCGCTTGCGTCATATAACTAGCCGTGGAAATATCGTCGACGTGGACGTGATGGACGCACTCGGCGACCCCGTGCGGCGACGGCTCGTCGAGCTGCTCGCCTCGGGCGCGCGCAGCGCCGGCGACCTCGCCGACGCGGTCGGCGCGGAGTTCGGCATCAGCCAGCCTGCGACGTCGCGGCACCTACGGGTGCTGCGGGAGGCCGGCGTGGTCGAGTCGCGCGCGCAGGGCCCGGTCCGGCTCTACTCCGTGCGCCCGGAGCCCCTCGCCGAGGTCGAGCGGTGGGCACGCGACGTGCGGAGCTACTGGGAGCCGCGTCTCGACGCGCTGGGCACCGAGGTCGCGCGCGGGAAGCGCGAGCGTCGACGTGCGTCCGCCGACCCGGCAGGCCCGCCGGACGACGAGCACGGGAGGAACCCATGACCGAGAGCACCGACGTGCGGGGCGTGCTGACGCAGACGCCCGCCGGCACCACCGTGCGCTTCGAGCGGCGCTACGCCACGGACGTCGACGACCTGTGGACGTGCCTGACGGAACCGGGACGCGTCGCCCGCTGGCTCGGCCCGCTGTACGGCGACCTGCGCGTCGGCGGCGCGTACGAGCTGCGGATGGGGGACGACGTGCCGGACGCGGACCAGAACGCGACCGGCGAGGTGCTGGTCTGCGACCGTCCGCACCGGCTCGAGGTCACGTGGGTCTTCCCCGACGAGACCTCGACGCTCGTCACGGCGGAGCTGCGTGCCGACGGGGACGGGACGGTCCTCGTCCTGGAGCACCGGGACCTGCAGGAAGCGGCCGCGCGCGGGTACGGCGGCGGGTGGCACGCGTGCCTCGACCAGCTCGAGGACCACGTCGCGGGACGGCCCGTGCGCGCGTGGCAGGACCTGTTCGACGCCGCGCTGCCGCTCTACCGGGAGGTCTGACCCGCCCCCGGCCGCGGGTCGCGGGTCGCCGTCTCAGCGCCCAGCGGTCAGCCGACCGTGGCGCTGACCACGCCCGTCGGCAGGTCCACGTCGACGCGGTCGCCGCGCACGAGCTGCCGGCCGCGACGGGACTCGGGCTCGCCGTTCACGGTCACCGCGCCGTCGTCGAGGAGCTCGCGCGCCTGCGCGCCCGTCTCGGCGAGGTCGGCGAGCTTGAGGAACTGGCCGAGGCGGATCGAGTCGTCGGCGATGGGCACCTGCGTCATGGCAGCAGTCTGCCCCGCCGACGCACGCGACCGGAGCGTGGGCGCACCGGAAAGGGGAGGCGTCCGCTCGTAGACTCGTGGCCGTGATCACCCGAATCGACCTGCGCGGTCGCGTGCTGTCCCGTCGTGAGCTCCTGCAGGAGCTGCCTCGCGCGGAGGTCGACGTCGAGCACGCCGCGGAGGCGGTCGCACCGATCATCGCCGCCGTGCGCGAGCGCGGCGCGGCCGAGCTCCGCGACCTCGCCGAGCGGTTCGACGGCGTCCGTCCCCAGCACGTCCGCGTCCCCGCCGCGACGGTCGCCGCCGCGGTCGACCGGCTCGACCCGCGGGTGCGGGCCGCGCTCGAGGAGACCATCCGCCGCGTGCGCCAGGTGCACCGCGCACAGCGTCCTGCCGACTTCACGGTCGAGGTCGCGCCGGGCGCGACGGTCCGTCAGCGCTGGCTGCCGGTGCGCCGGGTCGGCCTGTACGTGCCGGGCGGGCTCGCGGTGTACCCGTCGTCGGTCGTGATGAACGTGGTCGCGGCGCAGGAGGCCGGTGTCGGCTCGCTCGCGGTCGCGTCCCCGCCGCAGAAGGACGAGGGCGGGCTGCCCGACCCGGTCGTCCTCGCGACGTGCGCGCTGCTCGGGGTCGACGAGGTGTACGCCGTGGGCGGCGCGCAGGCGGTCGCGATGTTCGCGTACGGAGCCGCGGGCTCGCAGGAGGAGGACGGCGCGACGCTGTGCGAGCCGGTCGACGTCATCACGGGTCCCGGCAACGTGTACGTCGCCGCCGCGAAGCGGCTCGTCCGGGGCGTCGTCGGCATCGACGCGGAGGCCGGCCCGACCGAGATCGCGATCCTCGCGGACGGCACGGCCGACGCCAACCACGTCGCCGCCGACCTCGTGTCGCAGGCCGAGCACGACCCGCTGGCCGCCGCAGTCCTCGTGACGCCGTCGGTCGAGCTCGCGGGCTCGGTCGAGGCGAAGCTCGTCGACCGGGTCGACGCGACCCGGCACCGCGAGCGCGTGACCACCGCCCTCAACGGCACGCAGTCGGCGATCGTCCTGGTCGACGACCTCGACGCGGGCCTCGACGTCGTCAACGCGTACGGCGCCGAGCACCTCGAGATCCAGGCGGTCGGCGCGGCCGCGCTCGCGGACCGCGTGACGAGCGCGGGCGCGATCTTCGTCGGCCCCTACTCCCCGGTGTCGCTGGGCGACTACATGGCGGGGTCGAACCACGTGCTGCCCACGGGCGGCTGCGCGCACTTCGCGAGCGGGCTCGGGGTGCACTCCTTCGTGCGCGCGGTGCAGGTCGTCGAGTACGACGCCGACGCGCTCGAGGAGGTCGCGGACCGGATCGTGGCGCTCGCCGACGCCGAGGGTCTGCCGGCGCACGGCGAGGCGGTCCGGGCGCGCTTCTGACGCGGCGCGACCAGCCGACGGCCGGCAGCCCGACGGCGCCGGCCGTCGCCGTCGGTGCCGTCAGGAGCCGTCGCGCGCGACGTCGAGCACGACCCGCCCGTCGACCCTGCCCTGCTCGAGCTCGTGCAGGACGGCGTTGACGTCGGAGAGCGGCCTCACGGTGAACGTCGGGCTGACCTTGCCGCGTGCGAAGAAGTCGAGCGCCTCCGCCATGTCGACCCGCGTCCCGACGATCGACCCGCGGACGGTCAGCCCGCGCAGGACGGTCGAGACGATGTCGAGCGGGAAGGCCGCGGGCGGCAGCCCGACGAGCACGACGGTGCCGCCGGGGCGCAGCGACCCGACGGCCTGCGGGAACGCGCGCGCGTCGACCGCGGTCACGAGCGCGCCGTGCACGCCGCCGGTGAGCTGCTGGACGTGCGCGACGGGGTCGTCGACGTCGCGGACGTTCACGCCGACCTCGGCGCCGTGCTTGAGCGCGAGGTCGAGCTTGGTGTCGTCGACGTCGACCGCGACGACGCGGCGTCCCATCGCGACCGCGTACTGCACCGCGAGGTGGCCGAGGCCGCCGATGCCGGAGACGAGCACCCACTCGCCGGGCCGCGTGTCGGTGACCTTGAGGCCCTTGTAGACGGTGACGCCCGCGCACAGCACGGGGGCAGCGGCTGCGGGGTCGACGCCCGGCGGGACGATGGGGCAGTAGCGGGAGTCGACGAGCATGTGCTCGGCGAACGACCCGTCGATGCTGTACCCGCTGTTGCGCTGCTGCGCGCACAGCGTCTCGCGGCCGGACACGCAGTAGGCGCACGCGCCGCACGCGGTCGCGAGCCACGCGTTGCCGACCCGGTCGCCGACCGCGACGCGGGTCACGCCCTCCCCGACGGCGACGACGGTCCCGACGCCCTCGTGCCCCGGGACGAACGGCGGCACGGGCTTGACCGGCCAGTCGCCGCGCGCCGCGTGCACGTCGGTGTGGCACACGCCGGAGTACTCGACCCGCACGAGCGCCTGGAACGGTCCCGGTTCAGGGATCGCGACCTCCGTGACGTCCAGGTCACGGGTGAACGAGCGGACCACGGCCGCCTGCATCGTGCGCATCAGCGTCCTCCTCGACGGTGCGCGGTGCCCGGGGGTGCGAGCACCGGGGGGTGCACGTGTGACGTGCCACCGCTTCGACGCTAGGTCGCGGGCCGCGGGCGCGGTGAGGACGTTCGTCCCCGTCCCGCGGACGTCGCGCCAGGCGCGCGGCGGACGATCCCTAGAATCGGCAGCGTGACCGCCGACCTCGCCCGCCCCGCGCTGCCGCTGCGCCCCGAGCTCGCCGGGCTGGCGCCGTACGGCGCGCCCCAGCTCGACGTGCCGGTGCTGCTCAACGTCAACGAGAACCCGTACGCGCCGTCGGACGCGGTCGTCGAGGACGTCGCGCGGGCAGTGGCGGACGCGACGCGCACGCTCAACCGCTACCCGGACCGCGACTTCGGCGCCCTGCGGCAGGACCTCGCGGACTACCTCGCGGTCGAGTCGGGCGTGCGTGTCGCGCCCGAGCAGGTGTGGGCGGCCAACGGGTCGAACGAGATCATGCTGCACGTGCTGCAGGCGTTCGGCGGTCCGGGCCGCACCGCGCTGTCCTTCGCCCCCACGTACTCCATGTACCCGGAGTACGCGCGCGACACGTCGACGGCCTGGATCGAGGGGCGACGCGAGGAGGACTTCAGCCTCGACCCCGACGCGGCTCGCGCCGCGATCGCGCAGCACGCGCCGTCGGTCGTGCTGCTGGCCAGCCCGAACAACCCGACGGGCACCGCGCTGCCGGCGTCGACCGTGCTCGCGGTCCTCGACGCCGCGGCCCGCGTCCCCGGTGGGTGCGTCGTCGTCGTCGACGAGGCGTACGGCGAGTTCCGCCGGCGGGGGACGCCGTCCGCGCTCGAGCTGCTCGACGGCCACCCGCACCTCGCCGTCAGCCGGACCATGTCGAAGGCGTTCGGCCTCGCGGGCGCGCGCGTCGGCTACCTCGCCGCGTCGACCGCGTTCGTCGACGCCCTGCGCGTCGTGCGGCTGCCGTACCACCTGTCGGCGGTGACGCAGGCCGTCGCACGGGCGGCCCTGCGTCACGCGCCCGAGCTCATGGCGCAGGTCGGCGCGCTCCGCGACGAGCGCGACGCCCTCGTCGTGTGGTTGCGCGAGCGCGGGCTGCGCGTCGCGGACTCCGACGCCAACTTCGTCCTGTTCGGCACGTTCGACGACCGGCGGGCCGTCTGGCAAGGTCTGCTCGACCGCGGCGTCCTCATCCGCGAGGTCGGGCCGCAGGGCTGGCTGCGGGTGTCGGTCGGCACCCCGCAGGAGACGGCGGCGTTCCAGGACGCCCTGACGCAGGTCGCGGGACTGACCGCGACCGGCAGCGAGGAGGACCGGTGAGCACCAGCACGACCGCGGGCGCACGCACCGCGCGCGTCGAGCGCACGACGAGCGAGTCGAGCGTCGTCGTCGAGCTCGACCTCGACGGGACGGGCCGCACCGAGATCTCGACGACGGTGCCGTTCTACGACCACATGCTCACCGCGCTCGGCAAGCACTCGCTCATCGACCTCACCGTCCGCGCGACCGGCGACACGCACATCGACGCGCACCACACGGTCGAGGACGTCGCGATCACCCTCGGCGAGGCGCTGCGTCAGGCGCTCGGCGACAAGCGGGGCATCTCCCGCTACGGCGACGCGACCGTCCCGCTCGACGAGGCGCTCGCGCAGGCCGTCGTCGACGTGTCCGGCCGCCCGTACCTCGTCCACTCGGGCGAGCCCGAGGGGCAGGAGTACCACCTCATCGGCGGGCACTTCACCGGCTCCCTGACACGGCACGTGCTCGAGTCCATCGCGCACCACGCCGCCTTCAGCATCCACGTCCGCGTGCTCGCGGGCCGCGACCCGCACCACATCGTCGAGGCGCAGTTCAAGGCCCTGGCGCGTGCGCTGCGGTTCGCGGTCGCGCTCGACCCGCGCGTGGACGGCATCCCGTCGACGAAGGGCGCGCTGTGACCGACCAGCCCACCGACGGCCGGACGCCCGACGAGCCGGACGACGTCGTCGTCCCCGACGACCTGTCGTCGCTGCTCGACGGACCTGCCGGCGCCTCGGTCCCGGACGACGCCTCGTCGCTGCTCGACGCCAGCGCAGGCCCGGCCCTGCCCGACGACGAGTCGGCGCTCCTTCGTGACGACGCGGACGAGCCGTCGCCGACGGACGACGCGCTCGCGGGTGACGGAGCGGGTGCTGCGGACGCGGCTGACGGTGCGG
>NZ_JAPESW010000110.1 GCF_028527925.1 Cellulomonas fimi
TGCGCGCGAGCGCCTCCGCGACACCGGGCCCGAGCTCGCGCTCCAGGAGCGGAAGGACGCGGTCGCGGACGCGGCTGCGCAGCGGCGCGTCGTCGGCGGTGCCCGCGTTGGTCGGGTCGTGCCAGGGCTCGAGCCCGAGCGCCGCGCACGCGCCGACGGTGTCGGTCCGGCGGAGCCCCAGCAGCGGCCGACGCAGGACCCCCCGCACGGGCGGCATCCCGGCGAGGGACCGCGCACCGGACCCGCGCGCGAGCCCGAGCAGGACCGTCTCCGCCTGGTCGTCGAGCGTGTGCCCGAGCAGCACCGCCGCCGCCCCGGTGCGCTCGGCGACGGCGTCGAGCGCCTCGTACCGCGCGTGCCGGGCCGCGGCCTCGGGCCCGCCGGGGGCGTCGACGACGACGCGTTCCACGACGACCGGCTCGAGCCCGAGCGAGCGGCACACGGCGGCGGTCCGGGCGGCGACGTCGGCGGAGCCCGGCTGCAGCGCGTGGTCGACGACGACCGCCCCCGCCCGCAGGACGCGTGGTCCGCGCCGCACGGATCGGTCGGCGACGAACGCCGTCGCCGCCGCGAGCGCGAGCGAGTCCGGCCCGCCCGAGCACGCGACGAGCACGAGCGCACCGTCCGGAAGGTCGGCGACGGCACCCGTCACGGCACGCCGGACGTCCGCGACGCGACGGTCGGGCCCCGTCACGGCCGGGGTGCGCCCGACTCGCCCTGCGCGCCAGGCCGGCCGAGGACGACCGGCTCGGGCGGTCGACCGGCCGACGTCGTCGTCACCCGTGCACCCGGCGGACCCACGACGCCGGGTCCGCGATCTCGCCGGGGCGGGGCAGCGCGTCGGGTCCGGACCAGACGGCGTTGAAGCCGTCGCGACCGACGTGACCCTGCACGGCGCGGACGAACGCGGCGCCGTCGCGGTACTGCGCGAGCTTCTCGTCGAGGCCCAGCAGCCGGCGCAGCACGCGCTCGAAGCCCCGGGCACGCGCGCCCTCGTCACGCTTGGCCTCGAACTTGCGGCGGATGGTCCGCACCGTCCGCACGACCTTGGGGCCGACCTGGTCCATCGCGACGTCGGCGTGCCCCTCCAGGAGGGCCATGACGGCGCCGACCTCCTCGAACACGGCGCGCTGCCGGTCGGTGAGGACGTCGAGGACGCTGCCGCCGTCGGGACCGAGCACCGCACGGGACACCCGGGCGAGCAGCTCGGCGGCGCCGGGGCCGTCGTCGTCACCACCGGGCGCGGACGCGGCGAGGTCGGCGAGCAGCTCGGCGGAGCGGCTGCGCATGAGCTCCGCGAGCCAGGGGGCGGCGGCGAACTGCAGCGCGTGCGTCTGCTCGTGCAGCGCGACCCACAGCCGGAAGTCGGGGCCGTCGACGCCGAGGGTCCGCTCCAGGTGCAGGACGTTCGGGGCCACGAGCAGCAGCCGGCCGGGCGCACCGGGGGCCGCGGTGAACGGGTCGAACTGGCCGAGGACCTTGCCGGACAGCAGCGCGAGGACC
>NZ_JAPESW010000111.1 GCF_028527925.1 Cellulomonas fimi
TCTCGGGGGTTCGGAGATGTGTATAGGAGGCAGGGCGGCAGGGGCGGGTGGCTGGTGCGTGCGCGTCGGGGGCCGCGTGCGGTTAGCCTCGGGCGGTCCGGGTCGACGGAGAGGCGGGCGCATGGGCAACGGTGGACCGGTCACGTTCGGGGTCGTCGGCAGCGGCTGGCGCGCGGAGTTCTTCCTCCGCGCGGCGCGCCAGATGCCGGACAGGTTCCGGTGCGTCGGGGTGGTGACGCGCACCGCCGAGCGCGGTGCGGAGGTCGAGCGGACGTGGCAGGTGCCGACCGTCCGCACGATCCCCGAGCTCGTCGCCGACCGGCCCGACTTCGTCGTCGTCTCCGTGCCGTGGCCCGTCACCCCCGAGGCGACGCGCGAGCTCGTCGGGCTGGGTGTGCCCGTGCTCGCCGAGACCCCGCCCGCGCCTGACGCCGACGGCCTGCGCGCGCTGTGGGCCGACGTCGGCGCGTCGGGGCTCGTGCAGGTCGCCGAGCACAGCCCGTCGATGCCGCAGCACCAGGCCCGGATCGCGCTCGTCGACGAGGGCCTGCTGGGCACGCCGACGAGCGTGCAGATCTCGTCGACGCACCTGTACCACGCGGTCGGCCTCGCCCGGCGGCTCCTCAAGGCCGGCCGCGGCGAGGTCGACGTGCACGCGGTCTCGACGACCGCGCCGCTGCTCGACCCGAAGAGCCGCGACGGCTGGACCGGCGAGACGCAGCCGCAGGACCGCTGGTCGATCCTCGCGACGCTCGACTTCGGCGGCGGGCGCACCGCGCTGTACGACTTCACCGAGAACCAGTGGCACAACCCGCTGCGCACCAACCGGATCGTCGTGCGCGGGTCGCACGGCGAGCTCGTCGACGACCGCCTCACGCGGTGGGTCGACGAGCGGACCGTCGTGACGTCGTCGCTGGTCCGCCGCATGTCCGGCGTCGAGCAGGACCTCGACGGCTTCGACCTCGAGCACGTGAGCCTCGACGGGCGCGTCCTGTACCGGAACCCGTTCGACGGCGCCCGGCTCGCCGACGACGACGTCGCCGCCGCGACCCTGCTCGCCGGCACGGGCGCGTGGGTGCGGGGCGACGGCCCGCCGCCGTACCCGCTCGCCGACGGCTGCCAGGACCACCTGCTCGGCCTCGCGATCGAGGAGTCGGCACGCACCGGTCGCACCGTCCGCACGGCCTGGGAGGCATGGGCGGACGCGTGACGGACGACGCGGCGGCTGCGGAGGACGGGCCGGTGGGGAGCGGCCGCACGACGGCCGGACGAGTGGCAGCCCTCGTCGTCGGGTGGCCTCCGCGCGAGTGCGCGGTCGCCGGCGCGGGCTCGTGCGTCACACCGTCGCCGTTGCGACCGGGCACCTAGTCGCGGACGACGCCCGCCTCGACGGCGACGAT
>NZ_JAPESW010000112.1 GCF_028527925.1 Cellulomonas fimi
TACGGCATCGTCTCGATCCCGACCCTCAACGTCTTCGCGGGCGGCGAGCTCGTGAAGTCCGTCATCGGCGCCCGCCCCAAGGCGTTCTACGCCGGCGAGATCGAGGACGTCCTCACCACCGTCTGACCTCCGACCGGTGGTCGCGGGCCGCCGCCCCACCCGGGGACGGCGGCCCGTCGGCGTTCGCGCCCGTCGATCTCCACCGGACCCGCACGTCTCGTCCCGTGCGGTCCTGGCCGGGCGCCGTGCCGTGACGTGCGACACTGCCGGGATGACCACGCAGCCTGGGCCCCCGCGCGAGACGTCGGGCGGCCACCCCACGTCCTCCGCCGCGGCGGGAACCGGCACGCGCCTCGACCCCTGGCTCTCCGCGTACGCCGAGCGCACCCACGGCATGCGCGCCTCGGAGATCCGCGCCCTGTTCGCCGTCGCGAACCGGCCGGAGGTCGTCTCCCTCGCCGGCGGCATGCCCTTCCTCGAGGGCCTCCCCCTCGACGACCTCGCCGAGCTCGCCGCCCGCGTCGTCGCCACGCGCGGCCTGCAGGCCCTCCAGTACGGGTCCGGCCAGGGCGACGAGACGCTCCGCGAGCAGATCCTCGACGTCATGCGGCTCGAGGGCATCGACGCGCACCCCGACGACGTGGTCGTCACCACCGGGTCGCAGCAGGCGCTCGACCTCGTGACCAGGATCTTCGTCGACCCCGGCGACGTCGTCGTCGCCGAGGCGCCGTCCTACGTCGGGGCGCTCGGTGTCTTCCGCGCCTACCAGGCCGACGTCGTGCACGTGCCGATCGACGCCCACGGGCTCGTGCCCGAGGCGCTCGAGCAGACGCTCGCCTCGCTCGCCGCCGCGGGCCGCACGGTGAAGCTGCTCTACACCGTGCCGAACTTCCACAACCCGGCCGGCGTCTCGCTGTCCGTGGAGCGCCGCCCGCGCGTCCTCGAGATCGCGCAGCGCTACGGCGTCCTCGTCGTCGAGGACAACCCGTACGGCCTGCTCGGGTTCGACAGCGACCCGCGCCCGGCGATCCGCTCGCTCGACGCCGACGGCGTCGTCTACCTCGGGTCCTTCTCCAAGACGTTCGCGCCCGGCTACCGCGTCGGCTGGGTCGTCGCGCCGCACGCGGTCCGGGAGAAGCTCGTCCTCGCCTCGGAGTCGGCGATCCTCTGCCCGTCCAACGCGTCGCAGCTCGCCATCTCCACCTACCTGTCGACCGCCGACTGGCGCGGACAGATCAAGGTGTACCGCGAGCAGTACCGCGAGCGGCGCGACGCGATGGTGTCCGCACTCGCCGAGCACCTGCCCGAGGCGTCCTGGAACGTGCCCGACGGCGGCTTCTACACCTGGGTCCGCCTTCCCGAGGGCCTCGACGCGAAGGACAT
>NZ_JAPESW010000113.1 GCF_028527925.1 Cellulomonas fimi
CTAATGGGAATCCTAGATCTAATAAATAGTTAGTGAAAGCTTTTATAAATGACCGCAGGCCATGTATGAATTGATTGAATTTGGCTTTTGGAGTTACTGGATATCTTTTTTTTTTTTTGATCTGCACCGGGAGCTGCTCCAGTTTGCGTATCGAGACGTTTGCGTTGAGCGGACTCAAAGGAACTGTCCACCAAGCCAGGGTGCCTTGGACTCAATGCAACTGTGCGCCTGGCTCTTTACCTTGAACGGGGTATCGAGCGTGCCCAGCGCAATCGAAATCCACTCTGGATACTTTCCTTCAGCGTCGCTCCAGAACAGCGATGAACCGCATTCCGAGCAGAATTGACGGGTGATACCTGGCGAAGATTCATAGCTTTTCAGCGTGTCACGCATAGCCCGGATCGTCACTTCTGATCGGCGCGCGCTGGCATACGTCGCGAACGCAGCGCCATGGCCTTTCTGGCATTTTTTGCAGTGGCAGTGGGTGACGGCCTTGAGCGGCGCCGAAACGTGATAAGTGATTGCGCCGCAGAGGCAACTGCCTTGAGTCGTTGTGTCCATAGGTGTTCTCGTTCTGTAAGTGCTGGCACGGTAACCAGAACGTACGCCAGCTTGACAGCATTTGACTGCCTTCACTCTCTTGAGCGCGAGGCCTCACACCTGACGACGTCGAAAGTGTTTGATTCAGGTTGATACACCGAAACAAGTCCGTCTGACAGGTTCGCTGATCGTTGGGATGGGGAAATGTTAGTGCAGTGCGATTTTTTAAAGTACTCGGTCGAAAGTACGACTTGTCTGGCAAGGGCAGCGGTCAGTGAACCTCTTTCTTCGAACGTACGAGTGGCCATGCTGGTAATGATGAAAATGACGAACAATCCCACAAACCATGCAATGTACTTCCAGTCGCTCAGCTGTCGTTCGCCTTTCGGGTTTTCAAAGCCAACAAGGTCCCAATGCAAAAGCATAAAAACAGCAAGGAACGATGAGACCGCCAGCAGCCAGGAATAGTGTACAAAGAGGGTGGTCAGTGTAGACGAGGCCGCTGGAAGATAGCCCGGGTCTATTCCGGTAAAGTCATTGATAAACCCGTTGGCGTGCTGTTCAGAGTATTTGAATGCAAGCACGCCGATGATGCCCAACGCCCACTTGAACCACGTTTTTTCATAC
>NZ_JAPESW010000114.1 GCF_028527925.1 Cellulomonas fimi
GGGTCGGGGTGGGCGTGACGCCCCCGTTGCAGACGGCTCCGTTCAGGCTGAAGCTCGTCGGCGACGGGTTGCTGCCGCTGTACGCGCCGTTGAACCCGAACTCGACGGTGCCGCCCGCGGGGATCTGCGGGTTGTAGCCGACGTTCTTGGCCGTCACCTGGTTGCCGCTCTGCGTGGCGGTCGTGCTCCACGCCTGCGTGATCGTCTGGTTGCCCGGGAACGCCCAGGTGAGCGTCCAGCCGTTGATCGCCGAGCCGAGGTTGGTGATCTTGACGCTGGCGGTGAAGCCGGTGCTCCACGAGTTCGCGGTGTAGCTGACCGAGCAGCCGCTGCCGGGGTTCGACGTCGGGGTCGGTGTCGGCGTCTGCGTCGGGGTCGGCGTCTGCGTCGGCGTCGGGCTCGGCGTGGCCGAGTTCAGCGTGTCGAGGACGGAGGTGTAGGCGGCCTTCTTGTTGCCGGATCCGTCGAACAGCAGCGGGGTGCCGCCCGAGCGCCAGGAGTCGGTGTCGCGCACGCCCCACACGGTGATGCCGGTGCACCGCGCGACGTTGAGGCAGGCCTGCACGACCCGCTGGTAGTTCTGCGCCTGGGAGGAGCCGGAGCCCTCGATGTCGAGCTCGGTGATCTGCACATCGACACCCAGGTTGGCGAAGTTCTGCAGCGTCGTCTGGTAGTTGCTGGGCACCGGGCTCTGGGCGTTGAAGTGCGACTGGAACCCGACGCAGTCGATCGGCACACCGCGCGACTTGAAGTCCCTCACCATGTTGTAGACGCCCTGGGTCTTGGCGTGCGACCAGTTGTCGGTGTTGTAGTCGTTGTAGCAGAGCTTGGCGTTCGGGTCCGCGGCGCGGGCGGCGCGGAACGCGGCCTCGATCCAGTCGTTGCCCGTGCGCTGCAGGTTGGAGTCGCGGCGACCGCCGGACGAGCCGTCGGCGTAGGCCTCGTTCACGACGTCCCAGGCGTAGATCTTGCCCTTGTAGTACGACGCGACCTGCGTGACGTGGTTGAGCATCGCGTTGCGCAGGTCGGTGCCGGACAGGTTCTGCATCCAGCCGGGCTGCTGCGAGTGCCAGGCGAGCGCGTGCCCGCGGACCTGCTTGCCGTTCTGGCGGGCCCAGTTCACGATCCGGTCGCCGTTGGAGTAGTTGAACTGGCCACGGTTGGGCTCCGTGGCGTCCATCTTCATCTCGTTCTCGGCCGTGATCATGT
>NZ_JAPESW010000115.1 GCF_028527925.1 Cellulomonas fimi
GTGCGCGGCACGTGACCGATCGCGACGAACACGCCGGTCGCGGGATGCTCGCGCGTCTGCCCGGTGACGGTGTCGCGCAGGGTCACGCCGGTGACCTTGTCCTCGCCGTGGATGGCGACGACCTCGGCGTTCCACGCGAACTCGATCTTCGGGTCGGCCGCGGCGCGGTCGGCCATGATCTTCGACGCGCGCAGCTGGTCACGGCGGTGCACGAGCGTGACACGCTTGCCGAACCGCGTCAGGAAGGTCGCCTCCTCGACCGCGGAGTCGCCACCGCCGACGACGATGATCTCCTGGTCACGGAAGAAGAATCCGTCACAGGTCGCGCACCACGACACACCGCGCCCGGACAGGCGCTTCTCGTCGTCGAGACCGAGCTCACGGTAGGCCGAGCCGGTGGACAGGATCACGGCGCGCGCGGCGTAGGTCTCGCCGCCGGAGACGGTGACCGTCTTGACCTCGCCCTCGAGCGAGAGCGCGACGGCGTCGTCCCAGAGCACCTCGGCACCGAACTTCTCGGCCTGCTTCTGCAGGGCGTCCATGAGCTCGGGGCCCTGGATCCCGTCGGGGAAGCCGGGGAAGTTCTCCACCTCGGTGGTGTTCATCAGCGCGCCACCGGCGGTCACGGAGCCCGCGACGACCAGCGGCGCCAGGCCGGCACGCGCCGCGTAGATCGCCGCGGTGTAGCCGGCAGGGCCCGATCCGACGATGACGAGGTCGCGGGCGTGCGCGTTGCCACCCATGGTGGTCATGCCTGCACGGCGGGGACGCCGAGCTCGTCGAGCAGCGTCAGGATGCGCGTGCGGATCTCGTCGCGGATCGGGCGGACGGCGTCGATGCCCTGGCCGGCCGGGTCGTCGAGCTTCCAGTCCTCGTACCGCTTGCCGGGGAAGTACGGGCAGGCGTCGCCGCAGCCCATGGTGACCACGACGTCGGAGGCCTGCACGGCCTCGGTGGTGAGGACCTTGGGCTGCTCGGCGGCGATGTCGACGCCCACCTCGGCCATCGCCTGGACCGCGACGGGGTTGACCTGGTCGGCGGGCATCGAGCCGGCCGAGCGGACCTCGACGGCCCCGCCCGACAGGGCGGCAAGGAACCCGGCGGCCATCTGGGAGCGGCCGGCGTTGT
>NZ_JAPESW010000116.1 GCF_028527925.1 Cellulomonas fimi
GCGGGACCGAGCCACTCGGTGACGGGCAGGTCGTCGAACCCGACGATCGACACGTCCTCGGGGACGCGCAGGCCGAGCTCGCGCGCGGCGCGCATGACGCCGAGCGCCTGGAAGTCGGACCCGGCGAAGATCGCGGTGGGACGGTCGGGGCGGGACAGCAGCTCGAGCCCGTGCCGGTAGCCGCCGTTGACGAAGAAGTCGCCGTAGCGGATGAGCGCGGGGTCGGTCGCGATGCCGGCCTCGTCGAGCGCGGACCGGTAGCCGTCGATGCGGGCGCGCGAGCACAGCACGTCGACGGGCCCGGAGATGACGGCGACGCGGCGGTGCCCGAGCCCGAGCAGGTGCCGGGTCGCGGCGAGGCCGCCGGCCCAGTTCGCGGAGCCGACGACGGGGACACCGGGCGGCTGCTCGCCCGCGGTGTCGACGACGACGAACGGGATGGACCGGGTCTCGAGCTGGCGGCGCTGCGCGGGGTCGAGGTCGGACAGCACGAGGATGACGCCGCGCGGCCGACGCGCGAGCACGTCGTCGAGCCACTCCTGCCGGGGGCGGTGCGCACCGCCGAGCTCGGAGAGCACGACGCCGACGCGCGCGGGGCCGGCGACCTCCTCGACGCCCTTGATGATCTGCGTCGCCCACGCGGAGTCGAGCTCGTGGAACACGAGGTCGATGAGTCCGGGGCCGGTCGAGGTGCGCCCGCGGCGGCGCCGGTACTGGTACCGGTCGATGACCTCCTCGACGCGTGCGCGGGTCACGGCGGCGACGTCGGTACGCCCGTTGAGGACCTTCGAGACGGTCGGCACGGAGACGCCGGCCTCGGCGGCGATGAGGGCGATGGTGGCTGTGCCGCCCGCGGGGGCGGTGGGCTCGTCGACCCCGTCGGTCGTACCGGACGGCCCTGCGGCATCCGTGCTGGTCATCCTCGCAACCTTCCCGCGAACCGCAAGTATCGCGTCCGAACGTAGCACCGCGAACGGCACATTCCGACGCCCTCTGCCCCGCCGGACGGGTGAAGCCTGAGGGTGCTGGCAACTTTTGGCAAACGATTGACAGAGGTTGTCGGGAGTGTCTAGTTTCCGAGTCGTCGACCTTTCGCCAACGGTGGCGATAGTTGCGGAT
>NZ_JAPESW010000117.1 GCF_028527925.1 Cellulomonas fimi
ATCTTGTAAACAGGATAAACGATAGAATTGCTATCAACATGAGCTACTTGACTTGCATAACCTGCTATATAACTAGCATTAGATACTGTTTTTTTTTGTGAGGCTGACGATGTCGCGCCAGCTGAAACGGGTCAGGCGCTTGGCCGCCAATTCAGCGCCGAAGGGCCGCGCGATCAGCGTCCACACAAAGGCAAACAGCAAGCCCCCCGGCCCCGCCAGGTTGACGTTGGCGAAGTTGAGGAAATCGGCGTCATAGGCGCCCTGGATGCTGATGAACGACGAGGTGTTCACCAACGTCAGCAGCATGCCCAGGTAGAAACGCGGCTGCACGGTGAGGGTGCCGATGCAGATAAACGGCACGGCAAACGCCAGCACCAGCATCGGGAAGTCGTGCAGGTTGGGCAGCACCAGGAACAGATAGAGGCTGGCAAACAGCACTGACATGGCGGTCCAGAAAAAGAACCGATAGATCTGTGGCGCCGGGTCATCCATCGAGGCGAAAAAGCTGCAGGCGACAGCGGCCAGGATCACCGCGCTGCCGCCGTCGGTCCAGCCGAGCAGGATCCACAGCACCGAGGCGACGATGATCGCGGTGACGGTGGAGAACGCCGAGTAGAACATCAACCCACGGTCGAGGAACGGCGTGAGCCGGCCCAGGCGCCAGTGACGGTACACGGCGCGCCAGGTGTCCTGGCTCTCGCACTGGATGGCAGCTTGCAGGCTGCGGCAGTCTTGCCACAGGTCGATCCACTCTGCGAGACGATAGAGCGCATTGGAGAACAGCAGCGTGTGCCGGTCATCTAGCGCTTCGCCCTGGGGTTGAGCGGCGTCGACCTGGTCGCGCAGCACGCGCCAGCGTTCAAGCGGGGCTGTTTCGGTGGTGCTTTCCAGCCAGGCGTTGGCGGCCTCCAGCAACGGTGTGAGCTGATCTGCGAATTCCGGGGCGCGGTGTTCAATCGCGTACACCGCATCATCCAGGGCATCGATCACCGGCAGCAGGTGGATCATGCGCCCGCGCAATTCCTTGGTGTTGCGCACCGTC
>NZ_JAPESW010000118.1 GCF_028527925.1 Cellulomonas fimi
CGACTCCCACCCCGACCCCCACGGCGATCGGCTGCCGGAACGCGGTGTTCTGCGACGACCTGGAGTCGCAGACCTCGACGACGCCGTCGGGCTCGTGGAGCGTCGTGACCCCGGACTGCTCGGGGCAGGGCCGCATCGAGGTCGACTCCTCGGTCGCGCACTCGGGCAGCCGGTCGCTCAAGGTCGTCGGCGCCGCGGGCTACTGCAACCACGTCTTCGCGAAGGCCGCCGCCGACCTGAGCGGGCTGTCGCAGGTGTGGCTCCGCTACTGGGTGCGGCACACGACGGCCCTGCCGACGTCGCACACGACGTTCCTCGCGATGCGCGACGCGGGCGACGGCAACCGTGACCTGCGCATGGGCGGCCAGAACGGTGCGCTGCAGTGGAACCGGGCGTCCGACGACGCGACGCTGCCCGAGCAGTCGCCGAACGGCGTCGCGCTCAGCCGGCCGCTGCCGACGTCGTCGTGGCACTGCGTCGAGGTGCAGGTGGACCGGGCCGGACGGCTCGCGACCTGGCTCGACGGCACCGCGGTGACGGGGCTGACGGCGGACGGCACGCCGACGCACGACGTCGACGGCCAGTGGTACCGGACCGCGTGGGCACCGCGCCCGACGGACCTGCGGCTCGGCTGGGAGAGCTACGGCGAGGGTGCGGACACGCTGTGGTTCGACGACGTCGCCGTCGCGGGCTCCCGCCTCGGCTGCTGAGACCCCCTGACGCACGGAGGGGGAACGACGACCCCGTCGTGACGGCCGCTGCGGACTGGGCACGTGGGCGCCACGGCGGGGTCGTCACACGCCCAGGGGCCGCCCACAGCGCCGGCCGAGGGCGCGTCCGCCGGTGCGTCCGGGTGACCCGCGACGACCTGCACGGTTCCTCCACCCGAACCGGCGCCCGTCGTCCCGCGCCGGTCCTACGGTGTCCGCATGACGAGCGCCGTCGACGACGACACCCCCGGCGACGGTCCGCCGCCGCCACCACCCGCGGATGCCGGCGCACCGGCCACGACGTCGCCCCCGTCGGGCACCGACGGGATCGTCGTCCAGGGCCTGCGTCGCGCGTTCGGGACGGTGCAGGC
>NZ_JAPESW010000119.1 GCF_028527925.1 Cellulomonas fimi
GTCGACGGAGAGGCGGGCGCATGGGCAACGGTGGACCGGTCACGTTCGGGGTCGTCGGCAGCGGCTGGCGCGCGGAGTTCTTCCTCCGCGCGGCGCGCCAGATGCCGGACAGGTTCCGGTGCGTCGGCGGCGGCCGCGGCGAGCTCGTCGAACGTCCAGGCGACGTCGCCGCTGAGCTCGTACACGCGCCCGTCGTGCCCGTCGGTCGACAGGACGACGGCGGCGGCCTCGGCGTAGTCGGCGCGGGGTGCGGACGCGACCCCCCCGCCCGCGGTGCTCGACACGACGACCCCCGTCGCCGCGGCCTGCTCCAGCACGGGCAGGTAGTTCTCGGAGTACCAGTTGTTGCGCAGGATCGTCCACGCCAGCCCGGACGCGCGCAGCACCTCCTCGGTCGCACGGTGCTCGACGGCCAGCGGAAGCGGCGTCGTGTCGGCGTGCGGGGCGCTCGTGTAGACGACGCGGCCGACGCCGGCCCCAGCGGCGGCCTCGATCGCGCGGGTGTGCTGCGCGACGCGCCGACCGACCTCGCTGCCGGACACGAGCAGCACGACGTCGGCACCCTCGAAGGCGGCGGTCAGCGTGGCGGGGTCGTCGAAGTCGGCGACGGTCGTGCGGACCCCGCGGGCGGCGAGGTCGGCGAGACGGTCGACGGAGCGGCCGGTCGCGACGACGTCCTGCGCGGGGACGCCGCGCTCGAGCAGGTGCTCGACGACGAGACGGCCGAGGTGGCCGGTGGCTCCGGTGACGACGATCGACATGGTGGTCCTCTCGGTGGCCCGGCTGGTCCGGGCGACGGGTGTGTCGCGGTCGTCAACCGTCGCCCGCCGTGACGCCTTCCCGCCAGGAGGTACCCACTTCGTCGTAAGGTACGGACGTGACGGTAAGCAACGAGGTCAGCGTCCTGGACCGGCTCCTGACGGACGGTGTTCTGGTGTCCGCGTGCCCCAGCCGGGTCCTCCTCGACCACGTGACGAGCAAGTGGGGCGTCCTGCTGCTGGTCGCCCTGTCGGAGCGGTCGATGCGGTGGGG
>NZ_JAPESW010000011.1 GCF_028527925.1 Cellulomonas fimi
GTCAACCGGCCCGTGGTGGGCGTCGGGCCGCACGGGCGGCGCGAGATCACGTGGCCGACGACGTCGGTCGCGGTCGTCGATACGCCGCGCTCCGGCCGCCGCGTCGTGCTGGTGCACGGCATCGAGCTCGTCGAGGCGCACGGCGGCGTGTGGACGCACGAGGACGGCGCCGCGATGGTCGGCAACCCCATGTCGGTCGCCGTCGTCGCGCTGCAGGCGCGGGGGGTCGACCTGTCCGCGGAGGAGATCGCGAGGCGCGCCCGGCCGCGCGTCCCGTCGGGGCGGTGAGGACGAGCCGTCCTACGCTGGGCAGATGAGTGAGCACGCACCCGCGGACCTCCCGGACGACGAGCCGGTCATGCTCGCCGCGTTCGAGGGCTGGAACGACGCGGGCTCGGCGGCCACCCACGCGCTGCAGCACCTGCACGAGGCGTGGGGCGCGGAGCAGGTCGACGAGCTCGACCCCGAGGAGTACCACGACTTCCAGGTCAACCGGCCCGTGGTGGGCGTCGGGCCGCACGGGCGGCGCGAGATCACGTGGCCGACGACGTCGGTCGCGGTCGTCGAGACGCCGCGCTCCGGCCGCCGCGTCGTGCTGGTGCACGGCATCGAGCCGTCGATGCGCTGGCGGCGGTACTGCGCGGAGCTCCTCGACATCGCGGCCGGGCTCGGGGTGCGGACGGTCGTGACCGTCGGGGCGCTGCTCGCGGACGTGCCGCACACGCGGCCCATCCCCGTGAACGCGACGAGCGAGGACGCGGACCTGCGCGACGCCGTGGGCCTCGAGCCGAACACGTACGAGGGTCCGACGGGCATCGTGGGCGTGCTGCAGCACGAGGCCGCGGCCCGCGGGATGCAGGCGCTGTCCCTGTGGGCGGCGGTCCCCCACTACGTCGCGCACCCGCCGTCGCCCAAGGCGACGCTCGCGATCCTGCACCGCGTGGAGCAGCTCCTCGGCGAGCCCGTGCCGCTGGGCGAGCTGCCCGACGACGCGGCCGCCTGGCAGGACGGGGTCGACGAGCTCGCGGGCGAGGACAACGAGATCGGCGAGTACGTCCGTCAGCTCGAGGAGGCCAAGGACACGGCCGACCTGCCCGAGGCGAGCGGCGAGGCGATCGCGCGCGAGTTCGAGCGCTACCTGCGCCGGCGGGACAAGGGCACGGGCGGCTGACCGCCGGCACGGGCGGACGACGTGCCGGCGTCAACCTCGGCTGAGCCGTCGGGGCGACCGCCCAAGCGGACGCTGCGGACCGAGGGTCAGAGCCGGACGCCGAGCAGCGCGTCGACCGCGCGGGCGACGAGCCCCGGGGCACCCTCGACGGGCTCGTGGTCGCCGTGCAGCGCCGTCTTGACCCACGCGTCCACGACCGCGAGCGCCTGCGGGGTGTCGAGGTCGTCCGCGACGGCGGCCCGCAGGCCGGCGATCGTCGACGCCGCGTCGGGGCCGCCGTTGCCGGACAGGGCCCGCCGCCACCGCGCGAGCCGCTCCTGCGCCTCGACGAGGCCCGCGTCGGTCCAGTCCCAGTCGTCGGAGTACCGGTGCGCGAGGATCGCGAGCCGCACGGCCATCGGGTCGACGCCCGCGGCGCGCAGCGCGGACACGAGCACGAGGTTGCCGCGCGACTTGCTCATCTTCTCGCCGTCGAGCCCGACCATGCCGGTGTGCACGTGCACGCGCGCGCCGTGGCCCGCGTCGAGCAGGCGCGCGTGCGAGGTGCTCATCTCGTGGTGCGGGAACCGCAGGTCGGAGCCGCCGCCCTCGACGTCGAACGGCAGGCCGAGCGAGTCGCGCGCGATCACGGCGCACTCGATGTGCCAACCGGGTCGCCCGCGCCCGAGGGTGCCGCCGTCCCACGCGGGTTCGCCCGCCCGCTCGCGGCGCCACAGCAGCGGGTCGAGCGGGTGGCGCTTGCCCGCGCGCTCGGGGTCGCCGCCGCGCTCGGCGGACAGCGCGAGCATCTCGTCGAGCCCGAGGGACGCGACGGTGCCGAAGGAGCCGTCGACGGAGAGGTCGGCGTAGACGTCGCCCGGGCCGTCGTCGACCGCGTCGGGCGTGGGGACGGTGTAGGCGGCGCCGCGCTCGACGAGGGCGACGACCGCGTCGACGACCGCCGGGATCGACTCGACGACGCCCGTCCAGGCGTCAGGCGGGACGACGCCGAGCGCCGTCATGTCCTCCGCGTAGAGGGCGATCTGGTCGTCGGCGAGCTCGCGCCAGTGGACGTCCGTCGCGGTCGCGCGCTCGAGCAGCGGGTCGTCGACGTCGGTGACGTTCGACGCGTACCGCACGTCCTGCCCCGCGTCGCGCCACGCGCGGCCGAGCACGTCAAACGCGACGTAGGTCGCGGCGTGGCCGAGGTGGGTCGCGTCGTACGGGGTGATGCCGCACACGTAGAGGGTCGCGGTGGGGCCGGGCGCGGCGACGACGCGCTCGCCGGTCGACGAGTCGCGGACGACGACGGGCCCGCCCCGTCCGGGGAGCCGAGGGATCTGCGGGGCCGGCCAGGTGAGCACGGGCGGCAGCCTAACCGTCGGGACGCACGCGACCGGGCGGGGGACCACAATGCAGCCGTGGACGACCTCGCCGGTACGGCTCCCGGCACGACCCCCGCCGACGCCTCACCGACCGCCCGCGCAGCCGACGTCCGCGCGCTCGACCGGGGCGCCACGTGGGTGCTGGTGCACGACCCGGCGGACCTCGCGACGGCCGCCGAGCAGCACGGCGTCGGGGACGACGCGGTCGCGGTCATGCGGCTCAAGGGGCTCGGGAGCCGCCCGCCCCAGCCGGACCGTCCGGTGCGTGCGCGCATCGACCGGACGGCGGACGGGACGCTGCTCGTGACGGCACCGACGCTGTCGTTCGACCCGGGCACGCGGCAGGTCAGCACGGGCTCGCTCCTGCTGGTGGTCGCCGAGCACGTGGTGCTCACGGCGGAGACCGGCACCGCCGACGTCGTCGGCCGGACCGCGGCACGGCTCGGCGCGGGACCACGCCCGCTCGACGAGGGGGTGCGGCAGGTCCTCGCCGGTGCGCTGCTCACGCTCGTCGCGACCGCCGGTGACGTCGAGGTCGAGCTGGGCGACGCGGTCGTCGCGACCGAGTCGGTCGTGTTCGCGGCCGCGCCGACGGGCGACCCGGTGCAGCGCATCTACGACCTCAAGCGCGAGATCGCGGAGGCACGGCGGGCGCTCGGCCCGGTGACGTCGGTCCTGGCGGAGCTCGTCGCGGACGCGGCCGACGAGGCGGCCGGCGCCGGGGGGCGGACGCAGCGGTGGCTGCGTCGCGTCCAGACCACGGCGGACCGCGTGGACGAGCACCTGGACGCGCACGACCGGCTGCTGGGCGACATGCTCTCGGCGCACCTGTCGCGCGTGTCGGTCCGGCAGAACGAGGACATGCGCAAGATCTCGGCCTGGGCGGCCATCGCGGCCGTGCCCACGCTGGTCGCGGGGATCTACGGCATGAACTTCCGGTACATGCCCGAGCTCACGTGGACGTACGGCTACCCGGCGGTCCTGGTCGGCATGGGCGTCGTGTGCTGGGTGCTGCACCGCGCCTTCCGCCGGTCCGGGTGGCTGTGAGCGTCAGGGCGTCGCGGCGGGCATCGGGTCGAGCACGCCCGTGAGCAGCAGCAGCACGACGAGCGCGGCCAGGCCGAGGCGGTAGACGACGAACGGCGTGTAGCTGAACGTCGAGACGATCTTGAGGAACACGATGATGACGAGGTACCCGACGACGAACGCGACGAGCGTCGCGAGCAGCGTGGCCCCGAAGCCCGCGGTGCCGGGCGACGCGTCCCCCGCGAGCGCCTTGGCGAGCTGGTAGAGGCCCGAGCCGAACACCGCCGGGATGGCGAGCAGGAACGAGTACCGCGCGGCGGCCTCGCGCGTGTAGCCCATGAGGAGCCCGCCCGTGATGGTGCCGCCCGAGCGGGAGACGCCGGGCACGAGCGCGAGGGCCTGCCACAGGCCGAACTTGAGCGCGTCGCGTGGCGTGAGCTCCTCGAGCGTGCGCCGGTGCGCGCCGCGCCGGTCCGCCCACCCGAGGACGAGCGCGAACCCGGCGAGGGTCAGGACGATGAGCCACAGGTTGCGGAACGCGTGCTCGATCGAGTCCTGGAACAGCAGGCCGAGGACCACGATGGGGACCGAGCCGAGCGCGATGAACCACGCCATGAGCGCGTCGTGGTCCGACGGCTCCCCCGCGGGCATGCCCAGGCGGGCGCGCAGGTCGGTGCCGCGGTCGCCGCGCACGTGCCGCCACCAGGAGGTGCAGATCCGCGCGATGTCGCGGCGGAAGTAGAGCAGCACGGCCGACTCGGTGCCGAGCTGCGTGATCGCGGTGAAGGTGGCGCCCGGGTCGCCGCTGCCGAGCAGGTCGCCGACGATCCGCAGGTGCGCGCTCGACGACACCGGCAGGAACTCCGTCAGACCCTGGACCAGCCCCAGGAAGATCGCCTCACCTGCACCCATCGCGTCAGCCACGAGGCGCAACGATAGCCGCGGAGCCTCCCCCGACGGGCACGTGCGCGACGTTAGGGTGGCGCACCATGGAACAGCTCCACCTCGGTCGCACGGGTCTGCGGGTGTCCCGGCTCGGCCTCGGGACCATGACGTGGAGCCGCGACACCGACGAGCACGAGGCGTCGGAGCAGCTGCGCGACTTCGTCGACGCGGGCGGCACGCTGCTCGACACGTCGGCGTCGTACGCGGACGGCGGCGCGGAGGAGCTCATCGGCAGCCTGCTGGGCGACGTGGTGCCGCGCGACGAGGTGGTCCTGTGCACCAAGGCGGGCGTGCGCCGCACGTCGGCCGGCGGCGTGGTCGACGCGTCGCGCGGCGGACTGCTGGACTCCCTCGACGCGTCCCTGCGTCGCCTGCGCACCGACCACGTGGACCTCTGGCTCGTGCAGACGCCCGACCCGCGGACCCCGCTCGACGAGACGGCGACGGCGCTGCGGCTCGCCGTGAGCAGCGGGCGCGCCCGGTACGTGGGCCTCGCGAACCACGCGGGCTGGCAGGTCGCCCGCGTCGCGTCGCTGCTCGAGCGCGATCCGGGGCTCGCGGCGGTCGAGGTCGAGTACTCGCTGCTGCAGCGGGGCGTCGAGCGGGAGGTCGTGCCCGCGGCCGCCGCGCTCGGGCTGGGCGTGCTCGCGTGGTCGCCGCTCGGGCGCGGCGTGCTGACCGGGAAGTACCGCCGCACGATCCCTGCCGACTCGCGCGCCGCGTCGCCGCACCTCGCGGGCTTCGTGGAGCCGTACCTGTCGCGCGAGGCGGCGTCCGTCGTCGAGGCCGTCGCGACCGCCGCGTCGGGGCTCGAGCGGCTGCCGCTCGAGGTCGCGCTCGCGTGGCTGACCGGGCGGCCGGGGGTCAGCTCCGCGGTGGTCGGTGCCCGGACGGCGGCGCAGCTAAGGGCGTCGCTCGGCGCGCTCGACCTCGAGCTCCCCGAGGAGCTGCGACGCGCGCTCGACGAGGTCAGCTCGCCCGAGGTCGGCTACCCCGAGCGGTTCTGACGTCGCCGACCGCGAGATCCGCGTCGCGTCGTCCGGTCCCGCCGGCGCCGGTCGTCAGCGGGTGCCGAGACCCGTCGGCTCGTCCGCGAGGTCGTCCGCGTCGTCGTACTCGTCGTCCTCCTCGGCCGACCAGTCGTCGTCCTCCTCGTCGTCCTCGTCGTCCTCCTCCTCGGCGAGGTAGAACGGGGTGGCCTCGCCGTGGACCGTGCCGAGGGCGTCGTCGTAGACCTCGAAGGCGTCCGCCAGGACGTCGTACGCGTCGTCGACCGCCGGGTCGTCCTCGCCCTTGCGGGAGACGACGGCGTTGTAGTGGGCCTCGAGGGCTGCGATCAGGCGGTCCAGCGCGGCACGCGGGTCGACGGTCATGCGACGACCGTAGCGCCGCGCGGGGCACAATGGCACCGCGTAGGGTCTTTCGGCACGAGGTCGGACGAGGCGACGCACGAGCAGTCGGGACGGGGTGGCGGATGGCAGTCGGGCGCACCGGGACGAAGCGTGACGCATGGGTCGCCCAGGGCGGCCAGTACGAGTACCGGGTCCTCACCCTTCCGCGCACGACCAGCCGCAACGACGCACGTCGGCTGCTCACCGAGCAGGCCGAGTACGGCCGCTGGGAGCTCGCCCGCACGGTCCTGTACGCGGGCGGCGAGCGGCGTGTGTGGCTCCGCCGCAAGATCATCCGCGTGCGCAGCACCCTCACGGGGTTCGAGGACTGAGATCCGCCCGACCGCGCCGTGGCCGCTGCGCCCGGGAGGCGGTCAGCAGGTCCGCAGCAGCCGGTCGAGCACGCGCGTGCCGAACCGCAGCGCGTCCACCGGGACCCGCTCGTCGACGCCGTGGAACATGCCCGAGAAGTCGAGGTCGACGGGCAGCCGCAGCGGCGCGAACCCGTAGCCCGTGATGCCGAGACGGGACAGCGACTTGTTGTCCGTGCCGCCCGACAGCGTGTACGGCAGGACGGTCGCGCCCGGGTCCTCCGCGAGCAGCGCGTCGACCATCGCGTCGACGAGGTCACCCGAGAAGGGCACCTCGAGCGCGGTGTCGTGGTGGATCCGCTCGATCTGCACGTGCTCGCCCGCGAGCGCGGTGACGGTCTCGACGAACTCGTCCTCGAACCCCGGCAGGAAGCGGCCGTCGATCGTCGCCTCGGCGCGGCCGGGGATGACGTTCGCCTTGTAGCCGGCCTCGAGCTGGGTGGGGTTCGTGGTGTGCCGCAGCGTCGCGCCGACGAACCGCGACGCCGGCCCGAGCGCGGCGACGAGCCGGTCGACGCCCTCCGGGTCCTCGGGGTCGAACGGCAGGCCGGTGAGGTCGGCGACGCCCTCGAGCAGCGCACGCACCGTCGGCGTCGGCTGCAGGGGCCACGGGTGGCGACCGATCCGGGCGACGGCCTCCGCGAGGTGCGTCACCGCGTTGTCGGTGTTGACCTGGCTGCCGTGGCCCGCGCGGCCGTCGGCGACGAGGCGCAGCCACGACAGGCCCTTCTCGGCGGTCTGCAGCAGGTACGCGCGCCGGCCGTCGACGTCGACCGAGAAGCCGCCGACCTCGGAGATCGCCTCGGTCGCGCCCGCGAACAGCTCGGGCCGGTGGTCGACCGCCCAGCGCGCGCCGTACGTGCCGCCCGCCTCCTCGTCGGCGAACATCGCGACGACGACGTCGCGCGCCGGGCGGCGGCCCTCACGGACCATCTGCCGGACGACCGCGAGGATCATCGCGTCCATGTCCTTCATGTCGACGGCGCCACGTCCCCACACGAGCCCGTCGGCCTCGACCGCCTCGAAGGGGTCGACCGACCAGTCGGCGGCGCGCGCCGGCACGACGTCGAGGTGGCCGTGCAGGACCAGCGCCGGGCGCGAGGAGTCCTCGCCCTCGAGCCGGACGACGACGTTGGCGCGCCCGGGCGCGCTCTCGAACAGCTCGGGCTCCAGGCCGACCTCGGTCAGCAGCCCCATGACGTGCTCGGCCGCCGCGCGCTCCCCCGGGCCCGTGCGGTCTCCGTAGTTCGACGTGTCGAACCGGATGAGGTCGCGGCAGATCCCGACGACCTCGTCCTGGGCGTCCGGGACGGACGCGGGCGTGCGGGCGGGGTCGGAGGTCGTGTCGGGCATACGGCCACCGTACCTGGCCCGGTGGGACGCCGACCGGGGCCGGCCGCCCTGCCCACGGACCGGACACCGTGGGTCCTTGGCGTCGGCGGGGGCCGGTGGGACCGTGGTGGCGTGACCGACGACACCCCCACGACGCTGCACGCGTACCTCAGCTACGCCGACGCACCCGCGGCGATCGACTGGCTCGTCGCGCTCGGGTTCGCGGTAACCACGCGGCAGGACGGCGAGGGCGGCGCCGTGCAGCACGCCGAGCTGCGCCTCGGCGACGCGGTCGTCATGGTCGCGAGCGACGACGCCGCCTACACCGTCGCCCCGCTCGTGGGCGTCTCGACCGGGGCAGGGGTCTACCTGTGCGCGGCCGACGTCGACGACCTGCACCGGCGGGCCGTCGCCGCGGGCGGCACGTCCGTGATCGCGCCCGAGGACACCGCGTGGGGCTCGCGGCGGGCGCGCGTGCTCGACGTCGGTGGGCGCGAGTGGTCGTTCGGGACGTACGCGCCCGGCCGCGCGTGGTGAGACCGGCGGCCGATCGACCGCGAGCGTGACGCAGACCCGTCGACGCACGTGCGCGTCGGCGGGCCTGCGTCGACGGCGTCAGACGGCGCCGGCCGCGAGGAGGCCGCGACGGGCGAGCAGCGGTGCGATGTCCGCGTCGCGGCCGCGCAGGTCGCGGAACGACGCGAGCGGGTCGCGCGAGCCGCCGCGCGACAGCAGCCGCTCGCGGAACACGTCGCCGTTCTCACGGCGCAGACCGCCGTTCTCGCGGAACCACTCGACGGTGTCGGCGTCGAGGACCTCCGACCAGATGTAGGAGTAGTACCCGGCCGAGTAGCCGCTCGCGAAGACGTGGTTGAAGTACGTCGTCCGGTAGCGGGGCGGCACCGGGGCGAAGTCGACGCCTGCCGCCGCGAGCGCGGCCGCCTCGAACGGCTCCACCTCGGCGGGGTCGGTCGGCACGTCCTCGGGGGCGAGCCGGTACCAGGCCTGGTCCAGCAGTGCCGCGGCCAGGTACTCGGTGGTCGCGAAGCCCTCGCCGTCCTGGCGGGCGTCGAGAAGGGTCTGCACCCAGTCGGCGGGCATCGGCTCGCCCGTCTCGTGGTGCACCGCGTACGACGCGAGGACCTGCGGCTCCCACGCCCACATCTCGTTGACCTGCGACGGGTACTCGACGAAGTCGCGCGGCACCTCGGTGCCCGACTGCGACGGGAACCGTACGACCGACAGCAGGCCGTGCAGCGCGTGGCCGAACTCGTGGAACAGCGTGATGACCTCGTCCCAGGCGAGGAGCGTCGGCTCGCCCGGCGGCGGCTTGGGGATGTTGAGGTTGTTCACGACGACGGGCGGGTGGTCGAGCAGCGTCGACTGGTCGACGAGGTTGTTCATCCACGCGCCACCGCGCTTCGAGCCGCGCGTCCAGAAGTCGCCCAGGAACAGGCCCAGGCCCGAGCCGTCGGCGTCGAACACCTCGAACACGCGCACGTCGGGGTGGTAGCCGGCGAGGTCGTGCCGCTCGGCGAACGTGAGCCCGTAGAGCGCGGTCGCGGCGCGGAACACACCGTCGGTGAGCACGCGCTCGAGGTCGAGGTAGGGGCGCAGACGGGCGTCGTCGAGCGCGCGCCGCTCCTGGCGGACCTGCTCGGCGTAGTACGCCCAGTCCCACGGCTCGAGGGTCGCGCCCGGGTGGTCGCGCTCGAGCGCCTCCTGCAGCGCGGCGGCCTCCTCGCGTGCGTTGGCGACGGCGACGGGTGCGAGCCGGCCGAGCAGGTCGGCGACGGCGTCGGCGGACCCCGCGGTCGCGTCCTGCGCGACGTAGTCGGCGTGGTGCTCGTACCCGAGCAGCCGCGCCTTCTCGGCGCGCAGCCGCGCGAGGCCGAGCAGCGCCGGACGCGTGTCGTGCGCACCGCCCGCACCACGGGTGAGCGACGCGCGCATGATGCGCTCGCGCAGGCCGCGGTCGCGCAGGACGGCGAGCGGCGTCTGCTGGGTCGGGAGCTGCAGCTCGACGAGCCACGCGCCGTCGTGGCCGCGCTCGGTCGCGGCGTGCGCGGCGGCGGCACGGGCGTCGTCGGACAGGCCGTCGAGCTCGGCCTCGTCCGTGACCAGCACGGCGGCCTCGTTGGTCGCCGCGAGCAGCTCGCGGCCGAACGTCGCGTCGAGCGCGCTGATCTCGGCGTTGAGGTCGCGCAGCCGTGCCTGGGCCGCGTCGTCGAGGCGGACGCCCGCGCGCACGAACGCCGTGTGCGTCCGGTGCAGCAGCCAGGCCGCGTCCTCGGGGAGGTCGAGCGCGCCGGCCGCGGCCTGCTCGACGAGCGTCTCGACGCGCGCGAACAGGCGCCGGTCCAGGTAGATCGCGTCGCGGTGGGCGGCCAGCAGCGGCGCCACCTCCTCCTCGACCGCGTCGAGGCCCGCGGTCGAGTCGCTGCTCGCCTGGTTGTAGAACGCGACAGCTGCGCGGTGCAGCAACCGGCCGGCGCGCTCGAGCGCGACGAGCGTGTTCTCGACGGTCGGCTCGGCCGGGTCGGTCGCGATCGCCTCGACCTCCGCGCGGTGCTCCGCCATCCCGGCGAGCAGCGCGGGACGGTAGTGCTCCTCGCGGATCGCGGTGTAGTCGGGCAGGCCGTAGGGCAGCGTCGAGGGCGACGCGAAGGGGTTGGTCGCGTCGAGGGAGTCGTCGGTCATGCCGGTCATCATGACCGACGGTCGGCCAGGTACGCGTCCTCGGCGGCGTAGTCGAAGAAGTCGCCCATCGCCTCCATCCGCACGAACCCGGGGAACGCGTCGCGCCAGTCGCGCCGCGACGCCTCGTCGACGAGCCAGTGGATCGCCGCGGGCGCCGTCGCGGCGTACCCGCCGGGGGCGACGTGCCCGAGCTCGCGCTGCGCCCGCCGCATGTCGAGCACCAGGTCGTGCGGCACCGACCACGGCGTCAGGCCGAGGTTGCCCCGCGGTGGGCCGGCGAACGTCACGGTCGCCGACTCCGCGCCCAGCGTCGCGTCGACGACGCGGGCGATCTCGGCGACCGTCGGGGCGTCCGGGTCGGCGGCGTTGAGGACGCGGTCGCCGGGCTGCGCGGCGGCGAGGCGCACGAGGTCGGCGAGCACCGACGTCGCAACCGTCTGGAAGCGGCTCGTGCCGTCGTACGCGAGGACCCGCACGTCGCGTCCGTCGAGGACCCGCCGCACGAACGTCCACTCGCGCGGCTGGACGCAGCCCGGCCCGTGGATCGCCGCGGCGCGCAGCGCGGTCGTCGGGACGTCGGAGTCGAGCCACGCGCGCTCGAGCGCGACCTTGCCCGTCGCGTACGTGTCCCGGCCCGCCTCGACCGTCGGCTGCGACTCGTCCAGGGGCACCGGGAACGTGCCGAACTTGTCCGTCTCGAACCCGTCGCCCGACGCGTCCACGTAGACCGCCGCGCTGGACACGACGACGGCCGAGCCGATGCGGTCGCGGCGTGCCAGGAGGGCCGCCGCGTCGCGGTCGTCGTACCCGACGACGTCCACGACGACGTCGACGCCGTCCGCGAGCGCCCGGTCGAGCACGTCCGCGTCGTGGCGGTCCCCGACGACGCTCGTCGCACCCCACGCCTCGACGGTCGCAGCGTCCTGCCGGCCGCCGCGCGACAGCACGCGCACCCTCCACCCGTCCGCGACCAGCACGGGCACGACGGCCCGCCCGACCTGACCCGTGCCTCCGACGACGAGAGCGGTGCGCATGCGCCGACGCTAGGCCGTGCCGCCCGTGACCGGCCAGGGGCCCCGGCGCGGTCCGCTCAGGGCAGACGGACGACCTGCGCGGGGTCCTGCGCGGGGTAGCCGTGCGCCTGCGCGACCGCGTCGTTGAGCAGGGCGCCCGCGTGCGTCGTCAGGCCGAGCGCGAGCGCCGGGTCCGCCGCGGCGGCCTGCTGCCACCCGAGCGCGGCGAGCGCTGTGACGTACGGCAGCGTGACGTTCGTCAGGGCACGCGTCGACGTCACGGGGACCGCGCCCGGCATGTTCGCGACGCAGTAGAAGAGCGTGTCGTGCACGCGGAACGTCGGGTCGTCGTGCGTCGTGGGCCGGGTGTCCTCGAAGCAGCCGCCCTGGTCGACCGCGACGTCGACGAGCACCGCGCCGGCGTGCATGCGCGACACGAGCTCGTTCGTCACGAGGCGCGGCGCGCGGGCGCCCGGGACCAGCACGGCCCCGACGACGAGGTCGGCGTCCGTGAGCTCGCGCTCGAGCGTCCACGGGGACGACGCGAGCGTGCGGACGCGCCCGCCGAACGCCGCGTCGACCTCGCGCAGGCGCGGCATCGACACGTCGAGGACCGTGACGTCGGCCCGCATGCCGACCGCGATCTCCGCGGCGTGCGACCCCACGACTCCCGCACCCAGGATCACGACCTTCGCCGCGTCGACGCCCGGCACGCCGCCGAGCAGCAGCCCGCGGCCGCCCGCGTTCCGCATGAGGTGGTACGCGCCGACCTGTGTCGCGAGCCGTCCCGCGACCTCCGACATGGGGGCGAGCAGCGGCAGCGAGCCGTCGGCCAGCTGGACCGTCTCGTAGGCGATAGCCGTCGTCCCGGCGGCGAGGAGCGCGTCGGTGCCGGGGCGGTCGGCGGCGAGGTGCAGGTAGGTGAACAGCACCAGCCCGTCGCGCAGCCGGTGGTACTCCTCGGCGACGGGCTCCTTGACCTTGCACACCAGGTCGGCGCCGCCCCACACGTCGTCGGCGTCGGGCAGCAGCGTCGCGCCCGCCGCGCGGTACTCGTCGTCGGGGATCTGGGAGCCGAGGCCCGCACCGGTCTCGACGAGCACGGTGTGCCCGTCACGGACCAGCTGGTGCACGCCCGCGGGCGTCATCGCCACGCGGTACTCGCGGTTCTTCACCTCGCGCGGAACCCCGACCCGCATGGTCCGTCCTCCCGTCGACCGCGCGACCGGTGCCGCGCGCCTCCCGCCAGTCTCGCCGGGGGCGCGCGCGCCGTCGCGGCGAACCGTGCGCGCCGCGGCGCGCCGGGGTGCCGGGCCCCCGTACGTGCGCCAGGGTGGGTGCGCGGGAGGTGGGGACGTGCGCGACGGCCTGACGGCGACGACGTTCCGCAAGCGGCGCGACGACGCGCCCGCGGGGTTCTTCCGGTGCGAGGCGGCGGGTCTGGCGTGGTTGCGCGCCGCACGGGCCGTGCCCGTGGTCGAGGTGCTCGACGTCGACGAGCGCGGCCTGACGCTCGAACGGCTCGTGCCCGTGCCGCCGGCCCGCGACGACGCCCGCGCGTTCGGCCGTGGTCTCGCGCTGCTGCACGACGCGGGCGCCGACGCGTTCGGCGTGCCGCCCCCGGGGTGGGAGGGCGACGGCTTCTTCGGTCCGCTCGACGCCCCGCTGCGCATGCCGGCCGGACGCTTCGCACGCTGGGGCGAGTTCCTCGCCGCATGCCGGGTCGTCCCCGTCACGCGGGCGCTCGTCGACGCCGGGGTCGTCGACGACGTCGTCGCGCGCGGGCTCGACCGGCTCGCGGCGCGGTTGGCCTCCGGGGACCTGGACGACGACGACCGACCGGCGCGCCTGCACGGTGACCTGTGGAGCGGGAACGTCGTGTGGACCGCCGCGGGCGCGACGCTCGTCGACCCGGCGGCGCACGGGGGCCACCGCGAGACGGACCTCGCGATGCTCCGGCTGTTCGGGCTCCGCCACCTCGACGACGTCCTCGACGGCTACGACGAGGTGCACCCCCGACGGGCGGGCGACGCCGACCGCGCCGGGCTGCACCAGGTCCACCCCGTCGCCGTGCACGCGCTGCTGTTCGGCGGCGGCTACGTCGGCCACCTCGCGGCGCTCGTGCGGCGGTGGGGACGGTGACGCGCGGGTGCCGGGCGCGTTGCGCGGACCGGGTGACGGGCGCGGTGCGGGCACGGCCGGGCCGTGCGGCGTGTGGGATCCTCGGCGGACCGGCCGCACCGCGGCGGGACCGGTCGGCCGGCGACGGGGAGGACGGCACGTGAGCGCACGCGACGCCGCCGCGCCCCCGACGTGGGTGCCGGCGCCCGTCGGCCCGCGCGCGCACGCCCCTTCGGCGGCGGGGGCTGCGTTCCCCGACTCGGGCGTGCCCGCGTCGTTCCCGCCCCACCGGGCCGACGTCGCCCCGCTCCCCGCCTCCTTCGCACCGTACGACGGCGGTGGCACGCCCCTCACCGCACCGCCGCCCGACCCGGCGACCGCCTGGAGCGGACCACGCCCGGGCGCGTGGGCCGGGGGCGGGCCGCCCCTGCCGCCGAGCCTCGGACCCGTCGCCGTCGGCGGGCACCGCCGCGGACGGACCTCGTTCCTCGTCGTCGCCGCGGTGGTGGTCGCGACCCTCGTCAGCGGTGCGGCGTGGTGGGTCAACGACCAGGTGGCGCGCCTGTCGCCGCCCGCCGGGTTCGAGGAGGCGGCGCTCCCGCTCGGCACTCCCCCGCTCGCGTCGGCGCTCGATGCCGGCCCGCACACCTTCACCGCGATGCAGCCCGACGGCTCCGGTCCCGTCGCGTACAGCCCGTGCCGGCCGATCCACTACGTCGTGCGGCCCGACGGCGCACCGCCCGGTGGGGACGTCCTCATCCGCACCGCGGTCCAGCGCGTCTCGGAGGCGACCGGCCTGCGGTTCGTCGAGGACGGCACCACGACCGAGGGCCCGACCGCGGACCGTCCCGCGTACCAGCCCGACCGGTACGGACGCCGCTGGGCGCCCGTGCTGTTCACGTGGTCGGACGCGCAGGAGACACCCGGCCTCGCGGGCGACGTCGCCGGCACCGGCGGGTCGGCGTCCGTGACCGTCGACGGGCTGTCCGTCTACGTCACGGGCGAGGTCACCCTCGACACCGCGGAGCTCGCGCCGCTCGTCGCCACGGGCGACGGCACCGCGGTCGCGATCGGCGTCGTGACGCACGAGCTCGCCCACGTCGTCGGCCTCGGCCACGTCGACGACCCGACGCAGCTCATGTACCCGAGCACGAACCTCACCGTGACCTCGTTCGCCGCCGGGGACCGCGCCGGGCTCGCGACGCTCGGACGTGGGGCCTGCGCGCCGAACGTGTGACCCTCCCCGGGAAATCCCAGGAACGACAGGTACTCTCCCGCGGAGCACACCCCCCGAGGAGCCCGTCATCCGCCCCATCGTCTTCGTCCACGGCACGCGCACGTCGTCCGCGATCTGGCACCACCAGCTCGACGCGCTGACGCGGTCGGGCCACCCGACGCTCGCCCTGGACCTGCCCGGCCACGGCTCGCGTGCGCACGAACGGTTCACGCTCGAGGGCGCGATCCGCGCGATCGACGACGCCGTCGCGTCCTTCACGGTCGCGCCCCTGCTCGTCGGCCTGTCGCTCGGCGGGTACGCGAGCCTCGCCTACGCGCGGCGGAACGAGCACAAGCTCGCCGGCGTCGTGCTCGCGGGCTGCTCGACGGAGATCAAGGGCAAGCCGCTGCTCGCCTACCGCTCCGCCTCCGGGGCCGTGACGCGCGCGCTGCGGATCGGCGGCGGGACGTGGCACGTGGTCCAGGACATGCTCTCCGCGATGTCCGGGTACTCCCCGCTCGCCGACCTGCGCCGCGTGCGGCTGCCCGTCTGGGTCGTCAACGGTGCGCGCGACCCGCTGCGCCTCGACGAGCGCCGCTACCTCACCGCCCGGCCCGGCACGCGTCTACGGGTCGTGCCGCGCGCGGGCCACGACGTGAACTCCCACGCGCCCGTCGCGTTCAACCGTCTGCTGCTCGACGCGCTGCACGAGCTGCGGATGCCCGACCGCGCGCTCTCGCCCGCCGTCGTCCTCTGACGCCTGCGCGGGTGCCGGTGTCGGCGCCCGGCGGCAGGATGCGGACATGCTGCTCGCCGACGTCGCCACGACGTCCCTCGCCGTCGCCGCCACCCGCTCGCGCCTCGCCAAGCGCGCGCTGCTCGCCGACGTGCTGCGCCGCGCCGAGCCGTCCGACGTGCCCGTGGTCGCCCGCTACCTCGCGGGTGAGCTGCGCCAGCGCCGCACCGGGCTCGGCTGGCGGTCGCTCGCGTCGCTGCCCGCGCCGGCCGCCTCCCCCACGCTGACCGTCGCCGAGGTCGACGCCGCGTTCGAGACCATGGCCGGGCTCCAGGGCGCCGGGTCGACCACCGAGCGCACCCGTCTGGCGGCGGAGCTGTTCGCCGCGGCGACCTCCGACGAGCAGACGCTCCTGCGCGGCCTGGTGTCCGGCGAGCTCCGCCAGGGGGCGCTCGACGCGCTGCTGCTCGACGCGGTCGCCGAGGCCGCGGCGGTGCCGCCCGAGACGGTCCGGCGTGCCGCGATGCTCACCGGGTCGACGGAGACGGTCGCCGCTGCCGCGCTCGGAGCGTCCGACCCCGACGCGGCGCGGGCGGCGCTCGACGCGTTCAGGCTCACCGTCGGGACGCCGGTGCGGCCCATGCTCGCGCAGTCCGCCGCCGACGTCGCCGAGGCCGTCGCGTCGCTCGGGCCCGGCGAGGTCGTCGTCGACACGAAGCTCGACGGCATCCGCATCCAGGTGCACCGCCGCGACGACGACGTGCGCGTCTACACGCGCTCCCTCGACGACCTCACGTCCCGCGTCCCCGAGATCGTCGAGGCCGTGCGCACCCTGCCCGCGTCCACGCTCGTGCTCGACGGCGAGGCGCTCGTCGTCGACGACGCCGGCCGGCCCGTGCCGTTCCAGGACACCGCCGCGCGCACCGCCACGCGCGACGCCGACGTCGCGGCCGTCACGCGGCTCACGCCGTTCTTCTTCGACGCCCTGCACGTCGACGGGCGCGACCTGCTCGACGCCCCGCTCGTCGAGCGGCTCGCCGCCCTCGACGCGCTCGGCGCCACCGGCGTCCCCCGCCTCGTCACCGCGGACGCCGCCGCCGCGCATGACTGGTTCACGTCCGTCGTCGCCGCCGGGCAGGAGGGCGTCGTCGTCAAGGCCGCGCAGGCGCCCTACGAGGCCGGGCGGCGCGGCGCCGCGTGGGTCAAGGTCAAGCCGCGGCACACCCTCGACCTCGTCGTGCTCGCCGTCGAGCGCGGCTCCGGACGGCGGCAGGGCATGCTGTCGAACATCCACCTCGGCGCGCGCGACGGGCACGGCGGGTTCGTCATGCTCGGCAAGACCTTCAAGGGCATGACCGACGAGACGCTCGCGTGGCAGACGCAGCGCTTCCGCGAGCTCGAGGTGTCCGACGACGGCTGGACCGTGACCGTCCGCCCCGAGCAGGTCGTCGAGATCGCGTTCGACGGCGTCCAGCGCTCGACCCGCTACCCGGGCGGCGTCGCGCTGCGCTTCGCGCGCGTGCTGCGCTACCGCGACGACAAGCCCGCGTCCGAGGCCGACACGATCGACGCGGTCCGGGCGCTCGCCGCGGGGTCGTGACGTCTCCGCAGCCGGGTCAGTCCGGGAGGTGCTCGCGGGCCCAGAGGGCGGCGCTCGTGCGGTCGCCGACGCCGATCTGGCGGAAGACGTTGCCGACGTGGACCTTGACCGTGCGCTCCGAGATGCCGAGCGCGCGGGCGACCTGCTTGTTCGCCATGCCCTGCGCGACGAGCCGCAGCACCTGGCGCTCGCGCGCGCTCAGCCGGTCGGCGGGTGACGCCGTGGCGGCGGGGCCGCCCGGCAGGAGGGTGCGGGCGACCCGCGGGTCGAGCGGCGCGTAGCCCTGCGCGGCGGAACGGACGGCGGCGACCAGGTCGCGCGGCTCGCAGTCCTTGAGCAGGTAGCCGACCGCCCCGGCGGCGAGCGCGTCGCCGACCCGGGCGGCGTCGGAGAAGGACGTGAGGACGACGACGTGCACGTCGGGCTGCGTGGCGGCGATGCGGCGTGTGGCCTCGACGCCGTCGAGGACCGGCATCGACAGGTCCATGAGCACGACGCGCGGGCCGAGGGCGCGCGCGAGGGCCACGGCCTCCTCGCCGTCGGCGGCCTGGCCGACGACGCGCAGCCCGTCGGCGGCGTCGACGAGCGTCGCGAGGCCGGACCGCACGAGGTGGTGGTCGTCGACGAGCAGGACGGTCACGTCGTCGTCGGTCATGCGTCCTCGCTCCTGTCGGTGGCGGAGACGGGCGCGCCGGTGCGCTCCGCGTCGACCTCGTCCACGTCCCAGCCGTCCGTGCCCAGCCCGTCCGTGCCCAGCCCGTCCGTGACCAGCCCGTCCGTGCGTGCCGTCAGGCGCCAGCGGCAGCCCGTGCCGGGCGCCGACGCGACCTCGAGGCGGGCACCGGCGGACGACGCGAGGTCGGCGAGCAGGCGCAGGCCGAGGTGGCCCTCGGGCGGGCGCGCGAGGGTCGCGGCGACGTCGAAGCCGACGCCGTCGTCGGCGACCTCGAGCACGACCGTCCCGTCTCCGCGGCGGAGCACGACGTCGACGTGCCGGGCGCCGGAGTGCGCGACCGCGTTGCGCAGCGTCTCCTGCGCGACGCGGTGGACGAGCCGCTCGACGGGTGCGGGCAGGCCCTCGGCGACGCCGTCGGGCGCGTCGAGCCGCACGTCGACGCCGCGCACGGCGAGCCCGCCGACCAGATCCGCGAGCGCCGCGCGCAGCCCTGCGGTGCGCAGGCTCGCGGGGTAGATGTCGACGAGGAGCGAGCGCAGGCCCTGGATGCTCGCGCGCACGGTCGCGGCGGCGTCGCGGACGGGGGTGGCGACGTCGGGGGCGCCTGCGCGGTCGGCCCGGTCGGCGGCGCCGGCGAGCGCGAAGGACGCGGCGGCGAGCTCCTGGACGACGCCGTCGTGCAGCGTCCCGGCGATGCGGCGGCGCTCCTCGTCGGACGCCTCGACCGCGTGCTGGAGGAGCACCTCGCGGTGCTGCTGGGAGCGGCGGAGCCGGTCGAGCAGCGTCCACAGGACGGGGAGCATGAGCACGACCAGCACGAGCAGGCTGGTGAGCGTGATGCCCGCGAACCCGCGCCACAGGGCCGTCGAGCGCTCGGTCACGGCGTCGTAGCGCGAGTACGTCTCGAACAGCAGGGGCGTGCCGTCGGGCGTCCACACCGGGCGGTAGACCTCGAGCAGCTTGCCCTGACCGCGCTCGAAGGCGTTCTCGGGCTTGTCGAGGTCGCTGACCTCGGCCTCGGTCGCGGGGTCGGCGAGGACCGCGCGCTCGTCGTCGCCGAGGGGGAACCGCTGCCCGACCAGGCGGTCCTCGTCGGAGTAGACGATGCGGCCGTCGGCGTCCCAGACCTTCACGCGGACGACCTGGTCGTCGAGGACACCGTCGCGCACGGCCTGGTCGAGCGCCGCGAGCGCGTCGGGGTCGCCAGTGGCGAGGCCGTCGCGCAGTGCGGGCTGGACGACGGCCTCGGCGAGGAGGTCGGTGCGTCGGGCGGCGTCGTTGACGGACTCCCGCTCGGCGATCTGGCGGCTGGCCGTGAGGCCGAGCACCGCGACGAGGACCAGCACCAGCCCGGCGGCGGCGACGACCTGGCCGAACACGCGCCAGGTCCGGACGGGCCTCGGCTCGCCCGCGGCGCCCGCGCCGCCTCCCGCCGCCAGGGTGGTCCACGCGACGGTCGTCGGGTCGTCGGTGGGGCGCACGGCACTCACCCTAGGTGTGGGCGCGGCGGCGCCGGTCCGCGCCGCGGTCGGGGTCGCCCGTCCGCGCGCCGCACCGCCCGACGGACCCGTGGAGGTCCGTGCGGGCCGCGCGGCCGACCGGTGCGCCCGGGCGCGGTCGTCGTGCTCGCCGGCCACGGTCAGTCGTCGCCGCCGTGGTCGTCGCCCGCGTCGTGGCCGGGACCGTCGTCGTGCCCGCCGCGGCCGGAGCCGGAGTCGTCGCCGCCGGACCGGTGGCCCGAGTCGTCGCTCTCGGACCGGTGGCCGGAGTCGTCCGTCCCGGTGGCACCGCCCGTGGTCGTCGTGCCGTTGACGTCGCGGTCGTCGCCGGGCTCGGTCCGCAGGTCGCGGTCGAGCGCGCCGCCGTGGTCGTCGGGGGTGCTGCTCGGCGAGGAGGAGGCGCTGGGCGACGCCTCGGGCGTGCTCGACGGCGACGCGGAGGGCGTCGCGGAGGGCGTGGCGTCGCGGTCGTCGCCCGGCTCGGTGCGGGCGTCGCGGTCGGTGCGGCCGTCGTCGAGGAGGACGGCGTGCGCGGGCGGCTCGACGGCGACGGAGGGCGTGAGGCTCGCGTTGCCGACCAGTCCCGCGACGGCGGGGACGGCGGCGACGACGGCGGCTGCGGAGAAGAGGACCGCGCGCTTCATGGTGTGCTCCTGGGGTCGGTGGTCGGACAGCCACCTTTCTCCCGCGTCGGCGTGGGCCCCCACCATCGGACGATGGGACTAGTACCCGCCTCCGACCGCGGCGTCCCCGGTGCCCGACGGGCCCTCAGGAGGGTGGCGTCGTGCCGCGCGGGACGACCAGGACGGGGACGGGCGAGTGCCGGACGAGCTTGGTCGCGCGCGTCCCCAGGAACACCGCGCGCAGGGCGCCGGCGCTCGACGACCCGACGATGAGCAGCTCGTTCGGCTGCCAGTCGAGCCGGTCCATCGCGTCGGCCCAGCTGGTCCCGACGGGCGCGACGGTCTCGACGTCGGGGCCGAGGCCGAGCGCGCGCTGCGCGTCGAGCATCTGGTCGCGCCACTGCGCGGACACCTCGGCCTCGACGTCGAAGCCGACCTCCGGCGGGTACATCGTCGGGGTGCGCACGCCGAACGACGCGACGCGCAGCCCGACGTCGATCGAGCGCGTGAGCGCGGCCGCCCACCGCACGGACTCCTCCCCCGCGGCGCCCGGTCCGAACGCGGCGGTGAGGCGTCGGACGGGCACGTCGAGCGGTCCGGCGCCGGGGACCGTCGCAGCGCGGTAGCCCCGGGGGGCGAGCGCGACGGGCACGCGCGACGAGTGCAGCAGGTAGTCCGCGGTCGACCCGACGACGACGTGACCGAGCCCGCCGTCGGGCGACGAGCCGAGGACGAGCGCGGTCGCGTCCGACTCGACGGCGACCTGCACGAGGGCCCGGGCGACGGACCGCGCGGGGACGGTCACGAACTCGACCTGCATCCCCGACGCGCGCTCCGCAGCCCAGGCCCGGGCGGCGTCCTGCGCGCGGGCGAGCCGCTCGTCGCCCGCGGGGCCCTCCTCGCGCGGCGGCACGACGGTCGCGACCACGAGCACGAAGACCCCGGAGCGCTCGGGCAGCGTGCGGGCCAGGTTCGCCCCGAGCTCGAGCGCGCTGCGCGCGTCCCCGAACGGCTGGGCGCCCACGACGATGGTCATCGCACGCGCCCGTCGTCGACGGGCAGACCGGCCTCGACCGCCCGGTTGAGGAGCGAGTGGTGGCGGCCCCACAGCAGGTAGAACGCGAGCGCGACGGCCAGCCAGAGCAGGAACCAGGCGTAGGTGAACCACTGCAGGCCGGACAGGATGTAGACGCACGCCGCGATCGCGAGGACCGGGGTCACGGGGTAGCCGGGCACGCGGAAGCCGCGCGGCAGGTCGGGGCGCGACCGCCGGAGCACGATCACGCCGACGGACACGACGATGAATGCGACCAGCGTGCCGATCGACACGAGGTCCCACAGATTCGACAGCGGCACGAAACCGGCCAGGAGCGCGACGACGCACGCCACGATCACGGTGTTCTGCACGGGCGTGTGCGTGCGGGGGTTCACGCGGGCGAACGCGCGCGGGAGGAGGCCGTCGCGGCCGATCGCGAACAGGATGCGCGTCTGCCCGTAGAGCGTCACGAGGGTCACGGAGAAGATCGAGACGACCGCGCCGGCCGACAGCACCGTGCCGGGCCACGTGGTGCCCGTGACGTCCTGCAGCAGACGCGCAAGGCCCGCCTCGGCCTGCTCGGCGTCGGAGAACGCCTGCCACGGCTGCGCACCGAGGGCGGACACCGCGACGAGCAGGTAGATCGTCGTGACGATCGCGAGCGCGCCGAGGATCGCGCGCGGCATCGAGTGCTGCGGGTCGCGCACCTCGTCGCCCGCCGTGGACACCGCGTCGAGGCCGATGAACGTGAAGAAGATCGTGCCCGCCGCCATCGTGATGCCCGTGACGCCGTTCGGCGCGAAGTCGGCGAAGTGGTCGGCGTCGAACGCGGTGAACGCGACGACGACGAACAGGCCGAGCACGGCGAGCTTGACGACGACCATGATCGCGTTGACGCGCGCCGACTCGCTCGCCCCGCGGACCAGCAGGAGCGCGCACAGCGCGACGAGCACGATCGCGGGCAGGTTGACGACACCGGGGTCGGCGTCGAACGGTCCGGCCGACAGGACCGCGGGCACGGTGAACCCGAACAGGTTGTCGAGGAGCTGGTTGAGGTAGCCGCTCCAGCCGACCGAGACCGCGGCCGTCGACACGCCGTACTCCAGCAGCAGGCACGCCGCGACGCCGACCGCGACCACCTCGCCGAGCGTCGCGTACGCGTACGAGTACGTCGACCCCGAGACAGGCACCGCGGAGGCCATCTCCGCGTACGACAGCGCCGACAGCCCTGCCGCGATCCCCGCGAGGACGAACGACACGACCACGGCAGGACCGGCGTCGGGCACCGCCTCGTGCATGACGAAGAAGACGCCGGTGCCGACCGTGGCACCGACGCCGAACATCATGAGCCCGAACGTGCCGAGCGAGCGTCGCAGCCCCTCGGACGACTCGCGCGTGGCGCGGGTGACCGGCTTGCGCCGCCACAGCTGGGCCCGCAGCGCGTGCTGCTGGGTCGTCGTCATGCGCGTCTCCCCCGGTCCGAGGCCTGCCACGGTACGGAGCACGGCCCCCCGCGGCAACGGCTGCCGACCAGGGCGGGCGGCGCGCAGGAGGCGCGGTCGTCGCGTCGGACGCCGTCAGACCGTCGCGTCGCGGAGCGTCCCCGAGTGCAGCTCGACGAGCCGGTCCGCCCGCTCGGCCATGAGCGGGTCGTGCGTCGTCACGACCGCCGCGACGCCCTGCCCGTGGACGAGCTCGACCAGCAGGTCCATGACGACCGCGGCCGTGCCGCTGTCGAGCTGTCCGGTCGGCTCGTCGGCCAGGAGCACCGCGGGTCGGTGGACGAGCGCGCGGGCGATCGCGACGCGCTGCTGCTGGCCGCCGGACAGCTCGGCCGGGCGCTGGGCAGCGTGCCGCTCGAGCCCGACCGCGGCGAGCGCCTCGGCGACCCGCCGGTCGCGCTCGGCGGGGTCGGTGCGCAGGATCCGCAGCGGGACCTCGACGTTCTCGGCGGCCGACAGCACCGGGATGAGCCCGAACGCCTGGAAGACGTACGCGATGCGTGTGCGCCGCAGCTCGAGGACCTGCTCGGGGTCGAGCGCGGTGAGGTCGGCGCCGTCGACGACGACCCGGCCGGCGCTGGGCTTCTCGAGGCCGCCGAGGACGTGCAGCAGGGACGTCTTGCCCGACCCGGAGCGTCCGCGGACGACGACGAGCTCGCCCGGCGCGGCGTGCACGTCGACGTCGCGCAGCGCGTGCACGACCGCGTCGCCCGCGCCGTAGGTGCGGGTCAGACCGATGCCGTGGATCATCGCGGTCCCTCCTCGTCGCGCGCGCTGTCAGCCGCCGCGCCGCCGCCAGCAGCGCCGGGTGCGGCGTCGTCGGGAGTGCCCGGCACGTGGTCGTGGCGCGAGACGCGCACGTGGTCGGGCTCGAGGCCGAGGCGCACGCGGTCGCGCAGGTCGAGCCGCTCGACGACCTCGCGCGGGAGCTGCAGGCGTCCGACCTTGTCGAGCACCGCGAACTCCTCGGCGTGCAGCCGCTCGACGCCGTCTTCGCCGCGCTCGGTGCGGCGCAGCACCTCGGTCGACGTGCGGCCGTCGCGGATCTGCACCGTGCGGTGCACGTGCTCGGACACCGTGGGGTCGTGCGTGACGATGAGCGTCGTGACGCCGAGCTCGGCGTTGACGTGCCGCATCGCGTCGAGGACGTCGGCGGACGTCGCCTCGTCGAGCTCGCCGGTCGGCTCGTCGGCCAGCAGGACGCGCGGGGACGCGGCGACCGCGGTCGCGATCGCGACGCGCTGCTGCTGGCCGCCCGACATCTGCGCGGGAAGCCGGTCGCGGCAGTCGGCGACGCCCATGACGTCGAGGAGCTCGGCGGCCCGCTCGGCCCGCCGGCCCGTGCGCGCGACGACGAGCGGCACCGCGACGTTCTCCGCCGCCGTCAGGTACGGCAGCAGGTTGCGCGACGTCTGCTGCCACACGAACCCGACGACGTCGCGCTGGTAACGGCGCCGCTGGCGCGCGTCCATCGACACCAGGTTCGTGCCCGCGACGACGGCCGTGCCGGCGGTCGGCCGGTCGAGGCCCGACAGGATCGTGAGCAGCGTCGACTTGCCGGAGCCGGACGCGCCGACCACGGCGACGAGCTCGCCCGCGTCGACGCGCAGGTTGAGCCCCTGCAGCGCCTGCACCTCGACACCCTCGGTGACGAAGATCCGGACGAGGTCCTCGCACAGGATCTCCGGGGTGGTGGTCGTCATGCTTCCCCTTCCCGCAGGACGGTGACGGCGGACGTGCGGCGCGCGCCGACGACGGCCGCGAGCACCGCACCCGCGACGAGCAGCGCGTAGGTCGCGGCGAGCGCGAGGAGCCCGGTCGTGCCGGGCGTGGGTGGCGGCGGCGTGGCGCCGCCCGTGAGGACGGACACGTCGGTCGTCCCGAGCATCACGGGGGCGAGCACCGCGCCCGACGCGAGCCCCGCGACGACGGCGACGAGCGCCCACGGGAGGACCTCCCACCGCACGAGCGCACGCGCGTCACGGGTCGGCACGCCGAGCGTCGTGAGCAGCGCGAGCAGGCGGCCGCGCGACCGGGCGCCCAGCGTGACGCCGAGCCCGAGCGCGAGCGCGCTCAGCGCGAGCGACGCCGCCGTCGCGACGGCCGTCGCGGTGCGGACCCCGCCGACGAGCGCACCGCCCGTGACGCGTTCGAGCGCGCCGGCGCGGGTCGCCGTGGCCGGCCGCCCGCCGGTCGCGTCCCCGACGATGTCGGCGACGTCGGCGGCGACCGCTGCGGGATCGGCACCGGAGGCGGTCCGCACGAGCAGCCTCTCGACGACGGGTCGCAGCCCCAGCCGCTGCGCGGTCGCGGCGTCGACCAGCACCGCCGACGGGCCGGTGACGCCGGGCACGCCCGTCCGCGTGTCGAGGACCGTGACCGGGACGCCCGCCGACGAGCCGCCCGCGTCGAGCACCGCGTCGTCGTCCAGGTCGACCTCGACGTCGCCGACGAGCACGACGGCGACGCTGTCGTCCGCGTCGCGCGGTGCGAGGGGCAGCGGGTCGACGCCCGGCAGGCCAGCCTGCACGGCGCGCAGCGCGGCGAGGTCCACGACGTGCACCGCGAGCGCGTCGCCCGCGCGGCCCGCCCGCAGGACGACCTCGCCCCCGTCGGCGACGGCGGCGACCGCCGCGACCCCGGGCGTGCGGCGCACCGCGTCGACCGTGCCCGCGGTCGCGCCGCCCGCCTGCACCGCGACGTCGGCCCCGACCGCGGCGGCCGCGGCCCGGCGCGCGCCGCCGTCCATGGTCCCCAGCACGACGAGCGACGCGGTCGTGACGGCGACGCCGAGCGCGACCGCGGCGACCGGTGCGAGGCCTGCGGCCGGCGACCGCGAGGCGCCCGCCGCCCCGACGAACCCCGCGAGGCCCCGCCGCCGGGCGAGCACGCGCGCGAGGGCCGCGAGCGGACCGGGCAGCACGCGCAGCACGACCACGCAGACCGCGAGCGCGAGCAGCACCGGGAGCGCGAGCAGCACGGGGTCGACGCCCTGCGCGTCACCGGCGAGCCCGCGCTGCCGGACGGCGACGACCGCGAGGACCGCGAGACCGACGACGACGGCCTCGGCGACCCACCGCGCGGTGCGTGCCGCACCCGCGGCGACGGGCCGGGCACCCGAGAGCGCCGCCCGCGTCGCGCGCACGCGCGCACCGCAGACGCCCAGGAGCACCGCGGGGGCGAGACCCGTGGCGAGCGGGACGGCGAGGTCGGTCGGCGTGGTCGGGCCCGGGGTGACGGCCACGGCGGCGAGCACGCCGGCGGCGGCCGCGGGGACGCCGAGCACGAGGCCCTGCCCCGCGCCCAGCCCACCGACCAGGACGGTCGACGCACCCCGGGCGCGCAGCAGCACGAGCGCAGCGCGTCGTCGCTCGACACCCAGCGCGACCGCGAGCCAGAGCACGCCGAGGGCGACGCCCGCGGGTCCGGCGGCGAGCACGCCGAGCACCGTCACGACGAGCCGCTGCCGGGGTTCGAGCGCCTGGAGCGCGGCGTCGAGCTCGGTGTCGGTCGCGGTCGCGGTGCGGAACGCGCGCAGGTCCGCCAGGAGCGCGGCACGGTCGGTCGTCGCGACGGGACCGGTGTCGAGCGGGAACCACGTCGTCGACGCGAGCGGCCCGGACACCGCGAGGACGGGCAGCGCGCCGGGGTCGGCGTAGGGGAAGACCGTGACGAGGGTGCCGGCGTCCGGGTCCTCGACGACCTGCGGGGCGAACGTCGAGTCGAGGTGCGCCCAGGTCGGGTCGTCGGGGTCCGCGGCCTCGAACGTCCCGACGAGCACGGCGGTGACGCCGGTGCCGCCCTGGAGCGTGCGCAGCTCGCCGATCCGCCAGCCGATGTGCTCGGCGGACGCGACCGACAGCGCGACCTCGAGCGGCGCGTCCGGACCGGTGCCGGTGCGCGGTGGCGCGCCCGGGGCGAGCGGGGCGACGTCGGCGGGTGCGGGCAGGCGGCCGTCGGCCACGGTCACGAGGTCGGGCAGCCGCTGGTCGACGCGGACGCCGACCGTGAGCTCGGCGATGCCGACGTCGCGCGGCCCGCGGTCGGCCACCCAGCGGTCCGTCTCCAGCACGATGCGGGCGTCGCCGAGCAGCGGCCGGAGCGCGGGGCCCGCGGACGCGACCGTGGTGGCCAGCGTGTCCCGCTGCGCGGCGAGGTCGTCGAGCGCGTCGGCCGAGCCGCCGCCGGTGTCGACGAGCCACGACGACGCGCGCGTCGGGTCGACCTGCGTCGCGACGAGCCGGGCGACCCCGTCCGCCTGGTCGGTCCCCACGACGCGGTCGAGGGTGCGCGGCCATGCGGCGAGGACGCACGCGGCCACGAAGGTCGCGAGGCCGACGAGCACGGCGGTCGTGGGGTCGGTGCGCAGCTGGCGGGCCGCGAGCCGGGCGCTCGACAGCGCAGGCGCACGCCCGCCGCGGGTGCGTGCCGACGCGGCGGCGCTCATCGGGCGTCCTCCCGCACGGTCGCGGTGCGCGCGTGTCGGCGGACGCGCGCGCCGTCACCGAGCGCGACGAGCGCGCAGCCGAGCGCGGCGGCGCCGACGAGGGCGACGAGGACGCCGGGCTGCACGGCCGGTGCGACGCCGAGCGCGGCGGGTCCGGTCGCGACGACCCGCACGAGGGCGGGCCCGAGCGCGACGCCGAGCAGCAGGCCGCCGAGCGCGCCCACGGCGACGGCGAGCCCCAGCACGGTCCCGGTCTCGGCACCCCGGCCGCGCGCCTGCGTGCGCGGTGCGACGCCGAGCGCGTGCAGGACGCCGACCTCGGCCCGGCGGGCCCGACCGAGCGCGAGCACCGCCGCGGCGACCCCCGGCAGCGCGACCGCGAGGGCGCACGCGGCCGCGACGACGAGCGCGGCACCGGCGCTGCGTGTCAGCGGGTCGTCGGTCGGTGCGGCGGCGGTGGTGACGGTGGCGCGCAGCCCGCGGTCGTCGGCGACGGACCGGACGGCGTCGGCGGTCGCGGTCAGGTCGTCCGCCTCGTACCAGACCTCGGTCGGCGTGGGCGGCACGGGTGCGGTCGCGAGCAGGGCGGCGCCCGCGGCGCGCAGGTCCGCGAGGGCGGCACGGCCCGGGGCACCGGGGACGACCGGCTGCACGGAGGCCACGACCGCGTCGACCGGGTGGTCGTCCACGCGGACGGTGAGCGGGGCGCCGGGTGCGAGGCCGTCGACCGCCGCCCAGTCCGCGGAGACGACGAGCGGCAGGGGCGCGGCGGCGCCGGGCAGGACGCGCACGACCGTGACGGCGGCGCCCGTCCCCGGCAGCGTCACAGCCGGGCCGTCCGCGGTCACGACGAGCGGCTCCTGGCCGGGCACGGCGACGGACCACGGTCCCGTGGCGAGCAGGTCGACCGGACCGTCCGGGCCGTCGGCGACGACCTCCGTGACCAGGACCTGCCGGGCCGACCCGCCGGCGGCGAGCTCGACGCCCTGCACCGTCCACGCCCCCGGGCCGGGCGGCGCTGCGGACCACCGGCCGGCGGCGCCGGTGGCGGTCGTGGCCCGCAGGACGCCGTCCGGACCGCCCCACCACACGCGCGCGGCCGTCGCGGCACCGTCGACGTCCGCCGTGACGCGCACGGCCGTCGTCCCCGCGGGGACGGGCCACCCGGCGGCGGGTCCGAGGTCGGCGAGCGCGTCGCGCAGGCCCGGGACGCCGTCGGTGCGGACGGCCGCGGTGTCGTCGGCCGGCAGCGCGAGCAGGGTGCCCACCCGCGACGCCGACCCGGCGGTCGCGCGCAGCACCGGCACGCCGTCGGCGCCGGGCAGCGCGCCGAGGCCGGCGGTCGGCGGCGTCGCGTCCACGTCGGGCGGCGGCACATCCGTCAGGACGAGGCGCACGTCGGCGCCGGTCGCCGCGGCCGCCGCGGTGCGCCGGTGCTCGCCGGTCGTCCCGACGTGCACCGCGGCCAGCGCCCCGGTCGCCGTCGCGAGCGTCACGAGGACGACGGGCACCGAGTAGACGGCCGCACGCCGTGCGACCTGGCGCGCCGCGAGCGGGACCACGAGGCCCGGGCGCGAGCCGACCAGGCGCGCGACGGCCCCGGTCACCCATGGCAGCAGGGCCGCCGCGAGCAGCGCGACGGCGAGGACGCCCAGCGGGACCGCGGCGACGGCCGCGGGCTCGGCGGCGGCCGGCGGACCGCCCGCGGCGCCGTCGGACACGGCCGTCCCGCCCGGCGCGCGGACGAGACGCCACGTCGCGAGCCCGGCGGCGAGCACGACCAGCACGACGCCGCCCGTCGCGACCGTCCGGGACCGGCGGCCCGCGGGGTCGCTGCGGTCGCCCGCCCGTGCGGCGGCGCCACGGGCGGCGAGCGTGAGGGTCGCGAGGCCCGCGACGGCGACGGCGAGCACGGCGGCGACCACCACGGCCGGCTCGGTGCCGCCGCCCACCACGGCGGCGGCCACGAGGGCGCCGCCGACCGCGGGCGGGACGCACACCGCGACCGCCTCGACCGCCGCCGCGGCGGTGAGCTGGCCCACGGTCGTGCCGCGCGAGCGCAGCACGGTCGTCTCGGTCGCGCGCACCGCCCCGAGCAGGCGGGCGACCTGGGCGAGCGCGACGACCGCGACGACGGCGACGAGCGCGAGCGCCGCCCCGGTGACGGCGGACGCCGCCGTGAGGGCCGCGTCGGTGCGGCGCAGCGTGTCCACGAGAGCGCCCGACGTCGACAGACCGCCGGACTGGACCGACGCCTGCGCGTCCGCGACGAACCGCTCGAGCCCGTCGGCGACGGGCGCGAGGTCACCGGGACCGACGCGGTCGAGCGCGGGGACGACGGTCCAGCGGACGAGGTCGATGCCGGGGACCGCGGCGAGGACGCGCTCGTCCACGACGGCCGGGCCGACCGCGTCGCCGGTCCCCGTCGCGACCAGCGCGTCGCCCGCCCAGCGCGGGTCCGACGGGTCGTCGGGACGCCAGGTCGCGTCGACGCGCAGCACGCGCGTCGCTCCCCCGTCCGACGTCACGACGAGCGTGTCGCCGACGTGCGCGCCGAGCGCCTCGGCGGCCCCCGCGTGCAGCGCCGCCGGGTCGGGGTCGTCGACCGTGCCGGCCGCGCCGGCGGCATCCCCGGGCCACGCGCCGTCGACGACGTGCGCGACGTCCGCGAGGTCCGGCTCGGCCGCGAGCACCACGCCGCGGTCGGAGCCGTCGGGCGCGGCGACGACGAGGGACAGCGAGCGCAGCGTCCGGGACACGTGCACCGGGCGGTCGCCGAGCGCGTCGCGCAGCGCGTCGTCGGCCGCGGCGCGCTGGCCGTCCGGGTCGTCGGCGTCGCGCCGCGTCGACACCTGCAGCGCACCGTCGGGACCCGCCGCCGCGAGCGCGTCACGTGCGCCGTCACGCGCGCCGCCGATCGTGGCGGCGAGCGTCCCGGCGACCGTGGCAGCGACGACGGCGACGAGGAGGGCGACGAGCGCGAGGAGCCCGACCTGCGCGCGCGCACGGCGCAGCAGCAGGCGGCTCGTTCTCACGCGGGGTCCTCCGGGGGTCGGTCGCGCGATCCTCTCACGCGCTGGACGACCGCCCAGCAGCACCCGCCGGGCTCAGCCGGAGGCGACCTCGGGGTGGGCGTCGAGCCAGGCCCGCGCCGTCCGCTTCGGGACCAGCGAGAGCCACCCGTCGGTCACGACCTCGGCGGCCTCGTCCGCGTCGAGGCGCTCGAGCCGGGCGAGCACCGCGGGGTACCCGTGGAAGTGCGGCGTCGTGAAGTAGACGTCGGGCGTCGACGCGAGCAGCGCGTCCTTGGCGTCGAGGTCGGGCGTGCGGAAGCAGACGATCTCCCCGGGCCACGCGTCGGGGCCGAGCGCCTCGTGGTCGGAGCGTCGCAACGGGCGCTCCCACGCGAGCCCGCGTCCGTGCGCGGTCCAGCGACGTGGCGTCGGTTCCGCCGTGTCGGGCAGCGCGGTCACCGCCGCCGCCACGTCCTGCCACGTCGCCATCGTCTCCCCCTCAGCGTCCACGGGCCGCGAGGCGCGCGTCGACCTCGGCGATCCGGCCCTCGACCACGCGCTCGAGCGTCGCGCGCGACGGCAGGGCCGCGGCGGTGAAGTGCAGCGTCGCGCCCGACCAGCGGACGTCGGTGATCTCCGCGGCGAGCGCGCGGGCCAGCGGCGGGCTCTGCACGTGCAGGCTCAGGTGGTGCTTCGCCTGCGACAGGCTCACGAGCGGGGTGCGCCGGTAGGTCACGCAGGGGACCTGGTAGGAGATCACCTGCCCGGCGTCGGGCACGAGCTCGAGGAGCACGTCGCGCACCGCCCGCAGCGCGCGGGCGTCGTCGGGCGGCAGCGCGTCCAGGTACTCCTCGACGCTCGACGCGGGCGCGTCACCACGGGCCATGCGCCCCACGGTAGGGGTGCGTACCCGTGACGGACCAGGGTCCCGCGTGGGCCTTGTCGGGGAGTCAGGTCACGGGGTCGTGTCCGCGACGCCGACGACGGGCTTCGTCCGCGACCGGCCCGAGGCGTCCTTGAGCACGACGTACGCGAGGTCGACGTGCGGCTCGAGCGCGCTGAACTTGTCGTTGGGAGCGCCGATGACGAGCTGGAACCCGAGCCCGCGCCACGCGCCGATCGCGCGCCCGGTGAACCGCGCGTCGGCCTTGATGAGCGCCTCGTCGAGGAACACGGGCGCGTACCGCGGGCGCTCGGCACCCGCGTCACCCAGCTGGTAGCGCAGCGCGGCGCCGACGATGAACGCGACGAGCTCCTGCGACTCGCCACCGGACTTCTCGCCGATGTGGTCGTACAGCGCGATGTGCCGGCCGTCGAGGTCGACCTTCTCGGCGGACAGCCGTACGTGCCGTCGGACGTCGACGAGGTCGGCGAAGTCGGGCGCGGTGCGGCGGATCCGGTCGACGACCTTCGCCATCCGCACGTAGCGGCGCTCGCGCTCGGCGTCGGTCGCGTCGGTCGCGAGGACCTCGCGCAGGTCGCGCAGCTCCTTGCGGAACCGGGCGACGACGGTCGACTGCGTGTCGCGCGCGTCGATCCGCAGCCGGTGGTCGTCGTCGGCGAACGGGAGGTCGGCGAGGATGTCGTTGACCGGCCGGATCCGCTCCTTGATCTCCCGGACCGACCGCGCGAGCGCGCTGTGCAGGTCCGCGAGGTCGTTGCCGGACAGCCGCAGGAGGCTGCGCCGCCACTCGGCCTCGAGCTCGTGCAGCCCGCTCGTCTCGAGGTCGACGAGGACGCGCGCGAAGTCGCCGTACGACGCGTCGGGGTCGGTGCCGAGGTTGGGGTCGGGCCACCGCTCGACGAACGTCTCGAACGTGCGCCGCAGCGCGTCGCGGGCGGCGCCGATGCGCTGCTGCGCGGCCTGCCGGTCGGCGAGCAGCAGGGCGTTGGCCCGGGCGAGCACGTCGTCGAGCGCGCGCAGCGCGGCGACCGCGTCGGCGGCCGGGGCCGCGGTGTCGGTACCACCGTCGAGCAGCCCCTCGACGTACGCGCGCTGCGCGGCGCCGACGGTCGTCCCGGAGGCGGTGGCCCCGTCGAGGGCTCGCTGCGCGGCGTCGACCTCGTCGGTCGTCGCCGACCACTGCTCGCCGAGCGCCTGCGCGTCCGCCTTGCTGCGGCCCAGGAGCTCGGTGAGCGCCGTGATGGTCGTGTCGAGCTCGTCGGCACGGCGCTGCAGGTCCGCGATCTGCGGGTTGCCCGCGGTGACCTCGTCGACGACCTGCGCCCACCGGGCGCGCGCCGCCTCGACCGCGGCGACGTCGACCTGCTCCCACGTCACGCCGACGACCTGCTCGTACGCGCGACGGCGGGCGTCGCCCGCGTCGAGCTGCGCCTCCGCCTCGGCCACGCGAGCGGCCGCGAGGTCGAGCCGCTGCTGCGCGCGCGCGATCTGCTGGTCGAGGAACGCGAGGCGTCGCGTGTTGGTGAACCCGAGCACGTTCGCGTGCCCCTGCCCGCCGTGCGCGCCGCGCGTGCCCTGCGACACCTGCCCCGTGCGGGTGAGCGCCTTCGGGTGCTGCGCGAGCTCGCCCGGGGTGTCGACGCACACGTAGTCGAACCGCTGGGCGAGCTCGCTGCGCAGCCACGCGGTGAACGGGCCGGCCCGGAAGTCGAGCCGCCCGGGCAGCGTGCGCGAGTCGAGCGCGACGTCGTCCGGGCCGCCGGTCGGCACACCCTGGAACTGGACGCGACGGGCCGTCGGCACGGCGTCGATGGCCGCGCGGAACGCGCGCAGGTGCGCCGCGTCGATGAGGAGCACGGTCGCGAAGCCGCCGAGGGCCAGGTTGAACGCGTCGCGCCACGGCTCGTGCTCGGTGCGCACCTCGACGAGCTCCGCGACGAACGGCAGGTCCTCGGGCGTGAGCCCGGCCGCCTGGGCCAGGGCGGCGCGCGCGGCGTGCAGGTCGCGCGGGATGTTGTCGCGTCGGCGCTCGACGTCGCGGCGCTCGGCCTGCAGGTCGGCGAGTTCGGCGGCGGCCTCCTTGCGCTCCGAGCGCGCGTCCGCGAGCTCGTCGAACGACCGGCGACGGGCACCGCCGTCCGCGAGCGCGCTGTGCGCGCGGGCGACGAGGTCGGCGAGCTGCGCCTCGGTCGTCACGGTCTCGCCCGGCAGGGCGCGCAGCAGGTCGTCGAGCCGCGTGCGGGCGCGGGCGACCTCCTGCGCGCGGGCCTCGGTCGCGGCGAGCTCGCGCTGCGCGTGCGCGAGGCGGTCGCCGCCCGACGACCACAGGGTCTCCTTGACGCCGTCGAGCTCCGACCGCGCGGCGGCGATGCGGGCCTGCGTCTCGGCGACGTGGTCGCGCGCGCGGTGCTGGCGGCGCTGCAGGTCGGCCTCGGCGTCGCGCAGGAGGTCGAGCCGGCGCTCGTGCTTCCACAGCGCGGCGGGCGACGCGGGCTCGTCGAACGTCCCGATCTCGTCGATGACGCGCAGCCGGTCGGCGGCCTCGTCGATCTCGGCGCGCAGCGACCGGATCGGCTCGAGCGCCTTGACCTGCTGGCGCGCGGTGACCATCTGGTCGCGCGTGCCGGAGAGCTTGTCGAACTGCTCGACGACCGCGTCGGCCGTCGCGAACGTGTCGGGCTCCTCGAGCACCATCGCCTTGTAGAGCGCGTCGACGGTCGTGATCTGCTGCCCCGCCTGGATCCGGCCGAGCAGCGCCACGGCCTTGGCCCCGTCGCCGGACGCCCCGATGCCGAGCGTCGCGTGCAGGCGCGCGGTGAGGTCGCGGTCGGTGTCGAAGACCGTCAGACCCGCCTCGGTGAGCGCGGGCCGGGCGAACCGGTGCGCCGCGGCGTCCTCGAGCGTGCGCAGGTCGAACGACCCGTCGCGCGTCGCGCGCACCGCGACGACCTCCTCGAGCGTGCGGGCCGCCGACGGCACGTACCAGGCGCGCACGGCCGTGAGCTCGGTCCCGCCCTGGTCGGTCCACGTCATCGCGATCGCCGACCACGTGTCGCGCCCGTCGCCGCGCAGCACGCGCTGCCGCGTGCTGCCCTCGTCGGTGCGCGACTCGTCGAGCTTGCCGCGCGCGTAGGACAGGATGTTGCGCTGGTCCTTGCCGCGCGGCCGGCCCACGACGCCACCGTTCGACGCGCCGTTGAAGGGCGTGGTGTGCGGCATGAGCAGCGCGATGTACGCGTCCATGAGGGTCGACTTGCCCGACCCCGAGCCGCCCGACAGCAGCGTCGCCGTCGACGCGAGCCGCACGCGGTGGTGGCCGTCGTAGCCGCCCCAGTTCACGAGCTGCAGGTCGCGCGCGACCCACTGCTGCCCCGTCGACGCCTCGGGGATCAGCCCGAACAGCGTGTCGACCATCGTCATCGGACGTCCTCCTCGCTCGCGCCGCCGCGGACCTGGGCAGCGAGCCACGCGCGCAGCTCGGTGAGCCGCTCGTTGCTCAGCACGACCTCGACGAGCGGCGTCACGCGGAACCGCCCCTCCGACTCCTCCTCGATCAGCCCCTCCTTCGCGAGCCGCGCGACCGCCGCGCGGATCTCGCGCTGGTGGCTCGCGACGTTCGTGTCGTCGGGGTCGAAGTACGTGAGCGCGGTCTGCTCGATCTCCTCGACGTCGACGCGCACCGACGTCTCCCCCGCGCCGCGCTCACGCTGGAACACCGTGCGCAGGTGCACGAGGACGAGGGTCTCGGCGCGCGAGTACGCGTCGTCACGCAGCAGCACCGGCACGTCGAGCTCCGCCGACCGGACCTGCCGCTTGTACGCGATGCCGCGGTCGTGGTCGACGACGAGGTGCACGAACAGGTCGTGCAGCCGCGACTCGATGACCTGCTGGTTCTCCAGCAGCGTGCGCCACTGGGCACGGTTGCGGTCGGCGACGAGGAACCGGCGCTGCAGCAGGCGCACGAGCACGCGGCGCACGTCGGCGTCGAGCGTGCCGGAGTCGCCCGCGAACAGCTCCGCGGGGTCCTCCTCCATCGGCACGGGCGCGATGAACCCGCCGCGCTCGTCGGGCGCCGTGAGGACGTCGGCGTCGTCGGCCGTGTCCGGCACGTCCGCGGCGTCGGGCGCGTCGACGGCGTCCGGCAGGTCGACGGCGCCGTCCTGCGCGTCGGTCTCGACGGTCGGGGCGTCAGTCATCGGTCTGGTCCTTCGTGCGGATCGTGACGCCGCCGAACGCGAGGCGTCGGCGGGCGCCGTCGGGCCGGACCGCGTCGACGAGCGCGACGCGGTCGGTCTCGGTCATGCCGTGGGCGTGCGCGAGCTCGAGCAGACCCAGGAGGTCCACCGGCCGGCGCAGGTCCTCCGGGGCGGCGTCGAACACCGCGGCGACGTCCACGCCGTCGGCTGCGGCGTCCGCGTCCGGCGCGCGGCGGTCCGCCGCGAAGGCCGCCAGGTGCGCGTCGAGCTCGGCGTAGTGCGGCCCGCCCCACGCGAGGGCGTCGCCGCTCGCGACGTCGCCGTCGTCGTCCCAGTCCGCCAGCGGCGCGGGCGGCTCCGGCGGCTGGAGGGCGCCGGTCGTCTGCCGCAGGTGCTCGACCTCCGCGATGGGCAGGCGACGCAGCGGGTCGACGGGCTGGAACCGGCGGGCGTCCGGCATCCACGCCTGCAGGCCCGTCATGACGTCGCGCAGGAGCGCGTCGACCTGCCGGTCGCGCAGCGGGTCGTGGTGGCGGACCTGCGAGGTGATGACGGACGACGCCTCGCGCTGCGCGGCGAACACCTGGTCGAGCCCCTGCTCGATGCGGCGCACGACCTCGCGCAGCTCGGTGCCCTGCTGCGGCCCCAGGCGGCGGGAGAACCGGTGCCGCAGCACGACGTCGAGCTGAGCCGCGAGCTCGTCGAGCCGGTGCGGGTCGCCGATGAGCCGCAGCGCCCCGGCGAACGCCCGGCCCTCCGCGGTCGACTCCATGACCTGCTCGCCGCGTGCGAGGTACTCGCGCAGCACGTCGCCCGTCGGGCGCTCGTCCTGCCGGAGCGCGGTGACGACGTCGCGCTGCATGGCCTTGATCGACTCCGCGACGCGCGCGAAGTCCGCGGGGAGCTCGCGCACGAGGTGCAGGACGTTCTCGGCCTCCTCGAGCAGCTCCTCGTCGTCGACCGTCTCGACCGTGCCGGTGCGCTGCACGCGGTCGAGCTCCGCCTGCAGGCGGCCGATCTCGGCGTCGAGCCGGGCCATCCGCACGAGCACGTCCGGGTCGGCGTCCTGCGCGAGCCGCTCGACCGCGTCGAGCAGCGTCCGGACCCGCGACTTCGACACGCGCGCCCGCGCGCCGCCGGCGCGTCCGGCGACCTCGAGCGCGCCGACCGCGTGCGCCGAGAGCCGGTACACCTCGACGTCGTCGTCGAGCACCTGGCGGACCAGCCAGCCCGCCTCGGCCCACTGCCGGCACAGCTCGCGCGCGCCGCCGGTCGGCAGGGTCTCGCCGTGGCCCGCGACGCGGAGCTGCTCGAGCGCGTCGCCGATCTCGGTGTGGGCGTCCGCGACCGCGACCGTCGGGCGCTCCGCGGTGAACGTCACCGAGAGCAGCGCGACGACCAGCGGGGCGTGCCGCTTGTGCAGCAGGTCCAGCATCGGGTTCTGGAACGCCCGGACCGCACCCAGGTACGCACCTTCGACACGAGAGATCATCGCCGCACAGCGTAGGTGGCGCGGGCGCCCGGCCCGGACCACCGTCCCCCGCGCGCCGCGACGGGCCCCCTCGTCGTCGAGTCGCTTCACCGGGCAACCACGAGGTCATCGCGGCACAGCTCACGACCTTCCTGCGCGGGCCAGGGCTGGGCACCGGACCGACGCCCAGCCCGACGCCGACGGTCACCCCCTCGCCCACTCCCACGCCCACCGCGACGCTCGACGGTCGACGGGTTCTCGGCGCGGGCACCCCGCCGCCCGCCGGACCGGTCGGGTGCACGCCCTGAGCCACGCACGTCGACCCCGTCGCCCGGCCGCCGCGCGGCAGACGGGTGACGGTCGCGTCACGGTTCGGTCTCGGGCGTCCTCGCGGGGCCGCGCGTGCGGCACGCTGCGGCTGCCGGCACGACGACCTGGAGGACGCATGACCGACGTGGGCGACCGTCGACGCGTCGACGACGCCCTGCGGTGGCTGTCGCACCCGACGACGTGCGTCGCCGTCGTGGCGCTGCTCGTCAACGACCACGTGCTCAAGAGCGCGTCGGGCGCCTGGTGGACGGGCAAGCTGTCCGACGCGGCGGGGCTCCTCGTCGCGCCGCCGCTCGTCGCGGTCGCCCTCGCCGTCGTGGGACGACAGCACCGGCCGCCACGGACGCGGGCCGCCACGGCCGTCGCCGTCGTCGGGGTCCTGTTCGCCGTCGTGAAGCTCACGGCGGCCGGCGCGGCGGTCGCCTCCGCCGCGTGGTCGCTCGTCGACGCGCCCGGGGTCGTGCGACGCGACCCGAGCGACCTGCTCGTGCTGCCGGTCCTCGTCGTGGCGTGGTGGGTCGGTGCCCGCGGCCCGACGCCCGGCGCCCCGCCGCGCGACCGCGCACCCGCGCGATGGCTCGTCGTCCTCCCCGTGGCCGTGCTCGCGACGGTCGCGACGTCCGCGGCCCCGCCGCCGGACGAGGTGCGGTCGGTCGACGTCGTGGACGACGCGGTCGTCGTCCGCCTCGAGGACGGCAGCGGGCTCCGGTCGACCGACGGCACGACGTGGCGCCGGGCCACTGACGACGAGGCGCGCGCACTCGCGGACGCGGCGCTCCGGGGCACGCCCGCCGACGTCGCGTGCGTCCCGGCCCGACCCGACGAGTGCTACCGGCCGCTGCCGCGCGACTCGGCCGGCGGGCACCTCGGCGTCGAGCGCAGCACCGACGGCGGCCGTACCTGGGACGTGGACTGGTCCGTTCCCGACGAGGTCCTGCCCGCGCTCGCCGCGCGCCACGACGCCCCCGTCAGCACCGTGGCGACACGCCAGGTGGCGGTCCTCCCGACGCAGGACGGCTTCCGGGTGCTCGCGGCGAACGGCGCGGACGGGCTCGCGCTGCGGGACGAGGACGGGGTGTGGCAGCGCCTCGGTCACCCGACGACCGGAGCGCCGGCGCCCGTCGTGCCGGTCCCCACCCGTCCGGACACGCCGCGCGCACCGCTCCCGCTCGGGGTGCTCGCCGGCGTCGCCGCGGCGCTCACGGTGGTCGCCGCGGCCGGACGGCCCGGCACCGACCTGAGCGCGGCGCGCCGGGCGACCGGGGTCGGTCTGCTCGTCGCCGCGGGCGCCGTGCTGGCCGGCGCCCTGGCGCTCGACCTGTCCTGGCGCAGCCTGCCGGGCGTCGACGAGCTCGTCCTCGTGGGCCGGGTCGTCGCGCTCGTGGGCGTGCTCGCCGTGGCGCTCGGGCTGCTCGGCGGTGCCGCGGGTGCGCTGCGGCGGGGCACCGCCTTCGGGGTCGGCGCACTCGTCGGGGTCGCCGTCGCCATCGCCGTGCTCGTCGTCGGCTCTCCGTGGGTCTGCGCGCTCCTCGCGGTCGGCGCCACGGCCGGCGGTGTCGCCCTGGTGCGGCGGGCGGCGTCGCGGCAGGCGCCGTGGCCCGACGAGCCCCTGCCGTGGGGGCCGCTGCCCGGGAGCTCGTGACCTCGGGGTCAGCCGTCCGCCGGACGTCCGGACGTGTGCCGGAGCAGCCGCTCGACCAGCACCGGCCAGGCCCGGCGCGGCGGCACGCCGTGTCCCGCGTCCGGGATCACGAGGAGCTCGGCGCCGGGGATCTCGTCGGCCAGCGCACGGGCGTGCGGCAGGGGGAACATCGGGTCGTCGGCGCCGTGCACGACGAGCGTCGGGACGCGGACCTCCCCCAGCCGGCCGCGCCACGACGGGCCACCGTCCATGACGCCGTGGTTGCTGCGCGACCGGATGTCGGTGGCCCGCGCGACGGTCCGCTCGGCGATCGCGCGCTCGACGTCGGCGTCGAAGCCGCCACGCTGGAAGGGCCGCTCCTCCTCGACGAGGTACGCGACGACGGCGGCGTCGTCGGACCAGTCCGGCTCGGGCGGCGACGCCGCGAACAGGTCCGGGTCGTACGCCGGCAGGTCGTCGGCCTCGCGACCGGGCACGCCCGGCGTGGCGCTCATCAGCGTGAGCGTCCGCACCCGCTCGGGGTGGTCGAGCGCGACGCGCTGGGCCGCCGCGCCGCCCATCGACAGCCCGACGAGGTGCGCGGCCGGCACACCCTCGACGTCGAGGACGCCGACGAGGTCGTCCGCGAGGTCCGGCAGCCCGTACCCCGGCGCGCCGGGCGGCCACGTCGCCGACCGGCCGGTGTCGCGCCAGTCGAGCCGGATGACGCGCCGCTCCTCCGCGAGGCGCTCGACGAGCTCGTCCGGCCACGCGTCGAGCGAGCACGCGCCGCCGTGCGCGAGGAGCAGCACCGGCGCGTCCGGCGGCCCGGTGACGTCCAGGCACAGCGGGACTCCCCCGACGTCGACGACGCGCTCGTGGCGGCTCACCGCCCCATCGTGACGGGCTGCATCGCACGCGTCGACCGGCACCCGGCTCCGGCTCGCCAGGACGACCTCAGCGGCGCGCGCGTGCCACCGCCCGGGCGATGCGCTCGGCGTCGATGCGCAGCTCGCGGAACATGCCGCTGATCGGGTTGGTGTAGCCGGTGAAGTACAGCCCCGGCCGGGCCGCACGCGGGCCGTGGGCCTGCGGCAGACCGCGCGCGTCGAGGACGCCCAGGTGGCCGACCAGCGGCTCGAGACCGCGCCGGTAGCCGGTCGCCGCGACGACGACGTCCGGCTCGACGCGCGTGCCGTCGGCCAGGACGACCTTCGAGCCCTCGAACGACTCGACGGCGGCGACGGGCTCGATCGCGCCCGACCGCACGCCCGCGATCAGCCCGACGTCCTGCAGGGGCACCGAGCCCTCGAGCACGCGCGAGTACAGGCCGGTCGTCGGACGGGGCAGCCCGTGGGCCGCCAGGTCGGGCACCTCGACGCGCGCGATCAGGCGGGCGGTCGCGTCGACGAGCGGGACGGGCAGGTGCCGCACGACGATGCCGGTCCCCTGCGCGGGCCAGCCGAGGTTCGAGCGCCGCACGATGTGCGGCGGCGTGCGGACCGCGAGGCGCACGCGCCCGGCACCGCCCTCGACGAGGTCGACCGCGATCTCCGCGCCCGTGTTCCCGACGCCCACGACGAGCACGTCACGGCCCACGTACGGCCGCGGGTTGCGGTACGACGACGCGTGCACCACCTCGCCCGGGAAGTCCTCGACGCCCGGCCACGCGGGCGGCACCGGGGTGTGGTTGTAGCCGGTCGCGACGACGACCGCGCTGCCGTCGATCGTGTCTCCGTCGGCCGTCCTGAGCCGCCAGCGGTCGTCCACGGGCTCGACGCGGGCCACGTCGACACCGGTCCGGACGTCGAGCCGGTGATGGGCCGCGTACTGCTCGAGGTACCGGACGACGTCGTCGCGGGCGACCCACCGTCCGTAGGCGCGCGGGATCGGCAGCCCCGGGAGCGACGACCAGCGGCGCGTGGTGTGCAGGTGCAGCCGGTCGTAGTGCCTCCGCCACGACGCCCCGACCGCCGAGGACCGCTCGACGACGAGCGCGTCCACCCCGCGCGACCGCAGCGCGGCGGCGACGGCGAGACCGCCGGGCCCCGCACCGACCACCAGGACCGGACCTGACGCCATCCGCCGACCTCCTCCTCGAGCCACGGGCGGCGCCCAGCGTTCCACGCGTCCGGCCCGACCCGCCAGCGAATCCGGACAGTTGTCCAGTTCGTGGGGCCGTGCAGGTGACGCACGAGCCGGGCAGGCACGGGAGATCTGTGCGGCGCGGCTCGCCGGCGCTCCAGGAGGTGCGGCGGATCGATCAGCCGGGCGTCGGCGCCCAGGCCATGGGGCCGGCCGACCCTGCCGCGCTACGTGGCTGGACGTCCAGCACGACCTGGTCACCGAGGTCGACCGTGACCGGCGCGTTCTCGTCGACGTCGGCCGGGACGCCGACCACGGACGTCGTCGGGACGAAGTCCATGGTGCACGGGCCGGTCGACGTCGCCCCGACCTTCACGGTGAGCGTGCCGCCCGCGAGCGTCGCCTCGGGCTCCGCGACGATCGGGCAGGTGCTCGAGCCGAACGTCACGACGTAGAGCAGCCCGTCGTCAGGCGCCCAGCCGACACCCGGCGAGCCGCTGTCGTCCGGAGGCGTCACACCCTCCGGCAGGCCTGACCCGGTGACGCCCGCCTCGAGGACGGCGTCCTGGATCGCCTGCGGTGACGCGGACGCGGACGCCGAGGCGGTCGGGGAGGGAGACCTGCTCGTCGGCTCGCCCTCGGGCTCCGAGCCCCCGGAGGAGGCACAGGAGCACACCGTCGCCGTCACGACGACGGGGAGGATGCTCGCGGCTGCTGCACGACGGACCGCCTCCAGTCCCATGGCCCGACCATACCGCCGCGAACCGCCCTGTCCAGAGAGTCGGCCCGATCAGACCCGCGAGCAGTGGCGTGGAGCGCCCCCGCCTGCCCGGTGTCGAGCCCGGGACCCCCCTCAGGCGGGGGCACGCCACGGCGTCTACCGCCGACGAGCCGGGCCCGGTGCGGAGAGGAACCGCGTCACGGGCGCCGACGCGGCGAACGGCCCGGGCACGACCGGGTCCCGCGGGATCCCGAAGACGTCGACGCCCAGGTCGAGGTCGGACCCGTCGGGACGGGTGTACGGCATCTCGGCCTGGTAGCTCGTCCCGAGGCGCGCGGTCGTCACCGGGGCGACGACGTCGAAGGCGCGCACGTCGTCCACGTCGACGCGGACCGTCCCCGCCTCGGCGTCGACCACCTCGACCCGCACCGGTGACACGCCGACCACGAGGGCCGCGGGCTCCGCGCGGAACGGCTCGGCGCCCTCCGCGTAGAGGTTGCCCTCGCTCCACACGGGGAGTCGTGGCCCGGCCAGGTCGCTGCCCTGCTCGGCCGGGTACTCCTGCGACGTCGGGTAGGCGTCGTACTGCGAGGTGCCCACGGGGGTCGGCACGAACGTCGCGCGGCCGGGCACGCCGTCCATGTCGACCGCGCCCGACCAGAAGCTGGCGAGCGCCGGTTCCGCCTGCGCGTCCGACCCGGTGGCGTCGCTGGTGGCGCCGTCACCGACGAAGACGTTGTTGTAGAACCGGTCGTCGCCGCCGAGGATGTTCGAGACGCCGTAGACGGCCGTCGAGTGCGGCAGGTGGTACGGGGTGTACCGCTGGTGCTCGGTGCAGTTGGCGATGCGCCCCGCGACGTAGTTGTGCACGTACGCGCCGCCGGTGGACATGTCCTTCACGGACCACGGGGACAGGAACAGGTTCGAGTCCACGAGGTACGGGCCGTGGCAGACCTCGACCATGAAGTCCTCCGCGGTCGAGGCGTAGAAGACGTTGCGGCGCACCAGGGTGCCCTGGGCCTGCCAGTCGAGCCACAGCGCGCGGTGCGTGTGATGGATCGTGTTGCCGCTGATCACGGTGTCGATCGCGGCGTGCAGCTTGATCCCGGCCACCTCGGCGCCGTGCCACTGCCGCTTCACGTGGATGCGCGAGATGTGGTTGTCCGCGATGGTCGAGAACGCCGCCCCCAGGTGCCCGACGACGCCGGCCTGCTCGCAGTCCCGGATGGTGTTGCGGCGCACGATGTGGGAGCCGACGTGGTCGCGGTGCCACGGCTGCGGCTCGCCCGCTCCCGGCCCGCCGAGGGCGAGCGCCCGCTGGATGACCTCGCGCTCGCGCTGCGTGCCGCCCTTGGCACCCTCCGCCCCGGTGGCCCACTCGTTCTGCCCGGTGCTGGCCTCCTTGCCGAGCGAGACGCCGACGTTCTTCGAGTCGGTGATCGTGTTGTCCTCGATGACCCAGCCCGTCGACCAGTGCGGGCCGATCAGGCCCTCCTGCAGCGCGGTGGGCGGGGCCCACTGGGTGGCGGCCTTCGTCAGGGTGAAGCCGCGCACCGTGATGTGGTCGATGCCCGTCGCCGCGGGCCAGAAGACGAAGGTGCGCGCGTTGATCTCGACCTCGTGCGCCGCCGGGTCCGCGCCGCCGAAGTTCGCCCAGATCGTCGTGACGTCGTCGCCCACCTCGCAGTACCAGGTCAGCAGCGAGCCCTCCGGGTCGGACGAGTCCGGCGTGACCTCGGGGTGCTCGACGCCGCCGAGCGTCAGCGACTCGTACATCGACTTCCCGTCGAGGTACACCTCGCCCGTGTGCCAGGTGTTGACCCGGTCGAAGAACCAGTCCCCGCCGATGCGCTCGGCGTACGGGTTGCGCTCCCCGAACAGGGCGTTCGGCACCTCCGTGACCCAGACGCGGCCCTCGGCACCGGGGTGGGGGCGCCAGTCGGTGACCACCTCGGCGCCCGAGATCGTGACGGGCTCGAAGCGACCGTCCGGGCCCTCCGCGGCCTGGTAGGTGATCGGCGCGTCGACCGTGCCGCCGCGCGGCGGGTTCACCCACTCCCGGTACACGCCTTCGTGCACCGCGACGGTGTCGCCCGGCATGGCGGCCTGCGCGGCCCGGCCGATGGTCCGGAACGGGGTCTCGGCCGACCCGTCGGCACGGTCCGAGCCGGTGACGGCGACGTGCAGGATGGTCACGACAGCGCCTTTCGTCGACCACGGGGGTCGTGTGGGTGGTGGGGGTTTCTCCAGGACCGCGCCGGCAGGGCGTGGGGCGTCAGATCTCCGCCGCCTCCGGCTCGGGTCGCACGTACCCGCGGGCCACGAAGAACCGCTCGAGCAGGTAGCACCACCACAGGAGGATCAGGCCGGGGAGCACGAACGCCGCGGGCGGGAAATTCCAGACGGCGAGGCCTCCGAGCACGAGGGCGATCCCGAGCAGGAACGTCAGGCTGGGCGTCGTCAGCCCCAACGTGAACCCGTTGCGCACCTGCCGCCAGGTGGGGTTGGTGAAGCGGGCGACGAGCGGGAGGCACCAGAAGACGAGGAGCAGGAGGAAGAGCCCGACGACCACGAGCGGCACCAGGACCTCGGCGAGCCCGGACGTGGGCAGGTACGAGAGCGTCACGATGCCGACGGCCGCGACCGGGACGGCCAGCAGCCCGACGACGGTCGCCTGCCGCCAGCTCTGCCGCCAGGCCTTCGCCGCGACGGCGAGCAGGCCTGCGTCCTTGCCCAGGACGTACCGTCGGCAGAGCTCGTAGGCGACGACCGTCCCCGCTCCCGCCGTCACGACGAGGCCGACGCTCACGAGCCAGAACAGGCTGACCACGATGACCGAGCCGAGCGAGTCGAGGGCGCGCCACAGCCGCGACGCAGGGTTGAAGCGGAAGATGGTCGTGCCTCTCGGTGTGACGGGGTGGCGGTCCTGCGACGGCCGGCCCCCCGCGGGTGCGCGGGAGGCCGACGCCGTCAGCCCTTGACGGACCCGATCATGAGACCGGACACGAAGTGCTTCTGCAGGAACGGGTAGACGAACAGGATGGGGACGGCCGCCACCATCGTGATCGCCGACCGCAGCGCGATCGGGGTGGTGAGCTGCCCGCCGCTCCCCACGGACGCCGCGTTGCCCGCGGTGTTCGCGGAGTTCGCGCCGGCGTTCATCGAGCTCGCGAGGAGCTTCTGCAGCTCGTACTGGAGCGTGGACAACGCCTGGTCGCCCGAGTTGTACAGGAGCGTGTCCAACCAGGCGTTCCAGCTGCCGACGGCCACGAACAGCCCCACGACGGCCAGCGCGGGCTTGCACAGCGGCATGATGATCTGCCACCACGTGCGGAACTCGCCCGCGCCGTCGACCCGTGCCGACTCGGTGATCTCCTCGGGGATCGACTTCATGTACGTGCGCAGGATGATCAGGTTGAACGCGCTGATGATCACCGGCACCCAGTACGCCTGGAAGCTGTTCAGCATGCCCAGGTCCTTGATGAGCAGGTAGTTGGGGATCAGCCCGGCGTCGAAGTACAGCGTCAGGACGAAGATGATCGTGATCGGGCGGCGGAAGATGAACTCCTTGCGGCTGAGCGCGTAGGCGAGCATCGACGTGAAGAACAGGTTCGTCACCACCACGACGACCGTCTTGAAGACGCTCATGAAGAACGCCTGGTAGATCGTGTTCATGTTGAGCACGACCTCGTAGTTCTTCAACGAGAAGACCCGCGGCCAGATGCCGATCCCGCCACGGACGGCGTCCATGCCGTCGTTCAGGGAGATGGCGAGCGTGTTGAGCAGCGGGTAGATCATGAGCGTCGCGAGCGCCAGCAGGAACGTGGTGTTCAGCGTCGTGAAGATGATCCGCTCGGCCGTCCACCGGTGACGCGGTGACCGGCTCCGCGGCACGCGCCGCGTCAGGGACTTCGGGGCGATGGTGCTTGACATGAAGTCCTCCTAGACCAGCGTCTCTTGGTTGAGGCGCTTGGCCGCCAGGTTGGCCGAGCCCACCAGGATGATGGCGACGATCGTCTTGAAGATGCCCGCGACGACGGCGAGGTCGTAGTTGCCGAGCTGGTAGCCGTAGCGCAGCACGAAGACGTCGATGGTCTCGGCCCGCTCGGAGATCAGGCCGTTGCCGAGGAAGTACGGCAGCTCGAAGTTCGTCGACAGGATCCAGCCGGCGTTGATGATGAGCAGCACGACGATCGTGGGCCGGATCCCGGGCAGCGTGATGTTCCACATCTTGCGGTACCGGCCTGCTCCGTCGACCTCGGCGGCCTCGTACAGGCTCGGGTCGATCGCGGTGATCGCGGCCAGGTAGAGGATCGTGTTCCAGCCGAGCTCCTTCCACAGGCTCGTCCCGGCGACGATCCCCCAGAAGTGGTTCGGCTCGGTCAGGAACAGGACCGGTTCCTGGACCAGGCCCACGGCCATGAGGGCCTGGTTGATGAACCCGCCGGACGAGGGCAGTGACAGCGCCACCGACGCCAGGCTCGCCACGATCACCCAGCTGAGGAAGTGGGGCATGTACGTGATGTTCTGCATGATCCGCTTGAACGGGGCGTTCTTGACCTCGTTCAGCAGCAGCGCCAGGACGATGGCCCCCAGCGTCCCGACGACCAGCGTCAGGACGGACTGCCCCACCGTGTTGATCACGACCCGGCGGAACCGTTCGCCGTTGACACCGGTGAACAGGTCGACGAAGTTCTCGAAGCCGACCCACTCCTGGTTCCAGATGCTGCCGCGACCCGGCTTGTAGTCCTGGAAGGCGATCGCCCAGCCGTAGACCGGGACGTACTTGAAGAGGATCTGGTACATCAGCAGCGGGACGGCCATCGCGAGCAGGACCCGCTGCGCCCAGATCCTGTCCCAGGTGATCTTGCGCCGGGGCTCCTTGGCTGCTCGCGTCCGGGCCTTGCGGCGTGGACCACGCGAGCCGCTCGCGGGCTCCGGGGCCGGTTCGCGCCCGGTGGCGGCCACAAGCGTGGTGACCGTGGTGTCCGTCATCTGTCCAACCTCGTCGTCGCGGAGCGGTGGGTCGTCGTCGAGGACGCGTGGTGGGGGCGAACCCCCACCACGCGTCCTCGCGGACTGTTACCAGTTCTCCAGACGGTCCTGGATGCCGGCGTTGATGGCGTCCTCGTACACCTTGACGTCGATCTTCTTGATGGCGTCGACGTAGGCCTTCCAGCTCGCCTCGAAGTCGGCAGGGGCACCGGCGATGATCTTCGGCAGGTTCTGCACGTTGGCGTCGGTCAGCTGCTGGTTGACCTCGTTGGCCTCGTCGGAGAGCGTGATGTTCCACGCCGGGTAGTACTTGGGGTTCTCCGGCTGCGGGTTCATGAACTCGAGCCAGGTCTTCTTGCCGTACTGCTCCATGACGTTGCGGTCGTACTCGGTCAGCGTCGCGAAGAACTCGGCGGGCTGGTCGTCGGGGCTGTAGGCGTTGCCGTCGGAGAACTGGCCGTTGTGCTTGGGCAGCACGTCGAGCAGCGCCTCGAGACGGTTGGAGGCACGCCAGGTGAGGTCGCGGGCGTTGGCCCGCTGCTCCTCGGTGCGTGTGAACATGCCGTCCTCGCCCACCTGGTAGTCCTCGCCCTCGACGCCCCACGAGAGCACCTTCTGCCAGGGCTCGCTGAGCATGAGGTCGAGGAACTTCATCGCCTTCTCCGGCTGCTTGCTGGAGACGGAGATGCCGAAGCCCTGGTTGGTGTTCATCACGGGGCGGTCGGCGTACCACGGCTCGGCCCCGTCGTAGACGGGCATGAGCGGCACGTACGTGTACTCGTCCTTGCCGGCGCTCCGCAGCGAGTCGGTCGCGGTCTGGAAGTTCCAGCCCTGGTCGTGCATGCCGAGGACCGCGCCGGTGGCGAGCTTCGCGGTGTACTGGTCGAACGTCAGCGTGAAGGACTCGCGGTCGACGAGACCCGCGTCGTACTGCTCGTTGAGGACCTTGTAGAAGTCCTTGGCGATGTCCTTGTCGGCGTAGATCTCCGCCTTGTCGTTCTCGTCGACGATGACGCCACCGTTGTTCGGCGACCCTGCCAGCAGCGCCGGCGGGTTGGTCATGCCCCACTCACGGCCCGTCGACGCGAGCACCTCGAAGCCGACGGTCGGGGCGCCGTCGGTCTGCGGGTTCTTCGCCTTGTAGTTCGCGATGAGCTCGAAGTAGCGCTCGAGCGTCATGTTGCTGAGGTCCGGCCAGCCGGCGTCCTCGAGCACACGCTTCTGGATCCAGAACGCGGGACCGTAGTAGGTGCCGCCCGTGACCTCGCCGTAGAAGCGGTTGTAGTTCGGGAAGATGTACAGGCCCGGGTCCACCTCCTCGCCCGAGTAGCTCATCTTCTTGATGTCGTCCTCGACGTGCGTGGCGAGGTTCGGGTAGTCGCCGCTCTCCAGCATGTCGTCCAGCCGCAGGAGGGCGCCGCCCTCGAGGAGACGCATCTTGAGGTCGGTGGTCCCGATGAGGTCGGGGTACTCGCCGCCCGCGAGCATGACGCCGATCTTCTGGTCCACGGCGTCCGGCGTGACGATCTCGTACTTGAGGGTGACGCCGAGGTTCTCCTCGAGCAGCTTGGTGATCTTGTTGTCGGGGGCCGGGGCCTGCGAGGCCGTCGTGATCCACGTCGTGAGCGTCGTCGGGTTGCTGGGGGTGAGCGTCCCCGACTGGTCCGCGAGCTCGCCCTCGGGGATGACGACGTCCTTCGGGTCCTCTTCGGGGGCGTCGCCCGAGGTACATCCGACCAGTCCTGCTGACACTGCGGCGACCAGGACAAGAGCTGACAACTTCGTTCTAGCGGTACGCACCGAGGTCTCTCCCTTGAGAACAGTTCCGGTCGTCCTTGACTGGAACGCGTGCACATCGGACGCGGTGTTCGGGCTTGGCGTCCTCATCCCGAGCGGGATTTTAGCGTTAAAGTAGAGACGCGGTCCCGAGCCGTCAAGACCTCGAACATCTCGAGATGGTCACGGCCGCGTCCGGTGTGCGGAGCTGCGCGCGTCGACGCGGGACGGCGACCCCCTCCCCCGTCCTGCCCGTCCGCGGCCTCGGGAAGCGGGCCTTGCGGTCACCGCTTTTATCGATATATTGAGCGCGCTCGGCGGCGTGGCCGGGCCCTCCGGGTCCGATGAGGGGCACGCTGGACTGGCAACGTCGCGGACAGGAGGATGCCCATGGTGCGCATGGCGGACGTGGCCCGCGCGGCCGGCGTCTCGGTCATGACCGTGTCGAACGTCCTCAACGAGCGCCTCCCCGTCGGCGAGCCGACGCGCGCCCGCGTCATGGCGGCCGTCGAAGCCCTCGGGTACGAGGTCAACCTGACCGCGCGGCACCTGCGGGCCGGCCGGACCGACACCGTCGCCTTCGTCGTCCCGAGCTTCCACGACTACTTCGGGGAGCTCGCCGACCACCTGGCCCCGCTCGTCGAGGCCGAGGGGCGTCACCTCGTGCTCGAGCGGACGAGCGCCAACGCGGAGCAGGAGATGGAGGCGCTGAGCGTCGCGCGGCTCCAGATGTACGACGGCGTGCTGCTGTCCGTCGCCGGTCTCGACCTGGAGCAGCTGGCGCGCGTGCGGACCTCCAAGCCCATCGTGCTGCTGGGCGAGCGCGACGTCCCCGACCACCTCAACCACGTGCGCCTGGCGAACGAGTCGGGCGCACGCCTGGCCACGGCCCACATGATCGAGCGCGGATCTCGCCGCATCCTCGCGCTCGGGTGCTCGTTCGACGGCGCCCACATGATGACCACGGACCGCCGCGTCGGGTGGGAGCACGCGTGCCACGACGCCGGCCTCGCCGCCGACCCGGCCTACGTCGTGCCCGTCAGCGACTACACGTCGCTCGGTGGTCGCGACGCGATGCTCGAGTTCATCGACTCGGGGCTGCCCTTCGACGGGGTCTTCGCCGTCACCGACATCGTCGCCCTCGGGGCGCTGTCAGCCCTCGCCGACCGTGGGCTGCAGGTCCCCGGCGACGTCCAGCTCGCCGGGTTCGACAACCTCGACATGTCCCGCTTCATCCCGCCGGGCATCACGTCGGTCGACGCCAACCACGAGGGCGTGGCCGAGGCGGCGGTCGGCCTGCTGCACCGCCAGATGGCGGGCTGGACCGGCCCCGCCGAGCACGTCGTCGCACCCGTCCGCCTCGTGGTGCGGGGATCCACCCGCGCCGGCGCCTAGCCGCACCCGCGCGAGCGGCCCTCCGCGTCACCCACGTCGCCACCCGGTCAAAGGAGACCCACCTGTGAGCACCCCTGCGCCTGCGCCCGCCCGCACGACCGCGATCATCGACCTCGACCTGCCCGGTGCGACGATCAGCCGGCACGTGTACGGGCACTTCGCGGAGCACCTGGGCCGATGCATCTACGGCGGGTTCTGGGTGGGCGAGGACTCGCCCGTGCCGAACGTGCGCGGCATCCGGTCCGACGTCGTGGCGGCGCTGCGGGACCTGCGCATCCCGAACCTGCGCTGGCCGGGGGGCTGCTTCGCCGACGACTACCACTGGCGGGACGGGATCGGCCCGCGCGACCAGCGGCCCCGGATGGTCAACTCGCACTGGGGCGACGTCGTCGAGGACAACGCGTTCGGCACCCACGAGTTCATGGACCTGTGCGAGCTGCTCGGGGCCGACCCGTACGTGTCCGGGAACGTCGGGTCCGGCAGCGTGGCGGAGATGTCGGACTGGGTCGAGTACCTCACCCGGGCCGACGACTCCCCGATGGCGGCCCTGCGCCGGGCGAACGGTCGCGACGAGCCGTGGCGCGTGCCGTTCTGGGGGCTGGGGAACGAGGCGTGGGGGTGCGGCGGGCACCTGCGTGCGGAGCAGTTCGCGTCGTTGGCCCGGCAGTACGCCACGTACTCGCGCGACCACGGCGGCAACGCGCTCTACCGGATCGCGGCCGGCGCGAACGAGTCGGACCTGCACTGGACCGAGACGCTGATGCGCTCGTTCGACGACCTGGCCGCCGACCCGACCGAGCCGCCCCGGCCGTTCCAGGCCGTGTCGCTGCACTACTACACGATGTCCGGATCGTGGGGCGACAAGGGTGACGCCACCGGCTTCAGCACGGACGAGTGGTACACGACGATGGCCCGGGCCCGCCGCATGGAGGAGCTGCTCACGCGCCATTCGACGGTGATGGACCGGTACGACCCGCACCGCAAGGTCGGCCTGGTCGTCGACGAGTGGGGCACCTGGTGGAACGTCGAGAAGGGCACGAACCCGGGGTTCCTGTACCAGCAGAACACGCTGCGCGACGCGCTGGTCGCGTCCGTGCACCTCGACGCGTTCCACCGGCACGCCGAGCGGGTCGTGATGGCGAACATCGCGCAGACCGTCAACGTGCTCCAGGCGATGATCCTGACCGATCCCGACACGGGCGCGCTCGTGCTCACCCCGACGTACCACGTGTTCGCGATGAACCGCGGGCACCACGACGCCGCCGCGCTCGCCGTGCACCTGCGCGACGTGGAAACCCGGACCGTCGACGGGACCGAGCTGCCGCTGGTCTCGGCGTCGGCGTCTGTCAAGGGCGACACCGCGCTGGTCTCGCTGTCGAACCTCGACACCGAGACCGACCGCACGGTCGTGCTCGACCTGCGCGGCCGGGACGTCGTCGGGCACGAGGCGCGGGTACTCACCGCGCCGGCCCTGGACGCGCACAACACGCCCGAGCACCTCGACGCCGTCACACCGGCCGCGCACGACGGCGTGCGACCCCACGCGCGCGGGCTCGAGGTCGACCTCCCCGCGCACTCCTACGTCACCGTCGGTCTCGGGCTTCGTTGATGGCACCTGGTCAGTTGATGGCACCTGGCCAGCAGGCGCTCACCGGCGCCGAGCCGGTCATCTTCGCGGACGTCCCCGACCCGGACGTCGTCTTCGACGGGCGGCACTACTACATGGTCAGCACGACCATGTACTTCGCGCCGAGCGTGCCGATCATGCGCTCGAGCGACCTGGTGCACTGGTCGATCGCCGGCTACACCGCCCCGATCCTCGACGACACTGACGCGCTCGCCCTGCGCCACGGGCAGGACGCCTACGGGCAGGGCACCTGGGCCGCGAGCATCCGGCACCACGAGGGCACCTTCTACGTCTCGGTCGGGAGCCTGACCACGCAGAAGACGTACGTCTACGCGACGCCAAGCATCGAGCACGGCCCGTGGACGAGGTCGGTGCTCGACGGCTACGCCCACGACCAGTCGCTCCTGTTCGACGACGGGGCCGTGTGGGTCGTCTACGGCGCCGGGGTGATCGACCTGCGCCGGCTCGCCCGGGACGACCACGGGACGTTCGTCTGGGACGGCCCGCCGACACGGCTCGTCGAGGACGCCGGCGTCGACCAGACCAGCGGGCTCCCCGCGGAGGGCGCGCACGCCTACAGGATCGGCGACCACTACTACGTCTTCATGATCCAGTGGCCGACGGGCGGGATCCGCCAGGAGGTCGTGTGGCGATCCCCTTCGCTGACGCCGCAGTCCCAGGGCGGGACCTGGGAGGGCAGGGTCGTGCTCAGCCAGGCGGTGCCGGTCGCGGGGCGCCCGGGTGGCGGCGTCGCTCAGGGTGGCGTCGTCCAGGCGGCGGACGGGCAGTGGTACGCGATGCTCTTCCAGGACGAGGGGCCGCTCGGGCGCTCACCGCAGCTCGCGCGCGTCACCTGGGACGCGGACGGGTGGCCGGTGTACGCGCTCGGCGCCGCGCCGACGGTGCCCGCCGGCGCGGCGTCGGCGGGAGCGACGGACCTCCTCGTCTCCGACGACTTCGACAACCAGCCGACGCGGGCCGGCTACTGGAGCACGGCGGACGCCGGTGCCCTGACGACGTCGGAGGAGAACGCCTGGAACGGGTCGAGCCTCGGGCTGACGTGGCAGTGGAACCACAACCCGGACAACCGGTTCTGGTCGCTCACCGACCGGCCCGGCCACCTGCGGCTGACGACGGGCAGCATCGCGTCGGGCATCCTCGACGCCCGCAACACGCTCACCCAGCGCACGTGCGGGCCCGCGAGCGCCGCCGCGATCTCGCTCGACGTGTCCGCCATGTTGGACGGCGACGTCGCCGGGTTGTCCGCGTACCAGCAGAAGTACGGGTACGTGGGCGTCGAGATGGCCGACGGCGCCCGCCGGCTCGTGATGCGCCGTGCCGACCGGGACGGGGACGTCGCCTTCACCAGCGCCCCGGTGCCGCTGACGGCCGCGACCGTCCTGCTCCGCGTCGACGTGGACTTCCGCGACGCCGCCGACCGCGCCTCGTTCGCGTACTCGCTCGACGGCGCCGCCTGGACGCCGATCGGCGACGACCTGGCGATGGAGTACAGCCTCGACCACTTCACGGGGTACCGGTTCGCGATCTTCTGCTACGCCACGGCCGAGACCGGCGGCCACGTGGACGTCGACTGGTTCCGGGTCGGCGACGACATCGGAGGGATGCAGCCATGACGCGACGACTCGTCCCCGAGCTCGAGGCGCGTCGCCACCTCGTCGAGGGCCACGCGGACTTCACGCAGATCCCCGAGGCGGTCGTCGCGCGGTGGAAGGCCCCGTTCGGGCCGCCCGAGGACTGGGACCTGACCGTGGTCGACCAGGAGGTCACCGGTCCGCACGGCCTCGTGCCCGTGCGCGTCTACACGCCCGTGGGCACGCCGCCCGACGGCGGCCGAGCCTGCCTGGTGTGGATGCACGGCGGCGCGTTCGCGTGGGGCGACCTCGACATGGCGGAGGCGCACGAGGCCGCCCGCGGCATCGCCGGCCGCGCGGACGCCGTCGTCGTGTCGGTCGACTACCGCCTCTGCCCGGTGATGCCGGAGCTCGGCGGCACCGTCGGCGACCGCGTCGACGAGCGCGGCGACCCGGTCCGGTTCCCCGTCCCGCAGGACGACTGCCTCGCCGTGCTCGACGCCGTGCGCGCGGACCCGGCCCGCTTCGGGGCCGACGCGGCCCGGGTCGCGATCGGCGGTGCGAGCGCGGGCGCCTTCCTCGCGGCGGCCGTGACCCTGCGCACCGTCGCGGACGGCGGGCCGCCGTGGCAGACCCTGCTGGTGTACCCGATGCTGCATCCCCGGGTTCCGGCGCTCTCGGCCGAGGTCGCCGAGGCCCTCGAGGCCGCCCCGCACGCGCTCCAGCTCCCGGCGTGGATGATCGACGCCACGAACCGCACGGTGCTCGGCCGCGACCCGGAGCCGTCCGACGACGAGGCTTTCCCCGGCCTCGCGGCCCGGCTCGAGGGCTTCCCCCCGACCTACGTCGAGAACGCCGAGTTCGACGCGTTCCGGGCGAGCGGCGAGCAGTTCAGCACGCGGCTGCGCGCGGCGGGCGTCGACGTCGTCGAGGTGACGCGGGCGGGCGTGCCGCACGGCCATCTCGACTGGGTGGGGTTCGAGCCCGCGCGGGACACCCTCGACGCCCTCGCTCAGCGGCTGCGCACGCACGTCCCCGCGGGGCCGCGGCCGTCGAACCCCTGAACCGAAGGAGATCTCCATGCCGCACGACGCGCACGCGCTCGACGAGCTGCAGGTCGATGGCGCGCCCCCGTCGGACGCGCCGCTGCATCACGTCTGGAACCGGTGCGTGGGTGCCGGCCGGGCCAACGAGGCGCTGCGCGCCGACTGGCAAGCGCACCTCCGCGAGGCCGTGGACGTGCTCGGAGTGCGCTCCGTGCGCTTCCACGGCCTGTTCCACGACGACATGTTCGTGTACCGCGCCACCTACGGCGGCGGCTTCGCGCCGCCCGAGGTCCTGCCCGAGCCGCCGATCACCTTCAGCTACGTCGACATGGTGTTCGACGCGATCCTCGACGCGGGCGCGCGCCCGTTCGTCGAGCTCGGGTTCATGCCCCGCGAGCTGGCCACGCAGACCGAGACGCTGTTCTGGTGGAAGGCGCACTGCAGCCCGCCCACCGACATGGCGGAGTGGGTCCGCCTCGTGACCGAGACGGTCCGGCACTGGATCGAGCGGTACGGCCTCGACGAGGTGCGGGAGTGGCGGTTCGAGGTGTGGAACGAGCCCAACCTGGTGCCCCACTTCTGGACCGGCACCCGCACCCAGTACTTCGAGCTCTACGAGGCCACCGCGCGCGCCCTGAAGGCGATCGACCCGCAGCTCAAGGTCGGCGGACCGTCGACCTCCGTCTTCGTGCCCGACGCCCGCTACGCCGGCGAGACCTACGACCGCGCGGCCGAGTTCGCCACCGGCCAGGCGCCCGACCCCGACGCGCTCGACTGGCAGCCGGTCTGGGTCCGCGAGCTCGTCGAGTACTGCGCCGAGCGGGACCTCCCGCTCGACTTCCTCTCCACCCACCTCTACCCGACGGACTACGCGGCCGACGGGACCGGCAGCGGGTTCACGGCCATCCACCGCCACGTGGACGCCACCGAGCAGGACCTGCGCCTCATGCAGGACCTCATCGCCGCGAGCCCGTACCCCGACGCCGAGCTGCACATCACCGAGTGGTCGAGCTCGCCGTCGAGCCGCGACCGCACGCACGACACGCTCTTCGCCGCCACGTACATCACGCGCGCGTTCCTCAAGGGCGCCGCGCTCGCGGACTCGATCTCCTACTGGACGTTCACCGACATCTTCGAGGAGGGCGGCGCCGGGCTCGGCCCGTTCCACGGCGGCTTCGGGTTCGTCAACGAGCAGGGCATCCACAAGCCCACGTTCCACGCCGTCGCGATGCTGAACCGCCTGGGCGACCGCGTCGTGCACCAGGACGACCAGGGCATCATCACGCGCTCGTCTTCCGACGGCCGCGTGTCCGCGGTGTTCCTCCACTACCCCGCCGAGATGGGGACGCGCGGCGTCGAGCAGCACGACTCCTACGCCGCGACGCGCGCGTACCGGGAGATCGGGACGTCCCGCCGGGTCCACCACACCGTCGCGGGTCTCGAGCCGGGGACCGTCTTCCAGGTCGAGGTGCTCGACTGGGAGCACGGCAACGCCGCCGAGGCGTGGCACCAGATGGGCGAGCCGCTCAACCTCACCCGCGCCCAGACAGCCGCGCTGAAGTCCGTCGCGGACGACCTGCACCGGTGGACCGTCACGGTCCCGGAGTCCGGCGTCCTCGAGATCGACCTCGACCTCCCGGCCTGGGCCGTCGCCTCCGTCGCCCAGCTCTCCCCCGCGGCCGAGGTCGCCTCACGCTGACGCGTCGACCTCGGGCAGTCCGAACCACCGCAGACACACGAACGGCTCCGAGCCGAAGCCCGGAGCCGTTCGTGTTCGCTGTCTCAACGAGTGTCCGGAGGGGGACTTGAACCCCCACGCCCTTTCGGGCACTAGCACCTCAAGCTAGCGCGTCTGCCATTCCGCCACCCGGACAGGTGGACCGTCCGGGGGCCCGTGGGCTCCCTCAGGTGCGGCAGAAAAGATAGCACGGTGCGGCGGTCGGGCATGCATCGGCCCCGGGGTGCAGACTGACGCCACAGGCGCGGGGCACCAGCGCCACGACCGAGTCCGACGTGGCGGGGGGTTCATGGCCGAGGCGACCGGCACCGGGAGCAAGGGGCTGACCGGCCCGAGCAACCCGGCGGCCCGCAAGGTGGCAGGGGCGCGGCGCAACCCCAGCGTGTACGGGGTCGAGCACACCGCGCCGCACTGGCTGCGCGTCATGGCGGGCGTGTCGTGGCGGCTGCTCGTCGTGCTCGCGGCCGTCGCGCTCGTCTTCTACGCCACGTCGCGCGTGCAGCTGCTGTTCATCGCGGTGTTCCTCGCGTTCGTGTTCTCCGCGGTGCTCCGCCCGATCGTGGACTTCCTGTCGCGGTTCATGTGGCGCGGACTCGCGACCGCGCTCGCGATCCTGGGCGGCATCCTCTTCTTCGTCGGGCTCCTGACCTACATCGGGTACTCGATCGCGAACCAGTGGAACGACCTCACCAAGCAGTTCAGCGACGGCATCTCGCAGATCACGGACTTCCTGGAGAGCGGCGCGCTGCCGTTCACGATCACGAACGACCAGATCGCCGAGTGGATCGGGAACGCGCAGCAGTGGGTGCAGGACCACGCGGGCGACCTCGCGTCGCAGGCCGCCGCCGGTGCCGGCTCCGTGGTCGAGATCTTCACCGCGCTGGCGCTCGCGATCTTCTGCACGGTGTTCTTCCTGGCGCGCGGCCAGGAGATGTGGACGTGGTTCCTCAACCAGCTGCCCACGCGGTTCCGCGAGACCTGGAAGGTCGCGGGCGGCGCAGGCTGGTACACGTTCTCCGGCTACACGCGCGGCACGGTCATCATCGCCGTCACCGACGGGCTGCTCGCGTTCATCCTGCTGACGATCCTGCGGGTGCCGCTCTCGGCGCCCCTCGCGGTGCTCGTCATGATCGGTGCGTTCATCCCGCTGGTCGGCGCACCCGCGGCCATGATCGTCGCGATGATCGTCGCGCTCGCCGCGAACGGGCTGTGGTCCGCGGCGATCGTCGGCATCGGCATCGCGCTGATCGGGCAGTTCGAGGGGCACATCCTGCAGCCGCTCGTCATGGGCAAGCAGGTGTCCCTGCACCCCGTGGTCGTCGCCCTCGCCGTGACGGCCGGGACGCTCACCGCCGGCATCCTCGGCGCCGTCATCGCCGTGCCGCTCGTGTCCGTCGTCTGGGCGATCTTCTCCCGGCTGCGGACGCTCGAGCCGCCGATGGACGAGGACGAGGCGGACGACGAGGTGCGGCCGGCGACCGACGAGGAGGCGGCAGGCACACCGCGCGGCTGACGCGCCGTCCTCACGGCCGTCGCAGGGTGACGACCCGGCGGTCAGGCCAGGGCGCGCTCGACGGCGGCGTCGAGGTCGCCGCGCACCTCCGCAGGAACGTCGAGCAGCGGCGCCGGGAGCGGCCCGAGGTCGAGGCCCACGTGCCGGGCGACCGGACCCGCGAGGCGCATCGCACCCCAGCGCGCACCGAGCGCGGTGAGCGGGGCGAGCCGCTCGGTCCAGGTCTCGACGAGCGCCGTGTCACCGGCCGTCGCCGCGGCCGCGGTGGCCACCCACGGGCGGGGCAGGACGCCCGCGAGGCCGCTGTGCCACGTCCGGGCACCCGCGAGCAGCGCCTGCACGCCCAGCGCGTCGCCGCTGAAGCCGACCTCGACGTGCGCAGGGACGCCGGCGAGGAGCGCGGAGCAGCGGGTGCGGACGTCGTCCGCGTCGAGCCCGCGGTCCTTGAGCCCGCCGATGCCGGGCAGCGCGGCGATGGCGAGGAGGTCGTCGACCGTGAGCTCCAGGCCCGTCGTGCGGGGGTTGTGGTAGATCCAGACGGGCACCTCGGCGACGGCCGCGACGTCCCGGTACAGCGCGAGCGCCTCGGCGGCGGTGAGAGGCAGGTACGACGTCGTCGGCAGCAGCACGGCGTCGACGCCCGCGGCGCGCGCGGCGGCAGCATGCCCGAGCACGTCGTTCGTCGTCAGCGCGCCGATCCCGCACACCACGGGCACCCGACGGTCGACCGCCTCGACCGCGGCGCGCGCGACCCGCGCCCGGTCGCCGCCACTCAGGTAGGCGAAGCCGCCCGTCGAGCCGAGCACCGCGACGGCGTCCGCGCCCGCCGTGACGGCGCGGTCCGCGAGCGCGGCCAGCACGCCGGCGGCGACGCCGCCGTCGGCGGTGCGCGGGGTGGGCAGGTACGCGGCGAGGGGTCCGAGCATGGGCGGGAGGCTAGCGAAGGCTGCCACCGGCCCCGCAGACCGCTCGCTGGCCGGTCGACGCATCGGCGTCCAGGGCGGAGAGCGGGTCACGGACGGCGGCAGTCGGCGTGCGCGGTGGTGCGGACGCGCGGTGCGCCAGGGCAAGGGCGCCGGTCGGCGCGGTGGTGCGGACGGGCTCACGCGGGCGTCGGGCGTCGGCCGTCAGCGGAAGTCGCGGGACGTCGTGCGGACCTTGAGGGACAGGACGCCCAGGTGCTCGGCGACGAGGTTCGTGGCGCCGTCAGAGCGTTCGAGCCGGCCCCGGACGACGAGCGCCCGGGACGTGCGCGCGACCCGTCGGAACCGTTGCCACAGGCCCGCGGAGCACACGATGTTGAGCAGCCCCGTCTCGTCCTCGAGCGACAGGAACGTCACCCCGCCCGCGGTGCCGGGACGCTGCCGGTGCGTCACGACCCCCGCGACGGCGACGCGTCGCCCGGGCTCGTGGCGGAACGCGTCGACGACGCGCAGCACCCCCGCCTCGTCCAGGCCGTCGCGGACGAACTGCGTCGGGTAGGAGTCGACGGACACGCCCGTCGCCCACACGTCGGCCGTCGCGACCTCGACGTCGCTCAGCCCCGGCAGCGTCGGCGCCGCGACCCCGACGCTCACCCCCGGCAGCGTGTCCGGCCCCTCCTGCGCGAGCGCCCCCGCCGCCCACAGCGCCTCGCGGCGGGTCGCGCCCAGGCTGTCGAGCGCTCCGGCGGTCGCGAGCGCCTCGACCTGCACGGTGGTCAGCCGGACCCGTCGGACCAGGTCCCGCAGGTCGGCGAACGGGCCGTGCGCGACGCGCTCGTCGACGACCTTCTGCGCGACGTCCTCCCCCACCGACCGCACCGACGCGAGCCCCAGGCGCACCGCGAGCGACCGCGGCACGTCCGCGTCGGCGCCCGTGCGCACCCCCGCGGCGACGGCCGGACCGGTGCCGCTCGGCGCGGGGACCAGCAGCGGCTCCCCGCCCGGCGGCGTCGGGCCGGTGCGCTCGACGCACGCCTGCACGTCGGACGCCTGCACGTCGGGCCGCAGCACCTCGATGCCGTGCCGGCGGGCGTCGGCGGCGAGGCTCTGCGGTGAGTAGAAGCCCATCGGCTGCGCCGCGAGCAGCCCCGCGTAGAACGCGGCCGGGTGGTACACCTTCAGCCACGCGCTCGCGTACACGAGGAACGCGAACGAGTACGCGTGCGACTCGGGGAAGCCGAAGTCGGCGAACGCGCGCAGCTTCTCGTAGATCTGCTCCCCCACGTCCGGCCCGATGCCGTGCGACGCCATGCCCGACATGAGCCGCCCCTTGAGCGCCTCCATGCGTTCCGTCGAGCGCTTCGACCCCATCGCGCGGCGCAGCTGGTCGGCCTCCGCGGGCGTGAAGTCGGCGACGTCGATCGCCATCTGCATGAGCTGCTCCTGGAACAGCGGCACGCCCTTGGTCTTCGCAAGCGACTTCTCCAGCAGCGGGTGCAGGTACGTGACGGCCTGCCGGCCGTGCGCACGCTCGATGTACGGGTGCACCGAGTTGCCCTGGATGGGCCCGGGGCGGATGAGCGCGACCTCGATGACGATGTCGTAGAACGTGCGCGGCCGCAGGCGCGGCAGCGTGCCCATCTGCGCGCGCGACTCGACCTGGAACACCCCGACGGTGTCCGCGGCGCTCAGCAGGTCGTACACCCGCGCGTCCTCCGCGGGCAGCGCGTGCAGGTCGAGCTTCTCCCCCTCGTGCTTCTCGACGTCCGTGAACGCGAGCCGCAGCGCCGTGAGCATCCCGAGCCCCAGCAGGTCGAACTTCACGAGCCCCGCGTCGGCGCAGTCCTCCTTGTCCCACTGCAGGACCGTCCGGCCCGGCATGCGCGCCCACTCCACCGGGCACACCTCGATCACGGGCCGGTCGCACATCACCATGCCGCCCGAGTGGATGCCGAGGTGCCGCGGCAGCCGCAGGAACCGGTCGGCCAGGTCGACGACGTGCTCCGGGATCTCGTCGAGGTCGCTCGCCGCGGGCGGCAGCACCGCGGGGACGACGTCGTGCCCGTCGGACGTCGCCAGGCCCGGCACCTCGGTGCCGCGGGGCGACCGCGTCAGCACCGGCGGCGGCTCGTAGGTGTTGCCCCACATCGACGCCTTGGCGCGGCGCCGCTCGTCGCGCGCGGTGCTGACGGCCGTGGCCCGGTCGTGCGGCTCGCCTCCCGCACCACGACCCTCCGGCGGCCACAGCCCGACGTGCCCGTCGTGCGGGCGGTCGGGACGACCGGGTGACCCGGCGCGGCCGTCGTGCGGGCGGTCCGGTCGACCGGGCGACCCGACGTGCCCGTCGTGCGGGCGGTCCGGGCGGCCCGCCGCCGGAACCCCCTGCGGTCCGGCGGCGGGGGTCTCGGTGGGGCGCCGCCGGGCGGACGGTCCCGGCGGGCCGGGCGGGTGTGGTGACGGGCGCGCCGGCGGCGGGGGTGCCGGTGCGGGCTGCGGCGGACGCAGGCTGCCCCAGCGCTCGATGGACTTCGCCCACGCGTCCTGCTGCCCGGCGTCGTACCCGAGGGCCCGGGCGGCGTCGCGGATCGCCGAGCGCGGGCGGTACGAGATGACGTTCGCGACCTGCGCGGCGTGCGAGCGGCCGTGCTTCTCGAAGACGTACTGGATGACCTCCTCGCGGCGCGCGGACTCGATGTCGACGTCGATGTCCGGCGGCCCGTCGCGCTCGGGCGCGAGGAACCGCTCGAACAGCAGCCCGTGCCGCACCGCGTCGACGGCCGTGACGCGCAGCGCGTAGCAGACCGCCGAGTTCGCGGCCGAGCCGCGGCCCTGCGCGAGGATCCCGTGGTCGCGGCAGAACTTCACGAGGTCGTAGACGACGAGGAAGTACCCGGGGAACCCGAGGTCCTCGATGACGCGCAGCTCGTGCGCGAGCTGCGCGTACGCGCCGGGCACGCGCTCGTCATCGGGCGGCCCGTAGAGCTCGAGCGCGCCCTGCCGGACGAGCTCGCGCAGCCATGTCGCCTCGGTGTGCCCGTCCGGGACCGGGTACGGCGGCAGCTGCGGCGCGACGAGCGACAGGTCGAACGCGCACTCGGCGGCGAGCGCCGCCGCCGTGCCGACCGCCGACGGGTGCCGCCGGTGCAGCGCGAGCATCTCCTCCGCGGACCGCAAGTGCGCGACGGGGGCCGCGGGCAGCCAGCCGTCGAGGTCCTCGACCGACGAGCGGGCGCGCACGGCCGCGAGCGCCGCCGCGAGGTCCGCGTCGCGCGGCGTCGCGTAGTGCACGTTGCCCGTCGCGACGAGCGGGAGGCGCGCGTCGGCGGCGAGCGAGGCGAGCGCGTCGGCCCGTTCCGAGTCGTACGGGTCGGCCGACGCGGTGACCTCGACGGCGACGTTGTCCCGGCCGAACAGCGCGACGAGTCGGTCGAGCTCGGCGCGCGCCGCGTCCAGTCCGCCCGGCGCGACCCCGCCGACGCCCGACGGGTCGCCGCCCGCGAGCGCGCGCCGCACGGACCCCTTGCGGCAGCCCGTGAGCACGAGCCACTGGCCCGCGGCGTTCGCGGCGAGCTCCTCCAGGCGGTAGTCCGCGGCACCCTTCTCGCCCGTGCGCAGGTGCGCCTCGGCGATCGACCGGGACAACGCCCGGTATCCCGCGGGTCCGCGCGCGAGCACGAGCAGGTGCGACGCGCGGGGGTCGGGCACGCCCGTCGGCGGGTCCAGCACCGGCAGCCCCGGCGTGGCGCGCGTGCGCTCCCGCGCGTGCTTGCGACCGTCGGGGGCGGGCAGGTGCAGCTCCGCGCCGAACGCGGTGGGCAGCCCGACGGCCTTCGCGGCCTGCGAGAACCGGACGACGCCGTACAGCCCGTCGTGGTCCGTCAGCGCGAGCGCGTCGAGGCCCAGCCGGGCGGCCTCCGCGGCGAGCTCCTCGGGCTGGCTCGCGCCGTCGAGGAAGCTGAACGCCGAGTGCGCGTGCAGCTCGGCGTACCGCGGCGGGAAGGGCGCACGGGTACGCGTCGGTGGGCTGTCAGTCATACGTCGCCTCGCACGTCCAGCCGTCCGCGTCGCCGGCGAGCAGGACCGCGTCGCCGTCGTCGAACGCGACCTGCAGGTGCCCGCGCACGCCGACCCGTCCCCCGGTCCCCCACCAGCGCTCGCTCGACAGCCACGGCCCCGCCCACCCGGCGACCGCCCGTTCGCGCACACGCACCGGCTCGTCGCGCCCGTCCGACGTCACGCGCCCGGCCGACCATGCACCGCCGGACGGCCACCCGTCGGACGCGAGGAACCCCTCGGCCGGCGAGCGCCCGCGCGGCGAGGGGAACCCGCCCGTCCCTGTCGTGCGCGCCGACGCCCGTGCCACCGACGACGCGTCGGTGTCCGACGCGACCGGCCAGCGGACCGTCGCGGGCTCCCCGCGCAGGCCGACGCGCACGTCGAGGACCACCGGCCGCCCGGCGGCGTCACGCACGTCGACGGGGAGCGGACGCGCGAGGACGGTCGCGGGCGCCGGGTCCGGCAGCCGACCGGGCCAGGGCAGGTCGGCCGCGCGCGCGGCCTGCGTCTGCTCGCCCCACGGCTGCAGGTGGACCTGGTCGCGCACCCCGCGGCCGCCCTGCAGCGTCGCCGTGAGCACGCCCTGCCCGCCGACGATCCCCTGCACGCGGTCGAGCGCGCGGTGCGCCCGCAGGTCGCCGCCGGACGGCCCGCCCCACAGCCGCCCCTGCTCAGCCCCGGCGGGCGCGACGTCGAGCGCGGTGACGGCGAGCCGCACCAGCGTCACGGGGCGGACGTCGTCGTCGACCCACGGCTCGTCGACGAGGTCGTCGAACGCCCACGGGTCCTGCGCCCCGTCGCGGGCGGCCCGGGCACGCGCGGCGCGTGCCCGGGCGGCGCGGACGCGCTCGGGGGCGTCCTGCGCACGGCTGCGCGCGGTCGCGACGGCGGTGGACGACAGCCAGCTCTCGAGCTGCCAGCGGATGCGGTCGGTGATGCGCTGCGGCGTCAGCCCGCCGAACCCGCCGAGGTCGGTGCGCCACGTGCGGACCAGGTCGGTGCCGTCGTCGGTGCGCGCGGCGATCTGCATGCGACCGCACGTCACGGACCGGTGCACGAGCTGCGCGTGCAGGTCCTCGGCGAGGCGGCGGCCGGCGAACGTCGCGGTGTCGACGCGGTCGACCGGCGGGTCGAGCTCGGCGACGACCTCGAGGTCGGCCTCGGGACGGCGACGCGCCGGTGGGCGCTCGTCGTCGCCGCGCGCGAGCGTCTGCGCCCACACGCCGAGCCGCCCGAAGCGCGCGTGCACGTCGCCCGTCGGCAGCGCGGCGAGCTGACCCAGCGTGCGCAGGCCGAGCCGGTGCAGCAGGTCGACGAGATCGGCGACCTGCTGGGCGGCGTCCTCGGTGACGGCGGCATGCACGAGCTCGGTGACCCCACGCTGAGCGAGGAACGCGGGCGACGAGCCGGGCGGGACGACGGCCCCGGTGCGCGCGGCGACGACCGCCGCGAGCAGGCCGTCGGCGGTGCCGACCGCGCACTCGTGCCCCGCGTGCGCGGCGACGGCGTCGACGAGCCGTTCCGCGAGCACGTCCTCCGACCCGTGGTACCGGCTGGCACCCCCGGCGGGCAGCAGCAGGAGGCCGGCGCGCACGACCTCGATCCCGGCGACGACGGTCTCCGCCGCGCTCGCGACCGGCTCGAACAGGCGCACGTCGCGCACGTCGTCGGCGGGCAGCAGCACGAGCTCGGGGCAGCACCCCTGCGCCTGCCGTCGACGCATGCCGCGACGCACCCCCTCGACGCGCGCGAGCGCCGAGACGGCCGTGACGCGCCGCCCGTCGTGCACGGCGGCGGGCAGGTGCGCGGGAACCTCGTCGGCGGTGGTCGCGGCGACGACGGGCCAGTCGGGGACCCAGAGGACGGTGGTGCGGGTACTCACGACGCGCTCCTCACCCCACGAGCCGCAGACCGACGGCGGCCTGCTCCTCGACCTCGGCCGGTGCGGTCGGCACCGCGGGTGCGACCGGGGTGCCGGTCGAGGTGTCCGCCGACAGCGGCAGCGTGAGGTCCACGGACAGCGGGACGGCCGACCCGCCACGCCCCGACCGCGTGACGCGCAGCTCGTGCGTCCGCAGCCGCCCGTCGCCCGCGCCGACGCCCCACCAGCGCCCCGCCTCGACGGTCAGCACCGTCGACGCGCCCGGCCACGCGACGCTCGACAGCAGGACCGCACCGCGGTCCCGCGCACGGGCGGACAGCCGGCGGCGGTCGGTGTCGGTGAGCACGGCGTCCGGCCCGACGAGCACCACGTCGATGCCGTCGACGAGCGCCGCGACGACGGTCGCGGCGTCCTGCCCCGGGCGCGGCACGAGCGCGAGCCGCTCGAGCGCCACACCGGCCTCCGCGGCCGCGAGCAGCCCCACGGTCGGCTGCCCCACGACCGCCGCCCACGCACCGCCCGCGCAGGCGTGCGCGAGCATCGTCAGCACGAGCGAGGTCGACCCCACGACGGCCGTCGTGGCACCGCGGCGCAGCCCGTCGGGCAGCAACGGCGCGAGCCGGTCCGGGACGGGCAGCGGCGGCCGCTCGGCGGCGAGGACCCCGGCGGGACGGGTCGCGGCCGACCCCGGGTGCGACCGCGTCCACGCCTCGTCCGCGGCCCGCGACGGCACGGTGCGGTCGGTGGCAGCGGCGTGCGGCTGCGCGGTGCGGTCGGTGGGCACGGCGCCGGGCGCCGCGAACAACGCCGCAGCCGGCGCACCGTCGCGCTCGGACGCTGCCACTGTCCCGTCCGGGGACGCTTCGCGCACCACCGCACGCCGCGCGGACCAGGACCTGTCGTGCGCAGACGAGGACACGTCGTGCGTGGACGAGCCGTCGTGCCCAGCCGCGGACGGCTCTGCGCGGTGCGTCGGCCCCCCGCCGGACGACGGACGTGGCGCCCCGCGCACGGGGTCGGCCGCGAACGGCACGGGTGCCCCGCCGGCGGGCGCGGGCCGGGTGTCCGCCCCGTGCTGGGTGCCCTCGACAAGGCTCGCGGACGACTCGGCCGGACGCGTCCCGACCCGGACGCTGCGCGCCCCGGTCCGCAGCTCGGCGTGCGCCAGCACAGCCCGGGCCAGCTCGACCCGCGCCTGCTCGGACAGCACGCTCGCTGCCATCCGCACCCACCTCCAGCACAGGTGTACACCGCTGTGAACTGCGGCAACACCCGGAATCGCTCATCTGATCGAACATCTGTTCGAAGTATCTCAGTAGACGCTGACACCCGGAGGCGTGTCAATCGGAGCCACCCTCCCGGGCGATCACGACGCCCCCGCCGCCGCCCGAGAGCGACAACGGCCCGAGTGCGACACATCGATGTGTCGCTCTCGGGGCGAAGTCGCCACTCCCGCGCGCGACGCACGCGTCGACGTCCGGGGCACCGCCGAACCGCGCGCATCGCGGGCCGCACCGGGCGATGATGTCGCGATGACCTCGCTGACCCGTCCCGTCGCCCCCGACCCGTACTCGCTGCTGCCCGCGGTGCCGTCGTTCGAGCTGCGCAGCGACGACGTCGCGCACGGCGACCGCCTCCCCGACGTGCACACCAACACCCCGGCGGGCGCCAACGTGTCGCCGCACCTGGCGTGGTCGGGCTTCCCGCCCGAGACGCGCTCGTTCGTCGTGAGCTGCTTCGACCCGGACGCCCCCGGCCCGGCCGGCTGGTGGCACTGGACGCTCGTGGACGTGCCCGCGACGACGACCGAGCTCGCGACGGGCGCGGGGTCGGCCGGCTCCACCGCCCTGCCGCGCGGGGCCTTCGCGCTCCGCGGCGACGACGGCGAGGCCGCCTACATCGGCGCCGCTCCCCCGCCCGGCGACCAGGTGCACCGGTACTTCTTCGTCGTGCACGCGCTCGACACCGACTCGCTCGGCGTCGGCCCCGACGCCATGCCCGGCGCGGTCAACACCGCCGTCGTCTTCCACACGCTCGCGCGTGCCGTGCTCGTCGGGACGTACCAGCGATGACGGCGGGCCTGACGACGCTCGGCTCTCTGACCTGGGTCCGCGCGCTCGACCGCCCCGACCTGCTGGCGGACCCGGTGCGCGCGGCGGTCGAGGCGTGGGCCGCCGCCGACGACCGCGTCGCGGACGCCGTGGTCGTCACCGAGATCGATCCCGACCTGGCGGACACCGCGGCGCTCACGGCCGCCTACGACCTGCCGCCCGCGGCCTCGGCGAACTGCGTGCTGGTCGCGGGGCGCCGCGAGGGCGAGGAGCGCGTCGCCGCGGCCGTGGTGCGCGCGACGACGCGCGCCGACGTCAACAACGCGGTCAAGCGGCTGCTCGACGTGCGCAAGGCGTCGTTCCTGCCGACGGACCGGGCCGTCGCGGAGTCCGGCATGGAGTACGGCGGCATCACGCCGCTCGGCCTGCCCGCGGGCTACCGGGTGCTCGTCGACGCGCGCGTCGCGGCCGACGACCCGGCTGCGGGTCCGGTCGTCGTGATCGGCAGCGGCCTGCGCCGCTCGAAGGTCGCGCTGCCGGGCACGCTGCTCGCGTCGGCGCCGGGCGTCGAGGTGGTCGACGGGCTCGCCCTGGCCTGACGGCGGGACGCCGGCCCGCCGCGCGAGCCTCGCCCAGGACGACGCCACGACCCGGGTGCCACCCCTAGCATCGGCGCTGTGACGGACCGTCCCCGGTACCGCGTCCTCGGCCCGCTCGAGGTGCGCCGCGGTGGGACCGTCGTGCGGGTCGTCGGGCCGCAGCAACGCGCGCTGCTGGCCGTCCTGCTGGCGCACCGCGGGCAGCCGGTGGGCGACGACACGCTCGCGGACGCGCTGTGGCCGGACGGCCCGCCGCCGTCCGCCCGGCACACCCTGCGCACGCACGTGTCACGCCTGCGGGCGCTCGTGGGTGACGACGTCAAGACCCTCGACGGTGGCTACGCGCTCGACGCACCCGCGGACACCACCGACGCGGGCGCGTTCGAGGCGGCGCTCCGCACCGCGGTGGACGAGGAGCCTCCCGACGCCGCCGCCGCGCTCGAGTCCGCGCTCGCGTCGTGGCACGGCCCCGCGTTCGGACGCGCGGCCGAGCTGCCGTCCGTGGCGCCGGAGGCACGGCGCCTCGACGCGCTGCGCCTCGACGCACGCCAGCGGCTCGCGGAGGTCCTCGTCGCTGCGGGACGCCCGCAGGACGCGGTCGCGGTGGCGGACGCGCTCACGGCCGCCGACCCCTACCGCGAGCCGGCGTGGGCCGTCGCCGTGCGCGCCCGCACCGCGGCCGGACGACCCGCCGACGCGCTCGCGACGTACGCACGCGCGGCAGCGACGCTCGACGAGCTCGGCCTGCTGCCCGGCGCGGAGCTGCGGTCCGCGCAGACGCAGGCGCTCGCTGCCGGCACGACCGCCGACGCGGGCTCACCCGCGCCCCACGACGCCGCCGCAACGCCGACGGCCGGACGGCAGCCCCCGGCCCCGCGGACGTCCTACGTGCCGGGTCCCGGCACGCTCGACGCCGTCCGCGCGCTGCTCGACGACGGGCGGCTCGTCACGCTCGTCGGTCCGGGCGGGGTCGGCAAGACACGGGCGGCGCTCGAGGTCGTGCGCGTCCTCCCGGCGGGCGGCGCGCGCTTCGTCGAGCTGGGTGCCGTGCGGGAACCGGACGCGGTCCCCGCGGCGGTCGTCGCGGCGGCGGGCCTGAGCCCCGCGGCGGGCCCGCCGGCGGAGGCGCTCACCGCGCTCGCGGCGCGCGACCTGGTGCTCGTGCTCGACAACTGCGAGCACGTCGTCGACGCGGTCGCGGACGTCGTCGAGAGCCTCCTGGAGCACCCCGGACCGCTGCGGGTGCTCGCCACCAGCCGGGAGCCGCTCCGTGTCCCGGGCGAGCACGTCCACGCCGTCATGCCGCTCGCCGCGACCGACGCCACCGTGCTGTTCGTCGACCGCGCGCGGGCGGCCGGGGCGGCCACGAGCGTCGACGACCCGGCGGTCGGCCGCGTCGTCGACCTGCTCGACGGGCTGCCGCTGGCGCTGGAGATGGCGGGGGCGCGCGCCGCGGCGCTGTCGACCGCCGACCTCGCCGACGAGCTCGCGCACCGGCTGGGCGACCTCGCGCACGCGGGTCGTGGCGTCGACGCACGGCACGCGTCGCTCACCGCGCTCGTCGCCTGGTCCCGCGACCTGCTCGACCCCGTGCAGCGCCGGGCGCTCGACGGCTGGCCAGTGCTCGCCTCGGCGGTCCCGCCGGGTGACGCCGCGACCGTGCTGGCGGTCCCGCGGCACGCGGTCGAGGCGCTCGCCGCGCGCTCGCTCCTCGTGCGCGACGACGCCGACGGGCGTACGCGGCTCCGGATGCTGCGCACCGTCCGGGCGGTCGTCGGCGAGCCGCCCGACGACGACCCCGTGCGCGCACGCCACGCGGCGACCGTCGCCGACCTGCTCGGCGCCGCCGACGCACGGCTGCGAGGGCCGGGCGAGGCCGCCGCCCGGTCCCGGCTGGACGGGCTCCTCGCCGAGGCGCGCGCCGCGCACGCGTGGTCGCGACGGCACGACGTGGCCTGCGCGGTCCGGATCACCCGCGCGCTGCACGACCACGCCGTCGACGGGCTGCACGACGAGGCGCTCGGATGGGCGGCCCAGCTCGTCGCCGACGGCGGCGGGTCCGCCCACCCGGCCGCGCACGTGTCGCTCGCGTCGCGGCTCGTCCTCGGCGGGCGGCACGTCGAGGGGGCCGGCCACGCGCGACGGGCGCTCGCGACCGCGGACGACCCCGTCGACCGCATGCACGCCCTCGAGGCCCTCGCCGACGCGGCGCTGTTCGAGGGCGAGCTGGACGACGCGGCCGCGCTCGGCGACGCGCTCGCCGGGCTCGCGACGAGGACGGGGGCACCGCACCTCGTCGGCGTGGGGCACAGCTACCGGGTGCTGCGGCTGGCGTACACCGGCGGGACGGCGGCGGCGCGCGACGCGCTGGCCCGCTGCCGCGACGCGGTCGACGCAGCGGCGGCAGCCGCGTCGCCGCCCGGGCCGACGACCGCGGGCTGGCTCGCGTTCCTCGAGGGCGAGGTCGAGGCGGACGCCGACCCCGACGCGGCGCTCACGGCGCTGCGGACCGCGCGCGACCTGGCCGCGGCGGGAGGCAACCGGTACCTCGGCGGGGTGGCCAGGTCGGCGGCGACCGCGCTGCTCGCGCGGCACGGCGACCCGGCGGCGGTCCACGACGACGTCGCGGAGGTGCTGCGCTGGTGGCGCGAGGCCGGTGACCGCACACACCTCGTCACGACCCTGCGGAACCTGCTGGTGCTGCTCGCGCGGGCGGGCGACGACGCAGGCGCCGCGACCCTCTGGGGGACGGTCGTCGCGGCGCACGGCGTCCCGGCGGCCTACGGGACGGAGCGTGACCGGCTGGACGGGCTGCGGAGCACGCTCGTCGGCCGCCTGGGCGCCGACCGGTTCGCGGTGCTCGTGGCGCGCGGCGCGGCGCGGACGCCGGAGCAGGCCGCCGACGACGTGGTCGCCGGCGGCCCGTCCCGGGTGCGGGCGCCCTAGAGCACGAGCCGGTAGAACCGGAAGAAGTCGTTCTCCACGTCGAGCACCTCGGCCCGCGCGAACCCGGCAGCCCGCGCGTACCCGTCGAGCACGTCCGGCCGGAGCACCGTGCCCGTGCCGACGCTCCCGGGCTGCGACATGCCGTCGGGCAGGCACACGCCGAGCGAGTAGCCGTAGAACAGCCGCTCGACCGGCCCCGCGGGCGCCGTGAAGCGCTCCTGCGTGCGCTCGTCCATGACGAGCACGAAGCCCCCCTCGCGGACCAGGCGCCGGGCGGACGCGAGCACGCCGACCGGGTCGGGCATGTCGTGCACGCACTCGAACGCCGTCACGACGTCGAAGGCACCGGCGCCGTCGGCCGCGTGCGCCGCGTCGCCCGCCCGGAACGTGACGCGGTGCTCGAGCCCGTGCGCGGCGGCGTGCCGACGCCCGGCGGCGACCGACGGCTCGTCCACGTCGAGCCCGACGACGGCGACGTCGGCGAACGCGCGTGCCATCGCGATGCTCGACCAGCCCTCGCCGCAGCCGACGTCCGCGACGCGTGCACCGGCGCGGAGCAGGGCGTGCAGCTCGGGGACGGCGGGCACGACCTCGTCGACGAACGGCCCGAGGAAGAAGGGCCGGTTGACGGCCGCCTGCGACTCGCGCGCGTCGGCGCCGAGCCGCGACCACGGCACGCCACCGCCCGTGCGGTACGCGTCGAGCAGGTCGTCGACGGCGCGGCCGCTCGCCACCTGCAGGCGCGCGAGCGGTCCCAGGTAGGACCCGGAGTCGTGGTCGGTGAGGACCTCGGCGGCGCCGGGCGTGAGGGCGTACCGCCGGTCGGCGGCGTCGACTCGGTCGTCGGTCGTCACGAAGCCGGCGACGGCCTGGTGCTCGAGCCACTCGCGCGCGTACCGCTCGTGCGTCCCGGTCGCGCGCGCCAGCTCGACGGAGGTGGTGGGACCCTCGTGCGCGAGCGTGCGGTACCAGCCGAGGCGGTCCCCCGCGTAGACGGCGAGGACCTCCTGCGCGCCGAGCAACGCGGCGAGGACGCGGTTCGCGACGTCGTCGGTCCCGGTGCCGACGGGCTGGAAGAGGTCGGACGACGAGACGCGCTCGTCGAGGAGGTCGGTCATGGTGTGCTCCTGGTGCTGCCCGGCGGACCGGGACGAACGGGACAGGAGCAGGTCACCACCGACCGGTCGCAGCCGGGTCGCAGGACGGTCGCTACGGGTCGCGGCGGGGGCGCGCGAGGCGCCCGGACGGTGTCAGCGACGGTGCGGCAGCGCGCGTCCCCAGACGGTCTGCCCCGGCACGCGCGGCGCCGACGGCGCCGGGGCGTACGTCCGCGCGAGCAGCGACTCGAGCTGGCGGGTCGCCGCGAGCAGGTGCACGGTCGCGTCGGGCTCGTCGGCCCATGCCTCGGGCGACGCGAGGACACGGGCGGCTGCCCGGGCGTCGGGCTGGAGGTCGAGCGCGTGCTGCTCGGTCAGCAGCACGGTGTGCCCGCCGTGCGCGCCGAGCCCGAGCCGGTCGCGGCCACCTCGGCGTCGTCGCGACGCGGGCTTGCGGTGGGTGCCCGTGAGCACGGCGGCGACCAGGCCTGCCGTGGCGTAGGTGGACTGCGGGAAGGCGTAGCACGCGAACCGGAAGCCGTCGGCTGCGGAGCGCAGCTCGTGACGGAGGCGCTCGGCGACCGCGTCGACGTCGACGGACCCGGGGACGACGTCGAGGGTCGCGTCGATCTCCGCGTGCTGGAAGGTGAGGCGCTCGAGGAAGTCGAGGGCGGGGTGGGCGTCGAACGCCCCGGGGCCCCATGCGGCCACGTCCTACCTCCGTCCTCGTGGTACTCGTGCTCCTGCGGCGCACGCGAGCACAGCGAGGACCGCAGACGCCGGCGTCAGCCTCCGAGACTGCCGCACGCCACCGACATCGCGCACCCCGATTCGCCCGAGCGGACCCGTGTGCGTCTCGTCACACGTGACGCACGGACGGTCCCTCGATCGACACCGGGTCAGGCGCGCGTCGCCCAGAACGCCACGGCGGCCGCGGCGGCGACGTTGAGCGAGTCCACACCCCCGGCCATCGGGATGCGCACGACGAGGTCCGACGCGGCGACGGTGGCGGGCTTGAGGCCGTGCCCCTCGGCGCCGAGGACGAGCGCGAGCCGCTCGGGCGGGTCGGCGACGAGCTCGTCGAGGGTGAGCGCGTCGTCGGCCAGCGCGAGCGACGCGGTCACGAACCCGTGCGCGCGCAGCTCGTCGATGCCGCCGGGCCACGGGTCGATACGCGTCCACGGCACCTGGAAGACGGTCCCCATCGACACCCGGACCGACCGCCGGTACAGCGGGTCGGCGCAGCGCGGCGTGACGAGCACGGCGTCGACGCCGAGCGCCGCCGCGGAGCGGAAGGCCGCGCCGACGTTGGTGTGGTCGACGACGTCCTCGAGCACCGCGACGCGCCGCGCACCGGCCCCGTCGCGCGCACCCGCGAGCACGTCCGCGACCGGCGCGAGCGGCGGGCGGTGCATCGCCGCGAGGGCGCCGCGGTGCACGTGGAAGCCGGTGATGGCCTCGAGCACGGCCTCCTCGGCGACGTAGACCGGCACGGTCGTGCCGTCGTCGGGCAGCTCGTCCGGCAGCTCGTCGAGCATGCGCTCGAGGTCGGGCACCCACCGCGGCGCGAGCAGCACGGACCGCGGCCGGTGCCCGGCCCGCAGTGCGCGGCCGAGCACGGTCGACGACTCCGCGATGTAGAGGCCCTTCTCGGGCTCGTGCCGGGAGCGCAGCGCGACGTCGGTCAGCGAGACGTAGTCGGCGAGCCGCGGGTCGGACGGGTCGGTGACGGGCTGCAGGTCCGGGCGTGGCACGCGCCCATCCTCCCAGCCGCGCGCCACGCTCCCGGCACGGGGCGACGGTCAGGCCGGCAGACGCACCTCGACCGGCCCGGCGGCGTCGCGGTCGAGCGCGAACGGCACCGCGTGGTCACCGACCGTCACGGTGTAGTCGCCGAGGAACCCGCGGACCGGCACGGTCCCGTCGTCGTCGGTGCGCAGCGTCGTCGGCGCGAGCCACCACTCGTCGCGCACGAGCCGCCGCAGCGTGTCGTACGCGGGCTTGGGCGTGCCGTCGCGGCGCACGAGCCCGGCAGGGGCCCCGAGCCACGCGCCCTCGTCGGCGATCCCCCAGTACGTCGTGGAGGCGACCGCGGGGTGCGACAGCAGCGTGCGGTAGTGCCGCTCGAGCTCGTCGGCCTGGCGCGCCTCGCCCTCGGGCGTCGACGGCCACGAGTCGACCCGGTGGTCGTTGAGGTCGTCGATGTGTGCGGGCATGAGGTCGCCCGACACGAGCGTCGTCTCGGTGAGGTGCAGCGGCAGGCCGAACCGCGCGAAGCGGTCGAGGATGCGCAGCGTCTTCTCCTCGCCCCAGTAGCCCTGGTGCATGTGGGACTGCAGGCCGAGCGCGTCGACCTGGATGCCGGCCTCGAGCACGCCCTCGATCAGGCACTCGTACGCGGTCGACATGTCGAAGTCGTTGAGCAGCAGCGTCGCGCCCGGGTTGGCGGCGCGGGCCGTCTCGAACGCGAGGCGGATCGTCGGGATGCGTCCGCGGTCCCACGCGAGGCGCGTGAGCCCGTTCGGCTCCTTGTCGAAGACCGGCATGATGACGACCTCGTTGATGGCGTCCCACGTGTCGACGACGCCCGCGAACGCGGTGACGTCGCGCGTGATGCGGTCCCGCACCGCGGCCTCCACCTCGTCGACGGGCAGGTCGCGCAGCCACGCGGGTGCGACGGTGTGCCAGGCGAGCGGGTGTCCCTTGACGTGCGCGCCACGCTCGGCGAACCAGCGTGCGGCACGCAGCATGCGGTCGGTGTCGGGTCGGCCGCGCTCACGCTCGAACTGCCCCCAGTAGAACGGGAGCGTCACGGTGTTGAAGACGTCGAACCACAGGTCGGCGAGCGCGGGCGCGGACTCGACGCTGGCACCGCCGAACAGGGACGGCGCGTCGGCGGTCTCGCCGTTCGCGAGGCCGATGAGGTCGAAGCCGATGCAGCCGAAGGCGAAGGCGTGCCGGGTCTGCTCGACGACGACGTCGGCGCCGCGCAGCGGCTCCCCGTCGGTTCCGCGCAGCAGGAGGCGGACGTCGGCGGTGCGGTGCGCGAGCGTGGGATCGGCGCCCCGTGCGGCGGTCGCGGTGGTCGTCGTGCGGGGAGCGTGCGAGAGCTGGGTCATGGGGTTGCGCGTGTCCTCGTGGTCGTCGTCGACCGGGTCGGGCTCACCCGGGTTCGATAACGTTATCGAACTCCGCCGGTCGTCGCGTCCACCAACACCCCTCCGGACGCCTCACGCTGCAGCGCCGCGCCGCCGACCCAGCTCGCGACGGCCCCGACGACCGCGATCACCGGCACGACGACGAACGCCGTGTGCGCCCCGACGACGTCCGCGAGCGCACCCAGCGCGAACGGCGCGACGCCGATCGCGATGCCGCCCGCGAGCGTCGCGCGCGCCTGCGCCCGATCCCCCTGGCCCGGCGCCGCAGCGAGCAGCAGCGAGATCGACAGCGGGTACTGCGCGCCGTACCCGAACCCGGCCACGACGAGGCCGGCGAGCGCGACGCCCGGCACCGTGGCGGTCCACAGGATCGCCCACCCGACGATCGCCACGCCGAACGCGACGACGAGCAGCAGCGCGGGCCGCACGCGCAGCGACAGGGGCGCGACGACGAACCGCACGGCCGTCATGCCCGCGACGAGCCCCGCGGTGGTCGCGGCCGCGATGCCCGCGCCGGCGCCCGTCTGCTCGCGCACGAGGTCGGTCGCCCAGTACGTCGTCGCGTTCTCGAGCGCGATGGCCGCGACGATGGCGGCGAGGAACCACCACGTCGGTGCACCGGCGCGGCGCGGGTGCGCGGGCACGTCGACGGTCGGCACGTCGGGCACGGGCGTGCCGTCAGCGAGCGCGGCCCGCTCGGCCGGCGTCATCGCGCCCCCGACGGGCTCCCGTGACACGAGCACCGCGGTGACGACCGCGAGCGCCGCGGTCACCGCGACGGCCGGCCGCCAGCCGAACCCCGCCGCGACGCACGCGCCCACCGCGAGCGGCCCGACCAGACCCACCCCGGACCCGACGCCGTTCGCCTCGGTGACGGCCGCCGACGCCGCAGGACCGTGGTGCTGGGCGAGGCCCGGCTGGGCCGAGCTGATCGCGAGGTTGCCGCCGATCGCCAGCACGAACATGCCGAGCAGGCTGACCGCGAGCGTCCCCGCGGTGAGCAGGACCGTGATGCCGACGACCACCACGGCGCACGACGCGAGCAGCGTCCAACGCCGGCCGCGGGCTCGCACCGACCGCGGCGTGAGGAACGCCGTGAGGATCGCGCCGGCTGCCATCGCGGTGCCGTGGAGGCCCGCCTGTGCTCCCGTCAGGTCGAGGTCGTCGGCGAGCAGCGGCACGCTCGGGTTGAAGGAGTAGAGCAGCCACCCCCACACGACGAAGCAGCCGTACAGCGCGACGGTGAAGCGGTCGCGTCGGAGCCGCGGGTGCGAGGGGGTCATGCGGGCACAGTACGTCGCAGCGGACGCACGTCCGTCGGGCCGGAGGTCCCGCCGCGGCCGGTGCACCCGATCGGCCGCAGCGGGAGCCCTGCGGACGGCCTGGTCAGAGCGGCTTGCCGCCCGTCACCGCGATGTAGTCGCCGCTCACGTAGCTCGCCTCCTGCGACGCCAGGAAGACGTAGGCCGGGGCCAGCTCGGCGGGCTGCCCGGCGCGGCCGAGCGGCGTGTCCGAGCCGAACGAGTCGACCTTCTCGGGGTCCATCGTCGCGGGGATCAGCGGCGTCCAGATCGGGCCGGGGCAGACGGCGTTGACGCGGATGCCCTTCTCGCCGAGCTGCTGCGCGAGGCCGCGCGTGAAGTTGAGGATGCCGGCCTTCGTCGTCGCGTAGTCGAGCAGGGGCGGGCTCGGCTGCTGCGCCTGGATCGAGCTCGTGTTGATGATCGACGACCCGGGCTGCATGTGCGGCACGGCGGCCTTGGTGATCCAGAACAGCGCGTACAGGTTGGTCTTGAAGACGCGGTCGAGCTGCTCGGTGGTGATGCCGAGCAGGCCGTCCTCCTGCGCCATCTGGTACGCCGCGTTGTTGACGAGGACGTCGATGCCGCCGAGCTCGCGCACGGTCGTCTCGACGAGCTCGACGCACGTCTGCTCGTCCCGGATGTCCCCGGGGGCGTGCACGGCACGACGACCGGCCTCCTCGACGAGCCGCGCGGTCTCCTTCGCGTCGGCCTCCTCCTCCGGGAGGTAGGACAGGACGACGTCGGCGCCCTCGCGGGCGAACGCGAGCGCGACGGCACGGCCGATGCCGGAGTCGGCGCCGGTGATGAGAGCGCGCTTGCCCGCGAGCCGGTCGGCGCCCTTGTACGACTCCTCGCCGTGGTCGGGCTTGTGGTCCATCTCGCGGGTGAGGCCCGGGTGGGGGATCTGCTCGGGCGACTGCGCGTCCTCACCGGGCTGCTGCGAGCGGGGGTCCTGGGGGGTCGTCTGGTCCGTCATCGGTCCATCGTCGTCACGCGGTTCCGCGGAGCGCCACCGGAACGCGTGTCCAGGTGCGGCGCCCCGAGCCCGCGGCGCCGCACCGAACGTCACTCGTCGGCCGTCACCGCCGCCGCGAACTGGCTCGCGTACAGCCGCGCGTACGCGCCGTCGGCCGCGAGCAGCTCCTCGTGCGAGCCCTGCTCGACGATCGACCCGTGCTCCATCACGAGGATGGTGTCGGCGTCACGGATCGTCGACAGGCGGTGCGCGATGACGAACGACGTCCGCCCGGCGCGCAGCGCGTTCATCGCCTGCTGGACGAGCACCTCGGTGCGCGTGTCCACGGACGACGTGGCCTCGTCGAGGATGAGGATCGCCGGGTCCGCGAGGAACGCGCGCGCGATGGTGAGCAGCTGCTTCTCCCCCGCCGACACGGTGGCGCCCTCGTCGTCGACCTTCGTGTCGTAGCCGTCGGGCAGCGTCCGAACGAACCGGTCGACGTGCGTGGCCTGCGCCGCGGCGACGATCTCCTCGTGCGTCGCCGCGTCGACGCCGTAGGCGATGTTCTCCGCGAGCGTGCCGCCGAACAACCACGTGTCCTGCAGCACCATGCCCATCTGCGAGCGCAGCTCGTCGCGCGTGAGGTCCCGCGTGTCGACGCCGTCGAGCGTGATGCGGCCGGAGTCGACGTCGTAGAACCGCATGAGCAGGTTCACGAGCGTGGTCTTGCCGGCGCCGGTCGGCCCGACGATCGCGATGGTCGCGCCCGGCTCGGCGACGAGCGACAGGTCGTCGATGAGGGGCGTGCCCGGGTCGTAGCGGAACGCGACGTGCTCGAACGTCACGCGCCCGCGCACGGGCCGGTCCAGCGGAGTGGCGGGCGACGGGTCGGGCGTCTGCTCGGGCGCGTCGAGCAGCTCGAACACGCGCTCGGCCGACGCGACTCCCGACTGCAGGAGGTTCGCCATGGACGCGATCTGCGTGATCGGCTGCGTGAACTGCCGGCTGTACTGGATGAACGCCTGCACGTCGCCGATGCTCATGGTCCCCGACGCGACCCGCAGGCCGCCGACGACCGCGACGACGAGGTAGTTGAGGTTCGCGAGGAAGCCGAGCGCGGGCTGGATGATCCCCGAGATGTACTGCGCCTTGAACGACGCCTCGTACAGGGCCTCGTTGCGCTCGTCGAACGTCTGGGCGGCCTCGTGCTGGCGGCCGAAGACGGTGACGAGGGCGTGCCCGGTGAACATCTCCTCGATGTGCGCGTTGAGCTTGCCGGTCCACGCCCACTGGTCGATGAACTGCGGGCGGGACCGCTTCGCGATCGCTCCTGCGACCATGACCGACGCCGGGACGGTGACGAGCGCGACGACCGCGAGCAGGGGTGAGATCCAGAACATCATCGCGAGCACGCCGACGACGGTGAGCACGGACGTGATGAGCTGCGAGAGCGTCTGCTGCAGGGACTGGGCGACGTTGTCGATGTCGTTGGTGACGCGGCTCAGCAGCTCGCCGCGCGGCTGGGAGTCGACGTACGACAGCGGCAGGCTCGACAGCTTGCGCTCGACGCGCTCGCGCAGGCGGTACACGGTCCGCTGCACGACGCCCGCGGTGATGCGGCCCTGCAGCCAGCCGAACAGGAACGACCCGAGGTAGACGAGCGCGACGACGAGCAGCAGGTCGCGCAGCTGCACGAAGTCGACGCCCTGCCCGGGCACGACGTCGGTGCCCTGGAGCATGTCGGCGACCTGGCCCTGGCCCTGCGCCCGCAGCCCGTCGATGGCCTGCTGCTTGGTGAGGCCTGCGGGCAGCTGGCCGCCGATCCAGCCGTCGAAGATGAGGTTGGTCGCGTTGCCGAGCAGCTTCGGCCCGACCACGGCGAGGACGACCGACGCGACGCCGAGGACGAGCACCGCGACCAGCGGGACCCGCTCGGGCCGCAGCTCGCGCAGGAACCGGCGCCCGGACCCGCGGAAGTCCATCGACTTCTCGCCCGGCATGCCCATGCTGCCCATCGGACCGGGTCCGCCGCGCGGGGGTCGGCGCGGGACCGCCACCGTCTGTCCCGGCCGGGCCGTCGGGACGGCAGGGTCGGCGGCCGGCGCGGGACGTTCCTGGCCGCTCACGCCGCCTCCTCGGCGCTGACCTGGGAGTAGACGATCTCGCGGTAGGTCTCCGACGTCTCCAGCAGCTCGTGGTGGGTGCCCACGCCCACGACGGCACCCTCCTCGAGCACGACGATCCGGTCGGCGTGCCGGATGGTCGCGACCCGCTGCGCGACCACGATGACGGTCGCGTCCCGGGTCTCGGGCACGAGCGCCGCCCGCAGGGCCGCGTCGGTCGCGTAGTCGAGCGCCGAGAACGAGTCGTCGAACAGGTACACGTGCGGCCGTCTGACGAGGGCGCGCGCGATCGCGAGCCGCTGCCGCTGACCGCCGGAGACGTTGGTGCCGCCCTGCGCGATCGGCGCGTCGAGACCCTCGGGCAGCTCCTCGACGAACGTGCGCGCCTGCGCGACCTCGAGCGCGTGCCACAGCTCGTCGTCGGTCGCCCCGGGCCGCCCGAACTCCAGGTTGCTGCGGACCGTGCCCGAGAACAGGTACGGCTTCTGCGGCACGAGCCCGATCTGGGTCCACAGCACGTCGGGGTCGAGGTCGCGCACGTCGACGCCGTCCAGCAGCACCGCGCCGCCCGTCACGTCGAACAGGCGCGGGACGAGGTTGACGAGCGTCGTCTTGCCCGAGCCCGTGGAGCCGATGATCGCGGTGGTGCGGCCCGGCTCGGCGACCAGGTCGACGCCGTGCAGCACGGCCTGCTCCGCGCCGGGATAGCGGAACTCGACGCCCCGCAGCTCGACGAGCCCGGGCCGCGACGCCGCCCCGACCGGCAGGCCGACCGGCGCGGCGGGCGGCTCGACGCTCGTCGTCGTCGACAGCACCTCGCCGATGCGCTCCGCGGACACCACCGCCCGCGGGAACATCACGAACATCATCGTCGACATCATCACGGCCATGAGGATGTAGGCGATGTAGGACAGGAACGCGGTGAGGGCGCCGACCTGCATCTCGCCCGCGTCGACGCGCTGCCCGCCGAACCACAGCACGGCGATGCTCGTCAGGTTGAGCACGAGCATGACGGCCGGGAACATGAGCGCCATCAGGCGGCCGACCTTGAGCGAGGTGTCGAACAGGTCGGCGTTGGCGGCGGCGAACCGCTGCGACTCGCGCTCCTCGCGGACGAACGCCCGCACGACCCGGACGCCCGCGATCTGCTCGCGCAGCACACGGTTGATCGCGTCGATCCGCTTCTGCATCGACCGGAAGTACGGCACCATCCGCACGACGATCGCCGCGATGAGCGCCGCGAGCACCGGGACGGCGACGAGCAGGATCCCGGACAGGCCGACATCCTCCTGCAGCGCCATGACGACGCCGCCGACGAGCATGATCGGCGCGACGATCATCAGGGTGAACGTGAACAGCACGACCATCTGGACCTGCTGCACGTCGTTCGTCGTCCGCGTGATGAGCGTGGGCGCACCGAAGTGGCCGATCTCCTGCGCGGAGAACGTCTGGACGTGGCCGAACAGCCGCCGGCGCACGTCGCGACCGAACGCCATCGCGGCCTTCGCGCCGAAGTACACCGCGACCACGGCACAGACGACCTGGACGAGGCTCACGGCGAGCATCACGCCGCCGAGCCGCAGGATCTGCGTCGTGTCCCCCGTCGCGACGCCGTCGTCGATGATGCGTGCGTTGAGGCTGGGCAGGTAGAGCGTGGCGAGCGTCTGGACCAGCTGCAGGACGACGACCGCGACGACGGCGGACCGGTACGGCCGCAGGTGGTGGCGCAGGAGCGTGACGAGCACGAGACCTTCTCCCTGTCGGGCGGAGGTCGGGCTCTCGTGCACCGTCGTCCGCTCTGGCGACGCTAGGACTCCCGGCTTGCCCCGGACAACGGGGAACGGGCCGTGTCGTGCCCGCGTTCGCCGCAGGCGAAGAGCCCCGCGGCGGCTGCCACAGGGCTCTTCGGCGATCGTGTCGAGCGCAACCCGCCGGCCGGCCGGCGAGGGTGGCCGCCCGTCAGGCCGTCGGCTCCTCGGGAGCGGGCGGCGTGGCCGGCTTCTGCAGCGGCGGCGGCACCGCACCCCCGCCCGGGCGCTGGCCGAGCTCGACCGAGGGGTCGAACGGACGGCCGCTCAGCGTTCCCGCGCTCGTGGCGTCCGCCGTCGCCGCGGCCGACTCGCGCCGCGCCTCGGCGAGGGCCTCCGCCGGGTCGGTCAGCGCGACCGGCGGCAGGTCGCCCCCGAGCGGCGACTCCCCCGCGGGTCGCGTCGGGCCGCCGTCGTCGACGCCGCCCCCGCCGAACCCGCGCGCGAGCTGCCCGAGCGCGCCGGTGAGCTCCGACGGCAGGAACCACATCTTGCTCGACGGGCTCTGCGCGATCTTCGGCAGGATCTGCAGGTACTGGTACGCGAGCAGCTTCGGGTCGGCGTCGCCACGGTGGACGGCGTCGAACACCTGGAGGATCGCGCGCGCCTCACCCTCGGCCCGCAGGATCGCCGACTGCGCCTCGCCCTCGGCCCGCAGGATCGCGGCCTGCTTCTCACCCTCGGCCGTGAGGATCTGCGACTGCTTGACACCCTCCGCGGTGAGGATCGCGGCGCGACGGTCGCGCTCGGCACGCATCTGCTGCTCCATCGAGCCCTGGACCGAGGCGGGCGGGTCGATGGCCTTGAGCTCGACGCGGTTGACGCGGATGCCCCAGCGACCGGTCGCCTCGTCGAGCACGCCGCGCAGCTGGCCGTTGATCTGGTCGCGGCTCGTGAGCGTCTGCTCGAGGTCCATCGACCCGATGACGTTGCGGAGCGTCGTGACGGTGAGCTGCTCGATGCCGGTGATGTAGTTGGCGATCTCGTAGACCGCGGACTTGGGGTCCGTGACCTGGAAGTAGATGACCGTGTCGATGCTCACCACGAGGTTGTCCGACGTGATCACCGGCTGCGGCGGGAACGACACGACCTGCTCGCGCAGGTCGACGCCTGCGCGGACGCGGTCGACGAACGGGATCAGCAGGTGCAGGCCCGCGTCGAGGGTGCGCGAGTACCGGCCGAGGCGCTCGACGATGATCGCGACCGTCTGCGGCACGATCCGCACCGAGCGGACGAGCGCGACGACGACGAACAGCAGGACGAGGCCGAGCACCAGGTAGAGGGCGATCGTGCCCACGTTCGTCGTGTCGTCCAAGAGGACCTCCTCGGGTGGTGCCCGGACTCCGCCGGGCGGTCGGCGGTGGTCAGTGCGCGGGTGCCGCGCCGGGGACGGGCGGCTGCCCGGAACCGACGGGGGCGACGACGGCCGTCGCGCCGTCGATGCGGGCGACACGGACGGGGGTGCCGGGGGCGATCGCGGTGCCCGCGTCGGCGCGGGCGCTCCAGACCTCGCCCGCGAGCTTCACGCGGCCGCCCTCGACCGTGACGGTCGACATGACGACGGCCTCGCGGCCGACGAGCGCCGCGGCGTTGGTCTCGACGAGCGGCATCCGGCCGCGGAGGTGACGCAGCAGCCACGGGCGCAGGGCGAGCAGCAGGAGGGCGGCCGTCGCGCAGGCGACGACGAACTGCACCGGCACGGAGGCGCCGAGGGCCGCGGACAGGGCCCCGGCGAGCGCGCCGCCCGCCAGCATGACGAACACGAGGTCGAGGGTGAGCATCTCGAGGATGCCGAGCGCGAGCGCCCCGCTGAGCCACCACAGCCAGTCCGGCATGGCCGAACCTCCCGGTCCCGGCGCGGTCGTCCGATGACCGCGCTGTACACCGATCCTAGACGATCGCTTTGCCCGCGCGTGGGGCGGACCCGTGTCCGGTCACCCGGACGAGCGGCGAGGTCAGCGCGCCGCGCGCGCCGCCCAGCGCCCCCCGACGTGGTCCACCTCGAGCGCGAGGCCGAACGCGCCCGACAGGTTCTCCGCCGTCAGCACGTCGTCGAGCGGCCCGGCGGCGTGCACGCGGCCGTCGCGCAGCAGCAGCAGGTGCGTGAAGCCCGGCGGGATCTCCTCGACGTGGTGCGTGACCAGCACCAGGACGGGCGAGCGGGGGTCCGCCGCGAGCTCCGACAGCGCCGCGACGAGCTCCTCGCGCCCGCCCAGGTCGAGGCCCGCCGCGGGCTCGTCGAGCAGCAGGAGCTCCGGGTCGGTCATGAGCGAGCGCGCGATCTGCACGCGCTTGCGCTCGCCCTCGCTCAGCGTGCCGAAGAACCGGTCCGCGAGCCGCTCGACGCCGAACGCACGCAGCAGGTCCGTGGCGCGCTGCTCGTCGAGCTCCTCGTACGACTCGCGCCAGCGACCCGTCACGCCGTACGCGGCGGTCAGCACGACGTCCCGCACGGTCTCGCCCGACGGGATGCGGTCCGCGAGCGCCGCGCTCGACAGCCCGACGCGGGGCCGGAGCTCGAACACGTCGACCCGGCCGAGCCGCGAGCCGAGGACGTCGGCCGTGCCGTGCGAGGGGTGCATGCGGCCCGACGCGACCTGCAGCATCGTCGTCTTGCCGGCGCCGTTGCGGCCCAGCACCACCCATCGCTCGCCCTCGCGGACCGTCCACGACACCTCGTCGAGGATCGTCGTCGTCCCCCGGCGGATCGTCACGGCCTGCAGGTCGAGCACGTCGGTCATGGTGACGACCCTAACCAACGGGACGAACGTCCTCGGCACGCACCGGCGGGTCGCCCGGCGTGGCCTCGGTCACGTGCGCGGGACGGGCCCGCGCGGCCCCTACGGTGGTGGCGTGACGACGCTCGACCTGCCCCGCTCCGTGGTCCTCGCGCTGTGGCTCGCGCAGGACGGGGTCGACCGCGCCGCGATGGCGCGCGCCGTGCAGGTCGACGACGAGCCGCACACCGTGCGGGCGACGGTCGACGGCTCGGAGCACGTCGACGGCCCGCTGTCGCTCCTGCTCGACGTGTGCGGGCCGGGACCGCGCGACGTCGCGGCCCTCCTCCCCGCGCCGGGCGACGCGTCGGGCGCACCGCCCGCCGTCAGCGCCGCCGCGACGACCGCCGGCGAGGCGCTCCTGGTCCGCAGCGAGCTCGCGTGCGTCGCCGCCGTACCGGGCGTCGAGCGGTTCGGGTCGGCCCTGGAGCCCGGCCACCTCGTCACGTGGGACGTGCACGGGGTCGCGGACTGGCGCACCGCGGTCCTCGGCGCCGCGGGCTCGCTCGCCGACGCCGAGCGCGCGCTGCGGCAGGGCCTGATCGACGCGACGGAGGCGCTCGTCCGCCTCGACGTCGCCCGGTGGCGGCCCGACGCGGCCGAGCAGATCGCGGGCCTGCGCGACCTCGACCTGCCGGCGTGGCGGCTTCCGTCGGGCATCGACGGCCGCCGCGTCCGTGTGCTCGCGTCGGCGGCGCGCCTGCGCGGGATCGTCGCGCTCGCGACCCAGGACGACGGCGGCGCGGTCAACCTGTGGCAGGCCGACCAGCGCTCGACGGCGCTGCGCGAGGTCGACCGCGTCGCACGCCGCGCGATGGCGGCCGCCGCGACGTCGATCGCGCCCTGACGCTCAGCCGAGGACGTCGCGGTAGACGGCGAGCGTGCGCTCGCCGATCGCCTCCCACGAGAAGTGGTCCTCGACGCGCGTGCGGGCGGCGCGGCCCCAGGCGGCGGCGCGGTCGGGGTCCTGGACGAGCGCGGTGAGCGCGTCCGCGAGGTCGCCGACGAACCGGTCGGGGTCCACGGGCGTGCCGGTGCCGTCCTGGACCTGGTCGATCGGCACGAGCGTGCCGGTGACGCCGTCGACGATGACCTCGGGGATGCCGCCGGTGGCGGTGCCGACGACCGGCAGGCCGACGGCCATCGCCTCGAGGTTGACGATGCCGAGCGGCTCGTAGACCGACGGGCACACGAACACCGTGCCGTGGGCCAGGATCGCGACCACGTCGGCACGCGGGAGCATCCGGTCGATCCAGACGACGCCCGAGCGCTTCTCCCGCAGCTGCGCGACGAGCCCCTCGACCTCGGCGGCGATCTGCGGCGTGTCGGGCGCGCCCGCGCACAGCACGAGCTGCACGTCGGCGGGCAGCCGCTCGGCGGCGCGCAGGAAGTACGGCAGGCCCTTCTGGCGCGTGATCCGCCCGACGAACACGACGGCCGGTCGCGTCGGGTCGATGCCCAGCGCCCGCACGGTGGCCTCGGCACGCTCGGCGTCCTCGCCGGTCGGGCGGCGCCAGCCGTCGAGGTCGATGCCGTTGTGGACGACGTGCACGCGCGACGGGTCGACGGTCGGGTAGGACCGCAGGATGTCCTCCCGCATGCCGCCGGACACCGCGATCACCGCGGCCGCGGCCTCGTACGCCGTGCGCTCGGCCCACGAGGAGATCGCGTACCCGCCGCCGAGCTGCTCCGCCTTCCAGGGCCGCAGCGGCTCGAGGCTGTGCGCGGTGACGACGTGCGGGACGCCGTGCAGCAGCGACGCGAGGTGCCCCGCGAGGTTGGCGTACCACGTGTGCGAGTGCACGAGCGAGCTCGCGACGCCGTCGTCGCCGACCCGCCCGACCGCGTCCGCCATCTCGAGGTCGACGCCGAGGGTCTGGAGCGCGGCGTTCGCGTCCTCCAGGCCCCCGGGGACGGTGTACCCCTGGACACCCGTCTCGTCACGCGGTCCGTCGAAGGCGTGCACGCGCACGTCGATCTTGTCGCGCAGCACGCGGGTGAGCCCCGCGACGTGGACCCCGGCACCGCCGTAGACGTGCGGCGGGTACTCGCGGGTCAGCAGGTCGACACGCACCGGGACCTCCACTGTCGGGTCCGGTCGGCGACCGGCTCTCTTCGCGACACGCTAGCGCGTGACGGCCCGCTCGCCTCGCCGGAGGACGCCCCGTGGGCCTAGGGTCGTCGCATGGCAGCGCCGCGCGTCCTCGCAATCGTCCTCGCAGGTGGAGAGGGCAAACGACTCATGCCGCTGACGGCGCACCGCGCGAAGCCCGCCGTCCCGTTCGGGGGCATCTACCGGCTCGTCGACTTCGCGCTGTCGAACGTGATCAACTCGCGGTACCTGCACGTCATCGTGCTCACGCAGTACAAGTCGCACAGCCTCGACCGGCACGTGTCGAAGACGTGGCGGATGTCGCCGCTGCTCGGCAACTACGTGGCCGCGGTCCCCGCGCAGCAGCGCGTCGGCAAGCACTGGTACCTGGGGTCCGCCGACGCGATCTACCAGTGCCTCAACATCATCGAGGACGAGCGCCCCGACATCGTGGTCGTGGTCGGCGCCGACCACGTGTACCGGATGGACTTCTCGCAGATGGTCGACGCGCACCGGGAGTCCGGCGCCGAGCTCACCGTCGCGGCGATCCGCCAGCCGATCCACGAGGCCGACCAGTTCGGCGTCATCGAGACGCACCCGAGCGACCCGACGAAGATCGCCGCGTTCCGCGAGAAGCCGACCGACCCCGTCGGCCTGCCGGACTCGCCGAACGAGATCCTCGCGTCGATGGGCAACTACGTCGCCGACACCGACGCGCTCGTCCGCGCGGTCACCGAGGACGCCGAGAACCCGACGTCGCGGCACGACATGGGCGGCGACATCGTCCCCGCGTTCGTGGCGCGCGGCACGGCCGCGGTCTACGACTTCATCCGCAACGACGTGCCCGGCTCGACGCCGCGGGACCGCGACTACTGGCGGGACGTCGGGACGATCGACGCCTTCTACGAGGCCAACACCGACCTCATCTCGATCGAGCCGGTGTTCAACCTCTACAACAACGAGTGGCCGCTCTACACCGGCTACACCGGGCTCCCGCCGGCCAAGTTCGTGCACGCGGGTGCCGGTCGCCTCGGCCACGCGGCCGACTCGATCGTCTCCCCCGGCGTCCTCGTGTCCGGCGCCACCGTGTCGGGGTCGGTCATCTCGCCCGGCGTGCGGCTGCACTCGTGGGCGCAGGTCACGGACTCCGTGCTCATGGACGACGTGCACGTGCACCGCTACGCGCAGGTGCACCGCGCGATCATCGACAAGAACGTCGTCGTCCCGGAGCGCGCCCGCATCGGCCTCGACCGCGAGCACGACCTGGCCCGCGGCTTCACGATCACGGAGTCGGGCATCACCGTCGTCCCGAAGGGCGCCGTCGTCTCCGACTGACGCCATGCCGACGTGAGCGCGGTCCGGCGCCGTCCGGACACCAGGCGGGCACCGGCGACGGCGCTGCCGGCCGTCGCACTAGCCTGCGGCAGGTGAGCACCCCCGCGCCCCGCACCACCGTGCCCGCCGCCGTCACCGAGCCCGGCGCGTCCGCCGTCGACGACACGCGCCGGCTCGTCGTCATGGACGTCGACTCGACGTTCATCACGGGCGAGGTCGTCGAGATGCTCGCCGCGCACGCCGGTGCGGAGGCCCTCGTCACCGAGATCACCGAGCGCGCGATGCGCGGGGAGATCGACTTCGCCGAGTCCCTCCACGAGCGCGTCGCGACCCTGGCGGGACTGCCGGCGTCCGTGTGCGACGAGGTGCTCGCGCAGGTCGAGCTCTCGCCGGGCGCGACCGAGCTCGTCGCGGAGATGGACGCGCGCGGGTGGCCCGTCGGGCTGGTGTCCGGCGGGTTCCTCGAGATCGTCGAGCCCCTCGCCGCGCGGGTCGGCATCCGGCTCGTCCACGCCAACCGTCTGGAGGTCGCCGACGGGCGGCTCACGGGCCGCGTCGCGGGACCCGTGGTCGACCGCGCCGTGAAGGCGCAGACGCTGCGCGAGTACGCGGCGCGGGTCGGCGTCCCGATGGAGCGCACGATCGCGATCGGCGACGGCGCCAACGACCTCGACATGCTCGCGGCCGCGGGCTTCGGCATCGCGTTCAACGCCAAGCCGCTCGTCGCCGCGTCGGCGGACGCGGTCGTGACCGACCGCCTCGACGCGGTCCTCGACCTGCCGCCGTTCACCGTCGGCGCGTGACACCCGCGTTCGTCCCGGGCGCGCAGCTCGCGCGCCTGCTGTACGGGCACGTCGCTCCCGTGCTCGCGGCGCGCGGTCTGCCGCACACGGCCGCGCTCGTCGGCCCGGGGTCGGACGTGCTGGGCCTCGACGACGCGACGTCGACCGACCACGACTGGGGTCCGCGCCTGCAGGTGCTGCTCTCGCCGGCCGACCACGCACGGCACGCCGCGGCACTGCACGACGAGCTCCGGCACGTGCTCCCGGACGAGGTCGGCGGCTGGACGACGCGTGCGGCGGCGCCAGCCGCCGACGGCACGCGCGGTCAGGGGGTCGGCGACCCCGGCACCCCCGTCGAGCACCGCGTCGAGATCCTCACGCTCGACACGCTGCTGACGCGCGTGCTCGGCGACGTCCGCCCGCCCCTGGCGGTCGCCGACTGGCTCGTCGTCCCCCAGCAGCGCCTGCTGTCGCTCACGGCGGGCGTCGTGCTCCACGACGACCTCGGGCTCGAGGACGTCCGCGCGCACCTGGCGGGCTACCCGCGTGACGTCTGGCTGTACCAGCAGGCGTCGGCGTGGTGGGCGATCGCCGAGGACGCGCACCTCGCGCCGCGTGCCGGCATGGCGGGCGACGACCTCGGCTCGCGGCTCGTGACGGCGCGCGTCTGCAGGACCGCGATCCTGCTCGCGTTCCTCCAGGCGCGGCGGTACGCGCCCTACGACAAGTGGCTCGGCACCGCGTTCCGCGGGCTGCCCGCGTCGGACGGCCTCCGCACGCCGATCGACCGCGCGTTGGCGGCCGCCGACTGGGAGACCCGCCAGCGCGCGCTGGGTCAGGTGCTCGTCGGCCTCCTGCGCGGGCACAACGCGCTCGCGATCACGCCACCGGTCCCTGAAGAGACGGTGCCGTTCCACGCACGCCCGTTCGAGGTCGTCGACGCGGAAGGCGTCGCACGCCTGCTCCTCGCGTCCGTCACCGACCCCGACGTGCGGTCGCTCGCCCGACGACGTCCCGTCGGGGGGATCGACCTGGTCACGCAGAGCGCGGCGCTCGCGACGGACGTCGCGCTCACGTCGACCCTCCGCGGCCTCTACACCTGACGAGCGGCGGCCACGACGACGCCGGCCCCCGACTGCTGCGTCAGCCCGGCAGGCCGAGGCGCTCGAGCGTCGCGCCCGCCGGCGCGAGGTCCGACCACGCGCCGGTGAACCCGAGGACCGACCAGCTCGCGGTGGGTACGCCGACCTGCACGCGCGCGAGCGCGGCGGTGTCCGAGCCGGGGCCCGCGAGGGTCGCGGCCGCGCGGCTCATGGTCGGCTCGTGCCCGACGACGAGCACCGTGGCGACGTCGTCGCGCACGGCGCGCACGACGTCGAGCAGCGTCGAGACACCCGCGTCGTACACCTCGTCGCGCAGCTCGAGCGCGGGGTCGGCGCCGAGCGTGCCCCGCACGAGGTCCCACGTCTGCCGCGTGCGCAGGGCGGTCGAGCAGAGCACGAGGTCCGGGACGAGCCCGGCGGCCGCGAGCTGCGCGCCGACCTGGCCGGACTGCTTGCGACCCACGAGCGACAGCGGCCGCTGGTGGTCCGGGAGACCCTCGGGGTGCTCGGCCTTGGCGTGCCGGAGCAGGAGCAGTCGGTGGGTGGAGTCGGACGTCACCGGCTCAGCGTCCCATCACAGGCCCATCGCGTGCACGCCGCCGTCGACGTGCACGATCTCGCCGGTCGTGGCCGGGAACCAGTCGGACAGGAGCGCGGCGACGGCGCGGGCGGTGGGCTCGGGGTCGGAGACGTCCCAGCCGAGCGGCGCGCGGTCGGGCCAGCCGCCCTCCATGGCCTCGAAGCCGGGGATCGACTTCGCGGCGGTGGTGCGGATCGGACCGGCCGACACCAGGTTGACGCGCACGCCGTGCGGGCCGAGGTCGCGCGCGAGGTAGCGGGCGGTCGACTCGAACGCGGCCTTGGCGACGCCCATCCAGTCGTACACCGGCCAGGCGTAGCGCGCGTCGAACGTGAGCCCGACGACGGCCGAGCCGCGGGTCAGCAGCGGCTGGGCCGCGACGGCGAGCGACTTGAGCGAGTAGGCGCTGACGTGCAGCGCGGTCGCGACGTCGTCCCACTCGCCCGCGAGGAAGTTGCCGCCCATGACGGACTGCGGCGCGAAGCCGATGGAGTGCACGACGCCGTCGAGGCTGTCGAGCCCGGCCTCGCGCACGCGGTCCGCGAGCGCGTCGAGGTCCTCCTGCGACGTCGCGTCGAGCTGCAGCACCTGCGCCTCGACGGGCAGGCGGCGGGCGATGGCCTGGGTCAGCCGGAACTGCCGGCCGAAGGAGGTGAGCACGACCTGCGCGCCCTGCTCCTGCGCGAGGCGCGCGACGTGGAACGCGATCGAGCCGTCGGTGAGGACACCGGTGACGAGGAGCTTCTTGCCGTCGAGCAGACCCATGGGAGTTCCGTCCTGTTGCAGTGCGTGGGGAAAGGTCGTGGGAGGGGTCAGTGACCCATGCCGAGGCCGCCGTCGACGGGGATCACCGCGCCGGAGATGTAGCCGGCGGCGTCGGAGGCGACGAACTCGACGGCCGCGGCGACCTCCTCGGGCTGCGCGAAGCGCCCGGCGGGGATCGACGCGAGGTAGGCCTTCTGGCGGTCCTCGGGCAGCGCGCGCGTCATGTCGGTGTCGATGAAGCCGGGCGCGACGACGTTCGCGGTGATGCCGCGCCCGCCGAGCTCGCGCGTGATGGACCGTGCCATGCCGACGAGCGCGGACTTCGAGGCCGAGTAGTTCACCTGGCCGGGTCCGCCGTACAGGCCGACGACCGACGAGATGAGCACGATGCGCCCGCGACGCAGCCGGATCATGCCCTTGGACGCCCGGCGCACGACGCGGAACGCACCCGTGAGGTTGACGTCGAGGACGTCCGTGAACTCCTCGTCGGTCATGCGCAGCAGCAGCTGGTCGCGGGTCACGCCCGCGTTGGCGACGACGACCTCGACCGGGCCGTGAGCGGCCTCGATCTCCGTGAACGCCACGTCGACCGCGGCGGTGTCGCGCACGTCGGCCACGGCACCCAGCACGCCGTCGGGCAGGTCGCCCGAGCGGTAGATCGTCGCGACCTTGTCGCCGGCGGCCACGAAGCGCTCCGCGATGGAGCGGCCGATGCCCCGGTTCGCGCCGGTCACGAGGACGCTGCGCGGGCGGTGCTCGGGTCGCGTGGGCGGCGTGGCGTTGTCGGAAGTCTCAGGCACGGAACCCGACGCTATCCGACGTCCACGGCACGTCGAGGTTCCGGCCCGGCACAGGAACACCCCGGCATGTTGTGGGATCCGGACAACGGCGGCCCCCGGCGGTCGGTGCCCGCCGACCGGACTACCATCAGGTGGTGAGCAGGAGGACACCCAGAGCTCGCCGGGCGCCGGAGGACGACGTCCAGCGCATCACGTCCGCACCCGAGCCGCTGGCCGACGACATGGCCCGCCGGCAGCGTCGCTATCTCGCCCAGATGGGCGTCCGCATGGTGTGCTTCGCCGCCGCGTTCTTCACGTGGGGCCACCTGCCCGTCGTCGTCCCGATCCTTCTCCTGGTCGCGGCCGTCGTGCTCCCCTACGTCGCCGTCCTGTTCGCGAACGCGGGCCGCGAGCGCCGCGACACCGACGACGCGTCGTTCATGCAGTACCGCGAGATCGGGCCCGGCTCGGGTCCGCACCACCAGGTCGGGGGCGGCTCGTGAGCCTGCTGGGCGGCGTGCCCGACGCGGTCGACGAGCTCGTGTGCTCCGCGCGTGGCTGCCGCGCCGACGCCGCGTGGGGCCTGCTGTGGAACAACCCGAAGCTGCACACGCCCGAGCGGCGCAAGGTGTGGCTCGCGTGCGACGAGCACCGCGAGCACCTGTCGCAGTACCTCGACGTGCGCGGCTTCCTGCGCGACGTCGTCCCCGCCGGCGACCTGGACCGGGTGGCGCCGTCGTGAGTGCGGCCGCTCGCCGGGCCGTCGGGATCGTGTGCGTCGGGATCGTGCTCGCGACCGCGTGCGTGTTCCTGGGCCGGTGGCAGTGGAACCGGCACGTGTGGCGCGACGCGGCGATCGCGGTCGTCGAGACGAACTACGCCGCCGAGCCGGTGCCGCTGGACGGCGTGCTCGCCTCGACGGACGAGGTGCTGGGCGAGGCCGACGAGTGGCGCACGGTCGACGTCGTCGGGCGGTACGACGCCGACGCGACCGTCCTGCTGCGCAACCGCCCGGTCGACGGCCACCCGGCGTACCACGTGCTGGTCCCGTTCGTCGTGCAGGACGCCTCCGCGGGGACGGCCGACGACCCGACCGGCGCCGGCGGGGTCCTCGTCGTCGACCGCGGCTGGGTCCCGACCGGCGAGGACGCGAGTGCCGCGGTCGACGTGCCCGCTCCCCCGGCCGGGACGGTCACGCTCACCGCGCGGCTGCGGCTCGACGAGCGCGAGACGACCCGCACGGCCCCGCCCGGACAGGTCCAGGCCGTCGCGTCGTCCCAGGTCCTCGCCGCGGGCGGCCTCGACGCGGTCCCGTACGCGGCGTACGCGCAGCGCCTGGCCGAGGACCCCGCACCCGCCGAGGTGCCCGGAACGCTGCCCCCGCCGAGCACCGACCCGGGGTCGCACCTGTCGTACGCGTTCCAGTGGTGGGCGTTCGCTCTGCTGATCCTCGGCGGCTCGGTGTTCGTCGCCCGCCGCGAGGCGGCGCTGCTGAGCGGGGTGGCGACCACCGGGCACCCGCGGTCCGACGACCGGGCGGCCGCGACGCCCTCGACGCCGGACGGGTCCGGGTCGGGCGTCGCCGGCGGCCCGTCCGACCCGCCCGGGGCACGACCCGTCCGCACCGGTGCCGCAGCGGCTGACCGCACCCCCGCCCGGCCGGCTCCCCGCCGCCGCGGCGGTCGCGCGGAGGACGAGGAGGACGCGCTGATCGACGCGCAGCTCGCCGCGCGCGGCCGGAGCGACCAGGACGGGTCGGTCAGGCCAGGGCGATGAGGTCCAGGTAGTCCGGACCCCACAGGTCCTCGGCACCGTCCGGCAGCAGCAGCACACGCTCGGGGTCGAGCGCGGCCACGGCGCCCTCGTCGTGCGAGACCAGGACGACCGCGCCCTTGTACGTGCGCAGCGCCGCGAGGATCTCCTCGCGCGACGCCGGGTCCAGGTTGTTGGTGGGCTCGTCGAGCAGCAGCACGTTCGCCGACGACACGACGAGCGTCGCGAGCGCCAGACGCGTCTTCTCCCCACCCGACAGGACGCGCGCCGGCTTGTCGGCGTCGTCGCCCGAGAAGAGGAACGAGCCGAGCACCGAGCGGACCTGCGTGTCGGTGAGGTCCGGCGCCGCGGTGCGGAGGTTCTCGACGACCGTGCGGTCGAGGTCGAGCGTCTCGTGCTCCTGCGCGTAGTACCCGAGCTTGAGCCCGTGCCCGGGCTTCACCTCGCCCGTGTCCGACTGCTCGATGCCGCCGAGGATGCGCAGCAGCGTCGTCTTGCCGGCGCCGTTGAGGCCCAGGACCACGACCTTCGAGCCGCGGTCGATCGCGAGGTCGACGTCGGTGAACACCTCGAGCGACCCGTACGACTTCGACAGCCCCTCGGCGGTGATCGGCGTGCGGCCGCACGGCGCCGGGTCCGGGAACCGCAGGCGTGCGACCTTGTCCTGGGCGCGCACCTCCTCGAGCCCCGACAGCATGCGCTCGGCGCGGCGCGCCATGTTCTGCGCGGCGACGGCCTTGGTGGCCTTGGCGCGCATCTTGTCCGCCTGCGCGAGCAGGACCGACGCCTTCTTCTCGGCGTTCGCGCGCTCGCGACGGCGGCGCTTCTCGTCCGTCTCGCGCTGCTGCAGGTACGCGTCCCAGCCGAGGTTGTACTGGTCGAGCTGGGACCGGTTCGCGTCCAGGTGGAACACCTTGTTGACGGTCGCGCGCAGCAGCTCGACGTCGTGCGAGATGACGACGAAGCCGCCCGAGTACTGCTTGAGGTAGTCACGCAGCCACGTGATCGAGTCGGCGTCGAGGTGGTTCGTCGGCTCGTCGAGCAGGAGGGTGTCGACGCCCGAGAACAGGATCCGCGCGAGCTCGACGCGGCGGCGCTGACCACCGGACAGCGTGCCCATCGGCTGGCCGAGCACGCGCTCGTCGAGGCCGAGGTTCGACGTGATGCGGTGCGCCTCGCTCTCGGCGGCGTACCCGCCGGCCGCGGTGAAGCGCGCCTCGAGCCGCGCGTACCGGGCCATCGCCGTCTCGCGCACGTCGTCGTCCGCGGCCGCCATCGCGCCCTCCGTGACGCGCATCGCGCTGACGATCTCGTCGAGGCCGCGCGCCGAGAGCACGCGGTCCATCGCGAGCTGCGCGAGGTCGCCGTGGCTCGGGTCCTGCGGCAGGTAGCCGATGTCTCCCGAGCGGGAGATCGTGCCGCCCGTCGGCTGGGTCTCCCCCGACAGCGTGCGGGTGAGGGTCGTCTTGCCGGCGCCGTTGCGGCCGACGAGACCGATGCGGTCGCCCGAGGCGATGCGGAAGGTCGTCGGCTCGAGCAGCACACGGGCGCCGACGCGCAGCTCGACGGCCTGGGCGGTGATCACGTGGTGGTTTCCTCCGAGAAAAGCGTCCCGGCGTTGGCCACGGACGCGAAGGACCCCGATTCTACCTAGCCGCTAGCGTGACGGTCCGCGCTGATTTCCGACGCCACGCCGCCACGAGGCCCCTGGGGGACCCATGACCGACGCGCCCGAGAAGCACCTGTCGACCGACTCCGCCGCCGCGGCGGCCGTCCATCCCGCACCCGTCGTGCGCTCGAGCGTCGCGACCGACGTCGCGCTGGTCTCGACCTTCGCGGCGTTCATCGCGGTGTGCGCGATCCTCCCCGGCATCCCGACGCCGTCCGGCGTGCCGATCACGCTGCAGACGTTCGGCGTCGTGCTCGCCGGCCTCGTGCTCGGCTGGCGGCGTGGTGCGCTCGCCGTCCTCCTGTACCTCGCGGTCGGCCTCGCGGGCGTGCCCGTCTTCGCCGACGGCACCGGCGGCCTCGTCGTGCTGACCAAGCCGTCCGTCGGCTACCTGCTCGCCTTCCCGTTCGCCGCGGCCGTCGCGGGGCTGCTCGCCGGACGCGCGCTGCGCCTCACGGGCGCACTCCGCTACCTCGCGCTCGTGGGGGCGGGCCTCGGTGCGAGCTTCCTCACGATCCACCCGGCGGGCATCGTCGGGCTCATGGCGCGCCTGGGCGCGTCCTTCGGCGAGGCTTTCGCGATCGACGTCGTGTACTGGCCGGGCGACGTCGTGAAGAACCTGCTCGCCGCCGCGGTCGCGCTCGCGGTGTTCCGCGCGTTCCCCGACCTGCTGCGCTCGCGCCGCTGACGGCGGGCACCGCGTGATCGAGCTCGACGACGTCGTCGTCACCGCCTGGAGCCCGGACCCGGCCGGCGGTGCCGACCGCGTCGTCCGGCTGCTCGGGCCGGTGACGCTGCGGCTCGCCGAGCGCCGGATCGCGGTCATCGGCGCCAACGGCTCGGGCAAGTCGACGCTCGCGCGGCTGCTCAACGGGCTCGTCCTGCCGTCGAGCGGGACGGTACGCGTCGACGGGCTCGACACCGCGTCCGACGGTGCCGCCGTCCGGCAGCGCGTGGGGTTCGTGTTCACCGACCCCAACGCGCAGATCGTCCTGCCGACGCCGCTCGAGGACGTCGCGCTGTCGTTGCGCCGACGGTTCCCCGACAAGGCGGAGCGTCTGGAGGCCGCGCGTGCCGCGCTGCGGCGGTTCGGGCTCGGCGAGCGGGCCGACGTGTCGGTGCACGCCCTGTCGGGCGGCCAGCGTCAGCTGCTCGCGATCGCCGCAGTCCTCGCCGTCGAGCCCGCCGTGCTCGTGTGCGACGAGCCCACGACGCTGCTCGACCTGCGCTGGCGCCGCGTCGTCGACGACCTGCTCGCCGACCTCGACCAGCAGGTCGTCGTCGTCACGCACGACCTCGACGCCGCCCGCCGCGCCGACCGCGTGCTGGTCGTCGACGACGGGCTCGTCGTGCACGACGGCGACCCGCACGAGTCGGTCGCGCACTACGAGGCGCTCATGGGGCAGGCGGGCGTGCCGTGACCCGGCGGGAACGCGGCCCGATCCGCCCGCCGTGGGCCGGCCCGCTCGGCCTCTACCACCCGGGCACGACCGTCGTGCACCGCCTGCCCGCGGGCGCCAAGCTCGCCGGCCTCGCGATGGCCGGCGTCGCGGTGCTGCTGCTCGACGGGCCGCTGCCGGCCGTGGGCGCCCTCGTCGTCGCGGTCGGCGTCCTGCTCGTGGCCCGCGTCCCCCTGCACCGCGCGACGCGCGGCCTGCTCCCCGTCACCGTCCTCGCACTGGTCGTCGGGCTCTACCAGACGTGGTCGCGGGGATGGCAGGTCGGTGTCGAGATCGCCGCCGAGCTCCTCGCGCTCGTCGTCCTCGGCACGGTCGTCACCGCGACCACCCGCTCGGACGCGCTGCTCGACGTCCTCGCGCGCGTGACCCGACCCCTGCGGCACGTGGGCCTGCACCCCGAGACCGCGGTGCTCGCCGTCGGGCTGTTCCTGCGGACGATCCCGGTGCTCGCGCAGTCGTCGCTCGAGGTCCGCGCGGCCGCACGCGCCCGTGGCCTGGACCGCGACCCGCGCGCCCTCGTCGTCCCCGCGGCGGTGCGGATGGTGGCGCACGCGCGCGCGACGGGCGACGCGATCGCCGCCCGCGGCCTCGCCGACGACTGACACCGCGCGTACGGCGCGCACGAACGGGTGGCGCCGCCGTCCCGACGGGCGGACGTCCGCACGCGGGGTTAAGTTCCCGTCCGTGACGTTCGGTGAGGGTGGTCAGTTCGAGGGCGGTCGTGTCCGCACGAGCCGCGGCGGCAAGGTCGCCGTGGGCGGCGGGATCGGCGCGCTCGTCGTCGCGGTGCTCGCGATCGTCCTCAACCAGTCGGGCAACGGCGACCTCGCCAACGTGCTGCAGGGCGTGGCCGGCGGCAGCGGCCAGCAGGCCGAGCAGGGCGTGGTGGGCGACTGCACCGCCGAGCAGGCCAACGAGCAGCGCGACTGCCGGCTGTCCGCGACGCTCCAGGCGCTCGACGCGTACTGGGCGGACGAGCTCCCCGCGCAGGGCGCGCAGTTCGCGCAGCCCGCGGCGGAGGCGTTCCAGGGCCAGACGACGACGGGCTGCGGCGCCGCGTCGGCGTCGACCGGGCCGTTCTACTGCCCGCCCGACCAGACGATCTACCTCGACCTCGGCTTCTACGACGTCCTGCAGAGCCAGTTCGGCGCCGAGGGCGGCCCCCTCGCAGAGATGTACGTCACGGCGCACGAGTACGGGCACCACATCCAGAACCTCACCGGCGTCATGGACCGGGCACAGCGCCAGGGCACGGGGGCGGAGTCCGACTCCGTGCGGGTCGAGCTCCAGGCCGACTGCTACGCCGGCATGTGGGTCGGGAGCGCCGCCACCGAGGTCGACCCCGACACCGGCGTGACGTTCCTCGAGCCGATCACCGCCGACCAGCTCCAGCAGGCGCTGTCCGCCGCGGAGGCCGTCGGCGACGACCACATCCAGCAGCAGTCCGGCGGCGGCGTGAACCCCGACTCGTGGACCCACGGTTCGTCCGAGCAGCGCCAGCGCTGGTTCACCACCGGCTACGAGCAGGGCACCCTCGCCGCCTGCGACACCTTCGCCACCGACGACCTCTGAGCACGCCCGCCGGCTCCGGGGCGCGCCCGGCGCGGGTTGCCGCCGACGGACGCTAGCCCGGGCCCGCTCGACCGGTCCGACCGACGAGGACAGGGTCGACGTCGCCCGCCTCCCCGCGCAACGGACGGGACCACGCGACTTCGTCGTCGAGCCGGCCGCTGCGGACGAAGAGCCGTACCTGGTGCGCGTCGGGCAACGATGCGGCCAGGGCCTCCCGGTCGGCCGGGCGGAAGCCGAGCTTCTCCCAGAACGGCCCCGACCGACGCGAGAACAGCCACGCGCGATCCGCTCCGCTCGCGGCGGCGCGCGCGAGCGCGTGCCTCGCGAGGCGCGACCCGTCCCCCGATCCACGGCGACCGGGCGCGACGGCCACGCTGCGGATCAGCGCGTGCCGGCCGTCGGCGCTGAGCTCGAAGCCCGTGCTGCCCACGATGGCGCCGTCGGGGTCGCGGTCGACCCACAGGTGGACCGTGGGCTCGTCGAGGCCGGCCATCGTGAGGTCGGCCTCGGTCAGGAAGTCGCGCAGCTGCGAGACCTCGGACGGCCCCACGCGGGAGAGCGGCATGGTGAGCATTGTGGCGGATCGCGGTCCCCCCACGGCGACCGCCGCTCCCGCGACCGGCAGGTCACGGGAGCGGCGGTGTGCGGGTCGCCCCGCGCGGGCGTGCGCGGTCAGCTGTTCGCGCGCGCCCTCCGGGTGAGCACGACCGTCGCGCCGCCGGCGGCGACGAGCAGGAGACCCAGCCCGAGCAGCGCCCACGGGTCGGCACCCGTCACCGCGAGGAGCCGCGCACCGGCGGACGCCGGAGCGGCGCCCGGCGTCGAGCCACCCGTCCCCGGCGCGCCCGTCACGCCCGCGGCGGACACCGTCAGGACCGCCGCGTCGGAGTAGGCACCGCCGAAGGAGTTCGCGACGTACGCCCGGAACCGCGCGCCCGAGTCGGCCGTGCGCGCGGTGAACGCGAGCGTGGTCCCCGTCTCCCCCGCGACGTCGGTCCACGTGCCGTCGACGAGCCGCTGCCACTGCACGGTCGGCGTGGGCGACCCCGACGCGGCGACCGTGAAGCGGACCTGGGCGCCGTCGGCGGCCGTGACGTCCGTCGGGCCCGTCCGCACCCACGCGACGGTCCCGGCGGCGGACGCGTCGCCGCCCTGCTGGTCCGCGACGAACGACGCGACCCAGGAGAGCGCCGAGTTCCAGTTCACCGTGATCTCGTTGGTCGACCACGACTGGATGTCGTCGACGTAGCAGAGCTGCGGGGCGCACATGTGGTCGGGGCCGTAGAGGCCGCTGATCACCGGGTCCCACGTGCCGACGTCCGAGTTCGGGCCGCCCGACACCGACCCGACGGGCGGGTTCGGCAGCGCGTCGGTGAGCGAGTGCGCGAACCACCGGGAGTGCTGGTCGTCGGAGAACACGTCGCCGTAGCCCGTGACGTAGGAGAGGTTGAGCCCGTTGCGACCCAGCAGGTAGTCCATCGACTCGAGCACGGCGTCCGCGAACCGCTGGTCGCCCGTGAGGTCGAACGCGGTGCCGAGGACGACCTGGTTGTTGAGGACCGCCGAGTTCGACCCCCACTCGTAGACGCCGTCGTCGTTCCCGCTGTACGCGGTGCCGAACGGCTCCGCGGCCTGCCGGTCGAGGTACGTCTCCGCACCGTCCACCACCGACTGGCGGATCGCGGTGCGCCCGGGGATGTCGGACTCCACCACGGCGAGGTCCATGCGCCCGAGCGCCGCGGTCTCGCCCCAGTACATGCCGCCCGCGGTGAAGATGTCCGCGGTGTGGAGCTCGTTCGCGAGCACCGCGTCCCGGAACTGCGGCTCACCGGTCGTGAGGAACAGCTCCGCCGCGGCCCAGTAGAACTCGTCCGTCACGTCCGTGTCGTCGTACGGGCCGCCACCGGGGCTCGGGTCGGCGTTCGGCGCCGGCGCGTACAGGTCCGGCGTGGCGACCGCCGCGGCGTACGCCGTGCGGGCGGCGGCGAGCAGCTCGGCGGCGAAGTCGGCGTCGTACGGCTCCCACAGTCGCGCGCCCTGTGCGGCGACGGCCGCGAGGTTCAGCGTGGCCGCGGTGGACGGGCGGTGCAGCCGGCGCTCCTGCGGGTCGTCGGACGGCAGCAGCGGGAGACCCGTCCAGTCCACGTCGTGCACCTTGTGGTGGACCATGCCGGCCAGCGGCTTCCCGGCCGGGACCTGCATGCGCAGCATCCACTCGAGCTCCCAGCGCGCCTCGTCCAGCGCGTCCGGGACGCCGTTGGTCTGCTCGGCGAGCGGGATGTCGAGCGTGCCGTCCCCGAGAGCGGCGACGTCGCCCGTCGGCGCGTACAGCGCGCGCTCGTAGGTGCTCATCACCTGCGCGACGGCGATGCCGCCGTTGACGACGTACTTGCCGTGGTCGCCCGCGTCGTACCAGCCGCCGACGACGTCGAGCGTGTAGTCGCAGGTCCAGTCGCCGTAGAGGTTCTGCGCCTCGGCCGGCGTGATGCACGGCACGGCGTGGTCGCCCTGGTTGGCGCCCGCGTCGCCCGGCCGGCCGACGTGCCCCGCGGGGCGCGTGTAGCGCGCGTCGCCGATGATCGAGCCGTCGATCGCGATGCCGCTGCGCACCGGGTAGAAGTAGTCGAGCGCGTCGTACCGCAGGTCCCCGTACAGGTCGTCGCCGACCACGAACGGGTGGCTCGTCTCGCCGTCCGCGCGCATCGTGTAGGTGCCGGGCGTGGTGACGTCGCCGAAGTCGACGACGTGCACGTTGACGCCGGCCGTCGGGTCGACGCCGCGCGGCGTCGTCGTGCCGGACGCGACCACCGTGCTGCCGGAGACGAGCTCCCAGTCGACGGGGTCGGTCTGCGTCGTGACGAGCGTGGCGCGCTTGGGCCCGTCGGTCAGGTAGCCGACCTGGTTGACGCGCACGCGCGAGCCCGTGTCGGGCTCGTACGCCGGCGGCGCCTCGGTCGTCTCGGCGAACGACAGCTCGGTGATGCAGAACGTGTACGGCGCCGTGCGACGGCCGAGCTCGAGCTGGATCCGCCCGTACGCCGCCGACGGGTCGGCGCTGAACGACGCGTCGGCCGTGAACGGGTACGTGAACGTCGTCGGCGTCGTCGTCAGGGCGGCGTCGTCGTCGAGCACGCGGTGCCACGGCTCGCCGAACTGGCCGACGAGCACGTTGACGGGTGCAGGCTCGCTCGCGTAGGCGGTGAGCTCGAGCACGTAGTTGCGTCCCTCGACGACCTCGACGTGCTTGAGCTCGAGGCCCGCCTCGTACGGGTTGGCGTAGCCGCCGCGCAGGTCGATGCACGCGCTCAGCCCGTCGGCGCCGGCGCGGGCCGTCCCGCCGCCGGCGGCGTCGTAGAGCGAGAACGCCCCGAGGTCACCGCCCGCGAACGAGTGGTCGACGCCCGCGCCCGACGTCATGGAGAAGTCGTCGACGCAGAACGTGTACGGCGCGGCCTGCCCGCCGAGCTGGAACGAGACCTGGCCGGTCCCGGTCGTCCAGTCGTCGGCGACCGGCGAGCCGGGCGTGCCCGGACGCGTCGGCCAGTCGGCCGGCGTGAACGTGAACTCGACGTGCTGCGGCGTCGCGGTGCCGTCGAGCACGACCTGGTGGCCGAACGCCGCCGGGTACCCGAGCCCGCCCTGGACGGGCACGGTCACGGGCGCGGTCGCGTGCGCCTCGAACGACACCGTGTAGGTGGTGTCGCGGTCGTACGTCACGTCGTCGTGCTGCAGCGCGATGTCCCACGGGTTGACGCCGCCGTCGACCACCGCGCACATCTCACCGCTCGCCGCGGTCGACGACACGGTCCCGGCGTTGGCGTAGGTGAACCAGCCCTGCGCGTCGCCGCCGGCGAAGCCGTGCTCGTCCGTCAGGGGGGCGGCGGTCGCTGTCGACGCGACGGCCGCGACGACGAGCAGGGCGGCCGACGTCGAGCCGGCCAGCCACCGACTGCGCCGGCGTGGGCGCGGGGCGTGTGTGGGGACCACGGTGTCTCCGAGGGTGAGGGCGGGCGCTCGGGGCGCGGGGGCGGGTGCTGCGATGGCATCCAGATCTGGTAGCGCTTCCATACCGTCCGAGACGGACAGACCGGACGAAAGTCGATGTCGAGCGCGGGTCGCTCCGCATCGTTGCGGTCAGAGCCTCCGACGGACTGGACGCGCTTCCAGTTCCGCGCTCGATGGTCGGCGGGGCGCGACGCGATGTCAAGGCGTCGGGGCTGGTCATCGCTCTAAGGGGTGATGGCGGGAGCCTGCCCGCCACGCCGGGAGCGCTGCACACGGCGGCGCGACGGTGGTAGCCTCGCGCCGATTCGGCAGGCGCGTGAGGGGAACCATGACAGGTCGGACCGGACGCCCTCCCACCCTCGACGAGGTGGCCGAACGCGCCGGAGTCTCACGGTCCGCTGCGTCGCGCGCCATCAACAACGCCGTCCACGTCAGCCCCGCGACACGGCGGGCCGTCGAGCGCGCGGTCCGCGAGCTGGGGTACGTCCCCAACGTCACCGCGCAGGCGCTCGCGCGGCAGAAGGTCGGCGCCGTCGTCCTCGCGGCGTCCCACGACAACCCCGACCTCCTGGGCGACCCGTTCATGGGCCAGGTGATCGTCGGGGTCACGACGGCGCTCGAGAACACCGAGCTCGACCTCAAGCTCCTCCTGTGCCACCCCGAGCGCGGTCACGACCGCGTGCAGCGCATGCTGCGGCGCCCGCGCGCCGACGGCGTCATGGTCATGGCGCTGCGCGGCGACGACCCCTTGCAGCGCATGGTCGAGCAGTCAGGCCTGCCTGCGGTGTACGGCGGCCGGCCGCTGCACGGGCAGCCGGACCTGTTCGTGGACGTGGACAACAGGGGCGGCGGCCGGACAGCGGCTGAGCACCTCGTCCGGCTGGGTCGCCGCCGCATCGCGACGATCGCCGGGCCCCACGACTCGCACGCCGCGGTCGCCCGACTCGAGGGCGTCACCGACGCGCTCTCCGTCGCCGACCTCGACACCACGCTCGTCGAGCGTGCCGACTTCACGCGCGAGGGCGGCGCCCGCGCCATGGAGCGCCTGCTCGAGCGTGCACCCGAACTCGACGCCGTCACCGTCGCGTCCGACAACATGGCCGTCGGTGCGCTCCACACGCTCGCGCAGCAGGGACGACGCGTGCCCGAGGACGTCGCGGTCGTCGGCTTCGACGACCTCCCCATCGCCGAGCTCGCGTACCCGCCGCTGACGACCGTCCAGCAGCCGATCCGCTCGCTCGGCCACGAGATGGCGCGCGTCCTCCTCGCCGTCGTCGACGGGGAGACGCCGAGCTCGCTGCTCCTGCCCACGCGGCTCGTGGTGCGCGAGACGGCGCCGCTGCCGGCGTAGCCGCGGGGCGAAAGAGGCTGCGACCGCTCGGGCGGCGGGCTACGGTCGCGCGCGTGCTGATCCGCCCCGAGACCCCCGCCGACGTCGACTCCGTGGGGGAGGTCGTCACCGCCGCGTTCGGCGAGCACGCCGAGCACGTCCTGTCGATGCTCGACGCCCTGCGTGCCGATCCCGCGTGGGTCGACGGCCTGTCGCTCGTCGCGGCCGGGGACGACGGCGACGTCGTCGGGCACGTCCTCCTCACGCGCGTCGACGTGGACTCCCCGCGCGGTACGGTGCCCGCCCTGACGCTCACGCCGCTCGCCGTGACCCCCGCCGCCCAGGGCCGTGGCATCGGCACCGCGCTCGTGACCGCCGCGCTCGACGCCGCGACGGCGGCCGGCTGGCCGCTCGTCCTGCTGGAGGGCGACCCGCGCTACTACGGCCGACGCGGATTCGTCGCCGCCGACCCGCTGGGACTGCCGTCGCCCTCGTCCCTCATCCCCGCCGGAGCCTGGCAGGTCGCGCTCCTCCCCACGCACGCGCCGTGGATGACGGGCCCGGTGACCCTCTCGGCTCCCCTGCGGGCCGTCAACGATCTCCCGCGGGTGTGACCAGCCGGCGCGCGGCCGGGGGCGGACGCACGACGACGCCCGACCTCCGGCGGGAGGCGGGCGTCGTCGCGACGGGCTGCTCGGCTTCTCAGATGTTGAAGCCGAGCGCGCGCATCTGGGCGCGGCCGTCGTCGGTGATCTTCTCCGGGCCCCACGGCGGCATCCAGACCCAGTTGATGCGGAAGCCGTCGACGATGCCTTCGAGCGCCTGCGCGGACTGGTCCTCGATGACGTCGGTCAGCGGGCATGCCGCGGAGGTGAGGGTCATGTCGATGACCGCGGTGTTCGTCTGGTCGATGACGACCCCGTAGACGAGGCCGAGGTCGACGACGTTGATGCCGAGCTCGGGGTCGATGACGTCGCGCATGGCCTCCTCGACGTCGGCGACCGTGGTCGGGTTGGTCTCGGTGCTCATGCGTCCTCCTTGGTGCGCGTCGCGCCGGTCTTGATGAGTGCGTCGTTCAGGGCGACCCAGCCGAGCAGGGCGCACTTGACGCGGGCCGAGTAACGGCCGACGCCCGTGAAGGCGGCGGCGTCGCCGAGCTTGTCCTCCGCCTCGTCGCCGAGGCCGGCGCCCTTGGACTGCATGAGCGCGCGGAAGGTCCCGGCGAGGTCGTCGACCGCGCCGAGGTCCTGGTCGACCACCAGGTCGTGCAGGACGGACACCGAGGCCTGGGAGATCGAGCACCCCTGACCCTCCCAGCGCACGTCCCGGACGACGCCGGCGGTGTCGACGTCGACCTGCAGGGTCACCTCGTCGCCGCAGGTCGGGTTGACCTGGTGCGACTCGGCCGTGCGGGCGTCGCCCACGACCGGCGACCCGAGGCCCCGCCCGTGCGGGTACTTCGCGTGGTCGAGGATGACCTGCTGGTACAGCTGCTCCATCGAGGTGCTCATGCGTTGCTCCCCTCCTCCAGACCGAAGAACGTCCGCACCCCTGCGAGTGCTTCCCGGAACACCTCGATCTCCTCGTCGGTCGTGTAGACCGCGGCCGACGCGCGCGCGGTCGCGGCGACGCCGAACCGGCGGTGCAGCGGCTGCGCGCAGTGGTGGCCCACGCGCACGGCGACGCCCGCGTCGTCGAGCACCTGGCCGACGTCGTGCGCGTGCACGCCGTCGACGACGAAGGACACGTTCGCGAGCCTGTCGCGCGCGTCGGTCGGCCCGATCACGCGGACGCCCGGCACGGACGCGACGGCGTCGAGCAGGAGCTGCGTGAGATGCGCCTCGTGCGCGGCGACGGCGTCCATCCCGAGCTCGGCCAGGTAGGACGCGGCGGCGCCCATGCCGACGGCCTGGGACACCATCTGCGTGCCGGCCTCGAACCGCTGCGGCGGCGGGGCGTAGGTCGTGCGCTCCATGGTGACGACCTCGACCATCGACCCGCCGGTCGTCACGGGCGGCATGGCCTCGAGCAGCTCGCGGCGCCCGTAGAGCGCGCCGACACCGGTCGGGCCGAGCATCTTGTGGCCGGAGAACGCCGCGAAGTCGACGCCGAGGTCGTCCAGGTCGACCGGCAGGTGCGGGACCGACTGGCACGCGTCGAGGACGGTGAGCGCCCCGACGGCCCGCGCACGGTCGACGAACGCCCGCACGGGCGTGATCGCCCCCGTCACGTTCGACGCGTGCGAGAACGCGAGCACGCGCGTGCGCTCCCCCACGACCGTCGCGAGGTCGTCGAGGCGCAGGCGCCCGTCGTCGTCGACGCCGATCCAGCGCAGCGTCGCGCCCGTGCGGGCGGCGAGCTCCTGCCACGGCACGAGGTTCGCGTGGTGCTCCGCCTCGGTCACGACGATCTCGTCGCCGGGCCGCAGCGCGAACCGCGCCGACGCCTCTCCCCCGCGGCCGAGCGACGCGTTGGACATCGCGTACGCGACGAGGTTGATCGCGGCTGTCGCGTTCGACGTCCAGACGAGCTCGCCGGGCGAAACTCCGACGAACGACGCGACGCGTGCGCGCGCGTCCTCGAACGCCTCGGTGGCCTCCTCCGCGAGCTGGTGCGCGCCGCGGTGCACGGCCGCGTTGCGCTGCACGTAGAAG
>NZ_JAPESW010000120.1 GCF_028527925.1 Cellulomonas fimi
CCACAGGGGTTAGTGGCGAGTCAGGGTTTTCTGTGCGCCACCAGAAAGCCCAACCCGTGTGACACTGGAAGCTGCCTCACCCCTGCCGCACGCTGTTGCTCGGCAATTTCCCGATGAAACGCCTTTACCTTGGTCCAGTGCATCTTGGGCCGGTAGTGGTGCTCGGCGTGGTAGCCGTTGTTCATCCAGATCAGGTTGTACAGCACGCTGTAGGAGCTCACCCCCCAGGCAATCGGCAGGTCCGGGTTGCCGCCGAAATGTTCGTAGTAGCCGTTGAGCGATGACAGGCACTGGCCCAGGTACCAGAACGGCAACAGCCACAGCACCGCCTGCCAGTTGTAGAAGGCCAGGGCGATATAGAACGCCACCGTCACGCCGATCTCGACCTTGACCCAGCGCGCATCGGCCGGGCGCTTGCGCTTCATCTCGTCGTAGAACGGCTTGGGATCGTCGCGGAAAAAACTCAGGAAAGTGTAAGCCCACGGGTTTTCCGGCTGGCCATTGTGGCCGCGCTGGTAGATCGACAGCGGGTCGATGGTTTTACCGTCCGGGCCCGGCAGGTCGGCGTTGCCACGGTGATGGCGGTTATGGATGTCGCGGTAGAGCGTCTGGGAAAAGCCGATGGTCACCGACAGCAGCAAATCGAACGCCCGGTTCATCGCACGATGGCTGAAGTAGGCGTTGTGGATCTGGTTGTGGGAGATGCTGTTGATGCTCCACGACAGGCTGATCGCATAGACCAGCGCCAGGGGCACGAGCGCCCACCAGCTCAGGCTGTGGAACGCGCTGACCAGCCAGATGACAAAGGCGAAATGCGCCAGGCCCAGGGCAATGGGGATCAGGTCCCACAGCGAATGATGCAACAGGCGGTAAGCGGGGCGAGCCATGAAGAGTGTCCTGGAAAAATGGATTCCAGAGCCTCATTGCAAACCCCAGACCAACCTAGTCGAACTTGTAGCTGATGGCTGTTTGCACCTGGCCCTGGTTCACTTCGCCGGT
>NZ_JAPESW010000121.1 GCF_028527925.1 Cellulomonas fimi
CCCGCACCTTGCCGTACGACGCGCCGTTCCCGCACGGCGTTGCGCACGTCGATCGCCGCGGCCGCCGCGACGCTCGTGCTCGGGACGGCGGTCGCGCTGCCCGCGCAGGCCGCCACGACCCTGAAGGAGGCCGCCGACGCCGCCGGGAAGGACATCGGCTTCGCGCTCGACCCGAACCGCCTGTCCGAGTCCGCGTACAAGTCGATCGCCGACACCGAGTTCAACCTCGTCGTCGCCGAGAACGCGATGAAGTGGGACGCGACCGAGCCGTCGCAGAACAGCTTCAGCTTCGGCGCGGGCGACCAGGTCGCGAGCTACGCCGCGGCCACCGGCAAGGAGCTGTACGGCCACACGCTCGTCTGGCACTCGCAGCTGCCGGACTGGGCGAAGAACCTCAACGGCAGCGCGTTCGAGAGCGCGATGGTCAACCACGTGACGAAGGTCGCCGACCACTTCGAGGGCAAGGTCGCGTCGTGGGACGTCGTCAACGAGGCGTTCGCCGACGGCGGCGGCCGGCGGCAGGACTCGCCGTTCCAGCAGAAGCTCGGCAACGGCTACATCGAGACGGCGTTCCGGGCCGCGCGCGCGGCCGACCCGACCGCGAAGCTCTGCATCAACGACTACAACGTCGAGGGCGTCAACGCGAAGAGCAACTCGCTCTACGACCTGGTGAAGGACTTCAAGGCGCGTGGTGTGCCGATCGACTGCGTCGGCTTCCAGTCGCACCTCATCGTCGGCCAGGTGCCCGGGGACTTCCGGCAGAACCTGCAGCGGTTCGCCGACCTCGGCGTCGACGTGCGCATCACCGAGCTCGACATCCGCATGCGGACGCCCTCGGACTCCTCCAAGCTCGCGACCCAGGCCGCCGACTACAAGAAGGTCGTCCAGGCCTGCCTGCAGGTGACCCGCTGCCAGGGCGTGACCATCTGGGGCATCACCGACAAGTACTCGTGGGTCCCGGACGTCTTCCCCGGTGAGGGCGCCGCCC
>NZ_JAPESW010000122.1 GCF_028527925.1 Cellulomonas fimi
CACCCCGCCGACGCGCGTCGACGGACGCCGGCCGGACGCAGAGCCCGCTCGCGCGGCGCCTGCTCGGCCTGGTCGCCGTGCTCGTCGCGGTGGTCTGGGTGTTCCCCGTCTACTGGATGATCAACAGCGCGTTCCTGCCGCTCAACAAGCTGCAGGCGCCGGACCCGACGTTCCTGCCGCTCGGCGGCACCTGGTCGAACTTCCGCCGGGTCGTGAACGACGCCTCGTTCTGGGCGTCGATGCGCGTGTCCCTGTCGGTCGTCGTGATCGTGCTGGTCGCCGCGCTGCTGTTCGCGTTCCTCGCGGCGCTCGCGGTGAGCCGGTTCCGGTTCAAGGGCCGCAAGTCGTTCATCCTCACGGTCCTCGTCGTGCAGATGATCCCCGCCGAGGGTCTGTTCATCTCGCAGTACCAGCTGCTCGACGGCTGGGACCTGGTGAACCGGGTCGGCGGCCTCGCGCTCGTCTACACCGCCGCGATCCTGCCGTTCACGATCTGGATGCTGCGCGGGTTCGTCGCGGGCGTGCCGATCGAGCTCGAGGAGGCCGCGATGGTCGACGGGCTCTCCCGCACCGGCGCGTTCTTCCGCATCACGTTCCCCCTGCTGGCCCCAGGCCTCGTCGCGTCCGGCGTCTACGGGTTCCTGCAGGCGTGGAACGAGTACACCCTCGCTCTCGTCGTCATGACCGACCCGGCGCAGCGCACCCTGCCGCTGTGGCTCCAGGGCCTCGTCGAGGCGAACCGGGCCACCGACTGGGGTGTGGTCATGGCCGGTGCGGCGATCATCGCCGTGCCCGTGATCGTGTTCTTCCTGTTCGTGCAGGGAAAGATGACGTCCGGCCTGGTGGCGGGCGCGGTGAAGGGCTGACGTGGACGTGCGGGTGAGGTCCGGCGGCTGGTCCGTCGGGCTCGACATCGGGGGCAGCAAGGTCCTGGGGGTGGTGCTCGACCCGTCGGGCGCGGTCCGGCACCAGGTCAAGGCGGGGA
>NZ_JAPESW010000123.1 GCF_028527925.1 Cellulomonas fimi
ACCTTGGCCAGCAGGTAGTTGCCAAGGAACGAACCGAGGCCCTGCCAGGCGGCAATCAGGATGATCAGCAACGGCACGGCCTGCAGCAATTGCAGGTCCCGCAGGAATGGCACGCTGGGGAACAGCACGGCTTCAGGATTGGAAAGGCCGTCGACGAAGTACTTGAGGATGTACCCCAGCATTGGCTGGGTCGACGCGAAAATCAGAAATCCGACGATGCTCAGCGCGAACAAGCCGGCGTAGGGCTTAACGTAACTGAGCAGGCGGAAGTATATTTTCAAGCTCGAAGGGCTTGCGCTCGGACTGGAGTCGGTCATATCACGCGGCGTTTTGAAAAAGGAGGCTGACTTTAGCACAGCTTCTCTGTTGTACTTGCACCCTGCATGACCCACAGCCTGGTCGGACCCGACCAGCGACATTACATAGCCACTACTTTAAGATGGTTGGCTTTCTCAAAATGGAATGGCTTTACTGTATGCACTCCAAGCGCCTGATCTATGGCTCAAATCGCGTTTTCGACTTCCTGGTCCTGTGGATTTTGCCCATTGGCTTGTTGTTATTACTGAGTTCGCTGTTCTTCGTATCCAACCGCAACGTACTGCATCGAATCGTCTACATCCTGTTCAGCGTACCGACCCTGTTCATGTTGTGCATGCGCCCCCGGGAGCTGAAAGCGTTACTGCGCGAGCCCCTGGCGCTCGCATTCCTGGTCTTCTCCGCCTGGGCCCTGACCAGCCTGCTGTGGAGCCGAAAAAAAAAACTACATATAAACCCGTCGCCATACTATCCCACCTGCATTTCGCTTAAATAAGAGATAAGTATTCTAGATGCAAATTGTTCACTAATACTAATTTTAACTGTTTTTCTATCTTCTTCGCCACAAGCATGGTCGGTGTTTTTTCCT
>NZ_JAPESW010000124.1 GCF_028527925.1 Cellulomonas fimi
TCGACGGCGGGTCCGTCGACGTCCTGGTGCTCAACGCGGGCGGGATGCTCGAGCCCGACGGCGACGACCTGGCGGCGACCGCGCGGCTGTGGGTCGACGACTTCCGCCTCAACGTCCTGACGACGGTGCTGCTGGGCGAGGCGCTGCTGCCGCACCTGCCGCGGCCGGGCGGCCGGGTCGTCGCGGTGTCGTCGGTGGCGGCGCTCCGGGGCGCGGGGTCGTACGGCGCGGCGAAGGCGGCGGTGAACGCGTGGGTCACGGGCGTGGCGGCCCAGGTCGCGGCGGACGGCGTGACGGTGAACGCGGTCGCGCCCGGATTCGTGCCGGACACGGGCTTCTGGACGGGTCGCCTGGACGACGAGGACCGTGCGCGGCGCCTGGCACGCGTGCCGGCGGGCCGCCCGGGCACGCCGGACGAGGTCGCGGCCGCGGTCGCGTACCTGGCGGCCGCAGACGCCGGCTTCACGACCGGCCAGGTGCTGGGCGTGCACGGCGGCGCGGTCCTCGCGCGGCTCTGACGGGGTGGGCCGCGGCGCGCACGGCGACGGCTCTCGCGCGGTGGGGGCGCGGCCCGCGACCACAGTCCGGGCGGTCCGGGCCCCGCCCCCTGGGCCTCGTCCGGGTCTGCGGTCGGTCGTCCTCGCGCAGCGTGGGAGGCGTGCGAGCGACGACCTGGGTCCGATGTGAGCGTGCACACCGTCGGTCGCCTTGAATCGTTCAAAGCCCGAAACGCTTCACCGCGCGCCCGGGTCTCCCGCGGCGGCGAGCGCTTCCCTAACGTCAGGCGACGACCCACCCCCGCCCGAGGACTGCCGGCCGCGGAGCGGGGTCCGCAGCGCACGAGCCACGCCGCCCGCGCGCGAACCGAAGGGGAAGCCATGACAGCACGACGGGCGGCCGCGGGACTCCTCGCCGCCGCGACGATGGCGACGGGCGGCCTCGTCGCC
>NZ_JAPESW010000125.1 GCF_028527925.1 Cellulomonas fimi
CGTGGGCTGGATACAGCTCTCGTGCCAACGCCTGCGCGTTGGGCTGTTCAGCCGGTGCAGCCGGTGGGTAGTTGTCCATGCCCAGCAGGCGCAGATGGGTGCGGGTGTCGGTAGGCGCGCGGGCGGGCTCGGCGGTGATCAGCTTGCGCAAGGGGGCGCGTTTCAGTGCATGGGTGCGCAGGGCCAGCCGCAGATCGGGGCCTTGGCCGATGCGCAGGCCCAGGGCGTTGCGCTCGGCATCGGGCAGGGCCTGGAGCACCGCGTTGTACAGGTCGGTTGCGCCGGACAGTTCGCCGCTGTCGTCTTGCGGGGTGTAACGCCCATCGGCCGAGCGCACCAGGACTCTTTTGATGCGTGCCTTGGGTTTGCCGATGGCATCCAGGAGGGTGGTCTCGGGTGTGGAGCTTCTGATCTCAATGCGCACCCTTTTTCCTGCCCAGCCGGGCAATTGCTCCAGGGAGTGCAAGGCCAGTCGGTGGGTGTCCAGGTTGTCCGTAGAGTCGAGGTATAAACCGTCGTAGGCATGGTTCACCCCGGCTTCGTCTCGCAACGCTTGCGCCAGCTCGGTCAAGCGCGCGGGAACTGTTCCTTCGTCAACGGCCTTGAGTTCCTGGCTGTTGGCGGTGTCCAGCAGGGCGTCGGCTGCGGTGAGCGGCAATCCGGGTGTGTTGTCGATCATGGCCTGTTGGCGAGGGGTGACAGGGCGATCCAGCTGTTGGTAGCGGGTGTTGAACAATTCAGCTCGATGCGATTGAGCCAGCCCGGCCAGTTTTTTCCTGAGTTTAAGCGCGCGATTGTCCAGGGAGGTTGGCGGGTCGCCGAATGCTTCTCCCAGCAAGGTTTTGCGTTGGGGTTCATCCAGCGCTTCCAGCAGGGTTTTCAGCAAGTCACCGTTTTTCAAC
>NZ_JAPESW010000126.1 GCF_028527925.1 Cellulomonas fimi
AGCCAGGTACTGCGTAACCCGTTGGACGCCTATCAACGAAAGGTTATGCATGCTCCGATTAAAAAGCAAATTTTACAACATCAGCATAATTTGCGCTCATGCACCCACCGAAGATGCCAACGAATAAGTGAAAGACTTCTTCTACGAACAGCTTGACAAAGCGTATTCCACCATTCCAGCGTACGACATGAAGCTGGTTTTGGGGGATTTCAATTCTAAGGTGTGTAAAGAAGACACCTACAAAGGAACTATAGGCATGCACAGCCTCCAAAACATCACCAATGACAACGGTTTGAGACTGATTTCGTTTGCAGCTGCGAGGAGTTCTGTTATTAGAAGTACCTGTTTCCCGAATCGTAGAATCCATCTTCAAACTTGGATTTCACCGGACGGAGCGACCAAAAACCAAATCGACCACGTGCTGTGTGACATCCGGCATTGAACAAACATCCTTGATGTGAGGACTATGAGGGGTGCCAACATCGACTCCGACCACCATCTAGTACAAGCACGTATACGCTGCAGGATATCCTCGAAAAGGCCAACAAACAACCCTCAGCGTAAGTTCAACATTTCATCATTGAACAATGTGGCCACACGACAACAATACGAGGATCTAGTCACAACACGACTTAATACGCTTCCGAGTGAGCGGGATATCAACAAACAATGGATAAGGTGCTTGGATGTGGTAAAAACAGCAGCCACAGAGGTTTTGGGTATGCAAAAGCCTCGTAAGCCCCGCAGTTGGCGTGACGAAGAATATGATAGAGCTGTTGCCGAAAAAGACCTTCTCTATCAAATAAGCCTCCAAAAGAAAAAGGAGGTTGGCAAAGACAAAAGAAGCGTCGATTTAAAAAGGACTAGTTTGAAGAAATGGTAGAATCGCCCTTCAAAAA
>NZ_JAPESW010000127.1 GCF_028527925.1 Cellulomonas fimi
GTGGGCTCGGGGGTAGGGCAGGGGGCCAAGCTCAAGGGCTTGTGCGTGGTCGGGATCGCAGGGGGCGCGGACAAGTGCCGCTACGTGGTGGTGGAGTTGGGCTTCGATGCCTGCGTCGACCACAAAAGTGCACACTTCGCCGACGAATTGGCCCACGCCTGCTTCAAGGGCGTCGACATCTATTTCGAGAACGTCGGCGGCAAGGTATTCGACGCCGTGGTGCCCTTGCTTAATCCCAAGGCCCGGATTCCGCTGTGCGGGTTGATCGCCGGCTACAATGCCCATGAAGCACCCAGCGGACCCGACCGGTTGCCGGCCCTGCAGCGCACGCTGCTGACCAAGCGCGTGCGGATCCAGGGCTTTATCGTGTTCGATGACTACGGTGATCGCCAGCCCGAATTCCAAAGCGCCATGGCGCCGTGGGTGCGCGACGGCAAGATCAAGTTCCGCGAGGATGTGGTCGAGGGCCTGGAGCGGGCGCCCGAGGCCTTTATCGGTCTGTTGGAAGGGCGCAACTTCGGCAAGTTGGTCGTGCGCATTTGACGCTTATCCGGGGCGCGGGTATAAACCGCGTCTCGTTGTTTTGTCGGACCCTTCGCCCATGAGCTTCAGCCCCCTGATTCGCCAACTGATCGACGCCCTGCGCATTTTGCCGGGTGTCGGCCAGAAAACCGCCCAGCGTATGGCGCTGCAACTGCTGGAGCGTGATCGCAGCGGCGGCGCCGGTTGGCCCAGGCCTTGAGCCAGGCCATGACCGGTGTCGGTCACTGTCGCCAGTGTCGCACCCTCACTGAAGAAGAACTCTGCCCGCAATGCGCCGACCCACGCCGCGACGACACGCTGCTGTGCGTGGTAGAAGGGCCGATGGATGTGTACGCGGTGGAGC
>NZ_JAPESW010000128.1 GCF_028527925.1 Cellulomonas fimi
ATTGCCTGAAGCGATTTGCCCAGTTGATCAACGGCATGCCCCTGGGTGCCGTGCGAATCGTCGGCACCAACGCGTTGCGCGAAGCCCGCAACCGTGGCGAATTCATACGCCGCGCCGAGGAGATCCTTGGGCATCCCGTCGAAGTCATCTCCGGTCGTGAAGAAGCGCGCCTGATCTATCTAGGCGTGTCCCACACCCTGGCCGACACCCCCGGCAAACGCCTGGTCGCCGACATCGGCGGCGGCAGTACCGAATTCATCATTGGGCAAAGATTCGAGCCCTTGCTGCGCGAAAGCCTGCAGATGGGTTGCGTCAGCTACACCCAACGTTACTTCAAGGACGGCAAGATCACCCCAGCGCGCTACGCCCAGGCCTATACGGCGGCGCGGCTGGAGATCATGAGCATCGAGCACGCCCTGCACCGCCTGACCTGGGACGAAGCCATCGGTTCGTCCGGCACCATCCGCGCCATCGGCCTGGCCCTGAAAGCCGGCGGCCACGGCACTGGCGAAGTCAATGCCGAAGGCCTGGCATGGCTCAAGCGTAAGCTGTTCAAGTTGGGGGACGCCGAGAAAATCGACTTCGACGGTATCAAGCCCGATCGTCGCACCATCTTCCCGGCCGGCCTGGCGATTCTCGAAGCGATCTTCGACGCCCTTGAGCTGCAACGCATGGACCACTGCGATGGCGCACCACGTGAAGGCGTGCTCTACGACCTATTGGGCCGCCACCACCATGAAGACGTGCGTGAGCGCACGCTCACCTCGTTGATGGAGCGTTACCACGTCGACCTGGAACAAGCCGCCCGTGTGGAGCGCAAAGCCCTGCACGC
>NZ_JAPESW010000129.1 GCF_028527925.1 Cellulomonas fimi
CGACGTGCTGCTCGCGGACGGGCTGTCGAGCGTCGACGCGATGATCAACACCTATGTGCAGCCGCGCGCGCTGCTCGACGCCGCCCTGACGCGACCGGCGACGTTCGCGCCGGGCACGTCGTGGTCGTACAGCAACACGAACTACGTGATCGCCGGGCTGCTGGTCGAGAAGGTGACCGGCCGTCCGCTGCACGAGGTCCTCACGCAGCGCGTCATCGAGAAGGCAGGCCTGCGCGACACGTACCTCCCCGCGGTCGGCGAGCGCGAGATCCGCGGACGCCACCCGCACGGCTACCACTCGGACACCCCGGGCGGGACGCTGCGCGACGTGACGGAGCTCGACCCGAGCGCGGCCTGGGCCGCGGGCGACGTCGTCGGCACGCCGAGCGACCTGATCCGGCTCTACACCGCGATCCTCGACGGCCGCCTGGTCGGTGCCGCCGAGCTCGCCGAGATGCAGAAGACCGTGCCCGTGCCCGCCGAGTGGGGGCCGATGCGGTACGGCCTGGGCATCGCCGAGACCGCCCTGAGCTGCGGTGGTGTCGCGTGGGGACACGGCGGCGACATCTTCGGCTACTCGACACGCGAGGGCGTGACGACCGACGGCCGCGCCGCGTCCGTCGCGGTCACGGCGCTCCCGTCGTCGGTCTCCGACCCCGAGGCGATGCAGCACGTCGACGCGGTGATCGACACGGCCCTCTGCGCGTGACCCGGCCCGGGCGGCGACCGGCATGAGCCGCCCCGCCCGGACCACGCACCACTGAGCACGAGAACAACATCAGCGCCGTGTGGGACCCCCTACGCGGCGCTGATGTCGTGCTCGGCGTGGCGACACGTGGGGCCACGCCGGTCGGGGGCGGGTCGGCGGGTGCAC
>NZ_JAPESW010000012.1 GCF_028527925.1 Cellulomonas fimi
CGGCACGGAGTCACGAACTCGGCGAGGAGGGAGCCGGGTGGGACGGCGAGAGCCCGGTCCGTCGGAGGGGCCGGGCTCTCGTCAGGCGAGGCGGGTGCGCGTCAGAGCGGGCGGGTGCCCGTCAGCTCGCGGACGGCGGCGTACTGCTCGCGCACGCGAGCGACGGGGTCGGCGCTGTGTACGGCCGCCTCGGCCGCGGCGGTCCAGGCCGGGGCGGTCGCGGAGCCCGAGAGGACCCACGCGGCCTGGCGGGCGGCGCCGTCGGCGACGTACTCGCCGGGCGTCGGGACGTGCACAGGCAGGCCGAAGACCGTCGGCGCGATCTCCCGCACGGCCCGCGACTGCGCGCCGCCGCCGATGAGGAACAGCCGCTCGACGGCGACGCCCTGGGCGCGCAGCGCGTCGATGCCGTCGGCGAGCGCGCACAGCATGCCCTCGACGGCGGCGCGTGCGAGGTGCGCGGGCGTCGTGTTCGCGAGCCGCAGGCCGTGCAGCGCGCCGGTCGCGTCGGGCTTGTTGGGGGTGCGCTCGCCCTCGAGGTAGGGCACGAGGACGAGACCGTCGGCGCCCGCGGGGGCGGACAGGGCGAGCTCGGACAGGCCCGCGTGGTCGACGCCGAGCATCCGGGCGGCCGCGTCGAGCACGCGCGACGCGTTGAGCGTGCACGCGAGCGGCAGGAACGCGCCCGTCGCGTCGGCGAAGCCGGTCACCAGACCGGAGCCGTCGGCGGTGGGGGAGGAGGCGATCGCGGACACGACGCCCGACGTGCCGATCGACACGGCGACGTCGCCCGGGCCGAGACCCAGCGCGAGGGCGGCGGCGGCGTTGTCGCCCGCACCGGGGCCGAGGATCGGCTCGCGCCCGCCGACGACGGCCCTCGGACCCGCCTCGGAGGGGCCGAGCACGCGGGGCAGGTGCACCCGGTGGCCGAGGCCGCGCTCGAGCAGGTCGAGCCGGTAGTCGTTCGTGACCGGCGACCAGTAGCCGGTGCCGGACGCGTCGGAACGGTCGGTCACGAGCTGGTCGAGGCCCGCGCCGCCCGAGCCGGCGCCGTTGCCGCCGAGGCGCCACGTCAGCCAGTCGTGGGGGAGCGCGACAGCCGCGACACGGTCGGCGTTCTCCGGCTCGGCGTCGCGCAGCCAGCGCAGCTTCGTGACGGTGAGCGACGCGACCGGGACCGAGCCGACGGCGTCGGCCCACGCCTGCGCGCCCTTCTCGGCGTCGCCGTCACCGAGCTCCTCGATGAGGTCGAGGGCAGCCTGCGCGGAGCGGGTGTCGTTCCACAGCAGCGCGTCGCGGACCACCTCGCCCGAGGAGTCGAGCGCGACCATGCCGTGCTGCTGCCCGCCGACGGAGATCGCGTCGACGTCGTCGATGCCGCCCGCGTCGGCGATCGCGGTCTGCAGCGCGTCCCACCAGTGGCGCGGGTCGACGGACGTGCCGTCGGGGTGCGAGGCGCGGCCCTGGCGGACCAGCTCTCCGGTGTCGGCGTCGCGGACGACGACCTTGCAGGACTGCGTGGAGGAGTCCACGCCGGCGACGAACGTCATGAGGCTTCCTTCGGCGGGCGGACCGGCGGCGTCGCGCGGTCCGGAGCGGGGGCCGGGTGAGGGTGGAGCGAGGAGCCGGTGCCGCGACGACCCGACCCCGGGGGACGGGGCCGGGTCGTCCGGACGGCCGACGACGCCGCCCGCCCGGTGCGGAGCCGGGGCGGGCGGCGTCGTGCGGGTCAGCGAGCGCCGAGCGCGTGCTCGAGCGCGAGCTGGTTGAGGCGGACGAAGCCGAAGCCGCGCTCGGCGACCGCGTCGACGTCCAGGTCCTCGTACGCCGAGGTGTCGGCCAGCAGGTCGTCGAGGGTCTCGCCCTCGGCCAGCGTCGGCTGCGACAGCTCGAGGACGCCGGCGGCCTCGAGGGCCTCCTGCACCTCGGGGTCGGCGCGGAACGCCTGCGCGCGCTCCTTGAGCAGGATGTAGGTCGCCATGTTCGCGGCGGCCGAGTCCCACACGCCCTGGAAGTCCTCGGTGCGCGACGGCTTGTAGTCGAAGTGGACCGGGCCCTCGTAGCGGGGGCCGCCACCCGGGAAGCCGTTCTCGAGCAGGTCGACCGTCGCGAACGCGGAGAACAGGTCGCCGTGGCCGAAGACGAGGTCCTGGTCGTACTTGATGGACTTCTGGCCGTTGAGGTCGATGTGGAAGAGCTTGCCCGCCCACAGCGCCTGGGCGATGCCCTGCGTGTAGTTGAGGCCGGCCATCTGCTCGTGGCCCACCTCGGGGTTGAGGCCGACGATGTCGCCGTTCTCGAGGCGGTCGATGAGCGCGATCGCGTGACCGATCGTCGGCAGGAGGATGTCGCCGCGGGGCTCGTTCGGCTTGGGCTCGATCGCGATCTTGAGGTCGTAGCCCTTGCTCTTGATGTAGGCGGCGACCGTGTCGATGCCCTCGGCGTAGCGGTCGTGCGCGGCCTTGAGGTCCTTCGCCGAGTCGTACTCGGCGCCCTCGCGGCCACCCCACATGACGAACGTGCTCGCGCCGAGCTCGGCGGCGAGGTCGACGTTGCGGACGACCTTGCGCAGGCCGTAGCGGCGCACGCGGCGGTCGTTCGAGGTGAACGCGCCGTCCTTGAAGATCGGGTGGCTGAAGGTGTTGGTCGTGACCATCTCGACCGTGATGCCGGTCTCGTCGAGCGCCTTCTTGAAGCTCGCGAGGATGCGGTCGCGCTCGGCCGCGTCGGAGCCGAAGGGCACGACGTCGTCGTCGTGGAACGTCACGTGCGACGCGCCGAGCTCGGCGAGCTTGTGGACCGACTCGACCGGGTCCAGCCACGGCCGCGTGGCGCTGCCGAACTGGTCCTGGGCGTTCCATCCGACGGTCCACAGGCCGAAGGAGAACTTGTCGTCGCGGGTGGGCTTGCGGACCATCACGGACCTCTCGTCGTCGAGTGCCCTCGTGCGGCGGGGTCTGTCGCACGAGATTTGTTGTATGGATGAACTTATGGCGGATCCCGGCTAGGGTCAACCCCGTGAAGGCGACGGCGGCGCGGCAGGGGAGCCTGCGCGAGCACAACCTGGGCCTCGTCCTGCGCCAGGTGCTGGACGCGGCGGCGACCGGTGCCACACCACCGTCGCGCGCCGACGTCGCCGCCGCGACCGGACTGACCCGCGCCACCGTCTCGTCGCTCGTCGACAGGCTCGTCGCGGGGGGACTCGTCGCCGAGCTCGACCCCGTCCCGACGCAGCGCGCGGGGCGGCCCGCCGTCCCGCTCACCGCCGCGGCCGGCACGCTCGCCGCGCTCGGTGCCGAGGTGAACGTCGACTACCTCGGTGTCCGCGTGCTCGACCTGTCACGCGGGGTCCTCGTCGAGCACGTCGAGCACGGCGACTTCCGCGGCAGCGACCCGACCGACGTGCTGACCCGCCTCGGCGCGCTCGTCGACGCCGCCGCCGACCGGCTCGCGACCGGGCGCGGCGGCGTAGCCGACGACCGGCGCACACCTGCGTCGGACACTGCAGACGCCGACCGCCTCGCGACCGCCCCCGGCGCCACGGACGGGGGCGCCGGAACCCCGGTCGCGCCCTCCGTCGGTGTCCCGGGCGACGACGTGCCCGGTCCCGTGCGGCTCGCCGGGGTCGGCCTCGCGCTGCCCGGTCTCGTCGACGCGCGTGGCGGCGCCCTGCGGTACGCCCCCAACCTGGGCTGGCGCGACGTCGACGTCGCAACCCTCGCCGCCGCGGCGTCGCGCACGTTCGCCACCCACCCGCCCCGGCTCGCGAACGAGGCCGACCTCGCCGCGCGCGCCGAGGCCGACGTCCGCCGCGAGCCCGGCGTACGGCCGTCGTTCGTCTACGTGTCGGGGGAGATCGGCGTCGGTGGCGCGCTCGTCCTCGACGGCGACCTGTTCAGCGGACGGCACGGCTGGGCGGGCGAGCTCGGCCACACGCTCGTCGGTGACGGGCGCACGCTCGAGCAGGTCGCCGGGCAGGACGCCCTGCTGCGCGCCGCCGGCCTCGACCCGCACGACGGCCTCGACGCGCTCGTCGCCGCGGCCGCCGCCGGCGCCCCCGGGGTGCGCGACGCGCTCGCCGCGGCCGGCGCGGTGCTGGGTGCCGCGCTCGCCAACGTCGTCAACCTCGTCGACGTCGGCCACGTCGTCCTCGGCGGCACGTACGCGTCGCTCGCCGACCACGTGCGCGGGCCCGTGCTCGCCGCGCTCCACCGGCACGTCATCGGGGCGCCCTGGGCAGAGCCGACCGTCGACGTCGCGCGCGCCGGCGACCACGCCGCGATGACCGGCGCCGCCCTCACGGTCCTGCGGAGGGTCGTCGCCGACCCGTCCGCGTGGCTCGTCGACGGCACCGACCCTGCCTGACGGCGCTCGTCGGCCCGACGTCGGCGGCTGCGCCCGCCCGCGCCCGACGGCGTGGCCGCGCAGCTGCTGCTCAGGCACGGACGCCGCCGGGTGCGGTACCGCAGGCCGGTCTAGGCTCGACGGTCGTGACTCAGCTCTGGATCGGCACGTACCCCGAGGCAGGCGCCGGCACCCCGGTAGGGCTCGGCGAGGGCATCTGGCGGGTGACGCTCGACGACGCGACCGGAGCGCTGGGCGACGCGTCGCTCGTGGTCACGCTGCCGTCGCCGTCGTTCGTCGCGGCCGACGCCGACGGCCGCACGCTGCACGCGGTCCTCGAGGTCGAGGACGGCGAGGTCGTGACGCTCGACGTCGACGAGGCCGGCGGGCTCACCGAGCGGGCACGCCGCGCGTCCGGTGGCGCCTACCCGTGCCACGTCACCACCGACGTCGACGGCCTCGTCGCCGTCGCCAACTACGGCTCGGGCCACCTGGGCGTGCTCGCCGCCGAGCCGTCGGAGGCCGCCGCCGAGCCGTCGACCTTCGGGCACGAGGGCAGCGGGCCCGTGACGGACCGGCAGGAGGGGACGCACGCGCACTTCGCCGTGCTCGCGCCGGGTGGACGGCACCTGGTCGTCGCCGACCTCGGGACGGACGAGCTGCGGCGGTACCGGGTCGTCGACGGGGGAGTCGAGCCCGACGGGATCGCGGCGACGCTGCCGCCCGGGACCGGTCCCCGGCACGTCGGCTTCGCCGCCGACGGGCGCACCGCGTACGTCGCGGGGGAGCTCGACGTGCAGGTCCACGTCCTGGCCTGGGACCCCGAGACGGCGACCGGCACCGCCAAGCAGACCGTCCCTGCGGTGGTCGCGCCCGCGACCGACGACGAGACCGCCACGTCGGGATCGGTCCGCGAGCCGGCGGGTGCGCTGCCGTCGCACCTGACCGTCGCCGGCGACCAGCTGCTCGTCACCGTCCGGGGCGCCGACGTCCTCACGCGGTACGCGATCGGTCCTGACGGCAGGCTGTCGGACGGGCGCTCGCACGTGCTCGGCGGGCACTGGCCGCGCCACTTCGCGGTCGTCGGCCCCTGGGTGGTCGTCGCCCTGGAGCGCGCGCACCGCCTGACCGTGCTGGACGCGTCGGGCGAGATCGTCTCGACCCTCGACCTCCCGTCCCCGACCTGCGTCCTCGCCGCCTGACCTGCGCGGTCGCCGGGCGGCTCCTCTGATCGGGGAGTGCGACTTCTCCTCTAGGTGGAGGCATCGATGTCGCGCTCTCGGGGCGAAGTCGCCGACCGGCGAGGGGTGTCGGTGTGAGCTGCGGCGACCCGCCGTGACCGAATCGTGACCTTCTGCACTTACTGCTCTGTAAGTCTTTGTGGTCGACTGTGGCCAGCCGCGGGCGTACGCGATGCCGGGCGGGCGAGGGAGCCCGTCGACGGCAGGGGCCGCGGTCTCCGGCCGGTCAGGGGCCCGGCCGTGGTGTCACGAAGGAGTGACCGTGCTGCGTGCCCGTCCGACCCTGCGCACCCGCAGGGCCCCCGCCCACCCGCTCGGCGCCACGCGGACCGGCGTCCGCTCCGGCCCGCAGCGGTCCCCGCTGACGGCCGCCCTCGCGGCGCTGGCCCTGGCCGCCCCGCTCGCGCTCGTCGCGACGGTCACCGCCACCGCGGTCGCGCCGCCAGCCGCAGCAGCGGCGACGCCCGGCGACCTCGCGCACACCGGCACGGCGACGGCGTCGCAGTCCCAGGCGGACGCGGACGGCACGTTCCCGGCGTCCGCGGCGGTCGACGGCGACCCGGCGACGCGCTGGGCGAGCGGCAACGGCCCGGACGAGGACGTCGAGTTCACGGCGTGGCTGCAGGTCGACCTGGGCACGACGGCCGAGGTCGACCGCGTCGTGCTCGCGTGGGAGGCGGCGTACGCGAAGGCCTACGAGGTCCAGGTCGCGACGACGGCGCCCGACGACCCGGCGTCCTGGACGACGGTGCACACCGAGCCGGCGGGCGACGGCGGCACCGACGAGGTCGCGCTCGCCACGCCGACGGACGCCCGGTACGTGCGCGTGCAGATGAACGAGCGCACGAGCTTCGACTGGGAGGCCCCGGTCCTGCACTGGTACGGCTACTCGCTGTTCTCGGTCGAGGTCTTCGGCACGCCCGAGGCGGTCCCGGTGGCGTTCGGCGCGTCGACGGCCACGGTCGCTGCGGGCGGCACGGCGCAGGTCCCCGTCGTCCTGGCGACCGCGGCGGACGCCGAGCGCAGCGTCCGCGTGACCAGAACGGGCGGCACCGCCAGCGCCGGCGGCGACTACACGGCCGTCGACCAGGTCGTCACCTTCGCGCCCGGCAGCACGAGCGCGACGGTCGAGGTCGCGACGGTCGACCACGGCCCGCTCGCGCCCGCGCGCACGGTCGTCCTCACGCTGAGCGACCCGTCGGACGGCCTGGTGCTGGGCGGTCGCACGACGACGACGCTCACCATCACCCCGCACGGCTCGCTGCCCGACGTCGGCGCGGTGACCGTGCTCGACGACTTCGAGGACGGCGTCCCGCAGGGCTACACCACGTGGGGGATCAGCGCCCCTGTCACACCCGTGCTCACGACGACGCCCGGCGACCGGCCGGACGGCGGCGACGTGCTGGTCGCGACCGTCGGCGGCACCCCCGCGCCGGGCGACTGGTTCGGCTTCACGCACGACCTCGCCCCGACGGACTGGTCGGACCACGACGGGTTCACGTTCTGGTTCCGCGGCACGGGGGACGGCGGCCTGCTGCGGTACGAGCTCAAGAGCGGCGGGCAGCTGTTCGAGGAGCGCGTGGTCGACGACACCGCGGGCTGGCGCCAGGTGAGCGTCGCGTTCGCGAACCTGCGGCTCAAGAACGACCCCGGCAACGACGCACGCTTCGACCCCACGGCGTCGACGGGCTTCGCGGTCACCCTCACGGACCTGGGCGCGGGCGCGTGGCAGTTCGACGATGTGGCGCTCTACGACCGGGTGACGACGATCGAGGACGCCGAGGGCGACGTCCCGATCGCGGAACCGGGCACGACCGTGGGCCTGTTCACCTGGGGCTCGGCGGGCGCCGACGTGTCGCTCGGCGTCACCCAGCAGGACCGCGACGGGGGCCCGGCGGACAACCACGTCCTGTCGGGCGAGTACCTGATCCCGTCGGGCGGCTGGGGTGGCTTCAGCCAGAACCTCGCGGCGGCGCAGGACTGGTCGTCGTTCCGCGGCATCCGGCTGCTCTGGTACGCGTCGCAGGACACGCGTCCCGCGTCGCCGACGGCCGGTGACGACATCAAGGTCGAGCTCAAGGACGGCGGCCCGGACGGCGAGCACTCGGAGCTCTGGGCGACGACGTTCAAGGACAACTGGTCGCCCGACGGGAGCCGCTGGAAGCTCGTGGAGCTGCCGTTCGACCAGTTCACGCTCGGCGGCTACCAGCCGGGCGACGAGGCGACGCGCAACGGGACGCTCGACCTCACGTCGGCGTGGGGGTACGCGCTGACGTTCGTGCCGAACACCGCGAACCCGGTGCGCTGGGCCGTCGACGACGTGCAGCTCTACGGCTCGGCGGTCCCGGCACCGACGGCGGAGGTGACGCCCGCGCAGGACGTCGTCCTCGTCGACCCGGGCGAGACCGCGCAGGTGCCCGTCGTCCTCACGACGACGGACGGCGCGCCGCTGGCCGAGGACGTCACGGTCGCCTACGCGACGACCGACGGCAGCGCGACGGCGGGCGAGCACTACGACGCCGCCGAGGGGACGCTCACGTTCGCAGCCGGCACCGCGTCCGGCACGACGCAGAGCGTCGAGGTCACGACGCACGCCACGGCGGCCGAGGACGAGGCGCGCACGCTCGCGCTCACGCTCACGGCGACGGGCGCGGCGGTCGACCGCAACCCGCGCGTCGTGCTCAACGCGGTCGGCATGCCGTACCTCGACGCCGACCGGCCGACCGCCGAGCGCGTGGAGGACCTGCTCGGCCGCATGACGCTCGCCGAGAAGGTCGGTCAGATGACGCAGGCCGAGCGCCTGGGCCTGCAGTCGCCGACGCAGATCGGCGAGCTGGGCCTGGGCTCGGTGCTGTCGGGCGGCGGGTCCGTGCCGCAGGACAACACGCCGACCGGCTGGGCGGACATGGTCGACGGCTTCCAGCGCGAGGCCCTCGCCAGCCGGCTGCAGATCCCGCTCGTCTACGGCGTCGACGCCGTGCACGGCCACAACAACGTGGTCGGGGCGACGATCTTCCCGCACAACGAGGGCCTGGGAGCGGCGCGCGACCCGGGCCTCGTCGAGCGCGTGCAGCAGGTCACCGCGCAGGAGGTGCGCGCGACGGGTGTCCCGTGGACGTTCGCGCCCTGCCTGTGCGTGACGCGCGACGAGCGCTGGGGCCGCAGCTACGAGTCGTTCGGCGAGGACCCGGCGCTCGTCACCGCGATGGCCGAGGCGGCCGTGACCGGTCTCCAGGGCGACGACCCGTCTGACCTGTCGGGTCCCGACACGGTGCTCGCGACCGCGAAGCACTGGGTCGGCGACGGCGGCACGACGTACGTGCCGGAGCAGGCGGGCAACGGCTACCCGATCGACCAGGGCGTCACGCGCGTCGCCTCGCTCGACGAGCTGCGTCGCCTGCACGTCGACCCGTACGTCCCGGCGATCGAGGCGGGCGTCGGGACGATCATGCCGTCGTACTCGGCGGTGTCGGTCGACGGCGGCGACCCGGTCCGGATGCACGAGAACACGGCCCTCAACACCGACCTGCTCAAGGGCGAGCTCGGCTTCGACGGGTTCCTGATCTCCGACTGGGAGGGCATCGACAAGCTGCCGGGCGGCACGTACGCGCAGAAGGCGGCGCGGGCCGTGAACGCGGGGCTCGACATGGCGATGGCGCCGTACAACTTCGGCGCGTTCATCACCTCGACGGTCGCGAACGTCGAGGGCGGCGTGGTGAGCGAGGAGCGCGTCGACGACGCGGTCCGCCGCATCCTCACGCAGAAGTTCGCCCTCGGGCTGTTCGAGCAGCCCTTCGCGGACCGCACGCACACCGCGGACCTCGGCTCGGCCGAGCACCGCGCGGTGGCCCGCGAGGCCGCGGCGCGCAGCCAGGTGCTGCTGAAGAACGACGGGGCGCTGCCGCTCGCGAAGGACGCGCACGTCTACGTCGCGGGCTCGAACGCGGACGACCTGGGGAACCAGATGGGCGGCTGGACGGTCTCGTGGCAGGGCGGCTCGGGCGACACGACGACGGGCACGTCGATCCTCGAGGCGATCCGGGCGGTGAACCCGTCGGTCACGTACTCGAAGGACGCGTCCGCGCCCGTCGGCGACGCGACCGTCGGCGTGGTCGTCGTCGGCGAGACGCCGTACGCGGAGGGCGTCGGCGACGTCGGCAACAACGGCAAGAGCCTGTCGCTGTCGGCCGCGGACCGGACGGCGGTCGACACCGTGTGCGCCGCGGTCGACTGCGTCGTGCTCGTCGTCTCCGGACGTCCGCAGCTCGTCACCGACAAGCTCGACGCGATCGACGCGCTGGTCGCGTCGTGGCTGCCGGGCTCGGAGGGCGCGGGCGTCGCGGACGTGCTGTTCGGCGACCAGCCGTTCACCGGCCGGCTGCCCGTGACCTGGCCCGCGGACGCCGGCCAGGTGCCGGTCAACGTGGGCGACGACGCCTACGACCCGCTGTACGCGTACGGCTGGGGCCTGCGGACCGACGCCCAGCGCGACCGCCTGACGACGGCCGCCGAGCCCCTGCCGGCCAGCGACGCGCGCGACGCCGTGCAGGCCGTGCTCGACGCCGACGTCTGGGACGGCGGCACGCTCGACCCGGCTGCCTACGGCACCGCGGTCCCGCTGCTCGCCGACGCCGCCGCGGCGCTCGACGGCACCGACCGGACCACGGCCACCGCGGCCGGGCTGGTCGTGTCGCTGCTGCGCGACCTCGCCCAGGCGGCGGTCGTCGCGGGCAGCGCGCCGGCCGACGCGGCTGCGGCGACAGCCGATGCCGAGCACCTGCTCATGGCGGGCTCGGCGGGCGAGGCGGCGGACCTGCTCGCGCAGGTCGCGGGCGTCCCGACGACGGCCCCGGTCGCGTCGACGACGTCGCTCCAGCTGCCGTCGTCGACGCCCTTCGGCAAGGCGGTCACCGCGAAGGTCACCGTCCGCGCGGACGGCGTCTCGCCGACCGGCACGGTCGAGATCCGGGTCGACGGCGAGGCGGTGGCGGCCGGCACGCTGGCGGCCAAGGGCCGCGACCAGGCCGTCGCCGAGGTGCGGCTCCCCGCCGACCTCGCGACCGGTCGGCACACCGTCGTCGCCGTGTACGGCGGCACGGCGGCGACCGACCCGCCCGTCGCGGCGTCGACGTCCGACGAGCGACGCCTCACCGTCGGGAAGGTCCGGCCCGAGGTCCGTACGGCCGGCACGGACTGGACGGTGGGGCGCGACGACCCGAAGCAGGTGCACGTGCAGGTCGACGGGGTCGCGGGCCGCGAGCCGACGGGCACGGTCACGGTGTGGCTGAACGGCCGCCAGGCCGCGACGGGCACGCTGGACGCCGACGGGCACGCCGTCCTCGACCTGCCGCGGTCCACGCGCACGTCGCTCGTGGTCGTGACGTACGGCGGCGACGGCACCTACCTGGCGTCGCTCGCGCTGCCACGGATCCTCGTCGTGCGCTGACCGGCCCGGCGTCGGGCGGGCCAACCGACCCTGGCCCGCCCGACGCCGGACGCCACGCGACGGGCGCGCGGCGGCGGGCAGCGCACCTCCGACGCCCCCGCCCGCCGCCACGTGACGGGCATCTCGCGCCCCGCGCGGCGAGCACCGGCATCCCGGGGCGACAATGGGCGCAGGAACCCGCCCGTCCCCAGGAGCCCACGTGACCTCGGAGCATGCCCCGCGCGTCGCCATGCTCTCGGTCCACACGTCGCCGCTCGACCAGCCGGGCACGGGCGACGCGGGCGGGATGAACGTCTACGTCCTCGAGCTGTCGAAGGCGCTCGCCGCCCGCGGTGCGCGCGTCGAGATCTTCACGCGGGCCACGTCGTCGGACCTCCCGGAGACGGTCGTCGTGCCGGGCACCGACGCCGGCGGTCGCACCCTGACCCGCGACGAGTCCCGCGCGGTCCTCCTGGCCGACGAGGTCGATGCGGGCGTCGTGCCACCCGTCCTCGTCCACCACGTGCCCGCAGGCCCGTTCGAGCGCCTCGACAAGAACGACCTGCCGGGCGTGCTGTGCGGCATGGCCGCGGGGGTGCTGCGCTCCGAGGCCGCGCGCCGTCCCGGCTGGTACGACGTCGTGCACTCGCACTACTGGCTGTCGGGGCAGGTCGGCCAGATCGCGGCGGACCGCTGGGAGGTCCCGCTCGTCCACACCTCGCACACCCTCGCGCGCGTCAAGAACGCGTCCCTGGCCCCCGGCGACGAGCCCGAGCCCGGCGGGCGCGTGCTCGGCGAGGAGGAGGTCGTCGCGGCCGCCGACGCGCTGGTCGCGAGCACGCCCGTCGAGGCCCGCGAGCTCGTCGACCTCTACGGCGCCGACCCGTCGCGCGTGCACGTCGTCGAGCCAGGCGTGGACCTCGACCGCTTCGCCCCCGTGCCGGGCGCCGAGCGTCGTGCGGCCCGCGCCGCACTCGGCCTGCCCGCCGGCCGCGACGTGGTCCTGTTCGCGGGGCGCGTCCAGGCGCTCAAGGCTCCCGACGTCCTCGTCCGCGCCCTCGGGGTGCTGCGCGCGACGGGCCGCCCGGTGCCGCTGCTCGTCGTCCTCGGCGGCCCGAGCGGTCGGTCGACGGCCGTCCGCGAGCTCCAGGCGCTCGCGGCCGTGACCGGCGTCGCCGACGACGTCGTCGTCCGCCCGCCCGCCGACCGCGACAGCCTCGTGCGCTGGTACCACGCGGCCGACGTCGTCGCGATGCCGTCGCGCAGCGAGTCGTTCGGCCTGGTCGCGGCGGAGGCCCAGGCCAGCGGTGTCCCGGTCGTCGCGGCTGCCGTCGGGGGACTGCGGACGATCGTCGACGACGGCGTGTCGGGCCGGCTCGTGCGCGGCCACGACCCCGCGGTGTGGGCCGACGTGCTCGCCGACGTGCTGGCCGACGAGGCCGTGCGCGCCGCGTACGGCGAGGCCGCGCGGCGCAGCGCCGAGCGGTTCGGGTGGTCCGCGGCCGCCGACCAGGTGCTCAAGGTCTACGGCGTCGCCGCCGAGGCCCGCCGCTCCCGCTGACCCGGCTGACCCCTCCCGCAGAGCACCGACCGCGCGACCGTCCCAGGGACGGACGTCCCGGCGACGCTCCGCGCACCCTGCGGCAGGATGGGCGCATGACCTACACCCTCGTGCTGCTCCGCCACGGCGAGAGCGAGTGGAACGCCAAGAACCTGTTCACCGGCTGGGTGGACGTCGCCCTCTCGGAGAAGGGCGTCGAGGAGGCGAAGCGCGGCGGCAAGCTGCTCACGGACGCGGGCGTCCTGCCCGACGTCGTGCACACGTCGCTCCTGCGCCGCGCGATCACGACCGCGAACTACGCGCTCGACGCCGCGGACCGCCTCTGGATCCCGGTGAAGCGCAGCTGGCGCCTCAACGAGCGCCACTACGGCGCGCTGCAGGGCAAGGACAAGAAGCAGACGCTGAACGAGTACGGCGAGGAGCAGTTCATGCTCTGGCGCCGCTCCTACGACGTGCCGCCGCCGGACATCGAGCTCGGCTCCGAGTACTCGCAGGACAGCGACCCGCGCTACGCGGGCGAGCCGATCCCGCGCGCCGAGGCGCTCGCGCAGGTCCTCGAGCGCGCGCTGCCGTACTGGGAGTCGGACGTCGTGCCGGACCTCCAGGCCCGCAAGACGGTCCTCGTCGCCGCGCACGGCAACTCGATCCGCGCGATCGTCAAGCACCTCGACGACGTCGACGCCGACACGATCGCCGGCATCAACATCCCGACGGGCATCCCGCTGCTCTACGAGCTCGACGAGGAGACCCTCAAGCCCGTGACGAAGGGCGGCCAGTACCTCGACCCCGAGGCCGCCGCCGAGGCCATCAAGGCCGTCGCGAACCAGGGGCGCTGACCCCGCAGACCACGAAGGCGCCGCCACCCGAGCAGGGGTGGCGGCGCCTTCGTCCGTCCGGCGCGGGACCGAGGTGCTGCAGTCCTGGCGCGCCCGACGTCAGCGGTGTCAGCTGGCCGAGCGGTCGAGCTCCTGGCTCAGCACGCCCGTGACCAGGTACGTCACGCGACGCGCGATCGACACGCCGTGGTCGCCGAAGCGCTCGTAATAGCGGCCGAGCAGCGTCACGTCGACGGTCTCCTGGATCGAGCCGTCCCAGCCGCCCGACAGCAGCGCGGCGAACGTGTCCTCGTGCAGCTCGTCGAGGAGGTCGTCGTCCTGCTCGATGCTCTCGGCCAGCGGCAGCTCGTGGTTGGTGAGCAGCGTCGTCGTCCGCCGCGCGACGCGGACGGCCGCGTCGTGCATCTCGGTGAACGTGCCCGAGAGCCCGTGCGGGATCGCGTGCCGCGGGTAGCGCCCGCGCGCGACCTGCGCGATGTGCCGGGCGAGGTCCCCCATGCGCTCGAGCGTCGCGCTCATGCGCAGCGCCGACACGACGATGCGCAGGTCGGTCGCGACGGGCTGCTGCTGGGCGAGCAGGAGCACGCACCGCTCGTCCAGGTCGCGCTCGATCGCGTCGATCTCGACGTCGGCCGCGATGACCGACTCGGCGAGCGTCACGTCCGCCGTGAGGAGCGCGACACCCGCGTCGGTGATCGCGCGCTCGACCCGGCCGCTCATCGCGACGAGGTCGTGGCCGAGCTGCGCCAGCTCGGCGTCGAAGATGTCCCGCATGTAGTCCTCTCCTGCTGCGGCCCGCTGCCGCGCGGTCGACAGGCTCGCACCGCGAGGTGAACGGCCGGACGCGGCGAGGTGAACGCGCGACGGCGGTCGTCAGGAGAAACGTCACCCGGGTGGTCTCGCGTCCGCCCCGATTGCCCGATACGTTCGCCTCGTGAGCGTCCGGCACGTGGCGCACGGCACGGCACCGGGGGTCAAGGTCTCGACACCGCCCCTGGGGGTGCACGTCGTGCCACGACCGGGTCCGACGGCCGAGCTCGAGGCCGCCGTCGTCGGTCACCGGGTCGCCGCGGTCGTCGCCCCCGCCGGGTTCGGCAAGACGACGCTCGTCGCGTCGTGGGCCGCGCACACCGGCCTCCCCGTCGCCTGGCTCACGCTCGACGCGTCCGACGACGACCCCGTGCGACTGGTGCGCGGCCTCGAGGCCGCGGTCGCCGTGGCGCTGTCGGAGGAGGAGCGCACGGCCCTGCGGCGCGCCGCCGCCGGTGCGGACCGCGGCGCGCGCGGACGTCTCGACGCGCTGCTGGTCGGTCTCGGTGAGCGGACCACACCTCTCGTGCTCGTCGTCGACGACGTCCACGAGGTGCACGGGCCGACCGGTCGCGACGTGCTCAGCCGCCTCGTCCGGTACGCACCGCCCACGCTGCGGCTCGTCCTCGTCGCGCGCGCCGACCCGGGCGTCCCGCTGCACCGCCTGCGCGTCGACGGCGAGCTGGGCGAGGTCCGCGCGGTGTCGCTCGCGCTCGGCGCCGACGAGGTCGTGCGCGTCGCCGCGGCCGCCGGGGTGCGGCTCGACCGGGCGGGCGGTGAGCGGCTGCGCGAGCTGACCGACGGGTGGGCGGTCGCGGTGCGCATGATGCTCCTGGGCCTCGCGACCGGGCCCGACACGGCGCGTCGCCTCGGGACCGCCCCGCCGACCACGGTGCCCGTCGCCGACTACGTCGTCGACGAGGTCCTCGCCGGTCTGCCTCCGGCGCTCGGCGCGTTCGTCCTGCTCGCGACGGTCGACGACGTCGTCGACCCCGGGCTCGCCGAGGTGCTCGTGCCCGGTGGCGCTGCCCTGCTCGACGAGTGCGTCGCGCGCGGCCTGTTCCTCACGCCCGCGGCATCACCGGACGCGCCCGCCTACCGCTGGCACGGGCTGTTCGCGGCGCAGTGCCGCGTGCTGCTGTCCCGCCGCGACCCGGCGGCGCTCGCGGGTGCCCACCGGACCGTCGCGACGCACCGCCGGGACACGGACTGGCCGGGCGCCGTCCGGCACGCCTGCGCGGCGGGCGACGGGGCTCTCGCGGTCGACGTGCTGCGCGCGCACTGGCCCGAGGTGCTCGTCGCGGGCGACACGACGCTGCTGCGCCGGTTGTGCGCGCTCGTCGTCGCGCAGGGCCGGCGTGACGCGTGGCTGCTGCTCGCGCAGGCCGCCGCCGACCTGCTCGACGGGCACGGCGACCCCACCGTCTTCCCGCAGATCCGGCGCGCGGTCGCGGCATGGGGGCCCGACGACGACCTGCTCGCCCAGGTGCTGACGAGCGCGCTGGGCTCCCCGGTCGGCCCCGACGGCGTCCCGCACGGCACGCACGACGGTCCGACCGTCGACCTCGACCGGGAGGACGTCGCCCCGCCGACGCGCGCGCTGGCCCTGTACCTGCTCGGTCGCACCGAGGCGCACGAGGGGCTCGACCCCGGGGCCGCCGCCGCGCACCTGGCCCACGGGGCGGCCGCCGCCGACGCGGTCGGGCTGCCGACCGTGGCGTGCGCGTGCCGCGCGGAGCGTGCGCTGCTGCTCGCCGACGCGGGCGAGCTCGCGGTGGCGGACGCGCTCGCGGTCGACCTGCTGGCCGGCGACGGCGTCCGCACCGGCGCGCTCGCGCCGGCGCACCTGGTCCGCGGGCTCGTCGCCTACTGGCAGGACCGGCTCGACGACGCGCGCGCGGACCTGGACGACGCCCTGACGCTCGCGGGACCGGCACAGCTCGCGGTCGCCGTCCGGGCCGCGGCGACGCTCGCGCTCGTGTGCCACGCGCAGGACGACCGCACGGGATTCGAGCAGGCGCGCCGCCGGGTCGAGGTCGCGCTGCGCACCTCGGACAGCGGTGGCGCACGGCACGCCGCACCCGCCGACGGCCCCGACGCCGAGCAGCACGTGAGCCTCGACGTGCTGGGACGGATCGCGACGTCGCACTGCCGCACCTCGGTCGACGTCGTCGCGGTCCTGCAGCGCGCGCTCGCGGTGGCCGAGGCCGACGAGCACACCGCGCACCGCCTGCTCGAGCGTGCGCTCGACGTCGCCGACCCCGCCGGGGTCCGCCGCCCGTTCGTCGAGCTCGAGCCGCTCCTGCACGACCTGCTCCTCGAGCACCTGCGGTGGGGGAGCACGCACGAGGCGATGGTCGCGAGCCTCGTCGCGGGTGACGTCCCGCGGCGCGCGCAGCGCGGCGGGTGGGGCAACCTGGACCTCACCGAGCGCGAGCACCAGGTGCTGGTCCGGCTGCGCTCCACGATGACGACGACGGAGATCGCCGCGGCGCTGTTCGTGTCGACCAACACGGTCAAGACGCACCAGCGGTCGATCTACCGCAAGCTCGGCGTCGCCGGTCGCCGCGACGCGATCCGCGTCGCCGCCGAGCGCGGTCTCTTCTAGACGCCGGACGTCGTCCGGAGCGCGCGGGACCGGGCGCCGCGGAGCGGCGTCAGCCCTCGCTCGGCTCGGGGACGGCGTGCGCCTCGACCAGCACGAGGCCGAGGTCGTGGAGCAGCGCGACCACCCCGGTGAGCGCCGCGGTGTCCGGCAGGCGGCACGACAGCACCGTCCCGCCGGGGGTCGGCGTCGCCACGACGTCGGCGTGCTCACGCAGCAGCTGCTCCAGGTCGGCACCCCCCGGCGACCCGTCCACGCGGATGTGGTAGAGCACGGCAGCTCCCTCGTCGGACCGACCGGACCAGGGTCGCCGCGCGGCCGTTCCCGCTGCCTCACGCCCGTCGGGTGATATGCGCGGCAGGCCCGTCCGGCAGTCACCCGACGCGGGTGAGGCACCGCGCGGACGTGCCGCGCGACAGTGTCGGCGAACGGCCCGGACCAGGGCCGACGGCGGTCGACGAGAGGGGCACGCGATGGCACGCACGGTGACGGGCTGGGTCGGCTGGGTGTGGTTCGGCGCGTTCTGCCTCCTCACCGTCGGGTTGTTCAACGTCGTCGCCGGCCTGATCGCGGTCTTCTCGGAGGAGAAGGTGCTCGCGTGGTCCGGCCAGGGCGTGACGATCGTCGACGTCTCCACGTGGGGCTGGGTGCACCTGATCCTCGGCGCGGCGATGACCGCGCTGGGACTCGTCCTGTTCACGGGCGCCGCGTGGGCCCGCTGGACCGCGAGCGTGCTGGTCGTGCTCAACCTGGTCGCGCAGTTCGTGTCCCTGCCGATCACGCCGTGGTGGTCGCTCGCGGTGATCGTGCTGGACGTCGTGGTGCTGTGGGCGCTGATCGTCCACGGCGAGGAGGTCGAGCGGGCCGTCTCCTGACGGTCCCGACGGACGAAGGGAAGGCGCACGATGACGACGTTCACCGCGTGGAAGTTCGACAGCCCCGACGGTGCCCGCAAGGCGCAGGAGGCGCTCAAGGGAGCCGCGAGGGACGGCCTCGTCACGATCGTGGACCACGCGCTCGTCGAGTGGCCCGCGGACGCGTCCCGCCCCGACGTGCACCACAGCAACGACGACAAGAAGCGCGGCGCCGGCTGGGGCGCGTTCTGGGGGCTGCTGTTCGGCAGCATCTTCTTCGTGCCGCTGCTGGGTGCGGCGGCGGGCGCGGCGATCGGCTCGATCTCGAAGGCCGTGGCGGCCGTGGGGATCGACGAGGCGCAGCTCAACACCATCCGCGAGCAGGTCACGCCCGGCACGTCGCTGCTCTGCGCGGTGACGACCGACGGCGACCTCGACCGGCTCGGCGAGCGGTTCCACGGGCTGCACTCGACGCTCGTCGCGACGAACCTCACCGAGGGCGAGCGCTCGACGCTGCTCGAGACGTTCGGCTGACGGGCCGGCTCGACACGGGTGGCCCGCGGCGCGCGGCGCGGTGAACGGTCGCGGACGGCTCGGTGAACGCTGGGCGACGGTCCCTGCGCAGACGTGCGCCGTCGCCGGTGCGCTCCCGCACGCGGCCTACGCTGGAGGCGTGGACGGGTTCGACGGCCTTGCGCTGCTCCTCGCCGGCGGCCTCGGACTGCTGACCGGCATCGGGGCCACGCTGGCGTTCCGTGTGAGCGAGCGCGCGCAGAAGGTTCCGCTGCCGCAGCCGGAGCCCGAGCTCGACGACGGGCTCGTGCGCGCGCTCGCGGTGCTCCGCTCGGCGGCGATCGTGCTCGACGAGGAGGACACGGTCGTGCGGGCGAGCGCGCCCGCGCACGCGCTCGGGCTGGTCCGCGACGGGCGGATCGTCCCGCCGGCCATCCGGGAGATGATCGCCGCGGTCCGCCGCGACGGCGTCATCCTCGACGAGGAGCTCGAGGTCCCGCGCGGCCCGGTCGGCTCCGGCATCCTCATGGTGCAGGTGCGCGTCGCGCAGGTGACGCCCCGCCACGTGCTCGTCCTCGCGGAGGACCTCACGCAGGCCCGCCGGATCGAGGCGATGCGCCGCGACTTCGTCGTCAACGTCTCGCACGAGCTCAAGACGCCGGTCGGTGCGCTGCAGCTCCTCGCGGAGACCGTGCACGACGCGGCCGACGACCCCGACGCGGTGCGCCGGTTCACCGACCGCATGCAGGCGGAGGCGGCGCGGCTGTCGGCGCTCGTGCACGAGATCATCGAGCTGTCGCGCCTGCAGGTCGCCGGCGCGGTCGGTCAGGTCGCGGTCGTCGACGTCGACGCGGTGCTCACCGAGGCGGTCGACCGGGCCCGCACGCGCGCCGACGCGAAGAAGGTGCGGCTCGACATCGGCGGCGTGCACGGCACGCGCGTGCTCGGCCAGCACGACCTGCTCGTCACCGCGGTCCGCAACCTCGTCGACAACGCGGTCGCGTACTCGGGCGAGGCCGCGCACGTCGGCGTCGGCGTGCGCGAGGTCGACGACCTGGTCGAGATCGCGGTCGTCGACGAGGGCATCGGCATCCCGGCCGCCGAGCAGGAGCGCGTGTTCGAGCGGTTCTACCGCGTCGACCCCGCGCGCTCGCGCGACACGGGCGGCACGGGCCTCGGCCTGTCGATCGTCAAGCACGTCGCCGCGGACCACGGCGGCGACGTGGCCGTCTGGTCGCAGCCCGGGCGCGGGTCGACGTTCACGATCCGCCTGCCGCGCGCCGACCTCACCAGCTCGGACGTCGTCGACCTGACGCCGCCCGCGACCACCCCCCAGGGAGACACCGTGCGGCGGACCGCCTCATGACCCGCATCCTGCTCGTCGAGGACGAGGAGTCGTACCGCGAGCCGCTGACGTACCAGCTCGAGCGCGAGGGCTACGACGTCGTGACGGCGGCGACCGGCCCGGAGGCGCTCGAGCGGTTCGAGGAGCACGGCGCCGACCTCGTCCTGCTCGACCTCATGCTGCCCGGGCTGCCGGGCACCGAGGTGTGCCGCCGGCTGCGGCTCACGAGCGACGTGCCCGTCATCATGCTCACCGCGAAGGACGACGAGATCGACAAGGTCGTCGGCCTGGAGCTCGGCGCGGACGACTACGTCACGAAGCCGTACTCGTCCCGCGAGCTGCTCGCCCGCATGCGGGCGGTGCTGCGTCGGCGCGAGGCGGCCGTCACCGCGGGGGCAGCCGCCGCGCCCTCCGGTCCGGCCGTCGAGGACGAGCTGCTCGTCAGCGGCCCGGTCGAGCTCGACGTCGACCGGCACACCGTCAAGGTGCGGGGCGAGGTCGTGCCGTTCCCGCTCAAGGAGTTCGAGCTGCTCGAGATGCTGCTGCGCAACGCGGGCCGCGTCCTCACGCGCGGGCAGCTCATCGACCGCATCTGGGGCTCGGACTACGTCGGCGACACCAAGACCCTCGACGTCCACGTCAAGCGCGTCCGCGCCAAGATCGAGGAGGACCCGGCCAACCCCACGTTGCTGCTGACGGTCCGCGGCCTCGGGTACAAGCTCGAAGAGGCGTAGCCGGACCCCGGCCCCGACCGCTGCATCCGCCCGAGAGCGCGACATCCGCCCGAGACCGCGACCACCATGTCGCGGTCTCGTGCCGTTGTCGCACCGTCGGCGCCGCCCCGGAGGCCCGATACGTCCGGGACGCCCCGACGATCAAGGTCGGCGCGCACTTCGTCGGCCACCGTTCACCCTCGGTTCACCCACCGCCGTCCGGCGCGTCACGTGGGCTTCCTACCGTCGGCCTCGCCGCGCACACCCCGGTGCGCGCACGAAAGGACGGACCCACAGTGAAGCTCTCCCTCCACCGCCGCGCCGGGGCGGTCGCCCTCACCGGCGCTCTCGCCCTCGCCCTCGCGGCGTGCGGATCGGACGACCCCACCGGCACCGGCGACGCGACCTCCGGGTCCGACGAGAGCGTCTCGACGCTCTCCGGTGAGCTCAACGGCGCGGGCGCCTCGTCGCAGGAGAAGGCCATGGACGCGTGGCGCGCCGGCTTCCAGAGCGGCAACCCCGACGTCACCGTCAACTACGACCCGGTCGGGTCGGGCGGCGGTCGCACGCAGTTCCTCGAGGGCGCCGTGCAGTTCGCCGGCACCGACTCCGCCCTGGACGACGAGGAGCTCGCCACCGCGCAGGAGACCTGCTCGGCCGACGCGATCGACATCCCGGTCTACGTGAGCCCCATCGCCGTCGTGTTCAACCTCGAGGGCGTCACCGAGCTCAACCTCTCGGCGACGACCATCGCGGGCATCTTCCAGGGCACGATCACCAGCTGGGACGCGCCGGAGATCAAGGCCGAGAACCCCGACGCGACGCTCCCCGCGGTCGCGATCACGCCCGTCCACCGCCTCGACGAGTCGGGCACGACGAAGAACTTCACCGACTGGCTCGGCAAGGCGTCGGGAGGCGCGTGGGCCCACGAGGCCGACGGCAACTGGCCGATCGAGGGCGGCGAGTCCGCGCAGGGCACGTCCGGCGTGATCCAGACGGTCCAGGGCGGCAACGGCACGATCACCTACGCCGACGAGTCGGCCGCCGGCTCGCTCGGCAAGGCGTCGATCAAGGTCGGCGAGGAGTGGGTGGCCCCGTCGGCGGACGCCGTCGCGGTCGCGCTCGACGCGTCGCCGCGTGCCGAGGGCCGCACCGAGCACGACATCGTCATCGACATCGACCGTGAGACGACCGAGTCGGGTGCCTACCCGCTGTTCCTCGTCTCGTACGCGGTCGCGTGCCTCCAGTACGAGGACGCCGCGACGGCCGACCTGGTCAAGGGCTTCCTCGGCTACGTCGTGAGCACCGAGGGCCAGGAGGCGGCCGCCCAGGCCGCGGGCTCCGCGCCCCTGTCGGACGCGCTCGCGGCCGACGCGCAGGCTGCCGTCGAGGCGATCGCCGCCGCGTGACGGCACGCCGGTGACCGGCCCGCACCGGGGGGATGCGGGTCGGTCACCGGCTCCTCGCACGTGGGGCGCCTGCGCCCCCTCTCTCAGATCAGGAGAACCGTGACCAGTACGACGAGCCCCCCGACGGCGGGCCGACGCAGCGACGGGCCGCCGTCGCGCCCCGCCCCGACCCTGCGCCGCTCCGGCCGCGTGCGGGACCGGGGCGCGAGCCGTGTGTTCCGCTGGGCCGCGACCGGCGCGGGCGCCCTCATCCTGGTCGTCCTCGCCGCGGTCGCGGTCTTCCTCGTGCTGCGCGCGTGGCCCGCGCTGACGACGCCCGCCGCCGAGCTCACCGAGAAGATCACGTGGCTGCGCGGCGCGGACTCGCTGGCCGCGTTCGTCGGCCCGCTCGTGTTCGGCACGGTGCTCGCGGCCGCGCTCGCGCTGCTCATCGCGACGCCGATCGCGCTCGGCATCGCGCTGTTCATCTCGCACTACGCGCCCCGCCGGCTCGCGTCGGGCCTGGGCTACCTGGTCGACCTGCTCGCCGCCATCCCGTCGGTCGTCTACGGCCTGTGGGGCGCGCTGGTGCTCGCGCCGCTCGTGCAGCCCGTGTGGGAGTGGCTCAACCAGTACCTGGGCTGGATCCCGCTGTTCGGCGGCGACGTGTCGCCGACCGCGCGCGTCATCATGACCGTCGGGCTCGTGCTCGCCGTGATGCTGCTGCCGATCATCACCGCCGTCAGCCGCGAGGTGTTCCTGCAGACACCGCGCCTGCACGAGGAGGCGGCGCTCGCGCTCGGTGCGACCCGCTGGGAGATGATCCGCACCGCGGTCCTCCCGTTCGCGCGCTCGGGCATCATCTCCGCCGCGATGCTGGGCCTCGGCCGGGCGCTGGGCGAGACGATGGCGGTCCTGATGATCCTGTCGCCCGGGTTCCTCTACTCGTTCTACCTGCTCGCCGCGGGTCAGCAGCAGACGATCGCCGCGAACATCGCGGCCCAGTTCCCCGAGGCCAACCCGCTGGGCGTCTCCGCGCTCATCGCGACGGGTCTCGCGCTGTTCGTCATCACGCTGCTCGTCAACATGGCCGCCCGCGCGATCGTCGCGCGCCGCAAGGACTTCTCGGGAGCCAACTGATGACCGCCACCGCACCGGTCGCCCCCACGGCGAACGCCGACCTGCGCCGGGTGCTGTCGACCGTCGACAAGGGCCGGCGCCGTCGCGACCGCACCATGACGGGCCTCGTCGTCGGCGCGTTCGTCGTCGCGATGCTCCCGCTCGTCTCCGTCACGTGGACCGTGATCGCGCACGGCATCGAGCGGTTCGACGCGTACTTCCTCACGCACTCGATGCGCGGCGTCTTCGGCGGCATGGACGCCGGCGGCATCTACCACGCGATCGTCGGCACGGTCGAGATCACGCTGTTCGCGACGCTCATCTCGGTGCCGATCGGCCTGCTCACGGCGATCTACCTCGTCGAGTACGGACGCGGCGCGCTCGCGCGCTCGGTGACGTTCTTCGTCGACGTCATGACGGGCATCCCGTCGATCGTCGCCGGTCTGTTCGCGTACGCGCTGTTCGCCGTGATCCTCGGCCCGGGTGTCCGCATGGGCGTCGTCGGGTCGGTCGCGCTGTCCGTGCTGATGATCCCGGTCGTCGTGCGGTCCTGCGAGGAGATGCTGCGGCTCGTGCCGAACGAGCTGCGCGAGGCCGCGCTCGCGCTCGGCGTGCCGCGCTGGCTGACGATCGTCAAGGTCGTGCTGCGCACCGCCGTCGCGGGCATCGGCACCGGCGTCATGATCGCGATCGCCCGCGTGATCGGCGAGACCGCCCCGCTGCTCGTCACGGTCGGCGTCATCGACTCGATCAACTTCAACCTGTTCGAGGGCCGCATGATGACGCTGCCCGTCTACGTGTACCGGCAGTACCAGCAGGGCCTCGTGCCGTGCGCGCCGGACGCCGTCGACTGCGTCGCGACCATCAACTACGACCGGGCCTGGGCTGCCGCGCTGACGCTGATCCTCATCGTCATGCTGCTCAACCTGGTCGCGCGCCTCATCACCCGCTTCTTCGCTCCCAAGAACCTCGGCTAAGGACCCCGCATGTCTCAGCGCATCGACGTCAAGGACCTCAACATCTTCTACGGCGACTTCCGCGCCGTCGCCGACATCGAGATGGCCGTCGAGCCCCGCTCGGTCACGGCCTTCATCGGCCCGTCGGGCTGCGGCAAGTCGACGTTCCTGCGGACGCTCAACCGCATGCACGAGGTCATCCCGGGCGCGCGCGTCGAGGGCACCGTCGCGATGGACGGCGTCGACCTCTACGGCAACGACATCGACCCCGTCGCGGTCCGCCGCCAGGTCGGCATGGTCTTCCAGCGCCCCAACCCGTTCCCGACGATGTCCATCGCCGAGAACGTGCTCGCAGGGGTGCGGCTCAACAACCGCCGCATCTCCAAGGGCGACGCGCAGGACCTCGTCGAGGCGTCGCTGCGCGGCGCGAACCTCTGGAACGAGGTCAAGGACCGCCTCGACCGCCCCGGCTCGGGCCTGTCCGGCGGTCAGCAGCAGCGTCTGTGCATCGCGCGCGCCATCGCCGTGAAGCCGCAGGTGCTGCTCATGGACGAGCCGTGCTCCGCGCTCGACCCGATCTCGACGCTCGCGATCGAGGACCTCATCGCCGAGCTCAAGGCGAGCTACACGATCGTGATCGTCACGCACAATATGCAGCAGGCCGCGCGCGTGTCCGACCGGACGGCGTTCTTCAACCTCGCCGGCACCGGGCAGCCCGGCCGGCTGGTCGAGATCGACGACACGTCGACGATCTTCTCCTCGCCGCGCGAGCAGTCCACCGAGGACTACATCTCGGGCCGCTTCGGCTGACCCGTCCCGGCCGGGCACGACCCGGGACGCGCGAAGGCCCGACCGGTGATCCGGTCGGGCCTTCGTCGTGCGTGCGTCCGGCGGGTGCCGTCAGCCCTCGGCGGTCGGCGTCGGGGTCGGCGTCGGCTCCGCGGACGCGGTCTCGGTGGCCGTCGGCGTCGGCGTGGGGGTGGCCGTCGGGGTCGCCGTCGGGACGAGACCCGCGTACTCGGGCAGCGTGCCGTCGAGCACCGGGACGTCGAACGTCGACGCGCCCCAGGTGTCGGTGCCGAGCGTGAGCGACACGAGGCCGCCCGGGATCGTGTCGACCGCGGCGAGCCGCACGTCGGCGCGGTCGTCGCCGTCGGTGCCGTCGAGCAGCACCGTGGCGCCCGCGGGCACGTCGACCGTCGTGGGCTCGGAGCCCTCGAACGTGAACGTCACCCGCTCGTCCTCGGAGCCGTCGTTGACGAGGCCGCCGTGCAGGACGCCCGGACCACCGTCACCGTCCGACAGCACCATCAGGTTGTCGCCGCGGATCTCGCCGACGGTCACGCGGACGCCGTCGGACGCCGCGTACTCGTCCTGCGTGGTGATCGGGTTGGTGGCCGAGCAGCCCGCGAGCGCGAGCGCGGCGGCGGTGGCGCCGGCGATCGCGAGGAGCCGGGGGGTGCGGAGGCGGGGCGAGGTCACGATGACTCCTCGGGGCGTCGGGTGCCCCAGTGCGGGGATCCGGTCAGGTCGACGGCCGTCGCAGCGCTGCGCCGGCGAGCTGCCGGCGAGCGTCGAGGACGACCGTACGGCCAGCCTAGCCGCCCGCGGGCCGCGACCGGGCGCGGCGCACGCGCGCGACCTGCCCGGGAGGAACCTACCGGGACGTTCGCCCAGGCCGTGGGTCCGACGTCCCGCGCGTCGAGCGTGCCGGTGTGCGGTGCCGTCGACGAGCACCGCGCTGACCTGCAGTGATGCAGGTCTCACGCCGTCGGGGAGTCAAATCGGGCGTGATAAGATACACGTCTGCGAAAGGGGACGCCTGCAGATGACTTTCACTGTTGGGGAGACCGTTGTCTACCCGCACCACGGTGCAGCGTTGATCGAAGAGATCAAGACCAGGACCATCCGCGGAGAGGACAAGATCTACCTCAAGCTCAAGGTCGCACAGGGGGACCTGACCATCGAGGTACCGGCGGAGAACGTCGACCTCGTGGGTGTGCGTGACGTCGTGGGCCAGGAGGGCCTCGACCGCGTGTTCGAGGTGCTGCGCGCCCCGTACACGGAGGAGCCGACCAACTGGTCGCGCCGCTACAAGGCCAACCTCGAGAAGCTCGCCTCGGGCGACGTCATCAAGGTCGCCGAGGTCGTCCGTGACCTCTCGCGTCGTGACGCCGACCGTGGCCTGTCCGCGGGTGAGAAGCGCATGCTCGCCAAGGCCCGTCAGATCCTCGTCTCGGAGCTCGCGCTCGCCGAGCACACCGAGGAGGAGAAGGCGGAGGCCATCCTCGACGAGGTCCTCGCGTCCTGACCCCCGTCCAGCACGTCGGCCTCGCCCACCCCGCCCCCGCGTCCCGGTGAGCGTCGCCGCCGTCCTCACGGCCGCCGGCAGCGGTTCGCGCCTCGGCCACCTGCTGCCGAAGGCCCTCGTGCCGCTCGGTGGCGAACCGCTCGTCGTGCACGCCGCACGACGGCTGCTGGCGGCCCGCACGGCCGCCGGTGAGCACGTCGTGACCCTCGTGGTCACCGCACCCGCCGACCACGTCGACACCGTCCGCTCCCTCCTCGAGGGGCTCGGTGGCGACGTGGTCGTCGTGCGTGGGGGGCCGACGCGCCAGTCGTCCGTCGCCGCGGCGCTCGACGTCCTCGCGTCGCGTGACGGCGTCGACGTCGTGCTCGTCCACGACGCCGCCCGCCCGCTCGTGCCGCCCGCGCTCGTGGCGCGCGTCGTCGAGGCCGTGCGCGCCGGGCACGACGCGGTCGTCCCGGGCCTCCCGGTGACCGACACCGTCAAGCAGGTCGGCACGGCGGCCGGCGTCGTCCAGCCCGTCGTGCGGACCGTTCCCCGAGGCGACCTGCGCGCGGTGCAGACGCCCCAGGGCTTCCGGTTCGACGTGCTCGCTGCCGCGCACGCCCACGGGTCGCACGTCGCGCACGACGAAGCGCTCGCCGCGTCGGACGACGCCGGTCTCGTCGAGCTCGCCGGCGGGGCCGTGTGGGTCGTCGCGGGTCACGAGGACGCCGCGAAGGTGACCACCGCGCGCGACCTCGCGGTCGCCGAGCTCGTCCTGCGGTCGTCCGCCCGCGTCGTCGAGGAGGCCCCGTGACCCTGCCCCTGCCCCGCACCGGGATCGGCGTCGACGTGCACGCCTACGACCCGGAGCCCGCGCCCGACGCGGTGCTGCACCTCGCGGGGCTCGCGTGGCCGGGGGAGCGCCCGCTCGCGGGTCACTCCGACGCCGACGTCGCGGCGCACGCCGCCGCCGACGCGCTGCTGTCGGCGTCGGGCCTGGGCGACCTCGGGTCGAACTTCGGCACGTCGGAGCCGCAGTGGGCGGGTGCCGCGGGCACGACGCTGCTCGCGGAGGCCGCGCGCCGCGTGCGTGCCGCGGGGTTCGAGGTCGGCAACGTCGCGGTGCAGGTGATCGGCAACCGACCGCGGCTGGGTCGGCGACGTGAGGAGGCGGAGGCGGCGCTCTCGTCGGCCGCCGGTGCGCCGGTCACGGTGTCGGCGACGACGACCGACGGGCTGGGGCTGACCGGTCGTGGCGAGGGCGTCGCGGCGGTCGCGACCGCGCTCGTCGTCCCCGTCGGCGCCTGACCCGTCGTGGGCCGGCTGTCGAGAGGCAGGACGGATTGCCCGGGCGCGAGTGCCGTCGCCCGACCCGACCGCCGCTGTCCGGCCGTCCTCGCAGCGACGCGAAGGAGCGAGGGGGCGGCCGTCACGGCCGCCCCCTCACCTCCCGTGCCGGGTCAGGTGTAGAAACCCCGCACCTCGCTGCCGTTCCGGCCCACCCGCTGACCGTTGACGTGGACCCAGTCCCACACCTGGACCGTGGTGTAGTAGCCGTCGGTGACGCGGTGGGTCTCGCACCCGTTGTAGGCGATCAGCTCGAAGCCGCCGCTCCAGTAGATGTACGCACCGATCCCGTCGCCGTTGACCATGTCGCACACGACCACCCGGTTGCCGCTGTCGTCGTACCAGACGTGGCTCCGGCCGCTGGTCGAGTACATGCTCACGTCGCCGGCGTTCGCGACTGTCGGAACGGCCACGAGCGCTCCGGTCAGCGCCGCGACCAGTCCGAGCCGTGTCTTCGTCTTCACCGTGGTTCTCCTTCGGCACGTCCGTGTGCACGCGATTCGCGTGCGCGGCGTCAACGTAGCCCGGGGGAACTCGCGGCGCGCGACGGCGCTCGCTCGGGGGATCCTCGCCGGACGCCTCCCGCAGCTCCGGCCGCACCTGGTCGTCATCGCAGCACCCGGGTTCGATCGTCAAGCTCTCCTGCATCGCGATCTCGGCCGGTCGTCGGCCGCTCCGTCGCGGGCCGGCCGGTCGTTGGATGACCCGTGGCGCTCCGGCGTGCCCTGCCCGGCCACCACGACGGCACGCCGCGCGTGCTCCCCAGCAGCACGCCGCCGACCACGACGACCCCCCACGCGATCTCGACGAGCGGCGTCGCCTCCCGCAGGAGCAGCCACGACGCGGCGATGCCGACGACCGGCACGAGCATCGAGAACGGTGCCACCGTGCTCGACGGGTGGCGGCCCATGAGCGCGGACCACAGCCCGGAGCCGAGCAGGGTCCCGACGAGCACGGTGTAGAGCAGCCCGCCGATCGCGAGCAGCCCCTGCGTCGTCGCGAGGCCGTCGAACGACGCGGCGATCCGCTCGGGACCCTCGACGACGAGCGACGCGGCGAGCATCGGCAGCGGCGGGATGACGGACATCCACAGCAGCAGCCGGAGCGGCTCCCCGGGCGCGGCGCGCATCGCGAGGCGGTTCCCGAGGTTGCCGACGGCCCAGCCGAGCCCGCCGCACAGCGTGAGGACGACGGGCAGCAGCGTCGCGCCCCCGTCGAGGCCCGCGCGGTGCAGCGCGATGCCACCGAGCCCCACGACCGCGACCGCGACGCCGACGCCCTGCCGGGCGGTGATCCGCTCGCGCAGCAGCGCCGCCGCGAGCACCACGGTGAACGGTGCCGACGACTGGAGCACGAGCGACGCGAGCCCCGTCGGCATGCCGGAGTCCATCGCGAGGTAGAGGAACAGGAACTGCAGGACGCCGAAGCCCAGGCCGTACAGCAGGACCCATCGCCACGGCGCGGCGGGGCGGCGCACGAGCAGGACGGTGGGGACGGCGATGAGCGCGAACCGGAGCGCGACGAGCAGGAACGGCGGGAACTGCTCGAGCGACAGGTGGATGGCGGTGAAGTTCAGGCCCCACAGCACCGCGACGAGGACGGCGAGGGAGCGGTCGCGGGCGGGCATGTCACGCAGCATGACGCGGCCGCACGCTTCAGCACCATCGAGTTGTCCCGATGCGACGATGCAGTACCACTGAACGATTGCGTAGGATCGACGGCGTGGACGCCCGTTCCCTCGAGATCCTGCGCGCCGTGCACGTCCAGGGCGGCGTGACGGCCGCCGCGACGGCGCTCCACCTCACGCCGTCGGCGGTCTCGCAGCACGTGGCGAGCCTCCAGCGGGAGGTCGGCGTCCCGCTGACCGAGCGCGTCGGCCGGGGACTGCGCCTCACGGCGGCCGGGGTTGCGCTCGCCGACGCCGCCGTCGACGTCGCGGTCGCCCTCGAACGTGCCCGCGGCGCCGTCGACGCCTACCTCGCCCAGCCCGCGGGCGTCGTACGCGTCAGCGCGTTCCAGAGCGGGGCGCAGCTGCTCCTGCCGGGGCTGCTCAGCCGGGTCGCCGAGCTCGACGGCGTCGTCGTCGAGTGCTCGGACGAGGACGTCGCGCAGGACGACTTCGTCGCGCTCACGGACCGCGTCGACATCGTCGTCGCGCACCGCCCCGACGACGGCCGCCCGTGGGCCGCGCCCGGCGTGCGCGTCGTCCCGCTGCTGCGCGAGCCGCTCGACGTGGCTGTCCCGCCCGACCACCCGTTCGCGCGGCGCCGGTCGGTGCCGCCGGGTGACCTCGCGGGCATCGACTGGGTCGCCGTGCGCGAGGGGTTCCCCGTCGCGACCGTGCTCGCGGCCGTCGCGCGCCGCTCGGGGGACGCACCGCGCGTCGTGCACCGCATCAACGACTTCCACGTCGCCGCGTCCTTCGTCGCCGCAGGCCACGGCGTCGCGCTGCTGCCGCGGTACACGTTCGGCGACGACCCGCGCGTGCGCCTCGTCCCGCTGGCCGACGTCCCCGCGGGGCGGCGCATCGACGCGCTGCTGCGCGCCGACCGGGCCGAGCGGGTCGTCGTGCGGCGCGTCCTGGACGAGCTGCGGGCGCTCGCCGACCGGATCGGTGGGGCCGTGCCCGCGTGAGGCCCGCGCGCCTTTCCACCCCCACGGGGGCTCGCGCGGCCGTCCGGTCCTGCGCTAGCGTCCCGGGTCGTGACGAAGTGGTCCGAGGAGCAGGGGCCCGCGCCTGAGGGCGTGGGAGCGCTCTCGGCTGCCCGCTCCGCGTCGCTCCCGCTGCGTCAGCCCGGAAACCGCGTCCGCGTGCGGGTGCGTGTGCCCGCGGACGTGCTGGCCGCGACCGAGCAGGGCCTCGCGGACCTGGACGACGAGCAGCGCCGCGCGCTGGGTCAGGACGCACCGCCGCCCGTCACGTTCTGACCGCACGTCGGCGTCAGGCTGCGCGCTCGGGTCGCCGGACACCCGTCCGGCCGACGTCGCGGGCCGACCGCGGGCGACGTGCCAGGGCGGTCCCGCCGCCGGCACGGCCGCGTGCGCGCGCCCCGACCCCCGGCGTCAGGGGATCAGCACCAGCTTGCCGCGCGCGTGACCCTCGCGGCTCGCACGGTGCGCCTCGGCGGCGTCGTCGAGCGGGAACGTCCGGGCGACCCGGACGTCGAGCGACCCGTCGGCGGCGAGCTCGGCGAGCTGCGCGCGGGCCGCCTCCCGGACCGCGGTCCCCGGGTCGGCGCCCGGGCCGCCGCCGAGCGCGCGGATCCCCAGGTCGGCGGCGCGGCCGAAGCCGGCGATGGTCGCGACGCGCTGCCGGTCCGCGACGACCGCGACGGACACGTCGAGCGCCTCGTCCGACCCGACCGTGTCGATCGCCACCGTGACGGGGCCCGTCGTCCGCTCGACCTCCCGCACGCGGTCCAGCAGGCCGGGCCCGTGCGCGACGGGGACCGCCCCGAGCGCGCGTAGGTCGTCGTGCGTCGCGGGGGAGCCGGTCGCGACGACGCGAGCGCCGCGCAGGCCCGCGAGCTGCACGACCATGCGACCGACCCCGCCCGAGCCGCCGTGGACGAGGACGACGTCGCCGTCGTGCGCGCCCGTCGCGGCCAGCGTGTGCACGGCGGTCGTGCCCGAGAGCAGCAGCCCCGACGCGGCGGCCCAGTCGAGCGTCTGCGGACGTCGGCACGTGACGAGCTCCGACACCTCGAGGTGGGACGCGTACCCGCCGGTGACGCGCCAGGCGATCACCTCGTCGCCGACGGCGAGCCAGCGCACCGACGGCCCGACGGCGGTGACGACCCCGGCGACCTCGAGCCCCAGCCGCATCGGCAGCCTCGCGGGGTCGTTGCCCGGGCCCGGCGCGTACATCTTCCAGTCGATCGGGTTGACCGCGGCGGCCCGGACCTCGAGGAGCACGTTGCCCGGTCCGGGGTCCGTCGGTGCGGTCTCGACGGTGCGGAGCACCTCCGGCCCACCGAACGCGGTCGCGACCACAGCCCTGCTCGTGACACTCACCGGCACAGCCTGCACCGGTCACCCGTCCGCCGCCAGGGTTGATGCGTGCGCATGCACGTCATCACTCGCACGAGTGACCGGACCCGCTCCGACCTGGTCGCAGGTCCAGCGCGAGGGTCAGGCGGCGCGCGGCGCCTGCTCGTCGTGCGGCACCGGCCCGAGGACCTGGTCGAGGTACGCGTTGGTGAACGTGCCGCCGGGGTCGGCCGTGGCCCGCACGCGCTGCGCGTCGCAGAACCGCGGGTACACCCGTCCGAGCGCCTCCGCGTCGAGCCAGTGCAGCTTGCCCCAGTGCGGCCGCCCGCCGACCTGGGCGGCGATCCGCTCGACCGCCCTGAAGTACCGCGTGTACGGCAGGTGCACGTTCTGGTGGACGGCGACGTACGCGGTCGGTCGGCCGTGCGCGGTCGACAGCCACAGGTCGTCGGCCGCCGCGAAGCGCACCTCGACCGGGAAGGGCAGCCGCTCGCCGGACGACTGGATCCACGCGTCGACCTCGGCCAGCACGTCGGCGACGCTCTCGCGCGGGACCGCGTACTCCATCTCGCGGAAGCGGACGCGTCGGGGCGAGACGAAGACCTCCGCCGAGGGGGCCGTGTAGCGGCGGGGCGACAGCGCGCGGCTGCTCAGCTGGTTGAGGCCGACCGTCGTCGGCGGCACGAGCGTCGCGATGCGGTTGGTGAGCGCGAACACCGCGTTGGAGAGCAGCTCGTCGTCGATCCACGAGCGGACCGGGCTCAGGGGGCGGACGTCGTCGTCGGGGACCCGGTTGTTGCGCTTGGTGAGCGCCCGACGGGTGTGCGGGAACCAGTAGAACTCGAAGTGGTCGTTGCCGTCGACGAGCCCGTCGGGTCCCTCGAGCTCCTCGAGCACGCGGTCGAGGGGCCACGGCTCCTCGCGCGCCTCGAGGCGGAAGGCGGGCACCACCTCGAGCGTCACGGCCGCGAGGACGCCGACGCTGCCGAGGCCGAGCCGCGCGAGCTCGAACAGCTCCGGGTGCCGGCGGGACGAGACCTCGAGCACCTCACCGTCGGCGAGGACCAGGCGGGCGCCGACGACCTGCGTCGCGAGGCCGCCGAGCCGTGCGCCCGTGCCGTGCGTGCCGGTCGAGACCGCGCCCGCGATCGACTGCTTGTCGATGTCGCCGAGGTTGCGCATGGCCAGGCCGTGCTGCGCGAGCAGGGTGTTGAGCGCGCCCAGCCGGATGCCGGCGCCGACGGTCACGTGCGTCGTGCCGTCCGGCTGCGGCGCGACACGCTCGAGCGCGTCGATCGCGTCGAGGTGGACCTGCACGCCGTCCGTGACCGCCGCGGGCGTGAAGGAGTGACCACCGCCCACCGCCCGCACGCGCAGCCCCGCGTGCGCCGCGGCGCGCACGGTCGCCACGAGTTCCCCCAGGTCATGCGGGCGCGCCACGCTGCGCGGCGTCGCGAGCGCGGTGCGGGCCCAGTTCTGCCAGGGCGTGGCGGCCGACGTCCTCCCCATCGTCACCCACGGTCCTCCTGGGCGGTTGTCCAAGTCAAGTGCGTACATACCTTGACTATCGTCACGAGTGACATTGAGATATGGCGTGGGGAGACGCGACGCACCCTCGACGCGACCGGCGGTCGGGCCGGTGAGGGGACGTCGCTCGAGGGAGGGGACCCGGATGAACCGCTTGCCCGTCGCCGAGAGGCGCGAGCAGCTGATCGAGGCTGCGCTCACCGTCGCGAGCCGGGACGGCATCGACGCCGCCACGGTGCGCGCCATCGCCGCCGAGGCGGGCGTGTCGCTCGGCGTCGTGCACTACTGCTTCCAGGACAAGGACGAGCTCCTGCGGTCCATGGCGCACGCCATCACCGCGCAGAACCTGGCGCGCAGCCTCGACGACCTGCCCGAGGGCGCCGAGGTCGGGACCATCGTGGGCGCCGTGCTCGACGCACTGTGGGACACGATCGCGTCCGCGCGCGGCCCGCAGCTGCTGTCCTACGAGCTCACGACGTCGTCCCTGCGGCACGCCGAGCTCAACCAGGTCGCGATCGAGCAGTACCGGGGGCAGTGGTCCGCCGCCGAGCAGGTGCTCGAGCTCGTCGAGAAGGCCGCGCACGTCGGCTGGACCGTCCCGCGCGCGCACGTCGCGCGGGCCGTCGTCGCCGTGGTCGACGGCTACTCGCTCGCGTGGCTCGTCGACGGCGACTCCGAGGCCGCGCGGCGCGGGCTGCAGGGCTTCGGGCAGTACCTCGCCGCGATGGCCGTCCCCGTCGAGCTCGCGCCCGAGGCGCTCGACCACGGTCTGCCGCAGGGCACGTCCGCGCGCGCGGACGAGCAGTCCACCGCGTGAGCGCCGACGTCACCAGGGGGACCAGCGCAGTCGGCACCGCGGCCCGGCGTGCCCGGGTCGCGACGTCGGGCGGGTTCGCCACGCAGGGGTTCGTCTACGCGCTCCTGCTGACAAGCCTCGACCAGTTCAAGGACCGGTACGGCGTCGACGACGGGCAGATCACGCTCGTCGTCCTCGGTGTGTGCGCGCTCGCCGCCGTGGGCACGCTCGTCGCGGACCGCGTCGCCCGCGGCCGTGCAGGCAGCCGCGGGGCGCTCGCCACCGGGCTGTGCGTCCTCGTCAGCGCGGTCGCCGTGGTCTCCACCGCGCCGAGCTTCGCGGTCCTCGCGCTCGGCTTCGCGGTCTACGGGCTCGGGCTCGGGCTCGTCGACGCGGGCACCAACATGCAGGCCGTGTCCGTGCAGCGGGTCTACGGCCGCTCGCTCCTGACCGGCTTCTACGCCGCGTGGTCGGTCGGTGGCATCGCGGGCGCCGTGCTCGTGTCCGTCACCGCGGGCCGCACGCCCGTCGAGCCGGTCGCGTTCGTGCTCTGGTCCGGCATCCTCGTCGCCGCGGCAGCCGCCGTCCTCGTCGCCTCCGCGGGCTGGCACCCCGGACGGGCGGGTGGAGCCGCGGCCGACCCGACCGGCGACGTGAGCACCGACGTCGGCGGGCGCGTGCCGTGGGGGCCCGTGCTGCTGCTCGGCCTCGGCGTCGTCGCGTACTACGTCGCGGACACCGCGGTCTCCACGTGGTCGACCATCTACCTCGGCGACGTGCTCGCCGCGACGGCCCGCGTCGCGCCGCTCGGGTACGCCGCCTACCTCGCGACGACGCTCGTCTCGCGCGTCGCGGGCGACCCGCTGGTCCGGCGGCACGGGCGTGCCGTCGTCGTCCGCGTCGCCGCGGTCGTCGGTGCGATCGGGCTCACGCTCGTCGTCGTCGCGCCCGGGACGCCCGTCGCGCTGCTCGGGTTCGCCGTCACGGGGGCCGGGCTCGGCGTGATCGCGCCGCTGTGCTTCTCGGCCGCCGGTGCGCTCGCGCCCGGGCATGCCGACGCCGTCGTCGCGCGGCTCAACATCTTCAACTACGTCGGTGCGGTGCTCGGCGGCGTGCTCGTCGGCGCGATCGGCTCCGGGTCCACGCTGCGCGTCGGGTTCGTCGTCCCCGTGCTGCTCGTCGTGGCGGTCGCCGTGGTCGCGCCGCGCTTCGGACGGCGCGGGAGCGCGGACGGCGGGCGGACGGACGCACCCGGTGCGGCGGCCGGCGCCGTCACCTCCTCGGGCGGAGCCGTCCCGCCGACCGACGGAGCCGCGCGATGAGCCGCGACGCGGCCCCGGGCACGCTCCGGCCGGGCGACGCGTTCCTCACGAGCGAGGGCCGACCCGACGCGGGCGCGGCGTCCGCGCGTGCCGCCGCGGCGACGGGCACGCTCGGTGCGCGGCTCGACGAGGCGACGCGCGGCCTGCCGGCCCCGCTCGCCGTGGTCGACCTCGACGCGCTCGACGCCAACGCGACCGACCTGGTCCGCCGCGCGGGCGGGACGCCGATCCGCGTCGCGTCGAAGTCGGTGCGGGTCCGGCACGTCCTGCACGACGTGCTCGCCCGGCCCGGGTTCGCCGGCGTCATGGCGTACTCGGTGCGCGAGGCCGTGTGGCTCGCGCGCGAGGGCGTCGACGACGTGCTGCTCGGCTACCCGAGCGTCGACGCGGGCGCGCTCGACGAGCTCGCGGCCGACCCGCGCGCCGCGGCGGCCGTGACGCTCATGGTCGACGACGTCGCGCAGGCCGACCTCGCCGCCCACGCGGCCGTGGCGCACGGGACGACGCTGCGGGTGTGCCTCGACGTCGACGCGTCGCTGCGCGTGCGCCTCGGGCCGCTGCGCGCGCACCTCGGCGTCCGCCGCTCCCCGGTGCACTCGGCCGCCGACGCCGCCGTGCTCGCCGCCGCCGTCGAGGCCCGGGGACCGCTCGTCGTGCGCGGCGTCATGTTCTACGAGGCACAGGTGGCCGGCCTGCCCGACACCAGCCCCGCCGTCCGTGCCGTCAAGCGGCTGTCCGTCGCGGACCTCGCGGTCCGGCGCGCCGCCGTCGTCGAGGCCGTGCAGGACGCCGTCGGGCACCCGCTCGACCTCGTGAACTCGGGCGGGTCGGGCTCGGTCGAGACCAGCGTCTCCGACGGGACCGTCACCGAGGTCACCGCAGGCTCCGGGCTGTTCGTCCCGACGCTCTTCGACCGGTACCGCGCGTTCGAGCCGCGCCCGGCGGCGTTCTTCGGCCTCGACGTCGTCCGGGTGCCCGGACCGGGCTGGGCGACCGTCTTCGGCGGCGGGTACGTCGCGTCCGGCCCGGCCGTGAGGACGCGGCTCCCGCGCCCGGTGTGGCCCGGCGGGCTCGCGCTCACCGGCCGCGAGGGCGCCGGCGAGGTGCAGACGCCGCTGCGGCTCTCGTCGGGCGCCGACCTGCGCGTCGGTGACCGCGTGTGGTTCCGGCACGCCAAGGCCGGCGAGGTCATGGAGCGGTTCGCCGACGTGCACCTCGTGCGCGGCACCTCCGTCGAGGCGACCGTGCCGACGTACCGGGGCGAGGGCCGCACCTTCGGCTGACACGGCCCGGACGCGGGTCCCGGCCGTTGAGCAGCCGTGACGGCGGCGACGGCCAGGGGATGACCCGTACGATGACGGGCGTGACCCTGCGCCTGTTCGACACCGCGACCCGCACGGTGCGCGACTTCGTCCCGCTCACCGCGGGCGAGGTCGGCATCTACCTGTGCGGCGCGACCGTCCAGGCGCCCCCGCACATCGGCCACGTCCGGTCCGGCGTCGCGTTCGACGTGCTCGTGCGCTGGCTGCGCCGCACGGGCCACCGCGTGACGATGGTCCGCAACGTCACCGACATCGACGACAAGATCCTGGCCAAGGCCGCCGACGCGGGTGAGCCGTGGTGGGCGTGGGCGATGGCGAACGAGCGCGCGTTCACGGCCGCGTACGACGCGCTGGGCGTGCTGCCGCCGACGTACGAGCCGCGCGCGACGGGGCACGTCCCGGCCATGGTCGAGCTCGTCGACCGGCTCGTCGAGGCCGGTCATGCGTACACGACCGGTCCGGGTGACGTGTGGTTCGACGTCCGCTCCTACCCCGAGTACGGCGCGCTCACCAACCAGCGCGTCGACGACATGGTCCCGGCCCCGGACGACGCGTCGGGCGTGACCAAGCGCGACGCGCGGGACTTCGCCCTGTGGAAGTCGCCCAAGCCGGGCGAGCCGACCAGCGCGTCGTGGGACACCCCGTGGGGACGTGCGCGGCCCGGCTGGCACCTCGAGTGCTCGGCGATGGCGCGGCGGTACCTCGGCGACGCGTTCGACATCCACGGCGGCGGACTCGACCTGCGGTTCCCGCACCACGAGAACGAGCAGGCGCAGTCGCACGCCGCGGGGTACGGGTTCGCGCAGTACTGGCTGCACAACGGCTGGGTCACGCAGGGCGGCGCGAAGATGAGCAAGTCGCTCGGCAACGGGCTGCTCGTCGACGTCGTCCTCCAGGGCGTGCGCGCCGCTGTGCTCCGGTACGCGCTCACGGCCGTGCAGTACCGCTCGATGCTCGAGTGGACCGACGACTCGCTGCGCGAGGCCGAGGCGACCTGGGACCGGCTGGCGGGGTTCGTCGAGCGCGCGGCCGAGAAGGTCGGCGCCGCAGATCTCGACGAGGTCGCCAAGGCCGACCTGCCCGACGCGTTCGTCGCCGCGATGGACGACGACCTCAACGTGCCCGCCGCGCTCGCGGTGGTGCACGAGCACCTGCGCCTGGGCAACGGCGCGCTCGCGTCCGGCGACCTGCAGGCGGCCCGGGCCGAGATGGTGCAGCTGCGCGCGATGCTCGACGTCCTCGGCCTCGACCCGGGCAGCCCGCAGTGGGCGGCGCGCGGCGGCGACGAGCGGTACGCGTCCGCGCTCGACGCGGTCGTCGCCGGCCAGCTCGAGGCCCGGGCGCAGGCGCGCGCCGACCGTGACTTCGCGACCGCCGACGCGATCCGCGACCGCCTCGCCGCGGCCGGCATCGTCGTCGAGGACTCGCCCACCGGGGCCCGCTGGTCCCTGCGACCCGAGGCCTGACCCGCGGCCCGACCGGGCACCGGTCCGGGCCCGACCCGAGCACGACGCACGCATCACCAGACGTAGGAGACAGCACCCATGGCCGGCAACTCCCAGCGCCGAGGCGCGACCCGCAAGCCGGGCTCGAAGAAGGGCGCGACCGTCGGCACCGGCGGGCACGGCCGCAAGTCGCTCGAGGGCAAGGGGCCGACGCCGAAGGCCGAGGACCGCCCGTACCACACGGCGTACAAGAAGAAGGTCGCCGCCGAGAAGCGCGCGGTCGCGGGGCAGGGCCGGTCCGGCCAGCGGTCCGCGTCCGCGTCGCGCAGCGCGGCCGGGGGGCGCGGCGGTCGCACGTCGTCGACGCACGAGATCGTGTCCGGGCGGAACTCGGTCGTCGAGGCGCTGCGCGCCGGCATCCCGGTCTCGACCGTCTACCTCGCCGCGCGCCTCGAGGCCGACGACCGCACGCGCGAGATCGTCTCGACGGCCGCCGAGGCCGGCTACCCGCTGCTCGAGGTCAGCCGCACCGAGCTCGACCGGCTCACCGACGGCTCCGTGCACCAGGGCGTCGCCATCCAGGTGCCCCCGTACGCGTACGCCGACGACGAGGACCTGCTCGACGCCGCCGAGGCGTCCGAGCAGCCGGCGCTCGTCGTCGCGCTCGACGGCGTGACCGACCCGCGCAACCTCGGCGCGGTGCTGCGGTCCGCCGGGGCGTTCGGCGCGCACGGCGTGCTCGTGCCCGAGCGTCGCGCCGCGGGCGTCACCGCGTCGGCGTGGAAGGTGTCCGCGGGGGCCGCGGCGCGTGTCCCCGTCGCGCGCGTGAAGAACCTCGTGCGGACGCTGCAGGCGTACCGGGAGGCCGGCGTGTTCGTCGTCGGGCTCGACGGCGGCGGCGACGTCGCGATCGGCGACGTCGCGTTCGCCGAGGACCCGCTCGTGCTCGTCGTCGGCTCGGAGGGCAAGGGCCTGTCGCGCCTGGTGCGCGAGCAGTGCGACGCGATCGCGTCCATCCCGATCGCGTCAGCCGTCGAGTCGCTCAACGCGGGTGTCGCCGCGGGCATCGCGCTCTACGAGGTCGCCCGCCGCCGCGCCTCCTGACGCGGCCTGCTCGACCTCAGCGGCCCGCCTCGCTCACCCGAGGAGCTGGTCGTCCTCGACCTGGGGGAACATGTCGGTGTCGCGGATGTCGCCCGACTGCACGCCCAGGATCGCGTCCTCGTCGGGGCGCGTCGGCAGGATGTTCTTCACGTAGCTCTTGACGACCTCGGGCATCGGCACGTCGCGCCCGTGCTGCTGCGACAGGTACCACCGGTGGTCGAGCAGCTCGTGGAACACCTGCGCGGGCTCGAGCTTGTGCCGCAGGTCCCGCGGGACGGCGCGCACGGCGGGCTCGAACACCTCGGTGAGCCAGTCGTGCGCGACGAACGCCTCGTCCTCACGCTGCCGGTCCGTCGCGGCCCGGTACTCGTCGAGGTCGTTGAGCAGGCGACGGGCCTGGTTCTCCTGCACGTCGAGGCCGGTCAGGCGCATGAGGCGGCGCGAGTGGTGGCCCGCGTCGACGACCTTCGGCTGGATCTGCACGGTCGTGCCGCCGACGTCGGTCGTGATGTCGAGCTCGCCGACGTCGAACCCGAGGTCGTTGAGGCGGTCGATGCGCGCCTGCACGCGCCACCGCTCGCCGTAGCCGAACGACTCGGTCTCGGTGAGCGCGCGCCACAGCTCGCGGTACCGCTCGGCGAGCGCGTTGCCGATCGCGACGGCGTCGACGTCCTCCTCGAGGAACTCGCCGGCCTGCAGGTCCATGAGCTCGCCGATGATGTTGACCCGAGCGACCTCGAGGTCGTACTCGCGCTGACCCGTCGTCAGGGTGTCGTGCAGGTCGCCCGTCTCGGCGTCGACGAGGTACGCGGCGAACGTCTCCGCGTCGCGGCGGAACAGGGTGTTCGACAGCGACACGTCACCCCAGTAGAAGCCCGCCAGGTGCAGGCGGACGAGCAGCACGGCGAGCGCGTCGATGAGCCGCGTCGCGGTGTCGGGGCGCAGCGACTGGCTGAACAGCGCGCGGTACGGCAGCGAGAACTGCAGGTGCTCGGTGATGAGCACGGCCTCGAGCGGCTCGCCGTCGGGGTCACGACGGCCGGTGATGACGCCGACGGGCACGACGCTGGGCACGTCGATGCGGTCGAGCTGGCGCAGCAGCTCGTACTCGCGGTAGGCGACCGTCTCGCCGATCTCCTTGACCGCGATGACCCGGCCCGACAGCCGCACGAACCGCACGATGTGGCGTGAGATGCCGCGGGGGAGCGCGGCCAGCGTCTCGGCCGGCCAGTCCTCCAGGGGCACCTGCCACGGCAGGTCGAGGAGCGCGGGGTCCGGGTTGGCCGCGGTGATCTGCAGGCGCTGCGGCGTCGGGCTCATGCCCCGATCCTCTCAGAGTGGTCCGACGGGGCGACCCCGCGGACGGGCACCGATGTCGGGGAGGTGCTGTGGTCGACCCGCACAAGCCGTGCGGTGGAAAGCCCGACGGGCGGGCCCGGCCGGAGCCGGACCCGCCCGTCGGCGGTGCTGCAGGGAGCGATCAGACCGTGATGCGCTCACCGGTGCCCGCGTGGAACAGGTGCTGCTGGCCCTCGCGGATGCGGACCCAGACGGTCTCGCCCTTGGCGGGGACGCCGCGCGGGTCGATGCGGACGATGATCTGCGCGTCGCCGGCACCGGAGTGCACGGCCTCGGCGCCACCGAACTCGTTCGTGAGCGACGCGTAGAGGAACGCGTCCGAGCCGAGCTCCTCGACGATGTTCACGATGACCGGGATCGCGTCGGGGGTGCCCTGCGGGACGACCTCGAGCGCCTCCGGACGGAAGCCGAGCGTGATGTGGTTGCGGTCGGCCTCGGTGAACTTGGCGATGACGTCGCGCGGCAGCGAGACGCGCGCACGGCCGAGCTGCGCGGCACCCTCGAGGACCGGGACGGTCGCGATGTTCATGGCCGGCGAGCCGATGAAGCCGGCGACGAAGACGTTGGCCGGGGTGTCGTACATGTCGCGCGGCGTGCCGACCTGCTGCAGGAGGCCGTCCTTGAGGACCGCGATGCGGTCACCCATCGTCAGGGCCTCGGTCTGGTCGTGCGTGACGTAGACGGTGGTGACACCGAGACGACGCTGCAGCGACGCGATCTGCGTACGGGTCTGGACGCGGAGCTTGGCGTCGAGGTTCGACAGCGGCTCGTCCATGAGGAACACCTGGGGCTGACGCACGATGGCGCGGCCCATGGCGACACGCTGACGCTGACCACCCGAGAGGGCCTTCGGCTTGCGGTCGAGGTACTGGGAGAGGTCGAGGATCTTGGCGGCCTCCTCGACGCGCTGGCGGATCTCCGCCTTCGGCGTGCCGGCGATCTTGAGCGCGAAGCCCATGTTGTCGGCGACCGTCATGTGCGGGTACAGCGCGTAGTTCTGGAACACCATCGCGATGTCCCGGTCCTTCGGCTGGACGTCCGTGACGTCGCGGTCGCCGATGAGGATGCGACCCGCGTTGACGTCCTCGAGACCCGCGAGCATGCGGAGCGAGGTGGACTTGCCGCAGCCGGAGGGGCCGACGAGGACGAGGAACTCGCCGTCCTCGATGTGCAGGTCGAGCGAGTCGACCGCGGGGCGCTCCGTGCCCGGGTAGACCCGGGTGGCCTTGTCGAACGTGACCGTAGCCATGTCTGATCCGTTCCCTTCACCGGCAGGTACGTGCCGGACGATCCGTTGTGGAGGGTGTCAGAGTGTCTTCGCTGACACGGACCGAGGGGGGCGAAGGCCCGTCCTCGGTCCGAGGTCATCATGCCACACACGTGACCTGCGTCTCGTCGGCCGGGGCAACCGTCACCGCGACCGGCGCGCACGCGCGCGGGGGTCTCAGGGGCCCGCGCGGAGCGCCGGTCAGCCGAGCACCGCGACCGACCCGTCGGTGCGCAGCGCGTACATCCGCGGCACCTGCCACCCCACCCGTAGGCTCGTCCCCGCCTCGAGCGCCTCGCCCGTGAGGTCCGCGCGCCACGCGCGGCCGCCGTCCGCGGTCGCGTACGCCTCGACCACCGGTCCCGGACCCCGCAGCAGCAGCCAGCGGCCGTCCGTGGCGATCTCGTCCACCGTGCGGGCGAGCGGTGTCGTCCACACCACGCGGCCCGTCCGGGCGTCGATCGCGGCGAGACCGTCCGACCCCACGACGTACAGGTGCTCGTCGAGCAGGACCGCCGACGTCGCCTCCAGGCCCGTCACGCGCCACCGCAGGTCGCCCGACGACGCGTCCCGCGCGGAGACCGACGCGACCACGCCCGACGGTCCGACGTCGCGCGTCGCGAACAGCACCGCGCCCGGCGCCGAGCCGTCGTCGACCGTGAGCCACAGGGGTGTCGCGTCGACCGTCGCGCGCGTGCCGTCGGGGCGCAGGAGCCGTGACTGCGGCCGCCCGTCCTCCGACCAGGTCGAGTGCACGACCGCGCCGCCGCGCGCGAGCTCCGGCCACCACCCCGGTTCGAGCCGGTCCCGGCGCAGGAGCGCGCCGTCCGCGTCGAGCAGCCACGACGACGACCCGACGGCGAGCAGCACCCGGTCGCCGCGCGCGTCGAGCGACGCGAACGACGACGACCACACGTCGGTCGGCTGCGTGACGCGCGGGGCGGGGATCCGGGGCGTCGTCCACGTCCACAGCGCGTCGCGGGTCGCGGGGTCGGTCGCGGTGACGCGCCACCGGGTCGAGTCCTCCTGCTCGTCGACGCGGGTCGCGGTGAGGAACCGGCCGTCCAGCACCGTGAACGCGGTGTCGCCCGGCAGCCGCCGGGTGGACAGGACCGTGCCGTCGCGCGCGTCGAGGAACCACAGCGACACGTCGGGTGCGGGGCCGATGTCCGAGCCAGGCTGCTGCGCGAGGCACGCGACGACGGGCGGTCGCGCACCCTGCGGCCGGGCGGGCGCGTCCTCGGCGGCTGCACCCGCGGTCGTGCAGACCGTCCACGTCGCGGGGCTCGCCGCGTCGAGCGTCATGAGAGGCGTCGGCAGGTCGAGGTCGCGCGTCCAGCGCAGCGCGCCGGTGCGCTCGTCGAGCGCGCGCACCTGGACCTGTGCCGCCGGCAGCGGCGCGACGCCCACGACGAGGCCCGCGACGAGGACGCCCGACTCCACGACGCGCGCGTCCTCGGCGCCTGCGGCCCAGCGCACCGCGAGCCCGGGGTCGACGGGACGCAGCACCCCGCGGACGTCGGCGAGCGCGTCGACCCTGGCCCGCTCGCGCGCGTCGAGCAGCGCCTGCGCGCCGACGAGCAGCGCGGCGACGGCGACCACCGCGGGGACGAGGACGCGCAGGTGCCGGCGGACCCAACCGCGCGCGGCGGCCGCGGGGTCGCGGGGGTCGCCGGACGCTCCCGCGGCGACGTCCGGCGCCGCAGCGCTCGCGGTGTCCGGCGCCGCCGGGTCGTCGGGGTCGGCCGGTCCTCCCGGCGCGTGGGGTGCTGCGGCCGCGGCCGGGCGGGTCCCGCGCCGACGGGGTGCGTCGCCGCGCGCACCGGTCCGCCGGCCGGGCGTGACCGGTCCGTCGTCGTGCTCATCGACCTCGACGAGGTGCACGTCCTGCATGCGGCCGGACATCTCGTCACGGTAACCCCGGGTCCGCGCGGGCGCGGGCGGAGAGCGGGTGAGGCCGCGGGACGGTCAGGCGTGCAGCTGCGCCGCGAGGTCCGCGAGCACCGCGACCGCGGCGTGCGGGTCGTCGACGCGGAACCGCGCGCGCGTGTCGCCCGGACCGACCTTCACGGTGACGTCGCCGTCGGCGAGCGCGGCGAACGCGTGCTCGTCGGTCACGTCGTCGCCCGCGTACAGGACGACCGGCGCACCGAGCTCGTCGCGCAGCGCGGTCAGCGCCTCGCCCTTGCTCGCGCGCAGCACGGAGATCTCGACGACGTCCTTGCCGTGCAGGACCCCCGACCCGAGCCGCTCGCCGAGCGCGATCGCCTCGGTCTCGGCGGGCTCGGCCACGTCGGGCTCGGCGAGCCGGGTGTGCACGACGACCGCGGTCGGCTTGGTCTCGACCCAGACGCCGTCGCGACCGCGCGCGACCTGAGCGGCCTCCGCGCCGAGCGCGGCGAGCCGGTCCGCCTGCTCGTCGGTGAGCTGCACGACGTCCCGGTCGAGGCCGTAGCGCGTGACGCGCGCCCGCTCCGCGCCGTGGCTCCCGACCAGGTACGTGCCGGGCGGGACCTCGGCGAGTGCGTGCAGGTCGTTCATCGCGCGGCCGGACACGAGCGCGAGCGCGACGCCCTCGGCGGCGGCCAGCCGCGTGAGCGCGTCGACGCCGTCGGGCAGGATGCGCGACGCCTGCGGGTCGTCCTGGAGGGGCGCGAGCGTGCCGTCGAAGTCGAGCGCGACGAGCAGCGGGCGGGACGCGGGGTCGGCGACGAGGTCGGCGAGCGTGTCCCGCAGGGCCGCGGCGCCCGCGGGGGCGTCAGACATGGTCCGTCCGGGCGGGGATCGCCGTCAGCACCGCGAGGAACTCCTTCGACCAGGCGGTCACGTCGTGACCGAGCACGCGGCGACGCAGGCGGCGCATGCGCTTGCGCGCCTCCCGCTGGTCCATGTGCACGGCGTACGTGATCGCGTCCTTCATGCCGTCGATGTCGTGCGGGTTCACCAGGACCGCGCCCTGCAGCTCGTCGGCGGCGCCCGTGAACTCCGACAGGACGAGCGCGCCGCGGTCGTCCGAGCGCGCCGCGACGTACTCCTTCGCGACGAGGTTCATCCCGTCGCGCAGCGCGGTCACGAGCATGACGTCGGCCGCGAGGTACAGGGCCGCCATCTCCTCCATCGGGAACGACTGGTGCAGGTACTGCACCGGCGCGTGCCCGACCTGGCCGAAGTCGCCGTTGATGCGTCCGACGAGCAGCTCGACCTCGTCGCGCAGCTGCTGGTACGCGCCGACGTTCTCGCGGCTCGGGCTCGCGACCTGCACGAGCGTCGTCGTGCTGGGCGACAGGCGGCCGTCCTCGAGGAGCTCGCCGTACGCCTTGATGCGGTGCCGGATGCCCTTGGTGTAGTCGAGCCGGTCGACGCCGAGGAGCAGCACCTCCGGGTCGCCCAGCTCGTGCCGGATCTGCTTGGCGCGCATCTGCACGTCGTGGCTGCGTGCCAGGTCGTCGAACGCGTGCGAGTCGATCGAGATCGGGAACGCCGCGGCCCGCACGTGCCGGTCGACGCGGCCGTGCTTCATGAGCGTGACGACCTGGCCGCGCGTCGTGAGGTCCGTCAGGCGCCGCACGATCCGCACGAAGTTCGCCGCGTCCCCGGCGCGCTGGAAGCCGACCAGGTCCGCACCGAGCAGGCCCTCGACGACCTGGCGGCGCCACGGGAGCTGCGCGAAGATCTCCAGCGGCGGGAACGGGATGTGGTGGAAGTAGCCGATCCGCAGGTCGGGGCGCAGCTCGCGCAGCATCTTCGGGACGAGCTGCAGCTGGTAGTCGTGCACCCACACCGTCGCGCCCTTCGACGCGGCCTTGGCGGCCGCCTCGGCGAACCGCTTGTTGACGCGCTGGTAGGCGTCCCACCACTGCCGGTGGAACGTCGGCGGCGCGATCACGTCGTGGTAGAGCGGCCACAGGGTGTCGTTGGCGAACCCCTCGTAGTACCGCTCGACGTCGGCCTGGCTCAGCGTCACGGGGACGAGCTGCGTGCCGTCCACCTCGAACGGCTCGAGCTCGAGGTCGGGTGAGCCGCCCCAGCCGATCCAGGCACCGTCGGCGCCCGCCATCACGGGCGCCAGGGCGGTCACGAGACCGCCGGGGGAGCGGGTCCAGGTCGGCTCGCCGTCGTCGCCCAGCGCGACGTCGACGGGGAGACGGTTCGCGACGACGAGCAGGTCGTAGCCGGCGTCGTGCACGTCGGAAGGCAACGCGATCAACTCCTCGGGTCTGCGTCGACCCTAGCCGTCCGACCAGGTGAGCGCCCCTGGTCACGGACGGACGCGACGCGCGTCACACGTCACCCGCGCGTTGGGGGACGCCCGTCCGCGCCGCGGGCTAGGTTGCGGGGCATGGAGCGGATCGGTCTGACGCCGGGGTCGGACATCGGGGGGTACCGCATCGTCGCGCCGCTCGGCTCGGGCGGCATGGGGACCGTCTACCGGGCCGTCGACGGGGGCGGCACGGCCGTCGCGCTCAAGCTGCTGCACCCGCAGCTCGGCTCCGACGCGGTCGCGCGCGACCGGCTGCGTCGCGAGGTCCGCGCGCTGCAGAAGCTCCGGCACCCGGGCGTCGCCGCGATCCTCGACGCCGAGGCCGACTCGACCGAGGCCTTCCTCGTCACCGAGCTCGTCGACGGCGACACGCTCGAGGAGCACGTGCGCGAGCGCGGGCCGCTCGGCGCGCAGGACCTGCTCGACCTCGCCGAGGGCCTGCGGGCCGCGCTCGCGGCCGTGCACGGGGCCGGCGTCGTGCACCGTGATCTCAAGCCCGCGAACGTCCTCGTCACGGACGACGGTCCCGTGCTCATCGACTTCGGCATCGCGCAGGCGGCCGGCGACGCGCCGCTCACCTCCGACGGGCTCGTCATCGGCACGCCCGGCTACCTCGCGCCCGAGCTGCTCGACGGCGACGAGCCCACCGCGGCGAGCGACTACTGGGGCTGGGCCGCCGTCCTGGCGTTCGCCGCGACCGGGCGTGCACCGTTCGGCACCCGCCCGCTCGAGGCCGTGCTCGCCCGTGCGCGCTCGGGCGACCCCGACCTCGACGGCCTCGGCCCGCTCACCGCGACCGCGCTGCGCGGTGCCCTGGTCGCCGCGCCCGACGCCCGCACCGACCCGGAGGACGTCGTCGCCGCCCTCACCGTCGCCGCGACCGACGGGGACGTGGTCACCGAGGACGGCACCGCGACCATGCTCGTCAGCACCGAGGACCTCACCGACACCACGCACCTCGGCCCGGGCGACGGCACCGACACGACCCGCCCGGACCCGGCCGACGCGACCGGCACCGCGCTCCTCACGGGCGCGGGCACGCGTCCGGGTGGTCCCGCGGCCGCGGCGGGCACGGCCACGCTCGTCGCGAACGACGGGCGGACGCGCACGTTCGAGCCCGGCACCGACGACGACGTCGCCGACGGGGACGACGGCTGGGACGGCTGGTCCGACGACGAACCCGACGGCTGGTCCGACGACGAGGACCCCGAGGGCGTCGAGTGGATCCAGGACGACCTCGACGCGTCCGAGCAGCCCGGGCCCGAGGGGTCGGGCTACGTGCGACCGCCCACCGAGCGGCGCTGGGGGACGCTCCTCGCCGCGGGGCTGCTCGTGGGCGTCGCCGGCACGCTGTTCCCCGGGGGCACGCTCGTGGTCGTCGGCGTGCTCCTCCTCGTCGTCCGGACGTTCGGCACCGCCGTCGAGGCCATGCACATCCGCCGCGAACGGTTCGGCGTGCGGCGCTCCGACGTGCCCGTCACCGTCGCCGCCGGCCCCTGGCACCTGCTGCGGGCGACCGCCGGTCTCGTGCCCTCGCTCGTCGTCGGGGGCAGCGTCGCGGTCGTCGCCGCCGGGGTCATGTGGTGGCTCCTCGACTCGGGCCGGTGGACCGTCGACGGCTCGCCGTCGGGGCAGCCCGTGCAGGGGCTCACCGCGTCGCTCGTCGTCGGCGGGCTCGTGCTGCTCGCCGTGCTCGTCGTGTGGTGGGGCCCGCTGTCGAGCATGACGCGCGTCGGGGCCCGGCGGACGCTGGCCGTCGTCGCCCCCGGGGGTCTCGGCGGGCTCGTCGCGGTCGTCGTGCTGCTCGCCGCCGCGGCCGTCCTCGTCGCGCTGCTGCTGAACGGGCGTGCGATCACGTGGTGGCCGCTGCCCGCGCCGACCATGCCGTGAACCCGGGCGCGGCCCACCAGGACCGTCGACCGTCCGTCGGCCGCGACGCGCGAGGCACCGGCACCGCCGGACCGGGGACGAAGCGTTCCGGGCCGCCCGGGCGCACAGGTCGGGGCCCTACGCTGTGGCGCATGCGCGCACGACGAGTCCCGCTCACGGACTCGCGCGCGCTCGTCGCCGTCGCTGCGCTCGCCGCCGTGCTCGGGCTCGCGATCGCGATGTCCGGCCGTGTGCTGCTGCACCAGTGCGTGTCGGCCGGCGGCGTCGGCCCCTGGGGCGTCCGGCTGCTGCTCCTGAGCGACGCGGCCGACTGCCCCGACGGTGCCTACGCGTTCGGCCCGGCCACCGGCGGAGCGGTGCTCCTGCTGAGCGTCGCGGTCCCGGTCGCCCTCACGCATCTCGCGCTCGCCGCGAGCGGCCTCGGCGCGTCGGTCGTCGTCGCCCGGGCGGCCCGGGGCGTCGCGCGGCTGCTGCGTCGCTGGGCCGTCCGTCTGGACGACGCGGCGGTCGTGGTGCCCGTCGACGCCACCGCGGCCGTCGACCGTGCCGCGCCCGTCCTGCGCGACCGCCTGCTCGTCGCCGTCCTCCCGGTCCGCGGGCCACCGGTCACCCCCTGACCGACCCGCCCCCCTCTCTTCCCGGACCAGGAGTACCCCATGCCCACGAACGAACCCCGCCCGACCAAGGCGGTCCGCCGCGACGAGGCGCGCGCCAAGGCCGCCGCGATGCGCGCCGAGCAGGAGCGCAAGGCCAAGCGGAACCGGATGCTCGCGATCGGTGGCCTCGTCGTCGCCGTCCTCGCGCTCGGCGCCGTCGTCTTCTTCATCGTCAACCAGTCGAAGGAGCGCGCCGAGGCCTACGGCAGCGTCGCGTACGGCGGCGGCGCGGAGGACGTCGTCGCTCCCGCGCTCGCGGACGTCGACGCCCCCGCTCCCGCGAACGACGAGGGCGGCATCCCCGTGAGCCCCGCCGGCGTCGGCGAGCAGGGCGACGACGACACCGTCCTGTCCATCTACTTCGACTTCATGTGCCCCGTGTGCGGCCAGTTCGAGCAGACCAACGGCGAGGACGTGAAGGCCCTCACCGAGACCGACGGCGTGACCGTCGCGTTCCACCCGCTCTCGTTCCTCGACTACACGTCGCAGGGGACGTTCTACTCGACGCGCGCCGCCAACGCGTACGCCGTGATCGCGGACGAGTCGCCCGAGCACCTCGTCGACTTCATGTCCGCGATGTACGCGGACGGCACCCAGCCCGCCGAGGGCACGTCCGGCCTGTCCGACGCCGAGATCGCCGACGTCGCGTCCGGGGTCGGCGTCCCGGACGACGTCATCGGGAAGTTCACCTCGACCGTCACCGGCACGTACGAGGTCGGCACCGGTGACGACACGACCGAGAAGGACGGCGAGTGGCGCACCTTCGCGCCCTGGATCAAGGCCGCCTACGCATCCGCGTCCGAGCAGTTCCCCGACCTCGGCACGCCGTACATCCTCATCGACGGCGTGAAGTGGGAGGGCAACTGGCAGCAGCCGGGTGCCCTGCGCGCCGCGGTGGAGCAGGCCGCCGCCGCGAAGGGCTGACGCCGCACCGCAGCACCGCCGACGGGCGGGCCGGACCCCGCGAGGGGTCCCGGTCCGCCCGTCGGCGCGTCGGGCGCCGTGCGTCGTGGTGCGCCCGGGCGTGCCACGGGGCACCGGTACGCTGTCCCCGCCCGCCTCCTTAGCTCAGCTGGCCAGAGCACCTGTCTTGTAAACAGGGGGTCGTCGGTTCGAATCCGACAGGGGGCTCCACGACGACGGTCCTCCCGCCGCGCGCGCCCCGACGGTCCGCACGAGAATCGGACGGGTCCGCAAGCCCGGTGCCGGCGTGCGCGTCTTGCTCCGCCGGCCCGCGGAGAGGAGACCCTCGTGACCTACCGCATCGGCTACTTCGTCGGCAGCCTGTCGAGCAGCTCGATCAACCGGCGCCTCGCGCAGGCGCTGATCGCGCTCGCGCCCGACGAGCTGGAGTTCACCGAGATCCCGATCGGCGACCTGCCGCTCTACAGCCCGGACCACGACGCCGACTACCCGGCGCCGGCGCGCGCGCTCAAGGACGCGATCGAGGCGTCCGACGGGATCCTGTTCGTGTCGCCCGAGTACAACCGCAGCATCCCGGGAGCGCTGAAGAACGCGATCGACTGGGGGTCGCGGCCCTGGGGGACCAACTCGTTCGCGCGCAAGCCGACGGGGATCGTGGGGGCGTCGATCGGCGCGGTCGGCACGGCCGTCATGCAGTCGTCGATGCGCAGCGTCCTGAGCTTCCTCAACGCGCCCCAGCTCAACTCGCCCGAGGTGTACATCCAGGTCACGGAGCAGACGTTCGGCGACGACGGGTCGGTCGCGGACTCCTCGCTCGAGCAGTTCCTGCGGCACTACATGGCGGAGTACTGCGGGTTCGTCGAGCGGGTGCTGTCGGTGACGGCGCCGGGTCACATCGGCGACCCGGACCAGTGACGCGCGGCGGGTGACCGCCCCGACGGGCGACGCGGGGCCGACGGCGCTCCGCGGACCGGAGGGGCGGGGCGTCGACGAGGCGCGTCAGTCCGTCGGCGCGGGTCCGGTGCTCTCGCGCACGACGAGCTCGACGGGGAGCTCGGTGCGGACGGCGTCGACGGGCGCGCCCGCGCGCGAGCGCTCGATCGCGGCGAGCAGCGTGCGTGCGGCGGTGCGGCCCTTGGCGTCGAGGTCCTGACGCAGCGTGGTGAGCGCGGGGCGGACGCGCGCGGCGAGCGGGCTGTCGTCCCAGCCGACGACGGACAGGTCCTCGGGGACGCGCAGGCCGAGCTCGGCGGCGACGTCGAGGACCGCGGTGGCCATGAGGTCGGAGAAGCAGAGGACCGCGGTCGGGCGGTCGGGGCCGGTGAGCAGCGCGCGGGCGCCCTCGTGCGCGTAGGGGTCGACGTTGTCGACGATCTCGTACGCGGTGGGCACCACGCCGGCGGCGTCGAGCGCCTCGACCGCACCGGCGACGCGGGCGCGGGAGACGTAGTCGTGCCCGGCGGTGCGGCCGTCGGCGAGGTGGCCGTGGCGGTCGCGGCCGCCCATGGTGAAGAACGCGATGCGCCGGTGCCCGAGGGCGAGGACGTGCTCGGCGGCCTGCCGGCTGCCGGCGTGGTCGTCGAGCACGATCGACGGGTGGCCCGGGATGGGGTCGAGGTCGACGAAGACCAGCGGGAGCTTGCGGCGGACCAGCCAGTCGAGCGCCGCGGAGTCGCCGCCGCACGCGTAGACGAGCGCGCCGTCGAGGGGGATGTCGCGCGCGGCCTTCTCGCCCGGCAGGAGGGCGACGGCGTAGCCGGTGGGCTGGAGCTCCTCGGCGATCGCGCCGAAGAACGACGCGGCGATGGGGTCGCGCAGCGCCTCGCCGACCCACGCGGTGAGCAGCAGGCCGATCGCGCCGGTGGTGCCGCGGGCGAGCGCGCGCGCGGAGGGGTCGGGGCCGACGTAGCCGAGCTCGGCGGCGGCGTCGAGGATCGTCCGCCGCAGGTCGGCGGAGAGCTGGTCGGGGCGCGAGAACGCGTTGGACACGGTCATGCGGCTGACGCCGACCTTGTCGGCGATGGTCTGGAGGGTCACCCGGGGCACGACGCCACCCTGTTCCGCGGCATGCGGGACAGGGTAGGTCGTGCCGCCGGGCGCCGGGGAGCGCCGCCCGAGGGATGTCGCCGCGGGGCTGGTCCCGGACGTGGCGGGCGGGGCGGGCGTCGTGGTCATCGCGCGGGGTGGCCGACCTCGAAGGTGCAGGTCGGCTGCACGGCGTCGGCGACGCGGTGCAGGCCCCGGGCGAGGGCGCGACGGGTGCGCGGGACGCGCGGACGGCGCGCGTGCGGCTCGCGGGCGGGACGCTCCTCGGCCACGGGGGCCCAGGGGCGGGCGCTGTGCGACTCGAGGACGGACGCGTCACGGGCGAGCAGCAGGCCGATCGACTGGTCGAGCACGGGTCCTTCTCCCTTCCGATCTGTACCGCTACAGATCGCTATACCGGTACAGTAGGATCCGCGCCTGTACCGGTCAAGCCGAATCGAGAAGTTGTTCCTGACCAGGCCTGATGGGGTGGCGTCTACGCCGGGCCGGTCTCCGCGAGCAGCCGCAGCGCCGCGCTCACCCGCGGGTTGCGGCTCGGGTCGGTGTCGATGCCCAGCGTCGCGTAGAGCGCGTTGACGTGGTTCTGCACCGACTTCTCGGTGATCCCCAGACGTGCGCCGATGCCCGCGTTCGACAGTCCCTCGGCGAGCAGCCGGAGCACCTCGTACTGCCGGTCGGTCAGGCGCGACACCGCGGACCCGGCCCGCGGCGCCATGCGGGCCAGCAGCGCGGGGTCGAGGACCGTCTCGCCGACCGCCGCCGCCCGCACGGCCGAGACGAGCACCTCCTCGCTCGTCGACGACGTCTTCGACAGGTAGCCCCACCCCGCGGCCACGTCGGGCGGCAGGTCGAGCAGGAGGTCCATCGCATCGTGCGCCGACAGCAGCAGCACGCCGACGCCGGGCTGGCGGCGCCGGAGCGTCACGCCGAGCGCGATCCCGTTGCCGTCGGGCAGGTCGACGTCGAGCACGACGACGTCCACGGTCCCCGGCGGCAGGAGGCGGGTCGCCTCCGTGACCGAGCCCGTCGCCACGACGACCTCCAGGCCGTCGGTGTCGTCGAGCATCCGCTCGAGCATCGACCGGAAGAGTGGTTGGTCCTCGACCACGGCGACGCGCACCGGGCCGGTCACGGCAGCGTTCATCGGGGCAAGTATCGTCGTCGCCGCGCCCCGACGCAGTCACCTGCACGCGGCAACGTGACCGACGCCACGCGCACGAGCACCCGTCCGGTGCACCCGCATGACCCGCAGGGACGAACGATGCCCACCACCCGCACCACGACGCCCGACGACGAGTCGGCCGCCCTCGTCGCCCGCCGCGCGCGCGACCTGCGCAACGACCGCGTCGGCCTGCTGCGTGCCAGCGGCATCGTCGCGAGCGGCTACGCGATCGGTGCCGCCCTGCAGACGACGTACATCTACAGCCGCGTCGTCCAGGAGTGGGAGTCGGTCAGCGTCTGGAGTCGGCTCGCCGCGAACTTCGCCGCCGTCGTCGGTCTCGTCGCCGTCCTCGCGGTCGTCAACGCGCACCGCGCGACGCGCGTCTGGCACATGGCGGTCTCGCTGCTGTTCGCCGCGACCGCGTGCGCGGTGCTGCGGATCGGCGCGCAGCAGCTGTTCGGCGTCTACGACGACCCGACGCGCGAGGTCGTCGAGGCGGAGCTGTTCTCGGGTCTCGTCATCGGCGTGATCTCCGGCGCGATCGGCATGTGGGGGCTCGTCGCCCGGCGCCGGCTGCGCGCGCAGATCCGGGGCGCCGAGCGCGAGGCGGTCCTCGTCGAGAACGCCGTGCGCGCCCTGGAGCAGGAGGAGATCCGTGTCCGGCGCGAGGTCGCCGAGGGGCTGCACGGCACGCTGCAGAACAAGCTCGTGCTCGTCGAGGCGCGGCTGGACCAGATCGTCGCGCACGCCGCGCAGGGCCCGCTCGACGACGGCGACCTCGACGACCTGCGCTGGATCTCGGGCGAGCTCGAGCAGGCCCGGGCCGCCGACGTGCGCGAGATGAGCCGGCTGCTCTACCCGGACCGCCTCGAGCTCGGCCTCGTCCCGGCGGTGCGCGCGCTGCTCGGCCGCCTGCCCGCGAGCATCGCGACGCGCCTCGACGTGACCGACGCCGCTCGGGCGCACGACGACCCGGCGAGCCCTCGCCTCACGATCCCCGAGCGGCTGCTCGCGGTGCGCGTCGTCGAGGAGGGCGTCACCAACTCGCTCAAGCACGGGCCCGCGACGTCGATCACGGCGGAGATCGACGTCCAGGACGACGTCCTCGTCGTCGCGGTCGAGAACGACGGCGCGCTCTACGACGAGGAGACGGCGGGGGTCGCGTCGGGCACCGCGCGGATGCGCCAGCGGCTGCGGTTCGTCGGCGGGTCGGTCGAGCTGAGCCCGGGCGCCGGCCGCGGCGCGCGTCTCGTCGCGCGCATCCCGCTCGGCACCAACGGCCACAAGCCCTCACCCGTTCGGACGTAGGGCCAGGTCACACGCGCACTGTCCGCTTCATGGACGGTCGTCCAGGAACGTTCGGATCCGCTCCGGGTGAAAGAAAACGACGTTCCCGGCGGGCCAGGTGCTGGCACCCAGGCCGGGCCGACGGCGGTCGATCGGAGATTCGTAGCGTCTGCGACGGCGCTCCGCGACCGGAGGCCGTGCGGATCGACGACACGCCGACCCGCGTCGTCACGATCCAGGAGTCACCATGGCGAAGTTCTCCACCCGCAAGGGCCTGGCCGTCGGCCTGGCCGTCCTCGGCGTCGCCGGCCTGTCCCTCGCGTCCGCGTCGCAGCTCAACCTGACCTCGAGCGGCACGGCCGCGACGGGCACCGTGAGCGTCGACGCGACGTGCCAGAAGGCCGCGACGGGCGCCGTCACCGCCAAGTACAAGACGCCGACGCTCGGCACCACCGGCTTCGCGCCGTCCGAGGTGCAGTTCAGCAACATCGACGCCGACTGCCAGGGCAAGACGATCCGCGTCGCGTGGAAGACCGCGACCGGCTCGTACACGGAGCTCACCCCGAAGACGCTCACCGCGCCGCACACCACGGCCACGCTCGTCGCCTTCGCCCTCCCGGCGGGCGTCGACTACAACACGATCTCGTCGTTCGCGGTCAGCATCGACGGCTGAGACCGATGACCAGCGACGTCACGACGGCACCCGGTGCGCCCCTCGCGCGCCGGGTGCTGCGTGCCGTAGCGTCGGTCCTCATCTACGCGGCGGCTGCGGTCGCCGCGTGGCTGCTGTGGCCGACGAACCTGGGCGGCTGCACGACGCTGACGATCGTCTCCGGGCGTTCGATGGAGCCCACCTACGAGACGGGCGACCTCGTGGTCTCGCGCTGCGGCACGCCGCAGGTCGGCGACGTCGTCGTCTACCGGCCCGACGAGCTCGACGGCGGCCGGATCATCCACCGCCTCGTCGGCGGCGACGGCACGAACGGCTGGGTCGTCCAGGGCGACAACAACGACTGGACCGACCCGTTCGCGCCCACGAACGACCAGATCCTCGGCGTCGCGCAGCTGCACGTCGCGAAGGTCGGGCTCGTGGGCCGGTTCGTCGCGTCGCCCTGGGTGTTCGGCTCGTGCCTGCTCATCGCCGGCGCCCTGCTCGTCTGGCCGTCGTCGCGTGACGAGGGTGACGAGCCTGACGAGGGTGACGCGCGCGCCGCGGAGGCCGCCGCCGCCGGACCCGGCCCCGACGGCGATGCCGCCCCCGCCGAGCCCCACGCCGTCGACCACGACGGCACCCGGCGCCCCGCGCTCACCCCCGCCGGCGGCTGACGCCGTGCACCGGAGCCTGCTGCACCCGCGCACCGCCGGCCTGGTCGTCACGGTGCTCGTGCTCGTCGTCGCCGTCCTCGCCACGGGCGTCGCCAGCGCGGCGCGACTGCCGCTCACGACGCCGGGTCAGCCGTACGGCACCGCGGTCCAGCGCTGTGCGACCGGGCCCGCGACCGTCGCGGCGAGCGGCACGCCCGTGGGCGGCCAGTACACGCAGGTGACCGTGAGCGGGCTCGGCGGCACGTGCACGACCGGGCGCGTCATCCTCGCGACGAGCACGGGCACCGTGCTGCTGGACGCGACGGGCACGCTCGCCGCCGGCACCTTCACGGCGTCGACGACCACGCCGTTCTCCGCACCGACCGCCACGACCGCGCGCGTCTTCGTCGCCGGGGACGGCTGGCCCGTCGCCGCCACGTGGACCCCGCCCGCCGCGTCCGGTCCCGTGTACCCCGGCCCCGACGGGTCCGCGTTCGACACGAGCGTCACGTGGGACCTCACCAACGCCACGAGCGGCCAGCAGGCGTGCTTCACGATCCGCGTCACGACGCGGTCGACCACGCCGATCGTCTGGTCCGCCTGGATCGACACGACGCAGGCGCCCTTCAACGGCGCGCGCACCGGCTACACGCTGCAGGGCGACGAGTCGTGGAAGTACCAGCTCGGCGCTCCCACGACCGCGGGCCTCATCCGCATCTCGGGCCGCACGGACGTGTGGCAGCCGTACGACACGGTCGTCGCGGGTCAGGTCCGCACGGTGACCGTCTGCAACTTCTCGCTGCCGGGCGCCGTCGTGACCCCGTCGGCCTACACGGTGTCCTTCGCCCAGGGCACGTGGACCGACCGCGAGGCGTGCGTCGTCACGACCGTCACGGGCAACGGCACGTCGCCGTTCTACGTGGCCTGGCAGACGCCCGTCGACATGACCGCGGCCGTCGCGCGCCTGCGGTCCGCGGGCCGCTCGCCCGACGCGTGGCGGTACGGCGGCGACGAGTGGCGACTCGACCGGACGGTCGTGCCGTCGCTGGCGGGACCGTACGTCTTCCAGACCACGTCGCGGACCGCGTCCAACATCGTCGGGACGCAGAGCTTCTCGTTCTCCACCTGCGTCGTCGACCGCTGACCGCGGCGCGCTAGTCGAGCGGCGTCAGGACCGGACGCTTGGGCACGCGCGTGTCGCCCGACGACCGGCCGCGCAGACGACGGGTCGCCCACGGGTACACGTGCTCGCGGAACCACTGCGCGTCGCCGCGCAGCTGGTCGAGGCGTGGCGTGGGCGGGAGCGGCGCGAGCGGGTCGTCCCAGCGCGGCTCGTCGGGCTCCAGGCCGAGGCCGACGAGCGCGGCCTGCGCGACGCGCGCGTGCCCGTCGGACGTGAGGTGGATCCGGTCGTCGGCCCACATCCGCCAGTCGCGCAGGCTGCGCATGCCCCACAGGTCGACGACGTGCGCGCCGTGCCGGCGGGCGATCGACCAGATGTGCGCGTTGTAGATCCCGACGCGCGACCGCGTGGCCCGCACGAGCGGGCTGTCGGACGCGTCGACGCCTGTGCCGAGCAGCACGTCGACCCCGGCCTCGCGCAGCCGCACGACGGCCTGCTCGAGCATCCGGGCCAGCCGGTCGACGTCCGCGGCGGGCCGCAGGATGTCGTTCCCGCCGCCCACGAGGCTGACCAGGTCGGGCTTCATCGCGAGCGCGGCGGGGACCTGCTCGACGAGGATCGGCCGCAGCAGCCGTCCCCGGATCGCGAGATTGGCGTACTCGAGCGGCGCCTCGCCGGCCGCGGTCCGTCGCTGCGACAGGCGCGCGGCGAGCACGTCCGCCCACCCGCGCTGGGCGGCGTCGGGGCCGTCGGGGGAGTCCCAGAGCCCTTCGGTGAACGAGTCGCCGATCGCGACGTAGCGGGTCCAGCGGGGAGGGTCGAGGGGGGTCGTCACGCCCTCATTCTGGCGCGACGCCGGAGGGTGTGCGGTCCCCCGGGGCCGGCGGCCGCCCCGACGGTCACGGCAGGCGCCAGTCCACGGGAGGCGCGCCCTGCTCCGCGAGCAGGCGGTTGACGGCCGAGAACGGGCGCGAGCCGAAGAACCCACGGCTCGCCGACAGGGGGGACGGGTGCACCGACTCGACGCGGGGCACCGACCCGAGCGCGGGCCGGAGCGACTGCGCGTCGCGTCCCCACAGGACCGCCACGAGCGGGCCGCCCCGTTCGACGAGCGCCGCGATCGCGCGGTCCGTCACGGCCTCCCACCCCTTCCCGCGGTGCGACGCGGGCGCGCCCGGCCGCACGGTGAGGACCCTGTTGAGCAGCATCACGCCCTGGTCGGCCCACGGCGAGAGGTCGCCCGTGGTCGGCCGCGGCACGCCGAGGTCCGCGACGAGCTCCTTGAAGATGTTGTCGAGCGAGCGCGGCAGCGGCCGCACGTCCGCCTGCACGGAGAACGACAGGCCCATCGGGTGGCCGGGCGTCGGGTAGGGGTCCTGGCCGACGACGAGCACGCGGACGTCCGCGAGCGGGCGGCTGAACGCCCGCAGCACCGACTCGCCCGCCGGGAGGTACTCGCGGCCCGCGGCGACCTCGTCGCGCAGGAACTGCCCCGCGGCGCGGATCTGCGGCTCGACCGGCGCGAGCGCCTGCGCCCAGTCCGGGGCGACGAGCGACGCGAGGGGAGCCGGGTTCACGCGGGCGAGGCTACCGCTCCGCCGCCGACCTGGTGACCCCGCGGTGAGGCGGAATGACACCGGTGTGGTTCGCACCTACGATGGCCGCTGACCGACCCGCCCTGCACCACCGAGGAGGCCGTATGGACACCGCGACCGCGCTCCCGATCGGCACCGTCGACGCTGGGCCGGACGGGGGAACCTCCGGCCTGACCGAGCGCGACGAGCAGATCCTCGCGTTCGAGCGCCAGTGGTGGAAGTACGCCGGTGCGAAGGAGCAGGCGGTCCGCGAGCTGTTCGACATGTCCGCCACGCGGTACTACCAGGTGCTCAACGCGCTCATCGACGAGCCCGCGGCCCTCGCCCACGACCCCATGCTGGTCAAGCGCCTGCGCCGCCTGCGGCAGTCCCGTCAGCGGGCCCGCACCGCGCGTCGCCTCGCGACCGACGCCTGAGCCCCAGGTCCAGCGGATAGCCTGCGGCCGTGAGCAAGGCCGACTACCCCTACCCGGACGACGAGTTCGACGCCCCGGCGGACCCTGACGCGCCCCGCGGCGTCCACCGGGCACCGCGCTCGGCGTGGAGCCGGTGGTGGCCGTTCCTGGCCGTCCTCGTCCTCGCCCCCGTCCTCGCGTACGGCGCCGTGACAGCCTGGGGCATCATCAACGGCACCGACGACTCGCCCGGCACGTCGACCGTCGACGACGGCGGGACCGGTGACGAGGGCGCGACCGACGGGACCGAGGAGCAGCCCACCGAGGGGGAGACCGGCGAGACACCCGTCGAGACCGAGGCGCCGCCCGTGGTCGAGCCCGTGCTGAGCACGCCCGTCCAGGTGCTCAACGCGTCGGGTGTCAGCGGTGTCGCCGCGCGCCAGCAGGCCAAGCTCCAGGAGGCCGGCTTCACCGCCGCGACGACGGGCAACTCCGACGGCGAGGGCGTGACCGACTCGACCGTCTTCTACGCGAGCGAGGACCTGCGGTCCACCGCCGACCTCGTCGCCCAGACGCTCGGCCTCACCACCGTGACGCTCTCCCCGGAGCAGGCGGGCGACGGCATCGTCGTGGTGCTGCGGAGCGACCCGGACGCCTGACGCGCGGGTCGACGCGCTGGTCACCTCCGAGATGACCCTGGTCGTGGCGGGTCCGTGACCACTAGGCTCACGCGCACCGGGGGCCGGCGGAGCCCGCGGCGCACCGATCGTCGAGGAGTACGCATGGCCCAGGGCACCGTGAAGTGGTTCAACGCGGAGAAGGGGTACGGGTTCATCACCCCCACCGGCGGAGGCCAGGACCTCTTCGTGCATTTCAGCGCCATCCAGGTCGACGGCTACCGGACCCTCGAGGAGGGTCAGCAGGTCGACTTCGAGGTCGGCCAGGGCACGAAGGGCCCCCAGGCCGAGCAGGTCCGTCCCGTCTGACCTGACGCCCCGGCGTCGTCTCCCCGGCACTCCAGCTCCGGACGTCCACGTCGGACGCATCGGCGAGGGCCGCGCACCCCGTGGTGCGCGGCCCTCGTGCGTCCGCGGGGACTGTGCGAGCGGGGAGCGATGGGCGGTCAGCGGGGGAGCGTCAGCGGGGGAGCGGAGCGGCGTGCGGCGGCGCCGCCGGTGCCGTGCGGTCGAGCGCGTCGAGCGCGAGCAGCACGCACGCGGCGCTCCACGCGAGCGGTGCGACGGCCGCGGGCGAGCCGTCGCCGAGCACCTTCTCCGGGATCGACCCGGCCGTCGTGCGGTGCGCGTCGAGGAAGTCGAGCCAGCCGTGCGCGAGCCCCGGCTCGCCGTTCTCCGCCGCGACCCACGCGTACAGCGACGTCTGCGGGGTCCACGAGACGCCGTCGTCCCGCCATCCCGCGCCCGGCGCGAGCCCGCTCGCCGGGCGGCGCATCGTCGGGACCGACGCGAGCCACGCGTCGTGCGCGCCCGGCGCGGGTGCCCGCAGGAACGGCGTGAGCAGGAACGCCGTCGCCGCGTCCGCGTGACCGCCCGCCGCGTACCGGGCGTAGCCCGACCCGCCGAACTCCCGGATCGTCGCGACCTGGCTGCGCGTCGCGGCGCGCGCGGCGGCGTCGGCGAGCGCGACGTCGCCCGTCGTGCGCAGGAGCGTCTCCGCCTGCTGCAGGCCCGCGACCAGGGGGACGACCGTACCCAGCGTGAGCGAGCGCTCGGGCACCTCCCAGTAGTCCGGCGACGCGGGCGGCAGGCCCGTGCGCGCGACGAGGGCCGTGGCGTGCCGGGTCGAGCGGACGACGAGCGGGCGCAGCCGGTCCGCGGCCGCGGCACGCTGCGCGGGGTCGTCGAGCTCCGCGACGACGAGACCCGCGGCCCACAGCGCCCACCCCGTGCCGTCGGTCTGCACGCCGCGGTCGTCGGGAGGGCCCGAGCCGTCGGGCAGGTAGCGCGCCTGGAAGGAGCCGTCGGCGGCCTGCACGCCGTCGAGGAACGCGAGCACGTCGAGCGCGTCGTCGACGTGGCCCGTGCGGGCGAGCGCGACGGACACGAACGCCGCGTCGCGCGGCCACACGTACCGCCACCGCTCCGACCAGCCCGCGACCGCCGCGCCGCCCGGGAGCAGCAGCGTGCGCAGGTCGAGCAGCGCCGCGCGGGCCATCGGCTCGTACGGGCCGCCCGCACCCGGGACCGTCCCCGTCGCGAGCCAGTCGCGCTGCAGCCGGGCGGCCGCGTCCGCCCCCGCCTCGCCGCGCGCCGTCACCGTCGCCGCCGAGGACGCCCCGACCGCCTGCGCGAGCGTCGCCGCGGCCGGGTCGAGCACGCGGGAGCCTGCGAGGAACGTCGGGTCGGTGCCGCTGCGGACCTCCGCGCGCGTCCCGTCGGGCAGGAGCGTGACGGTCTCCTGGTAGAGCGGGATCTGCGCCCATGTCGTCGGCGGGCCGACGACCGCGGCGACCGGGACGGCGGGCGGGCCGGACCGGCCGTCCGACGGGAGGTGCGCGGCGAGGACGGCCAGGGCGACGACCCCGCCGAGCGTGGCGGTGGTGGCGCGCGCGAGGCGGCTCGGCGCGCGCCGGGGCGGGACGGGCCGCGGTCGTGCGCCGACGGCGGCGCCCGACAGGACACGGCGGACGGGTGCCGGGGTCGCGGTGGGCGTCGCCCCGGGCTCGGCGACGGTGCCGACGACGTCGTCGACCACCCCGGTGTGACCTGGCACACGCGCACGATAGACCGGAGCGCGCACCCGCCCGGCCGGTTCGGCGGGTGAGTCCGCGGGCGGATCGGTCGGTCGTCCAGGAGCCACCCGCGCGGCGCGTGTCCCACGGTGGCTCGGCGCGGTCGTGGCGGACGTCGTGCCGGCGGGCTGCGCGCTCGTCCCTGGGCGAACGCGTCTTGCACTCGCAGGGGTCGAGTGCTAACCATTGACTTAGCACTCTCGGGTCGAGAGTGACAGAAGCATCGGCCGCCCGGTGAGGTGCGTCGCGTCGCGGGACATGACCGCACGCGGCGCGTCGTCCGTCGCGGGCACCCAGCGGCCACCACGCAAACCGAGCGAAGGATCACAGCCCCATGGCCAAGATCATTGCCTTCAACGAGGAGGCCCGCCGCGGCATCGAGCGGGGTCTCAACACCCTCGCCGACACCGTCAAGGTCACCCTGGGCCCCAAGGGCCGCAACGTCGTCCTGGACAAGAAGTGGGGCGCCCCCACGATCACCAACGACGGTGTCTCCATCGCCAAGGAGATCGACCTCGAGGACCCGTACGAGAAGATCGGCGCGGAGCTCGTCAAGGAGGTCGCCAAGAAGACCGACGACGTCGCCGGTGACGGCACGACGACGGCGACCGTCCTCGCCCAGGCGCTCGTCCGCGAGGGCCTGCGCAACGTGGCCGCGGGTGCGAACCCGATCGCGCTGAAGAAGGGCATCGAGAAGGCCGTCGAGGCCGTCACGACCCAGCTCCTCGCGCAGGCCAAGGAGGTCGAGACCAAGGAGGAGATCGCCGCCACGGCCGCCATCTCCGCCGGTGACACCGCGATCGGCGAGCTCATCGCCGAGGCCCTCGACAAGGTGGGCAAGGAGGGCGTCATCACGGTCGAGGAGTCGTCCGCGCTGGGCCTCGAGCTCGAGCTCACCGAGGGCATGCGCTTCGACAAGGGCTTCCTGTCCGCGTACTTCGTGACCGACCCCGAGCGCCAGGAGGCCGTCCTCGAGGACGCGTTCGTCCTGCTCGTCGAGTCGAAGATCTCGAACGTCAAGGACCTGCTGCCGCTGCTGGAGAAGGTCATCCAGGCCGGCAAGCCGCTGTTCATCGTCGCCGAGGACATCGAGGGCGAGGCCCTGGCCACGCTCGTCGTGAACAAGCTCAAGGGCACGTTCAAGTCCATCGCCGTCAAGGCGCCGGGCTTCGGCGACCGCCGCAAGGCCATGCTGCAGGACATCGCCATCCTCACCGGTGGCCAGGTCGTCTCCGAGACCGTCGGCCTCAAGCTCGACACGGTCGGCCTCGAGGTCCTCGGCACGGCGCGCAAGATCGTCGTGACCAAGGACGAGACCACGATCGTCGAGGGTGCCGGCGACGCCGCGCAGATCGCCGGTCGCGTCTCGCAGATCCGCGCCGAGATCGAGAACTCCGACTCGGACTACGACCGCGAGAAGCTGCAGGAGCGCCTCGCCAAGCTCGCCGGCGGCGTGGCCGTCATCAAGGCGGGCGCGGCCACCGAGGTCGAGCTCAAGGAGCGCAAGCACCGCATCGAGGACGCCGTGCGCAACGCCAAGGCGGCCGTCGAGGAGGGCATCGTCGCCGGTGGTGGCGTGGCCCTCATCCAGGCCGGCGCGCTCGCGTTCGAGAAGCTCGAGCTCGAGGGCGACGAGGCGACGGGTGCGCTCATCGTGAAGTCCGCGATCGAGGCCCCGCTCAAGCAGATCGCCGTCAACGCCGGTCTCGAGGGCGGCGTCGTGGCCGAGAAGGTCCGCAACCTCCCGACGGGTCACGGCCTCAACGCCGCGACCAACGAGTACGAGGACCTGCTGGCCGCGGGCGTCAACGACCCGGTCAAGGTCACGCGCTCCGCGCTGCAGAACGCGGCGTCCATCGCGGCGCTGTTCCTCACCACCGAGGCCGTCGTGGCCGACAAGCCCGAGAAGGCTCCGGCCCTCCCGGCCGGCGGTGGCGACGACTTCGGCGGCGGCTTCTGACCCGCTGACGTGAGTCGCGCGGCCTGACGGCCGCACCTGCACGACCCAGCACGGCACGAGGGGCCGGTCACCTGAGGGTGGCCGGCCCCTCGTCGTGCTCCGGTCGCTGCGGCGCCGCGGCCCTGCCGGTCACCCCCGTCGGGTGACGTGCTGCGCTCCCGTGCCGACCTACGGTGCCCGCATCCGCCGTGGGAGCGGCGGCCGTCGGGAGGTCGACATGCCGGACGAGCACGACGCCGCGATCCGCGAGCACGAGGTCCCCGCGCACCGCGACGAGGGACCCGCCGCCCCGCACGGCGACGGCGAGCCTGCGGAAGCGCTCCGGCCGCACGCCCACGTGCGACGCGAGGGGCACGTCCGCGAGATCGTGACCGTCGTCGTCCTGTCGGTGACCGCCGTCCTCACCGCGTGGAGCGTCTTCGAGGCCAGCCAGTGGGGCGGCGAGATGTCGATCGCGTTCTCGCGGGCGTCGTCGTCGCGCATCGAGGCCAGCCGGTACGCCGCCGAGGCGGACGCCGCGCGCGGCTACGACCTGCAGACGTTCGCCGTGTGGGTGCAGGCGGTCGCGCAGCAGGACGAGCCGCTCGCGGAGTTCGTCCGGCAGCGGTTCAGCCCGCACTTCGGGCCCGCGGTCGACGAGTGGCTCGCGCTCAAGCCGCTGCAGGACCCGTCCGCGCCCGCGAGCCCGTTCGCGATGCCGTCGTACCAGCCACCCGGCCGAGCGGAGGCGGCGGCCGCGGACAAGCGGGCCGAGGAGTGGTTCGCCCGCGGGCTCCTCCTCGACGAGCGCAGCGACCGCTACACGTTCCTCACGGTGCTGTTCGCGCTGGTCCTGTTCTTCGCGTCGCTGTCCCATCGGGGGCGCACCGAGCGGCTGCGCTGGGTCGTCCTCGGCGTGGCGCTCGTGCTGCTCGTCGCCGGCACGGCGCTGCTGCTGGCGTTCCCGAAGATCGTCTGAGCGCCGGGTTACGCTCCGGCCTGTGCACGAGACGACCGTGACCGTCGAGGGACGGTTCGACCACCACCACCCGGCCGAGCGCGGGACCGTCGTGCTGACGGTCGGCTTCGAGGGCCCCGACCGCGAGCGCGTCGTCGAGCGGACCCTGCGGGAGCACGGGCGGCTCGCGGACGAGGCGAAGCGGCTCGCCGACCCGGCCGCGCCCGCGCCCGCCGTCACGTGGTGGTCCTCCGACCGCATCCGGGTGTGGTCCGACCGGCCGTGGAACAAGGACGGCAAGCAGCTGCCCCTCGTGCACCACGCGGCCGTCCGGCTCGACGTGAAGTTCCGCGACCTCGCGGGCCTGGCCGCGTGGGTCGAGGACATCGCCGCCCGCGACGGCGTCACAGTGAGCGGCGTCGAGTGGGCGCTCACCGAGGTCACGAAGACCCGGCTCACCGCCGACGCGCGCACCCGTGCCGTCCAGGACGCCGTCGCGACCGCCACGACCTACGCGCAGGCCCTCGGGCTGTCGGCCGTCCGCCCGCTCGCCGTCGCCGACCCCGGCATGCTGGGCGACCAGTCCCGCCCGACGAGCGACCCGGGCGTGGCGCAGATGTCGCGCGCGGCCGCGGCGGCCGGGCCGGCGGGCGGGCTCGACCTCAAGCCGGAGGACATCACCGTCGCCGCACGCGTCCACGCCCGCTTCGCCGCCTCCTGACCCCGAGCCATCGGCGAAGCGCGTGATCTTCTGGGGGCATCTGGAGGGTGTCGAGCGCGACGCGGCGCGCTACCGGTACACCGAGGAGCGCGAGGACGGTGCACCCGATCCGGACGCTGGGATCCTCGTCGTGCCGACCGACGACTGGACGGCGTGTCGGGTCGAGGGGCGGGACGACATGCCGACCGGCGCGGTGCGGGTGGCCCGCAAGGTCGCGCGGGAACGTGCCGAGACGGGGGAGTGGCCCGCCCGGGCGGCGTGGTTCTCCTGCTGACGGGTTCGGCGCCGCCGGCGCACGACCCGGCCCGTCACTGGCGGTAGGACGCGAGGAAGTTGCCGATGCGCTCGACGGCCTCCGCCAGGACGCGCGCCTCGGGCAGCGTGACGACGCGCAGGTGGTCGGGCGTGGGCCAGTTGAAGCCCGTGCCCTGCACCAGCAGGATGTGCTCGCTCACCAGCAGGTCGAGCACGAGGCGCGCGTCGTCGTGGATCTCGTGCACCTCGGGGTCGAGGCGCGGGAACAGGTAGAGCGCGCCGTCGGGCCGCACGCACGTGACGCCGGGGATCGACGTGAGGCCGCGCCACGCGACCTCGCGCTGCTCGTGCAGCCGCCCGCCGGGCGCGATGAGCCCTTCGATGGACTGGACGCCGCCGAGCGCGGCCTGCACGGCGTGCTGCGCGGGCACGTTGGGGCACAGCCGCGTCGACGCGAGCAGCTCGATGCCCTCGAGGAACCCGGCGGCGTGCTCGCGCGGGCCCGTCACGACGAGCCAGCCCGAGCGGTAGCCGGCGACGCGGTACGTCTTCGACAGCCCGTTGAACGTCAGCGTGAGCAGGTCGGGTGCGACGGTCGCCATGGGCGTGTGCACCGCGCCGTCGAAGAGGATGCGGTCGTAGATCTCGTCGGCCAGCACGAGCAGCGAGTGGCGTCGGGCGATGTCGGCGATGGCCGTCAGCGTCTCGCGCGAGTACACGGCACCCGTCGGGTTGTTCGGGTTGATGACGACGATCGCCTTGGTGCGCGGCCCGATGAGCGACTCCAGGTGGTCGAGGTCCGGCTGCCAGCCGTTCGACTCGTCGCACCGGTAGTGCACGGGCACGCCGTCCGACAGCGACGTCATCGCGGTCCACAGCGGGTAGTCGGGCGACGGGATGAGCACCTCGTCGCCCTCGTCGAGCAGCGCCTGCATGACCATCGTGATGAGCTCGGACACGCCGTTGCCGAGGAACACGTCGTCGACGTCGATCTGCGGGAAGCCGGGCTCGGTCTCGTAGCGCGTGACGATCGCCCGGCGCGCCGACAGGATGCCGCGCGAGTCGGTGTAGCCGTGCGCGCTCGGGATGGACGCGATGACGTCGCGGACGATCTGGTGCGGCGCCTCGAACCCGAACGCCGCCGGGTTGCCGGTGTTGAGCCGCAGGATCGTGTGCCCCTCGGCCTCCAGCCGCGCGACCTCGTCGAGCGCCGCGCCGCGGATCTCGTAGAGGACGTCCTTCAGCTTGGAGGACTGGTCGAGCGGACGCAGGTGCGGCATGTCGGGAGCGTACGCCGGACGCGACCACCGTCGACGGACGGCCCGTCGTGGCCGAACCGGGACCTGGGCGAAACAGATCGTTCACGCGACCGGAGGGCTGGCGGAAACATCCCGTCCCTAGCGTCTCCGGGCATGGGCACAGGGATGTATACACCTCGGGACACAGCGCGGTGCCTGCGGCTGTCCTCGTGCCTCGTCCGGTTCGTCCGTGAGCTCGTCCCCAGCGAAAGGCACGTCCGTTGACCAGACTCCTCACCACCCGCGCGCTCGCCGCTCCGGCCGCCGTCGCGCTCGTCCTGGCCCTCGGGGCCTGCGGCTCCCGGACCGACGCCGGGGCGTCCGGCGACTCCAGCGCGTCGGGCTCGACGTCCTGCGTCGACACCTCCGGCGACTCGATCAAGATCGGCTTCCTCAACTCGCTGTCGGGCACGATGGCGATCTCCGAGCAGACCGTGCGTGACGCGCTCGACCTGGCGGCGGAGGAGATCAACGCCGGCGGCGGCGTGCTCGGCAAGCAGCTCGAGATCGTCGGCGAGGACGGCGCCTCGGAGCCCACGGTGTTCGCCGAGAAGGCCGAGAAGCTCATCAAGTCCGACTGCGTCGCGGCGGTGTTCGGCGGGTGGACCTCGTCGTCCCGCAAGGCGATGCTCCCGGTGTTCGAGAGCAACGACGCGCTGCTGTTCTACCCCGTCCAGTACGAGGGTCTGGAGGCGTCGCCGAACATCTTCTACACGGGCGCGACGACGAACCAGCAGATCCTGCCGGGTGTCGAGTACCTCAAGGAGCAGGGCAAGACGAAGCTGTTCCTCGTCGGGTCGGACTACGTCTTCCCGCGCACGGCCAACAAGGAGATCGTCGCCTGGGCCGAGGCGAACGGTGTCGAGATCGTCGGTGAGGAGTACGCGCCGCTCGGTCACACCGACTTCGCGACGATCGTCACCAAGCTCAAGGGCTCGGGCGCCGACGCGGTGTTCAACACCCTCAACGGCGACTCGAACGTCGCGTTCTTCAAGGAGTACAAGAACGTCGGCCTGACCGCCGACACGCTGCCCGTCGTCTCCGTGTCGATCGCGGAGGAGGAGGTCGGCGGTATCGGCATCGAGAACATCGAGGGCCAGCTCACCGCGTGGAACTACTACCAGACGGTCGAGAGCCCGGAGAACGAGAAGTTCGTCGCGGCGTTCAAGGCGAAGTACGGCGACGACCGCGTGACGAGCGACCCGATGGAGGCCGCGTACACGTCGCTCTACCTGTGGAAGGGCATGGTCGAGAAGGCCGAGTCCTTCGACGTCGCGGACATCCAGGAGGCCGCCGACGGCGTCTCGTTCGACGCCCCCGAGGGCACCGTCACGGTGAACGGCGACAACCACCACATCGCCAAGACCGCGCTCATCGGCAAGATCGGCCCCGACGGCCTCATCTACACCGAGTGGTCGTCCGACGGCCCGATCGAGCCGGACCCGTTCCTCGAGGGCTACGACTGGGCCGAGGGCCTGTCCTGACCCGCTGAGGTGGTGCCCCGGCGGCGGCCGCGACGGCCCGCCGCCGGGGCGCCACCCCTCCTCGTCCCCGGACCACAGGAAAGGACGGGCCGCGCATGGACGCCCTCGTCTCCCAGCTCTTCGCCGGGCTCAGCCTCGGGTCGGTGCTGCTGCTCGCGGCGCTCGGCCTCGCGCTGACGTTCGGTCAGATGGGCGTCATCAACATGGCGCACGGCGAGTTCATGATGGCGGGCGCGTACACCGCGTTCGTCGTGCAGGGCGTGATCGCCGACGCGGGCGTCTCGCTGCTCGTGTCCCTCGTGATCGGGTTCCTCGTCGGCGGGCTGCTGGGCCTGCTGCTCGAGGTCGCGCTCATCTCGCGGATGTACAAGCGGCCGCTCGACACGCTGCTCGTGACGTTCGGCGTCGCGCTCGTGCTCCAGCAGGCCGCGCGCGACGTGTTCGGGGCGCCGAACGTCGACGTGCGGGCGCCGTCCTGGCTGTCCGGCGCGGTCGAGATCCTCGGCGTCGGCATCCCGAAGACGCGCCTGTTCATCCTCGCGCTCGCGGTGCTCGCCGTCGTCGCGCTGTCCCTCGCGCTGCGGTACACGCCGCTCGGCCGACGCATCCGCGCGACGGTCCAGAACCGGGACCTCGCGGAGACGTCGGGCATCTCGACGCGCGCCACGGACCGGCTCACGTTCTTCCTCGGGTCCGGCGTCGCGGGGGTCGCGGGCGTCGCGCTGACGCTGCTCGGGTCGATCGGCCCGACGCTCGGCACCAACTACATCGTCGACGCGTTCCTGGTCGTGGTCGTCGGCGGCATCGGCCAGCTCAAGGGCGCGGTCATCGCGGCCATCGGGCTGGGGCTGCTGCAGGCCGGCATCGAGTACTCGACGACCGCCTCGATCGCCAAGGTGCTCGTGTTCGTCATCATCGTCGCGTTCCTGCAGGTCAGGCCGCAGGGCCTGGTGTCGGTGCGGACCCGGAGCCTCGCATGAGCGCCCGGCTCGGCCCCCGCGCCCGCGTCTGGGGCGGCTTCCTGCTCGCCGCCGCGCTGCTCCTCGGCGTCGCACCCGCCGTCCTGTCGGACTTCCGGCTCAACCTGCTCGGCAAGTTCCTCTGCCTCGCGATGGTCGCGGTCGGCATCGGGCTCGCGTGGGGTCGCGGCGGGATGCTCACGCTCGGGCAGGGCGTCTTCTTCGGGCTCGGCGGCTACCTCATGGCGATGCACCTCAAGCTCGCCGACGCCGGTCCGGGCGGCGTGCCCGACTTCATGCTGCTGTACGGCGACGGGACCGTGCCGGGCTGGTGGGAGCCGTTCCGGTCGCCCGTCGTCACGATCCTGGCGATCCTCCTGCTGCCGGCGGGTCTCGCGGCGCTCCTCGGGCTCGCGGTGTTCAAGCGGCGGGTCCGCGGCGCCTACTTCGCGATCCTGTCCCAGGCGCTCGCCGCGGCCTTCGCGATCCTGCTGATCGGGCAGCAGAAGGTCACCGGCGGCACCAACGGCCTCAACGGGTTCCGCGGCTTCTTCGGCTACGACCTGTCCGACCCCGTCAACAAGCGGATGCTCTACTACATCGCCGCCGTCGTGCTCCTGCTCATGGTCGCCGCGGTCCGGCTGCTCATGCGGTCCCGCTACGGCGAGCTGCTCGTCGCCGTCCGCGACCAGGAGAACCGCGTCCGGTTCCTCGGCTACGACCCCGCGCTCGTCAAGGTCGTCGCCTACACCGTCGCCGCCGCGTTCGCCGCGATCGGCGGGGCGCTGTTCACGCCCATCGTCGGGATCATCTCGCCCGCCGACGTCGGCGTCGTGCCGTCCATCGCGTTCCTCGTCGGCGTCGCCATCGGCGGCCGGGCCACCCTGCTCGGCCCCGTCCTGGGCGCGATCGGCGTCTCGTGGGCCGAGACCAGCCTGTCCGAGTCGTTCCCGTCGTTCTGGACCTACTTCCAGGGGGCGCTGTTCATCGTCGTCGTCGCGTTCCTGCCGAACGGCCTGGCCACGCTGGGTCAGGTCTGGCGGCGACGGCGCGGCGGGTCCGGGGCCGGGATCGCTGCCGACGACGCGGTGCGGCCCGACGCGCGGCGCAGCGACGACCAGGAGTCCGGGGTCCACGACCCCGCCGTCAGCGGGAGGACCGCATGAGCACCGAGCAGCACGACACCCCGTCGGTGGACGCGGTCCCGGTCGACGGCACGACCGGCCTCGACACCGAGGCGCTCGAAGCCGTCATCGCGGCTCCCGGCGAGCGCTTCCGGCACGACTACCTCGAGATGCGCGACCTGCGGGTCGTGTTCGACGGGTTCGTCGCCGTCGACGGCATCGACCTCACCGTCACGCAGGGCGACCTGCGGTTCCTCATCGGCCCCAACGGTGCGGGGAAGACGACCGTCGTCGACGCCATCACCGGCCTCGCGCCCGCGACCGGGTCGGCGCGGTTCGGCGGGGTCGAGCTCGTCGGCCGCCCGTCCCACCGGACCGCGCGTGCGGGTGTCGGCCGCACCTTTCAGACGGCGTCCGTGTTCGACGAGCTCACGGTCCTGCAGAACCTCGACATCGCCGCCGGAGCGGGGCGTCGGCCGTGGACGATGCTGCGGCGGCGGTCCGTCGTCCCCGAGCACGTCGAGCAGGCGCTCGACACCGTCGGGCTCGGCCACGTGCGGGACCTGCCCGCCGGGGTGCTCGCGCACGGGCAGAAGCAGTGGCTCGAGATCGGCATGCTGCTCGTCCAGGACGCGCGCCTCCTGCTGCTCGACGAGCCCGTCGCCGGCATGTCGCAGTCCGAGCGCGAGCAGACCGGGCGACTGCTCCAGCGCATCGGCGAGCAGCGGACGGTGATCGTCGTCGAGCACGACATGGAGTTCCTGAGGGCGTTCGCGTCGTCCGTGACCGTCCTGCACCAGGGGTCGGTGCTGTCCGAGGGGTCCGTCGCACAGGTGCAGGCCGACCCGAAGGTCGTCGAGGTGTACCTCGGCCGCGACGCGGGTGCGCGCGCGTCCGCGTCGGCCGCCACGGGCGGGGCACCGCCTTCGCCGGGCTCGTCGTCCACGCCGTCGTCCCCGTCCCCGTCGTCCGCGGAGGTGTCGTGATGCTGGAGCTGACCGGGGTGCACGTCGGGTACGGGCGTACGTCCGTCGTCCACGGCGTCGACGTGTCCGTCGCCGATGGGGGCGTGACCGCCGTGCTCGGCCACAACGGCGCGGGCAAGACGACGCTGCTCCGCGCCGCCGTCGGCCTGCTGCCCGTGCGGTCGGGCCGTGTCACGCTCGACGGCGAGGACGTCACGCGCCTGCGTCCGCACCAGCGGGTCCGTCGTGGGCTCGCGTACGTGCCGCAGGGCCAGCAGTCGTTCGGGCAGCTCACCGCGCGCGAGAACCTGCAGCTCGTCGCCGACGGCGCCGGGTCCGCGGGCGCGTCGCGCGTCGACGACGCGCTCGACCTGTTCCCCGCGCTGCGCGGGCTGCTGTCGCGCCGGGCCGGCTTGCTGTCCGGCGGTCAGCGGCAGCAGCTCGCGATCGCGCGGGCGCTCGTCACCGGTCCGCGCGTCCTCGTCCTCGACGAGCCGACCGAGGGCATCCAGCCGTCCGTCGTGCAGGAGATCGAGGACGCCGTCGCGACGCTCACCGCGCAGCGCGGGCTCACCGTCCTGCTCGTCGAGCAGCACGTCGGGTTCGCCCTCGCCGCGTCGCAGCGGTACTACGTGCTGGAGTCCGGACGCGTCACCAGCACCGGTTCCGGCGGCGCCGAGCAGGAGGCCGACGTGCGGGCGGCGATGGCCCTGTGACCGTCGTCGCTGGCACGCCGGCCGCGACGCCGGGGGCGCCGCTCGCGGTGGCCGGCGCAGGAGCGTCGCGCCGCGGGCGCGTCGAGGGGGAGGACTAGGCTCCGTGAGCATGAGCACCGGCCTGACCGGCCCGTCCGCGACGGCCGCCGACGCGGCCGTCGGTGCGGGCGCCGTCCCGCCCGCCGGGACCTCCGACGAGGCCGCCGCCGAGGCGCGGTCGCTGCGCGAGGTCGTCTACCACCGGCTGCGCGACGACATCCTCAACGGTCGCATCTCGCCGCGCGAGCGGCTCACGGAGCCCAAGCTCGGCAAGGCCTTCGAGGTGTCGCGGACGCCCGTCCGTGAGGCCCTGTCGAGGCTCCTGTCCGACGGGCTCGTCGAGCGCACCGACTTCGGGTACGCGGTCGTCGTCCCGAGCCTCGAGGACCTGCGCAACCTCTACGAGCTGCGCATCACGCTCGAGCTGCGCGGCATCGCGCGCGCCATCGAGAACCCCGAGGTCCGGCACGACGAGCGGATCCTGCGCGAGGAGCTCGACCGCTGGTACGTCCTGCGCGACGCCCCGCCCGAGCCGGACCCGTCGTTCGTGCTGCTCGACGAGCGGTTCCACCAGGCGCTGTCGCGGTCGTCGGGCAACGCACAGCTCACCGACGCGCTCGTCACGGTGAACCAGAAGATCCGGGCCGTCCGCATGCACGACTTCGTCGAGACCGGCCGCATCGCGCTGACGATCGACGAGCACATCGAGATCGTCGAGCTGGTCCTGGCGCGCCGCCTCCCCGAGGCCCTGACGGCCCTGCACAAGCACGTCGGCGAGTCGCTCGAGGTCGTCATGGAGCGCGCGACGAACGCGATGACCCGGATGGCCCTCGCCGGCTGACCGGCCGTCGCGCCGTCGACGTCGCCACGGCGACCGCGCACGCCAGGCTCAGGCCCGAGCCCGATCCGTCACGGCCGTGGGGCGGTCGTAACGCGACGTTTACGCCGGGCGCCGGGGCGGGAAACAACCGGTTCGTAGCGTGCGGGATACCGGGGTGTATACACCCCTCCGGTCTTGAGTCGGCCTCCGCCCGCGCGGTCGTCGTGGGCCGGTCCGACGACCGCACCGGGGGACGCCGTGTTCGACACCCTGCTCGTCGCCAACCGTGGCGAGATCGCCGTCCGCATCCTGCGCAGCGCGCGCGACCTCGGCCTGCGGACGGTGGCGGTCTACTCCGACGCCGACGCGGCCGCCCCGCACGTGCGGCTCGCCGACGTGGCCGTCCGCCTCGGCCCCGGCCCGGCCGCCGAGAGCTACCTGCGGACCGAGCTCGTCCTGCACGCCGCCGCCGAGACCGGCGCGGGCGCGATCCACCCCGGCTACGGGTTCCTGTCCGAGAACGCGGCGTTCGCCGCGCAGGTCGAGGCGGCGGGGCTCGCGTTCGTCGGGCCGACGGCCGCGCACCTGTCGGTCTTCGGCGACAAGCACGAGGCACGCGAGGCCGCCCGCGCGGCAGGGGTGCCGCTCGTGGCCGGGTCCGGGCTGCTGGAGAGCGTGGCCGAGGCGCTCGCCGCGGCCGAGCTCGTCGGCTACCCCGTCATGGTCAAGGCCGTGGGCGGCGGCGGCGGCATCGGCATGCAGGCGTGCGCCGACCCCGACGAGCTCGCCGCGGCGTTCGACCGCGTGCAGCGCATCGCCGCCGCGTCGTTCGGGTCGGCCGGCGTCTTCCTCGAGCGGTACGTCGCGCGCGCCCGGCACCTCGAGGTCCAGGTGTTCGGCGACGGCGCCGGCCGCGTCGTGAGCCTCGGCGACCGCGACTGCTCGCTCCAGCGACGGCACCAGAAGGTCGTCGAGGAGGCCCCCGCGCCCGCGCTGCCCGCCGACGTCCGGGAGGCCCTGCACGCGTCGGCGCGCGCGCTCACCGCCTCCGTCGCCTACCGATCCGCCGGGACCGTCGAGTACGTGTACGACGTCGACCGCGGCGAGGTGTCGTTCCTCGAGGTCAACACGCGCCTGCAGGTCGAGCACCCGGTGACCGAGGCCGTCACCCGCGTCGACCTCGTCGCCTGGATGATCCGGCTCGCGCAGGGCGACGCGTCGTTCCTCGACGACGTGCCTGACACCGGCCCGGAGATCCGCGGCCACGCGGTCGAGGCGCGCGTCTACGCCGAGGACCCCCGCAAGGACCACCAGCCGAGCGCCGGCCTGCTCACCGAGGTCGTCTACCCGGACCCGTCGACGGGCGTGCGGATCGACGCGTGGGCCGAGACCGGGCAGGAGGTCACGACGCTCTACGACCCGATGCTCGCCAAGGTGATCGTGCACGCCGACGACCGCGACGCCGCGCTCGCCGCGTCGGCCGCCGCGCTCGCGGGCACGCGCATGTCGGGCCTCCAGACGAACCTGCCGCTGCTGCGGGCCGCGGTCGCCGACCCCGCGGTGCGCGCGGCGACGCACACAACCGGCACGCTCGGCGGGGTCGTCGACGACGAGCCGCACATCGCCGTCGAGCGGCCCGGCGTCATGACGACCGTGCAGGACTGGCCGGGTCGCCTCGGGCACTGGGACGTCGGGATCTCGCCGTCCGGCCCGATGGACGACCTGTCGTTCCGGCTCGGCAACCGTGCGCTGGGCAACCCCGAGGGTGTGCCCGGGCTCGAGTGCACGCTGACCGGCCCGCGGCTGCGCTTCAGCCACGAGGCCGTCGTGTGCGTGACCGGCGCCGACGCGCCCGTCACGGTCGACGGCGCGCCCGTCCCGCAGTGGGAGCCGGTCGTCGTGCCCGCGGGGTCGGTGCTCGACGTCGGTGCGCCGGCGGGTGCGGGCCTGCGCACCTACGTGCTCGTGCGCGGCGGGCTCGACGTGCCGTTGTACCTCGGGTCGGCGTCGACGTTCTCGCTCGGCGGCTTCGGCGGGTACACCGGCCGGGCGCTCGCGCTGGGTGACACGCTCGTCCCGGCGGCGGTCGCGTCCGACGCGCCTCCCGTCGCACCGGTCCCGCTCGACGTCCGGCCGCAGCTCGTGCACGCGTGGGAGGTCGCCGTCCAGGAGGGGCCGCAGCCCGCGCCGACGTACTTCACGCCCGACGACATGCGCATGCTCTACGACGCGACGTGGCAGGTGCAGACGCACGCCAACCGCACCGGCATCCGGCTCACCGGGCCGAAGCCGCAGTGGGCGCGGCCTGACGGCGGCGAGGCGGGCCTGCACCCGTCGAACCTGCACGACAACCCGTACTCGGTCGGCGCGCTCAACGTCTCGGGCGACACCCCGATCCTGCTCGGACCCGACGGGCCCAGCCTCGGCGGGTTCGCGTGCCCGGTGACCGTCGTCGCGGGCCACCGCTGGAAGATGGGCCAGATCCGGCCCGGCGACACCGTCCGGCTCGTGCCCGTCCCCGAGACGACCGCCGACGCGCTGCGCGGGTCCGACGTGCTGCGGGCTGCCGCTGCCGTCCCGGCCGTGCTCGCGACCGGACCCGACGGCGATGACGGTGTGCTCGCGCGCGTCCCCGGCGACCCCGCCGACCCGCTCGGCACGCCCGAGGTCGTCTACCTGCGCGGCGGCGACGACAACGTGCTCGTCGAGTACGGGCCGATGGTGCTCGACCTCGGCCTGCGGATGCGCGTGCACGCGCTCGCCGAGGCGGTGCGCGAGCGCGACCTGCCCGGCGTCGTCGACCTCACGCCCGGCGTCCGGTCGCTGCACGTGCACGTCGACCCGGACGTGCTGCCCGTCCGCGCGCTCGTCGCGGTGCTCGTCGAGCTCGAGGCCGCGCTCCCCGCGACCGCCGACCTCGTCGTCCCGAGCCGCCGCATCCACCTGCCGCTGTCGTTCGACGACCCCGTCATCGCCGACGCCGTGCACCGCTACCAGGCGGGCGTCCGGCCCGAGGCGCCCTGGCTGCCGTCGAACATCGAGTTCGTCCGGCGCATCAACGGGCTGCCGTCGACGGACGACGTCTTCGCCACCATGACGAGCGCCGAGTACCTGGTCCTCGGGCTCGGCGACGTCTACCTCGGCGCCCCGCTCGCGGTGCCGCTCGACCCGCGGCACCGGCTCATGACGACCAAGTACAACCCGGCCCGCACCTGGACCGCGGCCGACACCGTCGGGCTCGGCGGGCAGTACCTGTGCGTGTACGGCATGGACTCCCCGGGCGGCTACCAGCTCGTCGGGCGGACCGTGCCCATCTGGTCCGGCCACCGCCAGCGCGGGGTCTTCGAGGCCGGCAAGCCGTGGCTGCTGCGGTTCTTCGACCGCGTCGTCTGGCACCCCGTCGGCGCCGCCGAGCTGCTCGACCAGCGCGCCGCGTTCGCCGCCGGGCGGCTCGAGGTCGAGGTCGAGCACGGCACGTTCTCCTACCGCGAGCACCTCGACCTGCTCGCCGAGCACGCCGACGACATCGCCACCTTCCAGGCGCGGCAGGCCGCCGCGTTCGCCGAGGAGCGCGCCGCGTGGGCGGCCGCCGGGGAGCTCGACGCGCACGACGAGCCCGCCCCCGACGCCGGCCCGGCTGGCGCGGCTCTCGCCGGAGCGGCGCAGATCGAGCTCGCCGACGGGCACGTCCTCGTCGAGGCCCCCATGGTCGGGAGCGTGTGGCGCGTCGAGGCCGCGTCGGGCAGCCAGGTGCGCGAGGGCGACCTGCTCGTCGCGCTCGAGGCCATGAAGCTCGAGCTGGGTGTCGTGGCCCCCGCCGACGGGCGCGTGCTCGAGGTGCTCGTCTCGCCCGGTCAGCAGGTCGCACCGGGTGCACCGCTCGCGATCCTGGCCGTGGGCTCGTGACGGCACGCGGACGGCGTGCGAGAGCCGGGTGGTCGACGGCATGCGGACGGCTCGCGTGAGCCGGGTGGTCGACGGGATGCGGACGGCTCGCGTGCGGCGGGTGGTCGACCGAGCGCGGACGGTGTGCGTGACGGGGAGGGACGCGTGACGGTGGTGCAGCAGGCCGGGAGCGCGGCGACGACGGAGAAGGTGGACGACGTGGTGGACCTGGTGGGGGCGGGGACGACGACCGGCGGTGTCGCAGGCGTCGACGGTGCGACGGTGGGGCGCGGTGCCGACGGCGCCGCTGACGGCTTCGTCGGGGGTGCCGCCGTGCGGCGCGTGCGGGCGGCGTTCGAGCGGCTCGACGCGGTGGACCGGCCCGAGGTGTGGATCACCCTGGTCGACCGCGCCGACGTGCTCGCCGCGGCGGCCGACGTCGACGCGCGCCTCGCGGCCGGGGAGGACCTGCCGCTCGCGGGCGTCGTGCTGGCCGTGAAGGACAACGTCGACGTCGCCGGCCTGGCGACGACCGCCGCGTGCCCGTCGTATGCGACGTCCCCCGCGGGCCGTCCGGGGCCGGCGGTCGTGACGGCCCCCGCCGTGCAGCGCCTCGTCGACGCCGGTGCGGTCGTCCTCGGCAAGACGAACCTCGACCAGTTCGCGACCGGCCTGGTCGGGACACGCAGCCCGTTCGGCGCGGTCCGGCACGCGACGCTGCCCGACCGGGTGTCGGGAGGGTCGAGCTCAGGTTCCGCGGTGGCGGTCGCGCTGGGGATCGCCGACGTCGGGATCGGCACCGACACCGCCGGGTCCGGCCGCGTGCCCGCCGCGTTCCACGGGATCGTCGGCATCAAGACGACCGTGGGTCTCGTCCCGACCGCGGGGGTCGTGCCCGCGTGCCGGACGTACGACGTGGTCACGACGTTCAGCCGCGACCTCGCGCTCGGCGCGCTCGCGACCCGCCTCATGGTGGGCCCGGACGCCACCGACCCGTCCGGGCGCGGGTGGCCCGCGGACGTCCGCGTCGCGCTGCGCGGGACACCGGTCGTCGCGGTCCCGCGGCCCGAGGACCTCGCACCGCTGTCGCCGGGGTGGCGCGCCGCGTTCGACGAGGCCGTGGCCGCCGTCGTGGCGACCGGCGCCCACGTCCGCACCGTCGACGTGTCGGCGATGCTCGACGCGGCGACGCTGCTGTACGACGGCGCGATCGTGGCCGAGCGCTACGAGGCCGTCGGGGCGTTCCTCGACACGGACCCCGCCGACGCCGACCCGACCGTCGCGGCGATCATCCGCGGCGGCCGGGACGTACCCGCGCACGCGTACGTCGCCGACCGGGCACGCCTCGACGCGGCGCGGGCCGACGCGCTCGCCACGCTCGACGGCTGCGACCTCCTCCTCCTGCCGACCACCACCGAGCACCCCACGATCGCCGCGGTGCAGGCCGACCCGGTCGGGCTCAACCGTCGCCTCGGCACCTACACGAACTTCGTCAACCTCCTCGACCTCGCGGCCGTCGCCGTGCCGGCGGGCGAGGCCGACGGCGGACCGTTCGGCGTGACGGTGATCGCCCGCGCCTTCGACGACCAGCTCGCCCTCGACCTCGCCGCCCGCCTCCTCACCCCCTCTCCTGTCGAGGCGCGCCCGACGGACGCGACCCCGCCAGTCGCGCTGGCGACGGGCGCGACCCCGCCGGTCGCGCTGGCGACGGGCGCGACCCCGCCGGTCGCGCGGGCGACGGGCGCGACCCCGCCGGTCGCGCGGGCGACGGGCGCGACCCCGCCGGTCGCGCCGCTGGTCGTCGCGGCAGGCGTCGACGTCCTCGTCGTCGGTGCGCACCTGCGCGGCCAGCCGCTGAACGGTGAACTCGAGGACCTGGGCGCGCGGTTCGTCGCGACCGTGCGCACGTCCGACGCCTACCGACTCGTCGCCCTCGACACCACGCCCCGCAAGCCCGGCCTCGTCCGGGTCGGCCCCGGCCACGGTGCACCGATCGCCGGCGAGGTCTGGCGGGTCGCCCCTGGTGCGCTCGGCCGCCTCCTCGCCGCGTTGCCCGGCCCGATGAACCTCGGACAGGTCGAGCTGGAGGACGGCACCTGGGTCGTCGGCTTCGGCTGCACCGCCGAGGCGGGACTGTCCGGCTCGGACATCACCTGGGCCGGAGGCTGGGTGGCCGCGCTGCGCGCCGGATCGTGACGAGCACGACGAGCACGACGAGCACGACGAGCACGACGAGCACGACGAGCGCGACGAGCACGACCGGCACTGACCGGCAGACCGGTCAGTGCCCGGACCCCCCGCGGTCCCGTGCCGGCACCCGCAGCCCCGACGCGCGCAGGCGCCGGATCAGCTCACCCGCGCTGACCGGCTCCGCACCCAGGGCGACCAGCTCGGCGAGCCGTTCGTCCGGCACGTCGTAGTGGTCGAGGTCGAACGCGCGGCGCGGGAGCCCGGCACGCGCGGCGAAGGCGTGCAGCTCGTCGAGCGACGTGTCGCTCACGAGGTGCGCCCACGTCGTGCCGTGCCGCGGCCACAGCGGGGGGTCGACGAGCACGGTCACACCACCGAGCGTAGGTGCCCCGTCGTGCCACCGCGTCGTCGACCCCGCGCTGCGCCGTCGGACGGTGCGCCCCGGTGCGGGAGCCCGACGTCGTCAGGCGGTGAACAGCCGCGATGCCTGCGCCTCCGCGTCCGCGTACGTCTGCGCGGCGCTGTGCATGGCGGCGCTGATCTGGTCGAGCGCCTGCTCGAGCTTCGCCTCGGTCGCGGACCAGTTCGCGACGACCCCCGCGAACGCCGTCGCGGCCGACCCGCGCCAGGTGCCCTGGAGGTCGGCGAGCTGGCGGTGCATCGCGGCGACCTCGCTGCGGATCGACGCGGCGCGTGCCTGCACCCCCGCCGCGGCCTGCGCGACGTGCGCGCTGTCGACCTCGTACCTGCTCATGCGGACCTCCCGGCTTCACAGGTCCGCCCTCGTGGCGGTACCTCGTGCGTCACGACGCTAGGGAACCGGGGCGGCCGACGGGGTGGGCGCGGGAGGACCGGGGGAGAGGCGTCGCGAGACGCGGGCTGTGGACGGCTCGCCGCGGGGTGCACGTCGAGGCTCGCGCGAGGCGCGCCCCTGGACGGCTCGCCGCCGGGTGCCCGTCGAGGGTTGCGCGGGGCGCGCCCGGTCGGTGCTCGTCGGGCGGACGACGCGCCGCCGCGGAAGGCGGCCCGTCGATGGGACGCCGAGACGGCATGCCCGCACCGCGCCGGCCGGGACGACCCCGGTCGTGCTAGCGGTCGCCGCTCGACGCGCGGACCGCGGCCTGCGCGGCGGCGTCGTCGGCCGCCTCGAGCGCGGCGGACTCGGCGTGCCGCGTGGCCAGTGCCTCGGCGTCGATCTTCGCGAGCTCCTTCTCCAGCCGCTGCTTCTCGGCGGAGATGTTCTGGCGCGCGGGCTCCTCCCACGCGGCGCCGAGGGGGCTCGAGAACAGCGAGGGCCGGCGCAGGAGCTTGTCGAGGATCTTGAGCCGCGCCCGGACGTACGCCTCGACGGGCAGGTGCGAGTACTCGGCCCGCACGTCGTGGAGGTACGCCTTGTAGCGCTGCGGCTCGGCGGCGAGCATCGCGAGGTCGGCGTCGCACAGGACCGCGCAGTCGAAGTCGGCCGGGTCGGGCGAGTGCCGGACGAGCGCGACGACGAGGTCGTGCACGCGTCGGGTCGCGCGCTCCGGGACGCCGAGGCGGGTCAGCTCGTCGACGGCGAGCCGGGCGCTCGCGATCTCGTCCTCGCCGCCGCGGTTGGCGTACGCCTTGCGCTCGGCGGAGTCGAAGATCGCGCCGTGGTACCAGGCGGCGAGCCGCACGAGGTCGGGCTCGTGCGTCTCCTCGACGAGCTCGTCGACGCGGACGAGCACGTCGACCAGGTGCTTGAGGTTGTGGAAGTCGCGGCCGGGTGCGGACCACCTGTCGACGAGCGACTGCCCGACGTCACGGATCTCCTCCGTCGTCGCCGTCGCTCCGGCCCCCAGTGCGCTGCGCTGGAACGCGGACAACAGCCACTGGGGTGCGTCATGGACGCCCATGGATCAAGCCTCACGCCGATGGTCAGGACGCGCCATAGTAGATCCTCCCGACGGGCCCGTGAGGTCCGGTTCGGGAACCTCGTCGGGTGCGCTCGGCAGCAGGACGCGGACGGTCGTGCCGCCGCCGGGGGTCTCGTCGAGGCCCACCGTGCCGCCGTGCGCGGTCACGATGGCAGCGACGATCGCCATCCCGAGGCCCGCCCCGCCGGAGTCGCGGCCGCGCGACGCGTCGACCCGGTAGAACCGCTCGAACACCCGCGCGGCGTGCTCGGGGTCGATCCCGGGCCCGTGGTCGCGCACCTCCAGCACGGCCTGCCCGTCGGGCGCGGTGCCGACGGCCAGCTCGACGGGCGTGCCGGGGGGCGTGTGCTGCACGACGTTCCCGACCAGGTTCGCGACGACCTGTCGCAGCCGCGGCTCCTCGCCGAGGACGACGCAGGGGCCGGACGGTGCACCGGCGACGAGCGGCACGAGCCGCGCGGTCCGCGACGGGTCGAGCGCGTGCAGGTCGCTGACCGCGTCGGCGGCGAGCACGGTCAGGTCGACGGGCTCGCGGCGCAGGGGGCGGTTCTCGTCGAGGCGGGCGAGCGCGAGGAGGTCGTCGACGAGCCCGCCCATCCGGGTCGCGGAGTCCTCGATGCGCCGCATGGTGTCGTCGACCTGCGCGGGCTCCCGCAGCGCGCCCATCCGGTAGAGCTCGCCGTACCCGCGGATCGCGGCGAGCGGGGTGCGGAGCTCGTGCGACGCGTCGGCGACGAACCGGCGCATGCGCGCCTCGGACGCGGTGCGGGCCGCGAACGCCTGCTCGATCTGCGTGAGCATGCCGTTGAGCGCGGCGGAGAGCCGCCCGACCTCGGTCTGCTCGGGCGCGGGCGGGACGCGGCGCGACAGGTCGCCGGCGGCGATCGCGGCGGCCGTCGACTCGATCTCCCGCAGCGGGCGCAGCGAGCGGCGCACGGCCCACGCGCCGGCCAGCGCACCGAGCAGGACGATCCCGGCCCCGCTGACGACGAGGACCAGCACCATGCGCTTGACGGTGCTCTGCACGTCGCCGAGGGGGAGCGCGACGACGACGGAGCCGGTCGCGCCCTCGACCGTCAGCGGGTAGGCCACGGCCCGCCAGCGCGAGTCGTCGGTCGTGGACCGGACGGTGAACGGCTCGCCGCGACGGGCGGTCGCCTGGGCGGCCGTCAGGTCGGGCACGACGGGGACGCCGTACCGCAGCCGCGCCGACCGCGACGGCGGGCTCACGTTCTCGAACCCGCCGACCTGCACGCGCACGTAGTAGTCGCTGGGCGCCAGGGTGCTGCCGAACGGCGTCAGGGAGTCGAGCTGCTGCTGCGCGAGGCTCAGCCCTTCCGACTCGAGCTTCTCGTCGACCTGCCCGACCATCGTCCCGCCGAGCAGCGTCGCGCTCACCACGCCGGCGAGCACGAGGCCGAGGCCCACCAGGACGGTGATGATGCCGACGAGCCGGTGGACGAGCGGGACGGCGTCCCACCGCGCGCGCAGCGGCGTGCGCCGTTCGGGGGCGGGGGTCCCGGGCGCCTCCGCGGCGAGCGATGGCGCGGTCGACGGCGTCGCTGCGGGCGGCGGGACGTCCGCGTGCGGGGGGTGGGCGACGGCAGGTCCGGGCGTCGCGGTCGCCGGGGACGCCGCGGACGCGGACGGCCCGGACGTGGACGGCGCGGACGCGGACGCGGGTGGCGTGGACGACGGGCCCGGCGACGAGGGGGACGCGGTCACGTCGACTCGCGTAGCAGGTACCCGACGCCCCGCTTGGTGTGGATGAGCGGCGGCAGCCGGTTGCCGTCGGCGTCGGTGAGCTGGTCGACCTTGCGCCGCAGGTAGGAGATGTACGACTCGACGATGTTGGCGTCGCCGCCCCAGTCGTACTGCCACACGTGGTCGAGGATCTGCGACTTCGACAGCACACGCCCGGGGTTGAGCATGAGGTAGCGCAGGAGCTTGAACTCGGTGGGGGACAGCTCGACGGGGTGACCGGCGCGCACGACCTCGTGGCTGTCCTCGTCGAGCTCGAGGTCGGAGTACCGCAGCACGCTCGACGACAGCTCGACGCCGGGCGACGTGCGGCGCAGGATCGCGCGGATGCGCGCGACGACCTCCTCGAGGCTGAACGGCTTCGTGACGTAGTCGTCGCCGCCGACCGTCAGGCCCTGCACCTTGTCGGCGGTGTCGTCGCGCGCGGTGAGGAACAGGACGGGGACGTGCTGGCCCTTCTCGCGGAGCCGGCGCGTGACGGTGAAGCCGTCCATGTCGGGGAGCATGACGTCGAGGACGACGAGGTCCGGCTCGACGTCGCGAGCCAGTCGCAGCGCGGCCCCGCCGTCGGCGGCGGCGTGCACCTCGAAGCCCGCGAACCGCAGCGACGTCGCGAGCAGCTCGCGGATGTTCGGCTCGTCGTCGACGACGAGCAGGCGGGCCTCGGGCTGGGCGGGCGCACCGGTCATCGTCCCAGTCTGGTCCCGGTTCCTGGGTGCCGCCTGGGAGCGCGCTGCGTGCGCGGGCACGCGTCGACGAGACCGAGGACACCTCCGGGGCTGGACACGTCCGCGGGACGCCGTCTGAGCGGGTGGAACCTGCGACGGGCGATGTGCGCTGACGTGCGCCGACGCCCCGGACGGTCCAGAGGACCCGGGTGAGGCGGGTGCGGCAGCGGGTACGGTGCTGCCTCGTGACTGCTGCCACGCCCCCCACCGCGCCGGTGCTCACGGTCGTCCAGCTCGACGCCGGAGTGCCGCTCGACCGCTTCGCCGGCTGGCTCGACGGCGTCGACGTGCGCCTCGTGCGCGCCGACCTCGGTGAAGCCCTGCCCCCGGCCGACACCCTCGACGGCCTCCTCGTGCTCGGCGGCCAGATGTCCGCGCTGTCCGACGACGCGCCCGGCATCCCCGCCACCCGGACGCTGCTCGCCGACTCCGTGCAGGCGGGCGTGCCGACGCTCGGCATCTGCCTCGGCGCCCAGCTGCTCGCCGTGGCGACCGGCGGCCGCGTGCACGTCGCCGCTCCGCCCGGACGCGAGTCGGGGGTCGTCGACGTGCGATGGCGGCCCGAGGCCGTCGGCGATCCCGTCGTGGGCGCGCTCGTCGACGCGGACGTCCCCGAGGACCACCGGTCGACCCCGATGCCGAGCATGCACGCCGACGCGATCGTCGACCTGCCGCGCACGGCGACGTGGCTCGCGCACTCGCGCCAGTACCCGTACCAGGCGTTCCGCGTCGGGTCGGCGTGGGGCGTCCAGTTCCACCCGGAGGCGTCGCCCGCGACGCTGCACGCGTGGGCCGAGCTGCACGACGACGTCGACACGGCGGCGGTCGACGCGGCGACGGCCGAGCAGGACGCGTCCGTCGCGCGCGCCGGGGAGACGATCGCGCGGGCGTTCGCGGGCCTGGTCGTCGCGCGGGCCGCGGACCGCACGCCCGCCTGACGGTCCGCACCCGCACGGACAGCACGCGTCCGCACCCGCACGGACAGCACCCGCACGGACAGCACACGTCCGCACCCGCACGGACAGCACGACGGCCGGCCCCCTCGTGGGAGCCGGCCGTCGTCGTCCGCGGGTCGTCCGCCCGTGTCACTGCTCGGGCGCGGCCTCCAGCTGGGGCGTGACCGGCGTGGTGCCGAGCGCCTGCGGCGCGCTGCCCTGCTTGAGCGCCGCGAGCCGGGCCTCGACCTCGATCTGCGCACCGGACGCCTCGAGCTCGGCGAACTGCGCGTCGATCGACGACGCGGCGAGCTCCGCCTGGCCCATCGCCATGGCCTCCTCGCGGCGCACCTTCTCCTCGAATCGCGCGAGCTCGCTGGTCGGGTCGAGCACGTTGATCGACGAGATCGCGGTCTGCACGGTCTGCTGGGCCTGTGCCGACTTCTGCCGCGCGACGAGCGTGTCGCGCCGCGTCTTGAGCTGGCCGAGCTTGTCCTTCATGAGCGCCAGGCCGGACTTGAGCTTCTCGACGGTCTCGCGCTGCGAGGCGATGAGCGGCTCGGCCTCGCGGACCTCGCCCTCGGCCTGGATCTGCTTGCCGAGCGCGACCTTGGCGAGGTTGTCGAAGCGGTCGGCCTTGACGGTGTCGCCCGCGGCACGCGCCTGGTCGGCGGCCGTCGACGCGGCGAGGGCCTTGCCGCCCCACTCGCGCGCCGCGGCGACGTCCTCGTTGTAGTCCTGCTCGGCGAGCCGCAGGTTGCCGATCGTCTGGGCGATCGCCTGCTCCGCCTCGGCGATGGAGTTCGTGTAGTCGCGGACCAGCTGGTCCAGCATCTTCTGCGGGTCCTCGGCCTGGTCGATCAGCGCGTTGATGTTCGCGCGCGCCAGCTGGGTGATCCGCCCGAAGATGCTCTGCTTCTCGGTCATCGCCGTGCCTTCCCTCGCTCCGTGGTCGTGCCGTGGTCCTGCGCTCGTGCTGTCGTGCTCGTCCTGTGCCGTCGTCCGCCCGCGGGCGCCGGTCCTCGGCCGGGTCGTGGCCGGGGGTCAGAAGCCGCCGCCGAAGCCGCCGTCGCCGAACCCGCCGCCGTCGAAGCCGCCCCCGCCGCCTCCTCCGCCGCCGCCCCAGCCGCCACCGCCGCGCAGGATCGAGTCGAGCAGGATGCCGCCGAGCACCATCCCGCCCACGCCGTTGAGGCCGCCGCCGCCCATGCCGCGCTGACCCGTCGACTGGTAGCGGTACGCGTCGGCCTGCTCGACGTCCGCCTGCGCGAGGTACTGCGCGTCGGCGACGAGCTCCTCGGCCTTGCGGGCCGACTCGAGCGCGGCCTCGGGATCGGTCCCCGCCTGGTCCTCCGCCTGCCGGTACCAGCGCTCCGCCTCCGCGAGCCGCGTCCGCGCCTCCGGGCCGACGGCACCGCGTCGCGTCGCGACGAAGTCGCTGGTCGCGCGCAACGCCGAGCGCAGCCGGCCGAGCGTCTCGTCGAGCAGGCTCCGCGCGCGGTCGGCACGCTCACGCGCTTCGCGCAGCGGCGCCAGGGCCGCGTCGATCGCCGCCTCGGCCTCGGTGATGGTGCGCAGCGCCGCGAGCGGGTCGCCCGCGCCCGTCCGGGCGGTCTGCGCCGTGGCGATCGCGGTCTGCGCCGCCGCGACGCGCGGTGCGACCTCGGGGCGGCCGGGGCCGAGCCGCTGCGCGTCGGCGATGTCCGAGGTGATGGACGCGATCGCCGCGTCGAGGCGCGGACCCGCCGACGCGAGGTCGGCACCGGCGTGGTCGACCGCGTCGAGCAGCACGCGCGCCTGCCCGAGCGCCTCCTCCGCGGCCCGTGCGTACCGGACGGCCGTCGCGCGGTCGCCCTGCCCGAGCGCCGTGCGGCCCTGGGTGAGCGTCGCGCCGACCTCGTCGAGCAGGAGCCGCGCCTGGTCGGGGTTGTGCACGACGGACGCCAGGGCCGTCGCCGGGTACCGCGTCTGGAGCGTCTGCAGCGTCGCGCGGGCCGTGTCGACACGCGACTGCAGCGCCGCGGCCTCGCGCGCGTGCGCCTCGATCGCGTCGCCGACACGCGACTCGACGTCACGGAGCTCGTCGAACGCCTGCTTCTGCGCGTCGAGCGCCGCGGACACCTGCGCGACCGTCCGGATGATGCGCGTCGCCGTGTCGCGGACCTGCGGCTCAGTGTCCGGGATGTCGTCGTCGAGCGTCTGGCGGAGGCGGAAGGCCTCGGTCACCTGCTGCTTCGCGGTCGTGAGCACGTGCTCGAACTCGCGCGTCGCGTCCGGTCCGAACTGCGCCTGCGCGAAGCCGAGCTCCTGCTCCGACGTGCGCAGCGCGTCGTCGATCCGGACCAGCGCCGACGACGACCGCTTGTCGAGCTCCGCGGTCGGCAGCGCCGCGAGCTCGTCGACGGGCCCGACGGCCTGCTGCTGCGGGGGCGGTCCGGCCTGGCGGTCCCGCCGGCGCCGGAGGAACGCCGACAGGGCGAAGAACCCGCCGATGACGACGAGACCCAGCAGCAGCACCCCGCCGAAGCCGAACCCGCCGCCACCGCCGGCACCCGTCGCCGAGGCGCGCAGCGAGTCGGCCGTCGCGACCGCCGCACCCGCCCAGTCGTCCTGCGCCAGCTGGTCCTCCGCAGCCGTCGCGGCCGCCTGCACCTCGCCGCTCGACAGGTCGCCCGTGGACTCCGGCACGAGCGCGTACCGCCGCGCCTCCGTCGCGACCGCGAGCACGAAGTCCGACTCGCCCAGTCCCGACTGCGCGGCCGTCGCCTGCGCCCAGTCGACCGGGTTCTGCCCGGCGAAGTCCGCGACGTACACCACGTACAGGTCGTACGGCGTCGCGTCCGACAGCTCGTCGAGCGCCGCCTGCACCTCACCCTGCGAGCCGCCGAGCGCCCCGACCTCGTCGGTGATGTCCGCCGTGATCGACACCGGCTCCGCGGACCGCAGCGGCACGGCAGACGCCGGCGCCGCGGCGAGGACGGGCACCGCCGCGAGGGCGACAGCGGCGGCCGCGCACGCGGGACCGACGAAGGGCACGAGCGACGACGCGCGGGACCGGGGACGCACGCGACGATCCTTTCTCAGGGTGGTACCCGTCGCAACGAGACACCGTGCCGCGGGGTTCCCGTGCGGCTCGCGGGACCGCCGTCCGTCGCCGCGCTCGCCGGCGTGTCGTCGCAGGTCAGGGCGGCGCGGCGCATTGACGACCCGAGGCCGACGGTGGGAGGGTCGTGGCACACAGCGAACTCACAGGGACGGGCCGCGCCCGCCGGAGCCGCTGGGAGCAGATCGGGACGGGAAGGTGGGACAGGTGCCGCGCAGCAGACGGGTGAGCCGCACGGTCGCCGTCGCGGTCCTCACGGTCGTCGGCATGCTCGCCCTCACCGCACCCGGTCACGCCGCAGGACCGGGAGGCCCCGCCACCGCGGGCTCGACGGTGGCGCCGGACACGCGCACCGGCTCGCTCGTCGACCGTGGACGCCTCGACGCCGCCGTCGCGCACGTCGTGGACGACGTCGCCGCGGTCGTCGAGCGCGCGCGGACCGCCGTCGGCGAGACGCTCGCCTGGCAGCGGGACGCCGTCGTCGCCTGGTGGACCGGATCGGCGCCCGGCTGGGTCCGTCAGGCCGCCCGCGTCGGACCCGCGCTGTGGGACCTGCGCGACTCCGCCCGCGAGCTCATGCGGTCGCAGGCACATCGGTGGCTGTCGTGGGTGGCCGGCGACGGAGCCGTCGCGCGACGCTGACCGCTCACGTGCCGCCGACGCCGGGCCGCCCTTCCGTTGGGCGGCGGCTTCGGCTCCGCTGTGCGACATCGATGTGTCTGACTCCGGCGGAAGTCGCTCCCGCGGAGGTGTGGCGGATCGCGTCTCTGGTCGGGGGGCGGGGCGAGGTCCCCGTGCTTGTGGTCGGATCTCGACTCCGCTCCGTAGATCGCGAGTGCGGCCTTCGGCCGCCCCCACGATCTACTGCGCTACGTCGAGATCCTCCGCGTCGACGATGGAGTAGGCGTAGCCCTGCTCCGCCAGGAAGCGCTGGCGGTGGGCCGCGAACTCCTGGTCGACGGTGTCGCGCGCGACGACGGTGTAGAAGTGCGCGGTCTTGCCGTCGGACTTGGGGCGCATGATCCGGCCGAGGCGCTGCGCCTCCTCCTGGCGGGACCCGAACGACCCCGACACCTGGATCGCGACGGACGCCTCGGGCAGGTCGATCGAGAAGTTCGCGACCTTGCTGACGACGAGCTTGTGGATCTCGCCGGCCCGGAACGCGTCGAAGAGGCGCTGCCGCTCGCGCACGGTCGTCTCACCCGTGATGAGGTCGGCGTCGATGTGCTCGGCGAGCTCGTGGAGCTGGTCGAGGTACTGGCCGATGACGAGCACCTGGTCGCCCTCGTGCTGCGCGACGAGCCGCTCGACGACCCGGTTCTTCCCGGCGGCCGTCGCGGCGAGGCGGTACTTGTCCTCGGGCTCGGCGGTCGCGTAGAGCATGCGCTCGTGGTCGGGCAGCGTGAGGCGGACCTCGATGCAGTCGGCGGGCGCGATGTAGCCCTGCGCCTCGATGTCCTTCCACGGCGCGTCGAACCGCTTGGGGCCGATGAGGCTGAACACCTCGTCCTCGCGCCCGTCCTCGCGGACGAGCGTCGCGGTCAGGCCCAGGCGACGGCGGGCCTGGAGGTCGGCCGTCATGCGGAAGATCGGCGCGGGCAGCAGGTGGACCTCGTCGTAGACGATGAGGCCCCAGTCGCGCGCGTCGAGCAGCTCGAGGTGCGTGTAGACGCCCTTCCGCTTCGTCGTGAGCACCTGGTAGGTCGCGATGGTGACCGGGCGGATCTCCTTGCGGGCGCCCGAGTACTCGCCGATCTCGTCCTCGGTCAGCGACGTGCGCCTGACGAGCTCGTCGCGCCACTGCCGCGCGGACACGGTGTTGGTGACGAGGATCAGGGTCGTCGTCGACGACTTCGCCATCGCCCCGGCGCCGACGAGCGTCTTGCCCGCGCCGCACGGGAGGACGACGACCCCCGACCCGCCGTGCCAGAACGACTCGACCGCGTGCTCCTGGTAGGGCCGCAGGTGCCAGCCGTCCTGCGCGAGGTCGATCGCGTGCGCCTCGCCGTCGACGTAGCCCGCGAGGTCCTCGGCGGGCCAGCCGAGCTTGAGCAGCACCTGCTTGAGGTGCCCGCGCTCCGACGGGTGCACGACGACGTCGGTCTCGTCGATCCGCGCGCCGAGCAGCCCGGCGGTGCGCTTCGACCGCATGACCTCGGCGAGCACCGCGGCGTCGAGCGCGTGCAGGACCAGCCCGTGCACGGGGTGCTGCACGAGCTGCAGCCGCCCGTACCGCGACATGGTCTCGGCGACGTCGACGAGCAGCGCGTGCGGCACCGGGTAGCGCGAGTACTCCAGGAGCACGTCGACGACCTGCTCGGCGTCGTGCCCGGCGGCGCGCGCGTTCCACAGGCCCAGCGGCGTGAGCCGGTACGTGTGCACGTGCTCGGGCGCGCGCTCCAGCTCGGCGAAGGGGGCGATGGCCCGCCGGCAGGCGTCGGCCTGGTCGTGGTCGACCTCGAGCAGCAGCGTCTTGTCGCTCTGCACGATCAGCGGGCCGTTCGTCACGTGGTCTCCTTCGCCTCGTCGGCGGCAGTGGTGTCACCCGGGGTGCCGAACCGGGTTCCGGGCGGGTCGTCGTCGGCGCGCTGGACGGACGCGATGCGGTGCACCGCGACGGTCAGCTCCGCCTCGCGCGCGGGGTCGACGGCCCGGAGCCGTCCACCCTCGACGTGCACGGGTCGCAGCAGCCGCCGCTCGGGCACGCCCTGCGGCCCGACGAGCTCGACCCACACGGTCGAGCGCTCCGCGGCCGCCTCGCGCAGCAGCACCAACGCCGCGGCCGGGTCGGCTGTTCCCTCGCCGCCCACGCTACCGACGCTGCCGACAGCGCCGACGCCGGCCGCGCCGGCCGCGCCGCCGCCCGTCCGCGCGAGCGCACCCCTGACGCCCGCTCCGGCACGTCCCGCGCCCGTCACGTCACCTCCCCCGCCCGGCTCGCCGGCACCGCTGTCGGCGCGCCCCGCGCCACGGGCCCGCACGGCGGCCGCGCGTCGTGCGTACGACGCCCCGGTCTCCACATCCGTCGTCCCCGGCCGGGCGCCGGGCGTGCCGGGTGTGCGGGGACCGTCGCCGTCACCCGGTCCGACGGCCGGACCGGGGGCTGCCCGCAGGGACGCGGCGGGCGGGGCCGTCGGGTCACCGCCCGGGTGCGGGAGGTCGCGCGTGCGGGCGACGCGGTCCGTGACCTGCTCGGCGTCCGCGCGCCGCAGCTCGGGCACGAGCGCGGCGAGGCGGGCGTCGGGGAGCGGCTCGCGGAACGCGGTGGGGCCGGTCGGCGCGACGGCGGCGCTCGCACGGCGGCGCGCGGCCGCGGCACCGCGACGGCCCACGCGTCGGACGACGGGCTCGAGGTGCAGGACCTGGCCGTCGGGCCCCTCGGTCACGGGCGCGAGCCCGCGCTCGCGGAGCACGTCGACGAGCTCGCGCGTGCTCGCCTGCGCGACGAGCACGGTCGGGGCGAGCGCGACGAGGCCCAGGTCGGCGAGGCGGGGGTCGTCGACGAGGCCCGCGAGGAGCGTGGGGTCGTCGGCGCGCACGTAGCTCGACGCCGTGCCGGCCCGCAGGCGGCCGTGGCGACGGGCGGCGTCGCGGACGAGGTACTCGAGCGGCTGCGGCACGACCCCCCGCGCGTGCGCCGCGAGGTCGGCGAGGACCTGGTCGGCCGTCGCGCCCGCGTCGAGGGCCGCACGGACGGTCGTCGGCGTGAACCGCACCGTGAGCGCGCCGCCGCGGGACTCGACGTGCGACGTGGCGTCGAGCAGGGCCTCGAGCGCCGCGCTCGGCCGGCCCGGGACGATGCCGGTGAGGTCGCCCTGGAGCAGCACCTCGTCGACGGCCGGGGGCAGCGCGGCGGCGAACGCGTCGGCGGCCGTGCGGTCGTCGTCCGCGGACGCGAGGAGCGCGCGTCCCGCGGGGGAGAGGGCACCCGCGCCGAGGACGCCGAGCCGTCCCGCCTCGACCAGCACGGCGGTCACGGCGGGCTCGGGCGGCACGGCCCGGGGGGCGCGCCAGCGCAGGACGTCGAGCACCTGGTGCGCGGTGAGCGCCACGCCGTCCGCGTCCGCGAGGACGCCGAGCACGGAGCGGCGCAGGCGGGGCGCCCACGTCCGGTGCAGCTCGGGGTCGAGCGCGGCACGCACGGCTCCACGCTCGTCACGGCTGCCCACGAGCCACGGCGTGCGCGGCGTGGCGAGCCAGGTCCGCGCGAGCACCGCCCAGCGGGCGGGGACGTCGAGCGCGGTCCAGTCGTCGAGGTCGAGCGTCGGGAGGAACGACGGCGACTCCTCGCCGTCGTCGGCGACGAGACCTGCCGCGCCCGCGAGCTCGACGACGAACGCGGCCTCCGCCTCGTCGATGTCGAGCGTCGTCGCGACCCGCCGCAGCTCGCGCACGCCCAGCCCGCCCGACCGCAGCACGGGCGCGGGCGCGCGCTCCCACAGATGGGCGAGGCGTGCGACGAGCCGCACGACGTGCTCGCCGGCCGCGACCGACTCGGCCGTGACCAGCGCGGGGGACCGGTGCGGGGCGTCCGTCGGGACCGTCGGCGGCAGGGCGGGTGCGCGGTGGGTCCGCCCGTCGCGCAGCGCGAGCGCGACCCGGCGCGGGAGGACGACGTGGCGACTGTCGCCGTGCACGAGGAGCCCGCGTCGCAGCAGCCACTGCACGGCTCCCGCGGTCGCGGTCGCGTTGCTCGGTGCGAGCCCCACGGGCGGTCCCCACAGCAGCGCGTCGACGACCTGCCGCGCGCCCGCCGGGGCGTCCTGCAGGAGCGCGCGCACCTCGGCCGGGTCCTCGGGTCCGTGGGTGTCCGCGTGCGCGTCGGCGCGGTGGTGCTCCACGGGCGCGAGCCCCGCGGGGTACGGGCCGAGCAGCTCCGCGAGCCCGGGAGCCGCGTGCAGCGGCACGTCGTCACGCGAGGTCGACCGCCTCCGGGCGGTGCGGGCACCGGCGTCGGGGCCCTCCGGCAGGTCCGGGTGGACCAGCGCCCGTGCCTGCGCGTCGGCGAGCGCGGCGTCGACCAGCCGTGCCCCCGCAGCGTCGTCGCCGGCCACCGCGGCACGGACCGACGCGGCCGTGACGGGGCGCTCGGCGCCCAGGGCGACGACGGCCTCGACGACCTGCAGGACGCCCGCGTCGACGGCGGCGAGGGCCCGTTCGAGGCTCGCGCGGCTCGTCGCCCGTGCGGCGAGCGACGACAGCGTCGAGGGGGACGGCGAGGCCAGGTCCGGGCGCAGGCGCAGCAGGGTGACGAGGTCGTCGTCCCCGCACGCGCGCAGGTACCCGGTGAACGTGGCCATCCGTCCCACGATACGTTCCCGCCCTCGCGGCCGGTGGGGGCCGACGTCACGCTCCACCGCACGGCCGAGCGTCACGAGGGGGCCGGGGGCGTCGTCTGCCGGGTCCGGCGCCGCGCCGACGTGCCTCGGCGCGTCGAGGCGTCGATGTCCCGAGAGCGTCGCGGCGGCGTCGGACGGGGCGGCGGGCTAGCGTGCGAGACGTCCACCCGCCCTCGTCCGGAGGTCAGCCGTGACCGCATCCCTCGACCCCACCACGGGCCACGTCGGCGACGACGCGCTCGCGGCGCTGCTCGCCGACGCCCGCGCGCAGCGCGACGACGTGGTCGCGCTCCGGCACGCGCTGCACCGCTCGCCCGAGATCGGGCTGTCGCTGCCGGCGACGCAGCGCCTCGTGCTCGACGCGCTCGACGGCCTGGACCTCGAGGTCACGACGGGCACGGGCCTGTCGTCGGTGGTCGCGGTGCTGCGCGGCGCCCGCCCGGGCCCCGCGATCCTGCTGCGCGGCGACATGGACGCGCTGCCCGTCGCGGAGGAGTCCGGCGAGCCGTTCGCGTCGGAGAACCCCGGCGTGATGCACGCGTGCGGCCACGACCTGCACACCGCGGGGCTCGTGGGTGCCGCGCGCCTGCTCGCGTCCCTGCGCGACCGGCTCGCGGGTTCGGTCGTGCTCATGTTCCAGCCGGGGGAGGAGGGTGACCACGGCGCGCGGCTCATGATCGAGGAGGGCGTGCTCGACGCGGCGGGCGACCGCGTCGTCGCCGCGTACGCGCTGCACGTCATGTCGTCGCTGCTGCCGACGGGCGTCGTCATGTCGCGCCCCGGCACGATCCTCGCGGCGGCGGACACCGTGCACGTCACGGTCCACGGACGAGGCGGGCACGGGTCGATGCCGCACCTCGCGGCCGACCCCGTCCCCGTCGCGGCCGAGATCGTCCTCGCGCTGCAGGCGATGGTCACGCGGCAGTTCGACGTGTTCGACCCGGTCGTCGTCACGGTCGGCCACATTCTCGGCGGGACGACGGACAACGTGATCGCGCCGACGGCACGGCTCGAGGCGACGATCCGCACGTTCTCGGAGGCCGCGCACGCCGTCGTGCCGGGGCGTCTGGCGCGCGTGTGCGAGGGCGTCGCCGCGGCGCACGGGCTGACCGTCAGCGTCGACTACCAGCGCGGATACCCGGTCACGGTGAACTCGCCCGACGAGGTGGAGCGCGCGGCCCGTGTCGTCCCTGTGCTGCTCGGGCCAGGCGCGTGGCACGAGGCGGCGCAGCCGCTGCCCGGTGCGGAGGACTTCTCCTACGTGCTCGAGCAGGTGCCCGGCGTCTTCGTCGCGGTCGGCGCGACGCCCGTGGGCGAGGACCCGACGACCGCCGCGTACAACCACTCCGCGCAGGCCCGGTTCGCCGACGACGCGCTCGTCACCGGCCCCGCGGTGCTCGCCGCGCTCGCGCTCGACCGGCTCGCGCAGGGCTGACCCGGCCGCGAGCACCGCGCGGCCGGGTGGTCGACGACCGGGAGGCGCACCGCGGCGGCACGGGCCGGTAACCTGGAGGGTCAGGACGTCGAGGGGACGTCGTCACGCAGAAGGACAGGGGTTGCCGTGCCCACCGGCAAGGTCAAGTGGTTCGACACCGAGCGCGGGTTCGGGTTCATCGCCGACGACGACGGCGGCGAGGTGTTCCTGCACGCGTCCGCGCTGCCGGCGGGCGTCACGCCCAAGCCCGGCACCAAGGTCGACTTCGGCGTCGCCGACGGCCGTCGCGGCCCGCAGGCGCTGTCCGTGAAGATCCTCGACCCGCTGCCGTCCGTCGCGAAGGCCGCGCGCAAGCCCGCGGACGACATGGCCGTCATCATCGAGGACCTCATCAAGGTGCTCGACCGCGTCGGCAACGACCTGCGCCGCGGCCGCTACCCCGAGAAGGCCCGCGCCACGCAGTACGCCACGCTGCTGCGCCGCGTCGCCGACGACCTCGAGGCCTGAGCATGGCCGTCGCCACGAAGGACGCCGTCCTCGGCAACGCCGTCGACCTGGCCCGCGAGGTCGCGATCGGCATCGCCGAGGACCCCGCGGACGTCGGCGAGCACCTCGGTCACGTCGTCGAGGGCGAGCGGCTGGTCTCGCACCGCTTCGCGTGCCTCGCCAAGGGGTACCGCGGCTGGGAGTGGACCGTCACCGTCGCGCGCGTCCCCCGCGGCCGCACGCCCACGGTCTGCGAGGCCGAGCTGCTGCCCGGCGACGACGCGATCCTCGCCGCCACCTGGGTCCCGTGGTCCGAGCGCCTGCGCCCGGGCGACATCGGCCCCGGCGACGTGCTGCCCTTCCGCCCCGACGACCCGCGTCTCGAGCCCGGCTGGACCCCCACGGGCGACGACGAGCTCGACTCCGTCGCGATCGACGAGCTCGCCCTGGCCCGCGTGCGCGTCCTGTCCCCGCAGGGTCGCGACGAGGCCGCCGAGCGCTGGTACCGCGGCTCGCACGGCCCGACGACCGCCGGGGCCCTCGCGGCGTCCGCGGCGTGCGCGTCGTGCGGGTTCCTCGTGCCGCTGCAGGGGTCGCTCGGCACCGTGTTCGGGGTCTGCGCGAACGCGTGGTCGCCCGACGACGGCAAGGTCGTGAGCCTCGACCACGGCTGCGGTGCGCACTCCGAGACCGACGCCGAGGCGCCGCCGAGCGACTGGCCCGCGCCTGACCCCCTGATCGACGAGATGCGCGTCGAGGTCGTGCCGCACGCGCCGGCTGCCCCGCCGGTCGCCGCCGCGGACGAGAGCGTCGTCGCGGAGCCTGCCTCGGTCGAGGTGGTCGTCGTGGAGGTCGACGCGGACGAGGCCGTCGCCGTGGACGCCGCTGCGGCGGAGGCGGTCGCCACGGAGGCTGCCGCCGACGAGCCCGCTGCCGACGAGCCCGCTGTCGACGAGCCCGCTGTCGACGAGCCGGCTGCCGACGAGCACGCCGCCGAGAGGGCTGACGCGGGCGAGCGCGCGACCGCCGACGAGGTCGTCGTGGAGCCCGCGGTCGCCGCGGAGATCGTGGAGGAGGCGCTCCTGGAGGAGCCCGACGCGCAGGACGCCCCGGCCGACGCGCCGGCGGCCGAGACCGGGACCGACCCGGAGCAGTGACGCTCGACGCCCTCGGCACCGCGGCCCTGCGCGCCGCCGTGCTGGGGGCGTGGCGCGCGTCCCCGGCACGCCTGCGGGAGGACGCGAACACCGAGGAGGACCACGCGCGCGGCTACTACCGCGACCGCGTCGTGGTCGAGCTCGCGCAGAACGCCGCCGACGCGGCCACCCGTGCGGGCGTCGAGGGGCGGCTGCTGCTGCGGCTGGCGCGCGCGGACGACGGCACGCTCGTGCTGGTCGCGGCCAACACCGGTGCGCCGCTCGACGAGGCGGGGGTCGCGTCGCTCGCGTCGATGCGCGCGTCGTCGAAGCGCCCCGACGGCGGCACGGCACCCGAGCGCCGGGTGGTCGGACGGTTCGGGGTGGGCTTCGCCGCCGTGCGCGCGGTGTCCGACGAGGTGTCGGTCGTGTCGACGACGGGCGGCGTGCGGTTCAGCCTGCGCGACACCGTCGGGCTGCTCGCGGACGCGGCCGCGCAGGTCCCGGCGCTCGCGGACGAGGTGCGGCGCCGGGACGGCTCGCTGCCCGCGCTGCGGCTGCCGTTCCCGGCCGACGGCGCACCGCCCGCGGGCTACGACACGGCGGTCGTGCTCGAGCTGCGCGACGAGGTCGCCGCCGACGAGGTGCGCGGTCTGCTGCGCGCGGTCGACGACGCGCTGCTGCTCGCGCTGCCGGCGCTGGTCGAGGTGGTCGTCGAGGACCTGACGTCCGACGAGCCGCCCCGGCGCGTGGCGGACGTGGGGCGACGGTGGCTCGTGGCGTCCGCGGAGGGCGAGCTGCCGCTCGCGCTGCTCGCCGACCGGCCGGTCGAGGAGCGGGCCGCGCGCGACTGGCGCGTGACGTGGGCGCTGCCGCGGTCGGGCGCGCACGCGGGAACCCGCGTGATGCACGCGCCGACGCCGACCGACGAGCCGTCGACGCTGCCCGCGCTGCTGGTCGCGACCATGCCGCTCGACCCGACCCGTCGCCGCGTCGCCGCGGGGCCGCTCACGGACGCGATGCTGGACCGTGCGGCGCAGGTGTACGGGACGCTCGCGCAGCGCGTCGCGGCGGACGGCGGGGACGCGCTCGCGCTGGTCCCGACGGGCCTCGCGGACGGCGCGCTCGACGGCGACCTGCGGGCGCGGGTCGTCGAGCGGCTGGCCCGCACGCCCCTGCTGCGGCGCGCGGGCACCGACGCCGGCACCGACGGCGGAGCGGACGACGGGACGGGTCTGGTCGCGCCGCGCGACGCGGTCGCGGTGCAGGGCGAGGCCGGACGTGGCGAGGCGGTCGCGGCCCTGGGCGCGCGGGTCGCGGGGCTGGTCGAGCTGCCCCCGGGGCGTGAGGCGCAGGCGCGCACGCTCGGCGTCGACGTGAGGTCGCTCGCCGATGTCGTCGAGGACCTGCCCGCGGTGGCGGACGCGTCGTGGCCCGACCTCTACGCCGCGCTCGAGGGGCTCGCGGACGACTCGCGCACGCGGGAGGCGCTCGGTGCGCTGCCGGTGCCGCTCGCGGACGGGCGGGTGGTGCGCGGCGCGCGCGGCACGCTGATGCTCGACGGCGGGCTCGCGGACCGGCTCGGTGCGGATGCGCTCGACGTGCTGGGCCGGTGGGGGCTGCGCATCGTCGACCCGGCCGCGGAGCACCCGCTGCTCCAGCGGCTGGGGGCGTTCGAGGCCGACGCGGAGGCGCTGCTGACCCAGCCCGCGGTCCGGTCGGCGGTCCTGGCGGCCGCGGACGACGACGACCTCGACGCGGCGTCGGAGGTCACGGACGCGGTCCTGACGGTCGTCGCCGCGACCCTGCCCGGCGCGCCGCCGCCCGAGGTCCGCCCGTGGCTCGGGCTGCTCACGCTCACGGCCGCCGACGGCGAGCCGACCCCGGCCGACGGGCTCGTGCTGCCCGGCGGTCCGGCTGCGGCGCTGCTCGACGACCGTGTGCTGGCGCCGGTGTCGGTCGGCGACGTCGACCGGTGGGGTGCGGACGTGCTGGAGGCGGCGGGGGTGCGCGCCGACCTGGTGGTCGTCCGGGTGGACCACGTCGTCGCGGACGCGGCGTCCCTCGGCGACGACCCGTCGGACCCCTGGGTGCTCGCGGCGCAGTCGCTCGACGGCTGGGAGGAGTACCTCGACCTCCTCGCGGAGCGGCTCGGTCCGGGCGCGTACGTCGGCGAGGCGGTCGCGGTCGCGGACCTCGACGCGGTGGCGGACGGCGCGTGGCCCGCGGTGCTCGCGCGGCTCGCGGGCGAGCCGGCGCTGCGGCGGGCGCTCGTGGAGCGCGTGCGCGGCGAGCACGGCGCGACGGCGCCGTCGTACACGGCGTGGTGGCTGCGGACGCACGCAGGTCTGGCACCCCGAGGGCCCTTCGCAGCGGGCGGCGCGGGCGACGGGGGCGGTGCCGGTGTCGCGAGCGGCGTAGGCGGTGCGGGTCACGGAGGCAGTGCCGGCGTCGACCCGGTGGTCGCCGCGCTGCTGCCCGCCACGCCCGACGTGCTCGCGGCGTGCGACGTCGGGGTGCAGCGCGCGCTCGGCGGCGTCGCGACGCTCGACGAGGTGGACGAGGCGGCCTGGACGGCGCTGCTGGACGCATGGGCGGTCGGGGCGGCGGTGGACCCGGGGGTCGCGTCGGCCGTGTGGCGCGCCGCGAGGCCGGACGCGGCGCCGCAGCGGGTCCCGGCGCTCGTCGGCGTCGGACGGGTCGCGGTCGTGCGCGCCGAGGACGCGGCGGTCGCGGACCGGCCGATGTGGTGGCAGCGCACGGACGTCGCCGCGGTCGTCCCCGGCTCGGCGCGGACCGCGGAGCTGCTCGACCTGCCGATGGTCGACGAGCTCGCGGCGGGCGAGGTCGGGCCCGGCGGTGAGGTCGCCGACGTCCCCGCCGAGGCGCGCGCGCTGCTGCCGGACGCGCCGGCGACGTGGGTCGAGCACGACGACCTGACGGTCGACGGCGCGCCGGTCGACTGGTGGGTCGAGGGTGCAGGGCCGGACGCGGTGGTGCACGCGGTGCACGTCGCGGGGCTCGCGGCGGGGCTCGCGCAGGCGGCGGGGCGGTGGGCCGCGCGGTTCGCGGTCGAGACGGTGCTCGTCGACCCGACGCGCGGGCGCGAGGTCGCGCTCGACGCGGCCTGGGACGTCACGGACTGACCGCGCATACGGACGCGCGTCCCGACCTCGCGCCATCCGATCCCGCACGACCCGACCCCGCACGACCCGACCCCGCACGACCCGACCCCGCACGACCCGAGCCCGTGCGACCCGACCGGCAGGGGACCGCGCGGAAGCACGGGGCGGGGCCGCGGGCCGGGGGCCCGTCGGGTCAGGCCGCGGCGGTCGCCAGCGCGGTCGCGGTCGCGAGGGCCTCGGGGATCGCGGCGAGGTGCACGTGCGCGACCTCGATGGGCTCGTACCCGGCGGCGACGACGGCGGCCGTGTCGTTCTCCTCGTGCGCGAGCACGGCGGCGAGCACGGGACCGAGCGGGCCGGTCTGGTCGCGCAGCGCGTCGGCGATGGCCTCGGAGACGCCCGACCGCTCGATGATCGAGTCGATCGACAGCTTGAGGTGCGACGCGACCGCGGACAGCATGCCGACGACGTACCCGGCGTCGGTCCCGGCGAGCCGCGAGCACGTGAGCGCCCGGGTGAGGACGGACCACAGGGGGCCGACGGCGGCGGTGCGCGCGTCGACGAGGGACGCCATCGCGAGCGCGTTGAGCTGGCGCGGGCCGACGAGCACGACGGCCTGCCGCACGGAGTCGATCCGGCGCCGCACGCCGCTCGCGGAGGAGTTCACGAGGTGCAGGACGCGCATCGTCAGCTCGGGATCCGACTCCACGACGTGCACGACGGCGTCCTGGTCGGGGTACTCGGCGGACAGCAGCCGGACGAGCTCGAAGCACTGCACCTCGCCCGCGGAGAGCTGGCGGCCGGAGTCCGAGCGGTGCCGCTCGAACATGGGGCCCTGCAGCAGGTCCGCCCCGGCGGACAGCGCGGCGTGGATGCGGTCGCGCGAGTCGGCGCGCTCCGCGATGACGTGCGCGCCGCACTTGTGGACGTGCGCGACGAGGTCGTCGAGCCGGTCGGCCTGCGTGGCGACGTCGATCTTCACGTAGTCGACGATCGAGAGGAACTCGTCGTGCGCGGGCAGGCCCGTGTAGTCGCCGAGCGCGAGGCCGTAGCCCATGTGCTTGAGCGCGATGACCTGCTCGGCCGCGTCCTCGCCCGACGTCATGTGCCCGGGGATCTCGACGACGACCCCGCCGCCGGCGGGCGGCAGGTCGTGCCCGCCCATCATCACGCGGGTGGTGGCACGCAGGATGAGCAGCTTGTCGCCGGACAGCAGGTCCGGGTCGAGGATCCGGTACTGCGCCTCGACGAGGTGCTCGACGCGGTGCTCGGGCTCGACGGAGCCGTCCGGAGCCATGACGGACGCACGGACCGCGTACCCGAACACGGACCTGTCGGGGTGCACGATCGGCTGACGGTGGACGACGGCCGATCCGACGTGGGCGGGCGGCTGGTCCAGCTGGAACATGCGGTCGTCCCTCTCCTCCGAGGTGCGAAGTGGTGCTGGTCCACCTATCGGCAGGAGGAGGGCGGCAACGGCGGCCTCGGGGCCACCTCGCGCGAGGCCCTGGCCGCCGAGATCGAGGGCGTGCGCGACAGCCTCATGGACCAGGCCAACGCGTCGTACGCCGGTCGCTCCGTCTTCGCGGGCAC
>NZ_JAPESW010000130.1 GCF_028527925.1 Cellulomonas fimi
TCATCGCCTGCGCCGGGGTGGTGGCGGCGATTGTGATGCGCGACACCGACAGCGTCATGCTCGGCATTGGCGCCGCGTTGCTGATGGGCCTGATGGTGGGGCTGATCAACGGCATCGTGATCGCCAAGCTGCGGGTCAATGCGCTGATTACCACGCTGGCGACCATGCAGATCGTGCGTGGACTGGCGTACATCTTTTCCAACGGCAAGGCCGTCGGCGTGATGGACGAAGGTTTCTTCGTGTTCGGCAACGGCCAACTGATGGGCGTGCCGGTGCCGATCATCATCACCGTGCTGTGCTTTGTGTTCTTTGGCTGGCTGCTCAACTACACCACCTACGGGCGCAACACCATGGCCATCGGCGGTAACCAGGAAGCGGCGTTGCTGGCCGGGGTGAATGTTGATCGCACCAAGATCATCATCTTTGCCGTGCACGGCCTGATTGGAGCGTTGGCCGGGGTGATTCTGGCGTCGCGCATGACCTCGGGCCAGCCGATGATTGGCCAGGGGTTTGAGCTGACCGTGATCTCGGCGTGCGTGCTGGGCGGGGTTTCGTTGAGTGGCGGGGTAGGGATGATCCGCCATGTGATCGCCGGAGTGCTGATTTTGGCGATCATCGAGAATGCGATGAACCTGAAGAACATCGACACGTTCTATCAATATGTTATTCGCGGCTCAATCCTGCTGCTGGCCGTGGTCATCGACCGCATGAAACAACGCTGAGTCATGCCCTGTGAAGACTGAATGTGGGAGCGGGCTTGCTCGCGAATACGGAGTGTCAGACCCGAATGAGTTGACTGACACGGCGCA
>NZ_JAPESW010000131.1 GCF_028527925.1 Cellulomonas fimi
TGGTCGCCCGGCACCGAGTCGGCGAGCACCCGGTCGTCGCCCGCATAGGTCACGATCGACACGGTGTCGTCCTCGTCGAGCTGCTCGACCAGGAGCTCGAACGACTCCGCGAGCAGCGGCAGCTTGTTCGGCTCGTCCATCGACCCCGACACGTCGAGCAGGAAGACGATGTTGTTCCCGCGGCTCGTCGGCTTCTGGGCCGTCGCCTGCACGCCGATCATCGCGAGCCGGTGGTCCGGCGCCCACGGCGCGTCCGCGACCTGCGTCGTCACCGTGAACGGGTCCGCCGCGTCGGGGTCCGGCGCCGGGTAGTCGTAGTCGAAGTAGTTGACGAGCTCCTCGATCCGCACGCCCTCCGGCGCGACGCCCTGCCGCAGCTGGCGGCGCAGGTTGCTGTACGACGCGGTGTCGACGTCCGAGGCGAACGTCGACAGCGGGCTCGTCCGGACGTCCTGGAACGGCTGCTCCGGGGAGTCGTCGTACTCCTCCTGGTCGTCCGTCGGGACGTCGCGCCACTCCTCGGAGAACGAGTCGTCGTACGCGACCTCCGGTCCGGCCATGTCGGCGCCCGACTCGCCCGCGCTGCACGCCGCGAGCGTGCCCGCGACGACGACCGCCACCGCGGCGGCCGCCCCACGCGTACCCGCCCGTGCGCGCCCACCGCCGACCGTGCCGGAACGCCGTCGTGCCGCCGTCAGGGCACCTGAGAATGACCACCCGCGCATGTCGCCTCCATTGTTCGAGGACTGAATCCTCGCGTGCCGACGAGCGACGGTTCCAGCACGGGTCCGTCACCGGCTTGTCCCGTTCAGGTAACGGGCAGCCGATTTTCAGGCTCGATCGTGACCGCGCCGAGAC
>NZ_JAPESW010000132.1 GCF_028527925.1 Cellulomonas fimi
GACGTTGTAGGGCGGTTCAACAAGCTCGGTAAGGAAATGCGCCGCTTCGACCCGTTCCTGGATGCCCTGCCGGAGGACGTCGCTCGCAAAGTCGCACGGGACAACTTTTTGGCGATCCTGCCTAAAGCGCCCCGCGATGGTGTAGCACGTTGATATCGCGTTTTCGTCTTACGCAAAACGAGCAATAGGCCGATACCTTTCAAGAGCCAGCTGCAAATGGATGAAGCGCAATTGGAAGGAGCCAAGGCATGAGTATCAGAAGTCTGAATATCGCCCCGCGCGCGGGCTTGGGGTTTGGCCTATTGGCGTTGATGGTATTTGCCCTGGGCGGCTTTGCCCTGTTGCAGATGGCCAATATGCGCCAGCAATCGGACCAGGTGGAGAATAACTGGCTGCCCAGCGTGATGGCGGTGGGGCAGATGAGTCAGGACTTGCTGCGTGTTCGGGCGCTGACCTTGCGCCTGCTGGTCAACCGCGATTCCCAGGCGCTGGCGCAGAACGAACAGAAACTGGGCGAGCTGAAAAGCGGCCTGCATCATGCGCAGACCCTCTACGAGGCGCTGATTGTGCTGCCCGAGGAACGCACGCTGTTTGATCGCTTCAAGGCCCAGGAGCAGCAATACCTGCAACGCCAGGAGCAGGTCATGGGGTTTTCGAAGGCCAACCAGCTGGAAGACGCGATCAGGGTGGTCAATGGCGAGATGAACCAGATCGCCGATGAAATGGCCACGACCCTGCACGAACTGGTCAACCTCAACAAAGCCAATGCCAATCAAGCTGCAAGCTTGGCGCAAAGCGTGTTCAGCCAGTCGCGCAGCTGGGTGGTCGGCATGATCG
>NZ_JAPESW010000133.1 GCF_028527925.1 Cellulomonas fimi
CACAATCCAATGACCGCACACGTGAAAGCAGTCGTGGTACAGTACATCATGCGTTTTTTTTTTCGCGAAGGTGTGATCATCAGGAGTTTTTGGCTCAACGACGAACTGGTCCGTAGCCTAGTGGCAGGCCATATCGATGCGACACTGCAGGGCTCCGTGGAAATCCGCAACGTACTGCTCGACACCGCTGCCGGCGCAGATTTCGACTTCCTGGGCCCTGCTGTTTCCGCTGAGCTACTGGGCGACGGCATCGCGATCGCATTGCGCAACACGGACACTGCGTTGCGTACTGAACTCAACCGCGCCCTCGAACAGCTCAAGCACAATGGTGAGTACCAACGGATCCTTGCGCCTTATCGATTGGACCCACAATGATGGCCAATTAATTGCGCGGAACATGAGCTGGATCAGTATTTGCCCCTCCGGTGCGCTTAGAGTCGACGCCCTGCCGACTCCTCCAACAATCACGAGCGCGCTTCTCCATGAAGATCAATCTGCCGGTCACCGGTCGGAATGTGGACTTTGCTCCCGACGCCAATATCCTTTCGACCACCGACCTGACCAGCGCGATTACCTACGCCAACCAGGACTTTATCGACATCAGCGGTTACAGCCATGACGAGCTGCTGGGCATGCCGCATAACGTCCTGCGCCATCCGGATATGCCGTCCGAGGCGTTTGCCCATATGTGGCAAACCCTAAAGGGCGGGCGTTCGTGGATGGGCCTGGTGAAAAACCGTTGCAAGAACGGCGATCACTATTGGGTCAGCGCCTATGCCACGCCGG
>NZ_JAPESW010000134.1 GCF_028527925.1 Cellulomonas fimi
TGGAGTACAGCGACGCGCGAGCAGCGGTCTCTCAGCTGTTTTTGTTACTTTTTTTTTTTGGCACAGGCCAAGCATGCGCCCTTCCCAGCCGGACCAGGCCTTGGCCGCGTGCATCTGGGCGATCTGATCGTTGCCGGTGAGGCGCTTGTGGTAGGCCGCGATCATGTCGTGGCGCTCTTCCGGCGGGATCGGCGCGAGGTAGTCCTGCCAGTAATCAGGGAACAGGCGGCTCGCCCCTTCCTGATAAAACCAGTGAATGTCCTGCGGACGTGCCAGGAAAATGCCGCGCACAATCAGGCCGAGCACCCGCTCCGGATGGGTTTGCGCGTAGGCCAGGGCCAGGGTCGAGCCCCAGGAACCGCCGAACAGTACCCACTTGTCGATGCCCAGGTGCTCGCGGATGCGCTCTAGGTCGGCGACCAGGTCCCAAGTGGTGTTGTTTTCCAGGCTGGCGCGCGGGGTGGAGCGCCCGCAACCACGCTGGTCGAACGTAACGATGCGGTACAGGTTCGGGTCGAAATAGCAGCGGCTCTGGGCATCACAACCGGCACCAGGGCCACCATGGATGAAGACAACGGGCAAACCTTCGGGGGAGCCACTTTCGTCGACGTACAGCGTGTGGGTGTCATCGACAGCCAGATCGTGCCGGGCGTGGGGTTTGATCTGCGGGAACCAAGTCTGCATTGCGCGCTCCGTAAGGGGTCGGGTTCATCCCTGGGGGGACGTCTTTTATTTTGCCGTCTGGCACTATAAACCCGAATTGTGCAATGAGCATGTCCTAGAG
>NZ_JAPESW010000135.1 GCF_028527925.1 Cellulomonas fimi
CTGCGAACACAATGATCAGGCCCTTGGCGACCTGCTGGTAATAAGAGGACACGCCGAGCAGGTTCAGCCCGTTGTTGATCACCCCGATCAACAGTGCGCCGAACAGCGTGCCGACAATGCTGCCGGTGCCGCCCGACAAGCTGGTGCCGCCGATCACCACGGCGGCAATCGCGTCCAGTTCATAAGACACCCCGGCCTGGGGCAGGGCAGAGGTGGTGCGGGCCGAGAGCACCACGCCGGCCAGTCCGGCGAGCAGGCCCGAGACCACGTACACCGAGAACATCACCTTGCGCACGCCGATGCCTGAGGTGCGTGCGCTCTTTTCATTGCCGCCCACCGCGTACACATAGCGGCCGTAGGTCGTGTAGCGCAGCACCATCCAGAAGATCAGCGCAACCACGGCGAAGATGACGATTGGCACACCGATCGGGCCGATCTTGCCGATGCCCAGTGCCAGGTAGGCGTCGGGCAGGTCGGTGATCGGGCTGCCATCGTTGAGGATAAAGGTCATGCCGCGCGCGATGCTGAGCATGCCCAAGGTGGCCACGAATGGCGGGATCGAAAGGTTCGCGACCATGAAGCCGTTCACCACGCCGAGCATCGCGCCGGCAAACATTCCGGCACTGACCGCCGCCAGCACGCCGTACCCCTGGGTCGCGACCATGGCACTGCACAACCCGGCAAAGGCCAGGATTTGGCTTGAAAAAAAAAAAATAGACACGCTGAATCAAAAGCTTCGATTATTCTCTTAGTAAAATGTATCTGTCAATCATTTTACCAATTGCTAA
>NZ_JAPESW010000136.1 GCF_028527925.1 Cellulomonas fimi
GGAGGGTGAGAATTGTTATAGAGACTTACTGGTCTAGCGGGTAGATTTTTTTTTTGTGCTGGGCATGGAGTTGGTCAGGCAGGTGGTCGCGCATCCCGGCTACAACTCCGCAGGCTACCAGCGTTCGCTGTATGCCGTTGACGGCGAGAGGGGGCGGCTGATGGTGACGCTGAAGAAGGTGCAGGGAGAGCAGAGCATTGAGGTCACGGAGATCCGTCGTCCGTGATCACCCCAGCCCAGTCAATGCCGTCAATGGCCAGGACTGAGCAGGTGGATAGGGCGAGATCTTATGAAGCGAGGGTGGTTTGCGATTCGCGCACAAGAATGGTGCCCGATTGGATCAATTTGAATTCGTCGCCTTCCAGTTTCTCTACACGGTCGCCAATGGCCAGCTTGTAGGTGGTGGTAGGTGCCGAGCCAGCCAGGTCGCCTTGCGCCGGGTTGGATTCCTGGAACTCATGCACCGAATACACGCGTCCTTCTGCGTCTCTGGCATGAAACTGTCCGACTAATACTGCTGCCATCTGTTTAGAACCTCTGGAGATAAACACTCGATTTGCGGTTCTGTAGACCGTCATGGAGCGGGGTAGTTTACTTACGGAATAAAAATACTATTCGCTGATATTTTCAGATGCTTCCTACGTGTCGCAGTGCCAGGCAAACGCCCGCAGGAATATCAAAACCTTCTGGTGAACACGCCGCGAAGACTCTATAACTACAAGCTCCTTTAGTCAGACGTCGGGAAACCCCAATGAGCAAGGTCTACAC
>NZ_JAPESW010000137.1 GCF_028527925.1 Cellulomonas fimi
CCACAGCCACAGGCGTTCATCGTCCGGCGCGGTGATGACTGTGGGGGTGGCGGGCGTGTCCACTGCCAGGCTCGGGTTGATCGCAACTTGCACGGTGCGCGCCGGCAGGCTGGTGCGCTCCAAGTGATCTTCATGGGTGTTCCACCACACCACTTCCACGGCGGGCAGTTCCAGGTTGCCGGCGCGGGTGGGCACCAGGGCTTCGCGGTCTTCGCGGCTGCCGATCAGGCCACGGTCGTTGGTCTGGTTGCCGAGTAACGGTTGGTCCGGGTAGCGGCGCAGGCCGTTGATCTCGGTGCTGGGCAGCGCCGGCAGTTGCGCGCTGGACAGGCACTCGGCCTTGACCGTGAGGCTGCGGGTCAGGGAGTCGCCGACCTGCACATGCTCAGGCTCTGGGTTCCAGTGTTCGCTGAGGGTCAGGCTGCGTGCCGGCAGCCATGGCGTATCGGCGGGGTACAGCGCGGGCTTGGGTTTGACCACCAGCGGCAACTGCGCAGAACTGACGTGGATCAGCTTGCCGGGCTTGGTGCCTTGCAGGGTGTTTTCCTGGGGCGGGCGCGACTCCACCAGCGTCGCGCTGAAGGTCTGCGCCGGGATCGCCAGGGTGCCGCTGTGCTGCGGATAGATCGCGTAGCGGGTTTCGATCACCCCGTGGCGGATGCTGTTGATGACCTTTTCGTAGGTACGCGACTCACCCAGCTGCTCCACGCGCGCATCGGCAATTTGCAAGGGTGTGAGGCTGCTGTCGTCATACAGCGACACTGAGTGGTAGACGCGCACGGTCAACAGCGCCTGGGCCTGGACGTAGA
>NZ_JAPESW010000138.1 GCF_028527925.1 Cellulomonas fimi
CAATGATCAGTCTCGGCGGTACCGGCTCGGATAGTTCACCGCCTTCCGCCTCCGCGTGCTTCTTTGAGGTTTTGGGTTTGGCCATGATGCTGGTAGCGGCGCGATAGGCTTTGAGCTTTTCCGCATACAGGGTCCACTGTTGCCGCTCCCAGTCGCGCGCGGCCCTTAATGCCAGGTGATCCACCGCACTTTTGCGATCCCCCGAGGACGCCACCGTCAGTAGGTAGAGGGACAGCGGATAGGTTCGACCGTCGAGTTGGGCATTGGCGTGGCCCTGACTCACCAAGGCAGTGGTAGCCAGCACCGACTGTGCAGCCATGGCGCAGGGCACGCCGATCACCTCGGCCAGTCGCTCGACCGCAGGGCCCAACAGATCCCCGAGTGCTTCGACCGGGTAGGGCAGTGGCGCCTGCTGGTACTCCAGCAATGGTTGTGGGGGCTCGAACGCTTCGCACAGTTGCATCGAAATTCTCCTGAGATTATCGACTTCGTCCTCACTCATCCCGCCACGGTTGTTGAGTGTTATCAGGGATCAAGGCCCCTGCGACCTGTGAGGTTTGTCCACTAACGCGGGACTGGCGGCTCCTTACGGCCGGGAGCTTGGGCATCTCATGATCTGGCCTCCTGAACACCAATAGCGGTGGGCGGGTGGAGGCTGCACTGGCTGACGAGGCCGGTGTCGCGAGATCCTGAGTCGGGTGAAGGCAGTGATGCGATGACTGGGGCATGCCTGACTGTCAGTCAGGTGCAGTCCATTTCATGGGCTGCGGCACCATCATCGGC
>NZ_JAPESW010000139.1 GCF_028527925.1 Cellulomonas fimi
AGGGCCTGCAGAAGGCGGTCAGCACGATGAACGCCATCGGGCAGGCCGGCGGGCTCGTCGGCCCCGCCGCCGCCGGGTTCGTCATCGCGCACTGGGGCGAGGGCTGGGCGTTCACCGTCAACGGCGTCGTCGCGCTGTGCGTCGTCGCGGTCGTCGCGTCGATGCGCGCCCGCGAGCTGCACCCCGCGCCACGTGTCCCCCGCGCCCGCGGCCAGGTCCGCGAAGGCGTCCGGTACGTGCTCGACCGGCCGCGGCTCGCGTGGGTCATCGTGCTCGCCGGGCTCATGGGCGCCCTCGGGATGAACGGTCCCGTCGTCCTCACCGCGTTCGCGCAGGACGTCTGGCACACCGGCGCCGCCGGGTTCGGGCTCTACAACGCCGTCAGCGCCGCCGGGGCGTTCGTCGGCGTCGTCCTCGGCGGGCGGTACCTGCGGCTGCGGACCCGCAACGTCGTCGTCGCGTCCGGGCTGTTCGCCGTGACCGAGGCCCTCGCCGCGCTCTCGCCGACGCACGGCGTCTTCCTCCTCATGCTCGGCGTCGTCGGCGGGGCCACGCTGCTGTTCCTCATGGCCGCGAACACGCTCGTCCAGCTCACCGCCGACCAGCCCCTGCGCGGCCGCGTGCTCGCGCTCTACTCGCCGCTGCTCCTCGGCGGTCACGCGCTCGGCGGGCTGCTGCAGGGCTGGCTGACCGAGTGGCTCGGCGTGCGCGCGGGCCTCGTCGTCACCGGCGCCCTCGCGCTGCTCGCGACCGCCTTCGTCGCCACGGCGCTGGCCCAGGTGGGCCACCTCCGCCCGGCCCTG
>NZ_JAPESW010000013.1 GCF_028527925.1 Cellulomonas fimi
GTGCGGCGGGGCGAGCACTGGCGGGGCGGGGCGCACGCCCCGATCAGGTGATCCTCGCGCGCGAGGGTCGCCAGCGCTCTACCGACAGCGACAGCAGCGCGCGGCCTGCGCGGGGGCGACGGAGGTGGCGGTGCGGCTCTGCACGCTCATCGCTCTCCTCCGGTCGCGGACTGCTCGCCGCGTCGTCTCGGTCGAGCGCGCGGGGCCGCCGACGGGCGACCGCAGTCGCGCTGACGTTATCCCCAAGCCCAGGCGCGTGCAACGACCCTCCGCCCATCGGACCCGGGCCACACCCCTGGTCAGGCACCGCCCGCGACCGTCCGCGCCGGGCGGACGCCCGTCACCGGTCCGGGCCCGCCGCCGTGGGGAGCGCCGTCGTCACGGTCGGGCACCCCGGCGGCAGGCGGAGCCGGGGAACGCCGAGGGCGGCCCACCGCGTGTCGCGGGAGCCGCCCTCTAGGGTGCTGCGTCAGGACGCCGGGTCGTCCGTGCGGCGCACGTCGAGCGTCACGACGGTGCCGGCCTCGACCTCGCCCGACAGCGGGTCCTGCGCGACGACGACCCACAGCGTCGGGTCGTCGACCGTGCGGCCCTGGCCGGTGGAGTCGACGGTCTCGACGGTGAGGCCGCGCGCCTCGAGCGTGTCCTGCGCGGTCGCGAGGAGCAGGTGCGTCTGGTCGATGACCTCGACCGTGCCCGACGCCTCCTCGTCCGCGCCGGAGGTCACCTCGGCGCTCGTGCCGGTCGGCGTCGCGTCGTCGTCCGCGCCGGAGTCCGAGCAGCCGGCGAGGAACGCGGTCGCGGCGAGCGCGGCCGTCGCGGCGCCGACGACGAGACGGGTGCGGGTGGCGTGCAGCTTCATGGGTCCATCCCCTGGGTGTGTCGCAGGAACAACCGGCGTGAGGGCACGACGACGAGACCCCTCGTCGTGGTATCCCCCCACGAGTGCGGGCCGCAGCGGCGGCTCGCGAGTCCTTCACGACCGTAGGCCCGACCACCGACACGCGTCTCGTGCATAACGGGCGACGCAGGACGAATGCCCCGGACGACGAGGTGTGCGTTCGGCCACACCCCGACGCCGTCACCTGCGACGTCGCCGCGCCGACGAGGGCGGCGGGCGCCCGGCGTGCGGCTCAGCTCAGCGCGTCGACCACCTTGGCGACCCGTCGCTCGCGCGTCGCCTGCTGCTTGGCCTCGACGACGCTGCGCACGTGCTCCTTGCGGTGCGAGGGCGCGAGCGCGTCGAACGCCGCGCGCACACCCGCGGCCTCCAGCGCGGCCGCGAGGTCCTCCGGCACCTCGACCGTGCGCGGCTGGTCGTCGAGCACGAGCGTGACCTCGTGCTCCTCGTCGCCCGCGACCCCGGCCGCGGCGCGCACCGCGGCCGACACGGGCACCAGGAACCGGCCGCCCATCGGCGCGACCGTCGAGCGGTACGTGTGACCGTTGAGCGTCACGACCACCGGCGGCCGCCTGCCGCCGCCGAGCCCGAGCACGACCTCCTCGGGCACCTCGATGCCCACGTTGTTGGCGCCGGAGCGGATCAGGACGGTGCGGAAGGTGGTCACGGCGACACCGTGGCACACCCGGGCGCGCAGGGCACGCGTCCCGGCCGTCTGGCGCTGCGAGCAGGGCCACGGCGTGCCAGGCTCGACGGGGACCGTCGAGCGCAGCGGCGGCGCCGGGCCGTCGCGAGGGGGCAGCGATGCCGGTCGAGCACGTCGTCGTCATGGGCGTCGCCGGGTCGGGCAAGACGACCGTCGGCCGGCTGCTCGCGCAGCGGCTCGCCCGCCCCTACGCCGAGGCCGACGAGTTCCACCCGCCCGAGAACGTCGCCAAGATGGCCGCCGGCACGCCGCTGACCGACGACGACCGCGCGCCCTGGCTTGCCGCGATCCGCGACTGGCTCACCGCCCGGGCCCGCGACGGCCAGGACACCGTCGTCACCTGCTCCGCGCTCAAGGTCGCCTACCGGGACGTCCTGCGCGACGCCGAGGGTCGGGTCCGCTTCCTGCACCTGTCCGGGCCGGGCGAGCTCATCGCCGACCGCATGGCCCACCGGGCGGGCCACTTCATGCCGACCTCGCTGCTCCCGTCGCAGCTCGCGACGCTCGAGCCGCTCACCGACGCCGAGGACGGCGTCACCGTCGTCGTCGACGTCCCGCCCGCCGAGGTCGTCGAGCGCGCGCTGCACGCGCTCCACCCGGCCGATCCCGCCTGACCGCAGGGAGGCATCGTGGTCCACACGCTCGTCACGGCGGCGCCGGAGGGCGTCAGCGACGTCCGGCTCGTCGTCGCCGCGGTCGTCGGCATCGCCGTCATCGTCGTGCTCATCGTCTGGGCGAAGCTGCACCCGTTCCTCTCGCTCACCATCGGCTCGGGCGTCCTCGCCGTCGTCGCGGGCATCGCCTACCCCGACGCGTTCACGAGCTTCATCAAGGGTGTGGGGGAGACGGTCGCGGGCGTCGGGCTGCTCATCGCGCTCGGCGCGATCATCGGCAAGCTCCTCGTGGACAGCGGCGGTGCCGACGAGATCGTCGACACGATCCTCGCGCGCACGCCCGCCGCCCGGCTGCCGTGGGCGATGGCGCTCATCGCGTTCGTCATCGGGATCCCGCTGTTCTTCGAGGTCGGCGTCGTCCTGCTCATCCCCGTCGTCATGCTCGTCGCGCGACGCTCCCGCGTGCCGCTCATCCTCGTCGGCATCCCCGCGCTCGCGGGCCTGTCCGCGCTGCACGGCCTCGTCCCGCCGCACCCCGGGCCGCTCATCGCGATCGACGCACTCGGCGCGGACCTCGGGCTGACGCTCGGGCTCGGGCTGCTCGTGGCCGTCCCGACCGTGATCGTCAGCGGTCCGCTGCTCGCGCGCCCCATGGCGCGGTGGGTCCCGATCGAGGCGCCCGAGCGCTTCCTCGGCGAGGCCGAGCGCGACGACGAGCACCGCCGTCCCGCGTTCGCGACCGCGCTCACCGTCGTGCTGCTGCCCGTCGTCCTCATGCTCGCGCGCACCGTCGTCGAGGCGGCAGGTGCCGAGGAGAGCGGCGCCGGGCGTGCGCTCGCGTTCCTCGGGACCCCGCTGGTCGCGCTGCTCGTCACGTCGCTCGTCGCGCTCGTCGTGCTGGGAACCGCGCTCGGCCGCACCCGGCAGCAGGTCAGCACCCTCGTCGACAAGTCGTTCGCGCCCATCGCGTCGATCCTGCTCATCGTCGCCGCGGGCGGCGGCTTCAAGGCGACGCTCGTCGACTCCGGCGTGGGCGACGTCATCGCGGACGCGCTCGCCGACGCGCCCATCTCACCGCTGCTCGCCGGCTGGCTCGTCGCGGTCCTCATCCGCCTCGCCACCGGGTCCGCGACCGTCGCGACCATCACCGCCGCGGGCATCGTCGCGCCGCTCGCGGCCGACCTCACGCCCACGCACGTCGCGCTGCTCGTGCTCGCGATCGGGGCCGGGTCCGTCTTCCTCAGCCACGTCAACGACGCCGGGTTCTGGCTGGTCAAGGAGTACTTCCGGATGACCGTCGGCCAGACGTTCAAGACGTGGTCGCTCATGGAGACCGTGCTGTCCGTGACGGGCCTGGTCCTCGTCCTGCTGCTGAGCCTCGTGCTGTAGACGACGACGGCGCGCGGTCGGGACGGTCGCGCAGGCCGGCGCCCGCGGTCTCGTCCCGTCCGCGCGCCGCGGCCGAAGGCGTCGCTCAGTCGTTCGGCGGGGCCTCCGAGATGTCGGCCAGGGCGGAGTCGGGGTCGAGGTCGACCGCCAGGTCGCCGATGCTCACGATGCCGACGGCCTCGTCGCCCGACACGACCGGCACGCGACGGACGGCGCGCTCGCGCATGATGCGGACGACCTCGTCGACGTCGTCGTCGGGGCCGACGGTGACGAGGTCGCCCGTGGCGAGCTGTCCGACGGGCGCGTCGAGGCCGATGCCCTGCGCGAGGCCGCGGACCACGAGGTCGCGGTCCGTGACGATGCCGACGACCGCGCCGTCCTCCGCGACGACGAGCGAGCCGACGTCCTGCGTCGCCATCGTCTGCGCGACCGCCTGCAGCGTGTCGGTCACCTCGACGACCGTCGGGTGTGCCGTCATGAATTCGGAGACCGTGCGAGCCATGGGTTCCTCCTCGTCGGTGGACGACCCGGACGCACGCCGCGCCCGGGAGCGCGGCGGGGTCTGCACCGCGGTCCTACCGTCGGCCAGGTCGGCCTGCCGCGCATCTCGAGGCACCCGGGCGACTCGAGGCACCCGGGCGACGTCGTGCGCTGCCGGCCGTCGAACGGCGGTGCCGCTCCCGGTCGCCGAGCGGCGCGGGCCGGGGTAGAACGGATGCCCAGCCCATCGACGACGATCGGCAGGACCCTGTGCGCCCCTCCGCCTCGCTCACCGCGACCGCCGCCGTCGCGCTCGTGCTGGCCGCCGGAGCGGCGGCACCGAGCACGGCGGAGTCCGCCGACCACGACGGCGCGCGCGGCCGCGCGTCGACGTACGTGAACCCGGTCAGCGCGGGGTTCGCGGACACGTTCGCCGACCCCGCGGTGCTCCGCGGCAAGGACGGCTGGTGGTACGCCTACGGCACGACGGACCCGTTGCGCGAGGGTGAGGGCGCGCGGCACCTCATCCCGACCGCGCGCTCGGCCGACCTGGTGTCGTGGGAGTACGTGGGCGACGCGTTCACCGAGGGGACGCAGCCGGCGTGGGCGGACGCGCGCCGGGGTGCCGCGCTGTGGGCGCCCGACGTCCGGTACGTCGACGGGCAGTACCGCATGTACTACGTCGTGACGGAGACGACGGTGACCGAGGAGCCGAACGACAGCGCGATCGGCGTCGCGACCGCGCCGACCCCGGCCGGCCCGTGGACACCGGTGGCCGCGCCGGTGGTCGCGCCGCGGCACGGGACCGGGGGAGCGGGCGACTTCCTGTGGACGTTCGACCCGTCGCACGTCGTCGCGCCGGACGGGACGGAGCACCTGTTCTACGGCTCGTACTACGGCGGGATCTGGACGGTGCCGCTGTCGGCCGACGGGACCGCGGCGGTCGGCGACCCGGTCCAGGTCGCGATCGACAACAAGTACGAGGGTGCCTACGTCGTGCAGCGCGACGGCTGGTGGTACCTGTTCGCGTCGTCCGCCAACTGCTGTGCCGGGCCGACGACCGGCTACAGCGTCCACGTCGGGCGGTCGCGCGACCTCGCGGGGCCGTACGTCGACCGCGAGGGGGTCCCGCTCCTGCAGTCGCGCGCCGGCGGGACGCCCGTCGTCGCGCCGAACGGGAACCGGTGGGTCGGGACCGGTCACAACGCGGTCGTCACCGACCTGGCCGGGCAGGACTGGCTGGCGTACCACGCGATCGACCGGGCCGACCCGTACCTCGACGGCACCGACGGCATCAACGAGCGCCCGATGCTCCTCGACCGGCTCGACTGGGTGGACGGCTGGCCGACGGTGCGCGGCGGCGCGTGGGCGTCGGACGACGAGGAGCGCGCGCCGGTCACCGACGGCCGCACGGCGACGACCTTCGCCGACGGTCTCCCGCGCGCGTGGTCCACGACGGGGACGTGGGCCGACACCAGCGAGCCCGACGCGGGGCGGCACGTGCGGTCGGACGGTCGCGCGGCCGTCGTCACGCGCTCCGCGGTGGGCAAGGACGCGCGGGTCGAGGCCGACGTCCGGCTCGACGCGGGTGCGACGGCCTCGACGTCCCTGGTCCTCACCGCCCGCGCCGGCGCGGTGCGCGCGACGCTCGACCCTGTGACCCGCACGCTCGTCGTCGAGCGCACGCAGCGCGGCCGGACCGTGGACCGCGCGTCGGCGCCCGTGCCGTCGTCGGTGGACCTCACGACGTGGCACGCGACGGCGCTCACGGTGCGGGGCGGAGTCGCCCGGGCCGAGCTCACCCACGCGCGGCTCGGCGACCCGCTCGCGACGGCCGCCCTCGACGTCCGGCACCACGCGGTGCCGAGCGCGCGCGGCGGTGTGGTCGCGTCGGGTCCGGGGGTCCACGTCGACAACCTGAGCGCGCTGCCCGCCGCACGCCCGGCGACGCGGACCGTCCCGGTGCCGCAGCCGGGGGCGCCGCTGCGCGGCCTGAGCGACGAGTTCGACGGCACGAGCCTGGGCGCGGGGTGGGTCACCCTCCGCGACCCGCAGGTCACGGTCGCCGACGGCGTGCTGACGTGGCCCACCGAGGCGGCCGACCTCGTCGGGACGACGAACGACGCCGGCGTCCTGCTGCGCGACGTGCCCGAGACCGACTGGGTCGCCGAGACGCGCCTGACGACCGACCTCGGCACGGGCACCGTCCGGAACTACCAGCAGGGCGGCCTGATCGCGTACGTCGACGACGACCTCTGGGCGCGGCTCTCGCACGTGGCGATCTGGAACACGCGCCAGACCGAGTACGGCACGGAGCGCCCGTACGCGGGACGCCTCTCCTACGGCGGGACGATCGTCGGCCCGCCCGCGGAGACGACGTGGTTGCGGCTCGTCCACCGCACCGACCGGACGGGCGAGCACGACGTGCAGGCGTTCACGAGCACCGACGGGCGGACGTGGGTCGCGGGCGGCGTCTGGACGTTCCCTGCCGGGTCGGACCTCCAGGTCGGGCTCGTGTCGCACGGCGGGGCGGGTGCGGCGAACCAGTTCGACTACCTGCGGGTGTCCCGCCTCGCGCGCGGGTGACGCGGGGTCAGGACCCCGCGCGCAGGGGGCGGAAGAAGTCGCGCAGCTCCTGCGCGTAGCGTCCGGGCGTCTCGAACGGCGCGAAGTGACCGCCCTCCGGCGGCTCTGTCACGGAGACGACGTGCGCGACGCGGTCGAGCCACGCCCGGGGCGGCCGCAGGATGTCGCCCCGGAAGAGGGAGAACCCCGACGGCACCTCGACGCGGCGGGCGTGCTGCGCGGGCGGGATGGCGGCGTTCGCGTGGTACATGCGCATCGACGAGCCGGCGGTGCCGGTGAACCAGGTGGTGCTGAGCAGCGTGAGCACCTCGTCGTCGGTGAACGCGGCGATGCCGGTGCGGGGGTCGCTCCAGGCGTGCAGCTTCTCGACGACCCAGGCCGCCAGCCCCGCGGGCGAGTCGGTGAGGGCCACGGCCTGCGTCAGCGGCTTCGTGCGGTGGACCGCGCCGTAGGCGCCCTCGGCCGCACGCCACCGGTCCACCTCGGCGAACCAGTCGCGCTCCGCGGGCGACAGGTCGGCGACGTCCCCGGTGACGACCGGCAGCCCGGCGTCCATGCGGTGGACGCCCACGAGGCGCTCGGGGTGGTCGAGCGCGAGGAAGCGCGTCACGGCGCTGCCGATGTCGCCGCCTGCGGCCCCGTACCGGTCGTATCCGAGCACGTCCATCAGGTCCGCCCACACCCCGGCGACGGCGACCGAGTCGAGGCTGACGTCCGGCGGGAGCACCGAGTGACCGAACCCGGGCATGTCGGGGACGATCACGTCGAACGCGTCGTCCGGGTCCGCACCGTGGGCGCCGGGGTCCGTGAGCGGCCCCACGACCTTGGAGTAGCGCCACGACGAGTCCGGCCAGCCGTGCGTGAGCACGAGCGGCAGCGCGGCCGGCGCCCCGGGCGGCCGGACCGCGCGCACGTGCACGAAGCTGACGTCGACGCCGCGCACCCGCGCGCGGAAGCGCGGCACGCGCGCCTGCTCGGCCTCCCGTGCCGGCCAGTCGAAGCCGTCCGCCCAGTAGGCGACCAGGTGCCGCAGGTACTCCTGGTCGGTGCCGAGCGACCAGCCCGCCCCGCTCGGCGCCGCGGGCCAGCGCGTCGCGCGCAGGCGCGTGCGCAGGTCGTCCCACGCCTCGAGGGAGGTGGTCACGTCGTGCCGCTGCGGCGACGGCGCCCCGCTCACCGCGCGGTCGACCGGTGGCCTACTGGACACGGAAGTCGAACGCGTCCGCCTGCCGCTGCCCGTACTTGTCGCGCAGGAAGTTGCCGCTGGTGCTCAGCTCGGCGGTCAGGCGACGCTGACGGCCCGCGTCGAGGGCGTCCGCCTGGGCCGACAGGATCCGCAGCTGCTCGGCCAGCTCCCCGTCGGGGGTGCGGCCGTCGGCCTGACGCTCGTGCACCTTGCTCGGCGAGATCGCCAGGTAGGACGTGAGCACGTCGGGCAGGTACTGCCGGACCATGGCGTCCAGCTCGTACTCGAACCGCGGGTCTCCCGAGGGCGCACGCTGCTCGGACGCGACCACGCCGTCGAGCACCTGGCAGATCCGCAGGACGGTCCGGTGCGCGTCTCCGGGCAGGCGCTGGCGGTTCCGGTCGGCGAGCACCCGGACCGAGGCGACCGCGGCGGGCAAGGACAGCGACCCGTCGAGGGCCGTCGTGGCACGCGGGCGGGTCACCTCGACCACCGTGGACGCGGCGACCGGCCGGCGCTTCCACCACGCGCGGCGTGCCGGCAACCACAGGTCCCGCAGATGCCAGGCGCGGACGCCCGAGGCCACCGTGGCCGCGAGCGCGAGCAGGACGCGCGGCCCCCACGGGCCGTCGAGCACGAACACCGCGAGCGAGAAGGCACCGGCGTAGAGCAGGCCCTCGAGCGTCGTCCGGAGGTGCTTGCGCACCGCACCGATGACGAGCACCAGGTAGGCGAGCAGGGGCAGGAAGACGAGGACGGCCGTCACCTTGACGACGTTGCCGAGAGTCAGCCGCGACATGAGCCCTCCTCGAGCACCCGGTGTCGGGTCGATCATCTCAGACCTCGCCCGGAGAGCGCCGCCGACGACGGGACGCGATCGACGCCGTCCACTCGTGGGCCGTGGACGAGCACGGCGAGCGGGACCGTCGCGGTGTGGAGCGGAGCGGACGACGGGAATCGAACCCGCGTAGCCAGTTTGGAAGACTGGGGCTCTACCATTGAGCTACGTCCGCACAGGTCCGGCAGGCCGGACCGCGGCACCCAGGGTACCGGGTGCGCAGGAGCGGATCGTGCACCCCTCCCGGCCGCCCGGCCGTACCGGGGTGCGCACGGGATGTGGCGCAGGTTGGTAGCGCGTCCGCTTTGGGAGCGGAAGGTCGTGGGTTCGAATCCCGCCATCCCGACCGGGTTCACCCGCGGGCCGACGGCTCCCGGGAGGTGCCGCCGGCGGCGCGCTCGTACCGTCGGCTGGTGCTCTTCGACGTCGGTGCGGACGCTTACGACCGCTTCATGGGCCGGTTCTCGCAGCCGCTGGCCGCCCTCTTCGCGGACGCGCTCGGCGTCGGTGCGGGCGAGCGCGTCCTCGACGTCGGCTCGGGGCCGGGCGCCCTCACGTCGCGGCTCGTGGAGCGCGCCGGGGCCGAGCACGTGACGGCGGTCGACCCGACCGAGGCGTTCGTGGCCGCCGTACGCGAGCGGCTGCCGGGGGTGGACGTGCGGCGCGCGCCCGCGGAGGCGCTCCCGTTCGAGGACGACACGTTCGACGCCGCCCTGGCGCAGCTCGTCGTCCACTTCATGGCGGACCCGGTCGCGGGCCTGGGGGAGATGCGCCGCGTGACGCGTCCCGGCGGCACCGTGGCGGCGTCCGTCTGGGACCAGGAGGAGCGCGGGCCGCTCACGGCGTTCTGGCGCGCGGCGCGGGCGCTCGACCCGCGGGTCCGCGGCGAGTCCGACCTCGCCGGCGTGCGGCGCGGCCACCTGGCGTCGCTGATGCGGGACGCGGGCGTCGCAGGGGTCGAGGAGGGCGAGCTCACGGTGTCGCTGACGTTCGCGTCGTTCGAGGACTGGTGGGAGCCGTTCACGCTGGGAGTCGGTCCGGCCGGCCGGCACGTGCGTCTCGTCGACGACGCGACGCGTTCCCGGCTGCGGGACCTGTGCGCACTCGAGCTCGGGCCGCCTCCGTTCACGGTCGACGCGACGGCGTGGTGCGTGCGGGGGCGCGCCTGACGGTCCCGGACGTCTGCCCGCCGGGAACCGCTCGGCCGACAGATGTCGAGGACCGTGCGTATCAGGAACGGTCGCGGCGGCCCCTGAGTCGGCAGGCCGGAGACACCGGCCGTCGACGCACCCCCGGAGCACCCCGCATGAGCAGGATCCTGTTCTCCCTCACGCCCATCACCGGCCACGTCCGCCCCGCGCTGCCCGTCGTGCGCGCGCTCGTCGGCGCGGGCCACGACGTGGTCGTCCACACCGGCACCAAGTTCGCCTCCGCGGTCGCCGCGACCGGCGCGACCGTCGCGCCCGTGGTGCACGGACGCGACCTCGACGACGCCGAGCTCGACGCCTGGTCCGCGGCGCACGGTGCGCCCGAGCCCGGCGTGAAGCGGCTGCAGTGGGACGTCCTGCACCACTTCCTCGGTCCCGTGCCCGGCGACCTGGCCGACCTCGAGGCGGTCGTCGACGGGTGGCGTCCGGACGTCGTCGTCACCGACACGACCGGCATCGCGGGCGCGCTGCTGGCGCGGCGCCACGGCCTCCCGTCGGTCCAGCTCACCGTCACGCCGCTGCCGGTGTCGAGCCGCGACACCGCGCCCTTCGGCACAGGTCTGCAGCCGCCGCGCACGGGCCTGCAGGCGCTGCGGTACCGGCTGCTCGACTCGTTCATCAAGCGGGTCGTGTTCAAGGACGCCCAGCGCGCCGCGCTCGCGCTCGTCGACGACGCGGGCGTCGAGCGCCCCGAGGCGTTCTTCCTCGACTGGATGCCGACGTTCGCCACGCGGGTGCTGCACCTGTCGGTGCCGTCGCTGGAGTACCCGCGCAGCGACCTGCCCGCGAACGTCGAGACCGTCGGCGCGGTGCTGCCGCGCGGCGTCGACCTGTTCGAGCCGCCTGCGTGGTGGGGCGACGTCGTCGCCGCGAAGGCCGACGGTCGACCCGTCGTGCTCGTCACGCAGGGCACAGTCGCGACGGACCCGTCGCGCCTGCTGTTCCCCGCGATCGAGGCCCTGGGCGGGTCGCGCGCGCTCGTCGTCGTCACGACCGGCACGGCCGAGCCGGAGGACGTCCTCCCGCGGCACCTGCCCGCCAACGTGCGCGCCGCGCGGTTCGTGCCGTTCGAGCAGCTGCTGCCCCTCGTCGACGTCATGGTGACCAACGGCGGGTTCGGCGGGGTGCAGCAGGCGCTCGCGGCCGGCGTGCCGCTCGTCGTCGCGGGACGCACGGAGGACAAGGCGGAGGTCGGTGCGCGCGTCGCGTGGGCCGGGGTCGGCGTCGCGCTGCCCACCGACCGCACCACCGACGCGACGACGACGCGGGCGGTCGCCGACGGCGTCCGTCGGGTTCTCGGCGACCCGTCGTTCGCGCGGCGGGCGGGCGAGCTCGCGGACGAGTACGCGCGGTACGACGCGGTCGCACGCGTCGTCGAGGTCGTCGAGGACCTCGCGGGGCAGCGGGTCGTCGGCGGGGAGCGCGCCGCGGCCTGACCGCGACGGGCGCCCGGAGCGCGGACGACGAGCCCCCGGTGCGGTCGCGCCGGGGGCTCGTCGCGCACGGGCGGCTTTGGCGGCGGCTCGTCGCGGTGGCGTACCATCGAGGGTCGCGTGCGCGTGCCGGGAGGCAGCGCCGCCCGAACCGTCCGGCGCCGCACTCGCCGGTACCCACCCGAATCAGTTGGAGACCATCGAAGTGAAGAGCGCCGTCGAGACCCTGGAGCCCACCAAGGTCAAGCTGACCGTCGAGGTGACGTACGACGAGCTCAAGCCGAGCATCGAGCACGCGTACAAGCACATCGCCGAGCAGGTCAACGTGCCGGGCTTCCGCAAGGGCAAGGTGCCCCCGCGCATCATCGACCAGCGCGTCGGTCGTCCGGCCGTCATCGAGCACGCCGTCAACGAGGGCCTGTCCGGCTTCTACGCCGAGGCCGTCCGCGAGAACAAGCTGCGCCCGCTCGGTCAGCCCGAGGTCGAGGTCACGAAGGTCCCCGGCCTGGTCGCCGGCGAGGACGAGGGCGAGCTGCACTTCACGGCCGAGGTCGAGGTCCGTCCCGAGATCACGGTCCCGGCGCTCGACGGCCTGACGCTGACCGTCGACGACGTCGAGGTCTCCGACGAGGACGTCCAGGGTCGCCTCGACGCGCTGCGCGAGCGCTTCGGCACGCTGGTCGGCATCGACCGCCCGGCCGCCGAGGGCGACTTCGTCGTCATCGACCTGACCGCCACGATCAACGGCGACGAGGTCGACTCGGTCTCCGGCGTCAGCTACCAGATCGGCTCGGGCAACATGCTCGAGGGTCTCGACGAGGCGCTCACGGGCCTGTCGGCGGGCGAGACGACGACGTTCGTCACGCAGCTCGCCGGCGGCGAGCACGCGGGCGAGGAGGCGCAGGTCTCCGTCACCGCGACCAACGTCAAGGAGCGCCAGCTCCCCGACGCCGACGACGACTTCGCGCAGCTCGCGTCCGAGTTCGACACGCTCGAGGAGCTCACGGCCGACCTGCGCGAGCAGGCGTCGCGCATCAAGGCCTCGAACCAGGCCGTCCAGGCGCGTGACCTGCTGCTCGAGAAGCTCCTCGAGGGCACCGAGATCCCCGTCCCGCAGGGCGTCGTCGACGCCGAGGTGCACCGCCACCTCGAGGGCGAGGGTCGTCTCGAGGACGACGAGCACCGTGCCGAGGTCGGCGAGCAGGCGACGACCGCGCTGCGCAACCAGATCCTCCTCGACACGCTCGCCGAGCAGCTCGAGATCAAGATCAGCCAGCAGGAGCTGCTCGACTACCTCGTGAGCGCGTCGCGCCAGTACGGCATGGACCCGAACACGTTCATCCAGACCGTCGACCAGCAGGGCCAGATCCCGGCGATGGTCGCCGAGGTCGCGCGCTCCAAGGCGCTCGCCGTCGCGCTGCGCCGCGTCGCCGTGACGGACAACGCCGGCACGGCCGTCGACCTGTCGGAGTTCATCGGCACGGACGAGGAGGACGCCGCCGCCGACGCCGCCGAGCAGGCCGCGTCGGGCGCGACCTCCGACGCCGCGACCGACATCTCCGGCCTGGCCGACGCCCCGGTCGAGGTCGAGGACGCCAAGGCCTGATCCGCCGTCCGGGCGACCGGACGCACCCGTCGAGGGCCCCGCACCGCAGGTCGGTGCGGGGCCCTCGCCGTCGCGGCTGCGCCGACAGCGAAACCCCCGGGCGCGGGGCCCTGACCGGCGCCTGGGGCGCGTTAGGGTCGCTGCAGCGCACGGCCGCCAGGGGACGTCCCACCGGACCGGCGCAGCACCACCCGCAGGACAGTGCGTCGAAGGACGCGAACGCCAGACGAAGGAGCCTTCGTGAACGTGCAGGTGCCGGCGATGGCCCGGGCAGACTCCCCGGGTCTCGGCCTCAACGACCACATCTACAACCGCCTGCTGCGCGAGCGGATCATCTGGCTCGGCTCCGAGGTGCGCGACGAGAACGCCAACGCCATCTGCGCGCAGATGATGCTCCTGGCCGCCGAGGACCCCGACAAGGACATCTGGCTGTACATCAACTCGCCCGGTGGCTCGATCACCGCGGGCATGGCGATCTACGACACCATGCAGTACATCCAGCCGGACGTCGCGACGATCGCGATGGGCATGGCCGCGTCGATGGGGCAGTTCCTGCTCTCGTCCGGCGCGAAGGGCAAGCGCTACGCCACGCCGCACGCGCGCGTCATGATGCACCAGCCCTCGGGCGGCATCGGCGGCACCGCGACGGACGTGCGCATCAACGCGCAGCTCATCCTCCACATGAAGACGGTCCTCGCGGAGCTGACGGCCGCGCAGACGGGCAAGAGCGTCGAGCAGATCAACGCCGACGCCGACCGCGACCGCTGGTTCACGGCGCCCGAGGCCCTCGAGTACGGCTTCATCGACCACGTCGTCGAGACGGCGGGGTCCGTCGCGGGCGGCGGCGGCACCGCCTGAGCGGCGCCTCGGCCCGACGACCCATCCGCGACCTTCTGAGGAGACCCTCGTGAGCATCGAGTCCCAGTTCATCGCCCGTGCGGGCCGGCTCGCCGGTCCGGGCGGCCAGGCCCCGCAGGGCCCCGTCGGCCGCTACGTGCTGCCGCAGTTCGAGGAGCGCACGGCCTACGGCTTCAAGCGCCAGGACCCCTACACCAAGCTGTTCGAGGACCGGATCATCTTCCTCGGCGTGCAGGTGGACGACGCGTCGGCGGACGACGTCATGGCCCAGCTGCTCGTGCTCGAGAGCACGGACCCGGACCGCGACATCACGCTGTACATCAACTCGCCCGGCGGCTCGTTCACGGCGCTGACGGCGATCTACGACACGATGCAGTACATCAAGCCGCAGCTCGTGACCGTCTGCCTCGGGCAGGCGGCCTCCGCGGCGGCCGTGCTGCTCGCCGCCGGCTCGCCCAACAAGCGTCTGGCGCTGCCCAACGCGCGCGTGCTGATCCACCAGCCCGCGATGGAGGGTGGCGGCTACGCGCAGGCGTCCGACATCGAGATCCACGCCAACGAGCTCATCCGCATGCGCGAGTGGCTCGAGGAGACGATCGCGCACCACACCGGCCGCGACATCGACCTCGTGCGCAAGGACATCGAGCGCGACAAGATCCTCACGGCCCAGCAGGCGCTGGAGTACGGGATCGTCGACCAGGTGCTCGCGAGCCGCAAGGGCGCGCACCCGACGGTGGTCCAGCCGTCCTGACGCCTCGACGGACGCCGCCGGTCCACCCGGTCCGGCGGCGTCCGGGCGCAGGACGCAGGTCCCGACGGTCGGACAATCCGGACGACCGTCCGAGGGACACGCCGCGCGCCACGGCGGGGTTCGGCTGACATCGGGCCCCCGGTGGTGTGCAATGGGAGGACGTCGCACCCGCGGGTGCGACGGGGACGACGCACCGCCCGACGGGCGGAGGGCGGACACGGAGGAAGGGGACACGCGTGGCTCGAATCGGGGACGGAGCCGATCTCCTCAAGTGCTCGTTCTGCGGGAAGTCCCAGAAGCAGGTCAAGAAGCTCATCGCAGGCCCCGGCGTGTACATCTGCGACGAGTGCATCGAGCTCTGCAACGAGATCATCGAGGAGGAGCTCGCCGAGGCCACCGAGGTCGGCATGGTCGAGCTGCCGAAGCCGAAGGAGATCTTCGACTTCCTCGAGCAGTACATCATCGGCCAGGAGTCCGCGAAGCGGGCGCTGTCGGTCTCCGTGTACAACCACTACAAGCGCGTCCAGGCCGGTGAGATCGGCCGCAGCTCCGACGACCACGTCGAGATCGCGAAGTCGAACATCCTGCTGGTCGGCCCCACGGGCACCGGCAAGACGTACCTCGCGCAGACGCTCGCCCGCATGCTCAACGTCCCGTTCGCGATCGCCGACGCGACCGCGCTGACGGAGGCCGGCTACGTCGGCGAGGACGTCGAGAACATCCTCCTCAAGCTCATCCAGGCCGCCGACTACGACGTCAAGAAGGCCGAGCAGGGGATCATCTACATCGACGAGATCGACAAGATCGCCCGCAAGAGCGAGAACCCGTCGATCACGCGCGACGTCTCCGGCGAGGGCGTGCAGCAGGCCCTCCTGAAGATCATCGAGGGCACGACCGCCTCGGTGCCGCCGCAGGGCGGCCGCAAGCACCCGCACCAGGAGTTCATCCAGATCGACACGACGAACGTGCTGTTCATCGTGGCGGGCGCGTTCTCCGGGCTCGACGACATCATCGCCGCGCGCGCCCGCAAGCGTGTCGTCGGCTTCGGCGCCCCGCTGCTCGAGTCGCACGACGAGGGCGACCTGTTCGCCGAGGTCCGGCCGGAGGACCTGCAGAAGTACGGCCTCATCCCCGAGTTCATCGGGCGTCTGCCCGTCGTCGCGGCCGTCTCGCGGCTCGACCAGAGCGCGCTCGTGCGGATCCTGTCCGAGCCGCGCAACGCGCTCGTCAAGCAGTACCAGCGGATGTTCGAGATCGACGGCGTCGAGCTCGAGTTCGAGGACGAGGCCGTCGCGGCGATCGCCGACCAGGCACTCATGCGCGGCACCGGCGCGCGCGGTCTGCGGGCGATCATGGAGGAGGTCCTCCAGCAGGTGATGTTCGAGGTGCCGAGCCGGGACGACGTCGCCCGGGTCGTCATCACGCAGGACGTCGTGCTGGAGAACGTGAACCCGACGCTCGTGCCGCGGGAGACGCCGCGCGACAAGCGGACGCCGCGCGAGAAGAGCGCCTGAGCCGCGTCCCGCGACCCAGCAGCACCCGAGCCCCCGACGGTCGCCGTCGGGGGCTCGGTCGTCCCCGGGCCGCAGCCACGTGTCGACGGGCTGGCGGGCGGGCCTGCGCGGTCGGGATGCCGCGGCGGGTCAGCGACCGGGGCGGCGGCTGAGCGCCTTGACGGCCTCGACCAGCAGGAGCACGACGACCGCGATCGCCGCGGTCAGCGCCCAGTCGCGCGGCGCGATGGGTGCCGACTCGAACCAGTCGTGCATGAACGGCGCGTAGACGAACACCACCTGTAGCGCGAGCAGCGTCCCGACGGCGATCCACACGACGCGGTTCCCCACGAGCACGCGCGGCGTCAGGCTCGACGCGTGCAGGAACCGGCAGGAGAACAGGAACGCGACCTGCCCGAGCGCGAGCATCGTGACCGCGCTGGTCTGCGCGACGCCGTCGGTCGCGCCCAGGTCCTTCTCGACGAGGTAGACGGCGAGCGTCGCGCCGCCGATGAGCAGTGACGCGCACACCACCAGCACGAGCGAGCGCCCGGACAGGACGGACTCCGACGGTGAGCGCGGCGGGCGGTCCATGACACCCGCCTCGGCGGGCTCGTAGGCGAGCGCGAGCGACAGCGTCACGGCGGTGACGAGGTTGACCCAGAGGATCTGCACGGGCGACAGCGGGAGCGCGAGGCCGAACAGCACCGCGACGAGGATGACGAGCGACTGCGCGCCGTTGGTCGGCAGCAGGAAGACGACGGACTTGCGGATGTTGTCGTAGATCCGCCGTCCCTCCTCGACGGCCCGCTCGATCGTCGCGAAGTTGTCGTCCGCGAGGACGATCTCCGCGGCCTCCTTCGTCGCCTCGGTGCCCTTGATCCCCATGGCGATGCCGACGTCGGCCCGCGTCAGGGCGGGCGCGTCGTTCACGCCGTCGCCGGTCATCGCGACGACCTCACGGTGCGACTGCAGGGCGCGCACGATGCGGATCTTGTGCTCGGGGCTCGTGCGCGCGTAGACGTCGACCTCCTCGACGTGGACGCGGAGCTCCTCCTGGCTCATCGCCTCCAGCTCGGCACCCGTCAGCGCCCGCGCCTCCTCGCCGGGACGGACGATGCCGAGCTCGCGCGCGATCGCGACGGCGGTGCCCGCGTGGTCGCCCGTGATCATCTTCACGCCGATGCCCGCGCGGTGGCAGTCGGCGATCGCTGCGACCGCCTCGGGACGGGGCGGGTCGACGATGCCGACGACGCCGAGCAGGACGAGGTCGTGCAGGTCGTCGAGCTCCAGCCCCGAGGCGCCGGGGTCGGCGGGCCGGTACGCCGCGGCGAGCACGCGCAGCCCCTGCCCGCCGAGCTCGTCGATCGTCGCCTCCCACCGGGCGTGGTCGAGCGGCTCGGGCCGCCCGTCGGCGCCGCGCTGCGCGGTCGACCGGTCGAGCAGCCGGTCCGGCGCGCCCAGCACGTGCACGCGCAGCACGTCGTCGCCCGGTCCGTCGCCCGGGAGCCGGTCGAGCGTCGCCGAGAGCTTGTTGGCGGACTCGAACGGCACCTCGGCGACGCGCGACGCCCCGGTCACCTCGCCTCCCGCCTTGAGCACGAGCGTCCGCAACGCCCCCTCGGTGGGCTGCCCGACGACGCGCCAGCGGCCCGCGTCGTCCGCGACCACGCGGGCGTCGTTGCACAGGCCCGCCGCCTCGACGAGCGCACGCAGGTCGGGGTGCTCGTCGAGCGTCGCGGTCGCGCCCGCACGCGTGACGCGCCCCGTCGGCTCGTAGCCGAGGCCCTCGACGTCGTACGTGTGCTGCGCGGTGACGACCGTGCGGGCGGTCATCTCGTTCTTCGTGAGCGTCCCGGTCTTGTCCGAGCAGATCGTCGTGACGGACCCCAGCACCTCGACGGCGGGCAGCTTGCGCGTGATCGCGTGGCGGCGCGCCATCTGCTGCACGCCGAGCGCGAGCGTGATCGTGACGAGCGCCGGCAGCCCCTCCGGCACGGCGGCGACCGCGAAGCCGATCGCGGCGGAGATGAGCTCGGGCGGGTCCCAGTCGTGGATGACGCGCCCGATGACGAGCATGAGCGCCGCCATCACGAGGATGCCGCGCGACAGGAGCGTGCCGAGCCGGTTGAGCTGCTGCTTGAGCGGCGTGTCGAGGTGGTCGACGTCCGCGACCAGCGCCTGGATGCGGCCGATCTCGGTACCGCCAGCCGTCGCCGTGACGACCGCCGTCGCCGTGCCGGCCGCGACGATCGTCCCGCTGAACAGCATGCTCGACCGGTCGCCCACGCCGGCGTCGGCGCCCACGGGTCCGACGTCCTTGACCGCCGGCACCGACTCGCCCGTCAGCGCCGACTCGTCCACCTGGAGGTTCGTCTCGTCGAGCAGGCGCGCGTCCGCCGGCACCTTGTCGCCCGACCGCACGCGCACCACGTCACCGGGCACCAGGGTCTCGGCGGCGACCGTCGTCCAGTGGCCGTCGCGCAGCGCGGTCGCGTCGAGCGACAGCATCGTGCGGATCCCGTCGAGCGCTCGCTCCGCCTGCCCCTCCTGCAGGAAGCCGACGACCGCGTTCGCGACGGCCACGACGAGGATGACGGTGAAGTCGACCCAGTCGCCCAGGAACGCCTTGAGGACGGCCGCGGCCAGCAGGATGTAGATGAGGACGTCGTCGAAGTGCTGGAGGAAGCGCACGACGGGGTGCGCCTTCGCCGGCTCCGGCAGGCGGTTCGGCCCTGTCTCGGCGAGCCGTCGCGCGGCGTCGCTCGCGGTCAGACCACCCGCGTCCGCGCCCAGCGACGCGAGGACCTCGTCCGGCGGTTGGGCGTACGGGCGCAGGTCGGGCACGGTGGACGCAAGGCTCATGTCCTCACCTCGGGTGTGGCAGCCGTTGCCTCGCATCGTGGCACGACACCGCCGGGCGCGGCAGCCCGGCCTGCTCAGGCGCCGTCGGTCACGTGCGCGACGTCGCCGTGGCGTCGACCGCGACGTGCGCCATGTGCGGCTCGACGGCGAGGAACCCGAGCTCGACGAGGTCGTCCGCGAACGAGCGGAGGCGCTCCACCCCCGCGTCGTCGAGCGGCTCGATCTGCGGCACGTCGAAGGTGCCGATGATCGCGACCGCGTCGCCGGGCGCTCCGGCCCGGGCGTACAGGTCGGTGACGGCGGACGGCCTCTGCCGCGCCTCGACGGCCTGGGTCACCAGACCGTCGTACAGCGCGCGGACCACGTCCGGGTGCTCGTGCGCGAACGTCCGCGAGACGACGTGGACGGTGGCGTCGTGCGAGCCGACGTGGTCGCCACGCGCGACGACGACCGCACCGGGGATGCTCTGCGCCGTCGCGAAGTGCTGGTCGGTGGTCGCCCACGCGTCCACCGTCCCGGCGACGAACTCCGCCGTCGCGTCCGCCTCGCTCAGGTAGACCCGCTGCACGTCGTCGCTCGTGAGGCCGACCGCCGCGAGCGCCTTCGCCAGCACGTAGTCGCCGGCACCCCCGGGCGTCGGCCCCACCGCGACGGTGAGGCCGCGCAGGTCCTCGACGCCGGTGACCGGGACGCCCGCGCCGACGACGACGCCCTGGTCGTCGCCCGGCGTCGTCTCCAGCGCGAACGCGACGACGTCCCGCTCCTCGGCCGCCCACGTGAGCAGCTGCGAGGCGTCGGTCGTGGTCACGTCCGCCTGGCCCGTGAGGAGCGCGTCGTACGCCACCGTGGGCACCGTGTAGGGGCCGAGCCAGCGTGCCTCGAACCCGGCCTCGTCGAGCGCCTCGTCGAGCGCCTCGTCGACGATGCCCGACGAGCGGCCGAGCGTGAGGTGGTTGGCCGAGGAGACGTCGGCCACGCGGACGGTGGTCCCGGTGGCCTCGTCGGCGGTCGACCCGCCGGCCGACGCGCCGTCCGCGGCGCACGCGGCCAGCAGGCACGTCGCCGCGATCGCGGTGGCGGAGAGGGCGGTACGACGTCGGGTCACGGCGTGCTCCTTCGGGCGAGCGCCGGCCAGGCCGGCGGCGGGGCCGTCCGCGGGTGTGCGACGGCGACGGTTCGGTGCTCGACCGCAGGGGGGAGCGTCGACGGCCGCGACGAGAGCGGGCGCCGGCTCGCGACCGCGCACCGGTCGCTCGCGCGGGCTGCGCGCATCTCGACCACGCGACCCCGCGGCCGAGGGCGCTCCCGCGCCCCGTCGCCGCCCCTCCGTCGCGTTCCCCCTGCTCCGGTCGGTCGCGCGACCGTAGCGGTGAACCGGACGAATGGGACGAGTCGTCCCATGTGCTGGTCAGCGGCGGACCGTCCGGCCGGTGCCGGAGGGGTGCGCCTAGGATCGCGGTCGTGAGCGACCTGCCGGCACCGATCCCGACCGAGCTGGCGCGGCTGCGCCACAGCATCGACAACATCGACGCGGCGCTCGTCTACCTGCTCGCCGAGCGGTTCAAGGCGACCCAGCAGGTCGGCGTCCTCAAGGCCGAGCGCGGCCTCCCGCCGTCGGACCCCGGCCGCGAGGAGCAGCAGGTCGCGCGCCTGCGCGAGCTCGCGCACCAGGCGGACCTCGACCCCGTGTTCGCGGAGAAGTTCCTCGCGTTTATCGTCGAGGAGGTCATCCGCCACCACGAGGAGATCGCTCAGGATCACGCCGGACAGCGGGCGCAGCAGACCTGACGGCGCGCCCGCTCGCGGGTCGTCCAGGGGTGGCGCGCCGCGCGCATCCGGACGAAGGTGGGAACGTCAGCCCCGGCAGGACGCGCGGGTCCGCTGCGCCCGCGGTCGCCGAGGACCGTCGACCACTCACGAGGTGCTGCATGGACCTGCACTGGCTGAAGCCCCTCCTCGGGCGCCCGGCCCCGTTCACGACCGTCTACCTGGACGTGACGCGCGCCGACGTCGCGGGGGAGGCCGAGGCGGCCGACCGCTGGCGGGCCGTCCGCCGGACGCTCGAGCGCGACGGCGCGCCCGCCGCCGTGCTGGACGAGATCGGCGAGCGGTTCGCCGTGCCGACCGGCGTCAAGGGCCCGCACGGTCGCGTCATCGTCGCCGACGCCGAGGGCGTGCGCGTCGACCGCGTGCTGTCGGAGCCCCCCGCGCAGTCCAGCGCGGTGTTCGGGCCGGCCCCCGCGCTGCTGCCGGCCGTGCGCGCGGCCGAGGAGAACGTGCACCACGTCCTCGTCGAGGTGGACCGCAACGGCGCGGACCTCACGTGGCACACCGGCGACGGCGCACGGACCGGCGACGCGTCCGAGGTCGAGCACGTCGACGGCGGGCACGACGACGTGCACAAGGTCAAGGAGGGGGCGCTGTCGCGGCGGAACCAGACGCGCGCGGAGGACTCCTGGGAGCGGAACGCGGAAGCGGTCGCAGCGGTGCTCGGCAAGCGGGTCGCGGAGCGGTCGCCCGACCTCGTGGTGCTCACCGGGGACGTGCGCGCCGTCGCGCTCGTGCGCGACGAGGTGGACCAGCACGTGCGGTCGATCCTCGTCGAGGTGCCCGGCGGCGCGCGTGGGGAGGGCGTCAAGCGGGACGCGTTCGCCGCCAAGGTCGCCGACGCGCTCGACTCGTTCCGGAACCGGCGGCGCGAGTCCGTGCTCGCACGCTTCCGCGAGGCCCTGGGCCGCGGCGACGGCGCGGTCACCGCGCTCGACGACGTCATCGAGGTGCTGCGCCGCGGACAGGTCGACGAGCTCGTCCTGCACGAGTCGACGCTCAGCGGTGCGTTGACGGACAAGGAGCTGTGGGTCGGGCCGGAGCCGCTCCAGCTCGGCACGGGCAGCGGTGACCTCGACGCGCTCGGCGTGTCCGCGGACGCACGCCGCAAGCTCCCCGCGGGCGTCGCGCTCGTGCGGGCCGCGCTCGGTCAGGACGCCGGCGTCACGTTCGCGGAGGACGGCAGCGTCGAGCTCGTCGACGGGGTCGGTGCCGTCCTGCGCTGGTCGGACGGGTCGACGCCGAGCGAGTCCGTGCCGACGCAGTCGGCCGACCAGCGACGCCTGCGCAACGTCGTCTGACGCCACCACCGGGCCGGTCGGCGCGGAGGGGTCGGGTTCCTCCTCCGCGCCGGTCAGCGCCGGTCAGCCGTGGTGCTCGCGCGTGTCGACGTAGAGCGCGTCGACGTCCGCGGCGAAGTCCTTGAGCACGAGCGCGCGCTTCACCTTGAGCGACGGCGTGAGGTAGCCGTTCGCCTCGGTGAGATCCGTCGGCAGGACCCGGATCTTGCGGATCGACTCGGCGCGCGAGACGGCCTCGTTCGCGCGCTCCACGGCGCGGTCGAGTGCCTCGAGCACGCGCGGGTCGGACCCGGCGGTGACGACGTCCATGGGCGGCAGGCCGTGGTTCGACAGCCAGCCGGGCAACATCTCGGCGTCGAGCGTGACGAGCGCGCCGATGAACGGCCGCTGGTCGCCGACGACGACGACCTGGCTGACGATGGGGTGACCGCGCAGCCGGTCCTCGAGGACGGCAGGCGCGACGTTCTTGCCGCCCGCGGTGACGATGATCTCCTTGGTGCGGCCCGTGATGCGCAGGTAGCCGTCGTCGTCGAGCGTGCCGAGGTCGCCCGTGCGGAACCAGCCGTCGACCAGCGCTTCCGCGGTCGCCTCGGCGTTGTGCCGGTAGCCGCGGAACACGTGCGGGCCGGCGATCCAGATGCCGCCCTCGTCGTCGACGCGCACCGACGTGCCCGGGAACGCGGGGCCGACCGAGCCGACCTTGGTGAGGCCCGGGCGGTTGACCGTGGTCGGTGCGGTCGTCTCCGTCAGGCCGTAGCCCTCGAGCACGCGCACGCCGATCCCGCGGTAGAAGTGCCCGAGCCGCTCGCCGAGCGGCGCACCGCCCGAGATCGCCCACTCCGCCCTGCCGCCCAGCGCGGCGCGCAGCTTGCTGTGCACCAGCGCGCCGGCCAGGCGGTGCTGGGCCTTGAGCGCGGCCGACGGGCCGGCGGGCGTGTCCTGCGCGCGCGAGAACGCGATCGCGACCTTCGCCGCCCAGCGGAACAGTCGCAGCTTCGTCCCGCCGCCCGCCTTCTGCTCGGCCGAGTTGTAGACCTTCTCGAACACGCGCGGCACGGCCAGCACGAACGTGGGCTGGAACGCCGCGAGGTCGGGCAGCAGGTTGCGCGTGTCGGGCGTGTGGCCGAGCACCGCGCCCGACGGGATGCACAGCACCTCGATGTACCGCGCGAACACGTGCGCGAGCGGCATGAACAGCAGCGTGCGCGAGTGCGGCTGCGCACAGACCTCGCCGAGCCCGTCGACGCCGTTGAGCGTGTGGAACACGAAGTTGCCGTGCGTGAGCTCGACACCCTTCGGGCGGCCGGTCGTGCCGGACGTGTAGATGACCGTGGCCAGGTCGTCCGCACCCGCCAGCGCCGAGCGCCGCTCGATCTCGGCGTCGGGCACGTCGGTGCCCTCGCTGATCAGCCCGTCGACCGCACCCTCGTCGATGACGAGCACGTGCGCGAGGCCCGGCAGGTCGTCGCGGACCTGCGCGACCACGCTGGCGTGCGCGGCGGTCTCGACGAGCGCGATCCGTGCGCCCGTGTCGGCGGCGATCCACCGCACCTGCTCGGGCGACGACGTCTCGTACACCGGCACGCCGACGCCGCCCGCGGCCCAGATCGCGAAGTCGAGCAGCGTCCACTCGTACCGCGTGCGCGACATCAGCGCGACGCGGTCGCCGGGCTCGAGCCCGCGCGCGACGAGCCCCTTGGCGACGGCCCGCACCTCGGCGGCGAAGGCCGTGACCGTCACCGGCGTCCATGTGCCACCGAGGCCGGTGGACCGCTCGATCAGCACGCCGTCCGGGTCCCGGGCGAGCCGCTGCGCGAGCAGCCCGGGGATGTTCGCGCGCGGGTCGAGCTCGACCGGGCTGGGGGAGGAGAACTCGCGCACTGCCGCGCTCCTGTCGCTGGTCGCTGGGTGTCTGCTCGGCTGTCCCGCGGCGGTCAGGCCTGCGCGGCCTTCGGCTGCGGCTCGGCGAGCACCGCGTCGCGCGCGACGACCTGCTCACCGTCCTGCTCGACGAGGTCGAGCGCGCCGACCGCACGCCCGGCGGCCCGCACGTCGTCGAGCGCGACGTCGACACCCGCGCGCAGCGCCGCAGGCACGGCCAGCGTCACCGCGGTGATCTCGGTGCGCATTGACACCTTGGCCTCCGACTTGACCTTGCGCAGCGCGGCGAGCGCCGCACCGGCCGCGGCGACCACGCCCGGGTCGGCGTCGCCCGCGGCGGACCGCAGCGGGGCGGCGTCCGGCCACGGCGCGCGGTGCACCGAGCCGTCGCGCCACCACGACCAGACCTCCTCGGTCGCGAACGGCAGCACGGGTGCGAACAGCCGCAGCATCGTGTCGAGCGCGATGCCGAGCGCGGCGCGCGCGGACGCGGTCTCGGCCGACACCTGCTCGGCGCCCGCACCGTACGCGCGGTCCTTCACGAGCTCGAGGTAGTCGTCGCAGAACGTCCAGAAGAACGTCTCCGACAGCTCGAGCGCGCGCGTGTGGTCGTACGACTCGAGCGCCTCGGTCGCCTTCGCGACGACGTCCGCCAGGCCGGCGAGCATCGCGCGGTCGAGCGTCACGGTCACGAGCGCCGGGTCGAGCTCCGCGGTGCCGAACGACAGCGCGAACTTCGACGCGTTGAGGATCTTGATCGCGAGGCGGCGGCCGATCTTCATCTGGCCGACCTCGAACGCGGCGTCCGTGCCCAGGCGGGCCGAGGCCGCCCAGTAGCGCACCGCGTCGGAGCCGTGCTCCTCGAGCAGGCCCATCGGCGTGACGACGTTGCCCTTCGACTTCGACATCTTCTTGCGGTCGGGGTCGAGGATCCAGCCGCTGATCGCCGCGTCGGTCCACGGCAGCGTGCCGTGCTCGAGGTGCGAGCGGACCACGGTCGAGAACAGCCAGGTCCGGATGATGTCCTGGCCCTGCGGGCGCAGGTCCATCGGGAAGACGCGCGCGAACAGGTCGGGGTCGGTGCGCCAGCCGCCGACGATCTGCGGCGTCAGCGAGCTCGTCGCCCAGGTGTCCATGACGTCGGGGTCGCCCACGAACCCGCCCGGCACGCCGCGCTGCTCGGCCGTGTACCCGGCGGGCACGTCGGACGACGGGTCGATCGGGAGCTGGTCCTCGGTCGGCAGCAGCGGCGCGTCGTAGTCGGGGTCGCCGTTCTCGTCGAGCCGGTACCAGACCGGGAACGGCACGCCGAAGAACCGCTGGCGCGAGATGAGCCAGTCGCCGTTGAGGCCGCCGACCCAGTTCTCGTAGCGCACGCGCATGAAGTCGGGGTGGAAGTCGAGCTCGGCGCCGCGCGCGAGCAGGCCCTCGCGCAGGTCGGCGTCGCGGCCGCCGTTGCGGATGTACCACTGGCGGCTCGTGACGATCTCGAGGGGCTTGTCGCCCTTCTCGTAGAAGTTCGCCTTGCGCTGCGTCGCCTGCGGCTCGCCGTCGAGGTCGCCCGACGCGCGGAGCCCGGCGACGACGGCCTCACGCGCCGAGAACGTCGTCTTGCCCGCGAGCTCTTCGAAGGCGGCACGACCCGCGTCCGTCGTGAGCCACTCGGGCGTCTCGCGGACGATGCGACCGTCGCGGCCGACCACCGAGCGGGTCGGGAGCTGGAGCTCGCGCCACCACTGCACGTCGGTGAGGTCGCCGAAGGTGCAGCACATCGCGATGCCCGCGCCCTTGTCGGGCTCGGCGGCCGGGTGCGCGAGGACGGGCAGCTCGACGCCGAACAGCGGCGACGTCACCGTCGTGCCGAACAGGTGCTGGTAGCGCTCGTCGTCGGGGTGCGCGATGAGGGCCACGCACGCGGGCAGCAGCTCGGGTCGCGTCGTCTCGATGTAGACGGGCTCGCTCCCGTCCCGGTGGAAGGCCACGCGGTGGAACGCGCCCGGGTAGTCGCGCGCCTCGAGCTCGGCCTGCGCGACCGCCGTCTGGAACGTCACGTCCCACAGGCCCGGAGCCTCGGCCTGGTACGCCTCGCCGCGCGCGAGGTTGCGCAGGAACGCCTGCTGGGCGACCGCGCGCGCCTCGGCGGACACCGTCTGGTACGTCATCGACCAGTCGACCGACAGGCCCAGGTGGCGCCACAGCGCCTCGAACTGGCGCTCGTCGTCGGCCGTGAGGCGCTCGCAGAGCTCGACGAAGTTGCGGCGGCTCACCGGCACCTGGTCCGCGGGCTTCACGGGCTTGCCGTCCGTCCCTTCGTGCGGCGGCACGAAGCCCTCGACGTAGGGGAGCGACGGGTCGCAGCGCACGCCGTAGTAGTTCTGCACGCGGCGCTCGGTCGGCAGGCCGTTGTCGTCCCAGCCCATCGGGTAGAACACCTCGCTGCCGCGCATGCGTCGGAAGCGCGCGACGACGTCGGTGTGCGTGTACGAGAAGACGTGCCCCACGTGCAGCGAGCCCGAGACCGTCGGGGGCGGGGTGTCGATCGAGTAGATCTCCTCACGCGTGCGCGAGCGGTCGAACGCGTAGAGGCCCTGGGCCGTCCACGCGGCGTCCCAGCGGTCCTCCAGGCCGTCGAGCGAGACCTTGTCCGGTACCGCCCGCGTGCCCGTGGTGCCAGGGGTCGTCGAGGGGGCGGTCGGGTTCAGGTCGCTCATGGGCACACATCCTCCCAGATCCGCGACGACCACCCGCGCGGGTTTCCCCAGGCGGACCGGCCCTGTGCGCGAGGGAACACACGCGACACACGGCCGGGTTAGTGTCGCCGGAGGGCCACCCGCACGAGGCGGGCGGCCCGGCACGACGAGGGAGAGCGACGCGGGTGAGCGGTGTGACGGCGAACGGTCTGACGGTCGGGTACGCGGCGATGCTGGAGCAGTTCCACCCCACCGAGGCGGTGGACCTCTCGGCGTACGCCGAGGAGCACGGCTTCTCCGGCGTGATGGCGGCCGACCACTTCCAGCCGTGGGTGCCCGCGCAGGGGCAGTCCTCGTTCGTGTGGAACGTGCTGACGGCGGTCGGTGAGCGGACGCGCGGCGACTTCGGGCCCGGCGTGACCGCGCCGACGTTCCGCTGGCACCCGGCGATGGTCGCGCAGGCGTCGGCGACGCTCGCGGCGATGTACCCGGGTCGGCACTGGCTGGGCCTCGGCTCGGGCGAGGCGCTCAACGAGCACATCATCGCCGAGTACTGGCCCGAGGCCCCCGAGCGGATCAACCGCATGTTCGAGGCCATCGACATCATCAAGAAGCTCTTCACGGCGTCGCTCGCGGGTCGCGACGTCAAGCACGCCGGGCAGTTCTACAAGCTCGAGTCGACGCGGCTGTGGACCATGCCCGAGGAGGCGCCCGAGATCCTCGTCGCGACCGCCGGTCCCGTCACCGCCAAGCGTGCGGGCAAGCACGCCGACGGGCTCATCACGGTCGGTGCGCCGCTCGAGAAGATCAGCGGCCTGTTCGGCAAGTTCCACGAGGGGGCGCGCGAGGCCGGGCGGGACGCCGACGCGATGCCGAAGGTGCTCCAGCTGCACATGTCGTGGGCGCCGACCGACGAGGAGGCGCTGGCCAACGCGATGCGCGAGTGGCCCAACGGCGGCATGAAGTTTCCCAAGGCTGACATCCGCTCGCCGTTCGACTTCGAGCAGATGGCCCGGCTCGTGCGCCCCGAGGACTTCGAGGGCCGCATGGTCATCTCGTCGGACCCCGACGTCCACCGCGCCGAGATCCAGAAGTACGTCGACCTCGGCTTCGACCGGATCTACCTGCACAACGTCGGCCGCAACCAGCGCGAGTGGATCGAGGTCTTCGGCGCCGACGTGCTGCCGAAGCTGTCGCGATGACGACCGGCCCGACGGACGAGCTGCGGGTCTGGGCGCCCGACGGGCTCGGCGAGGTCCGACCGGGCGATGACCTGCCGGCGCTGCTCGTCGACCTGCTGCGCGCCGACGCGGAGGCCCGGCCCGATCGCGCGCTCGCTCACGGCGACGTGCTGGTGCTCACCAGCAAGGTCGTGTCGAAGGCCGAGGGAAGGGTCGTCGCCGCCGCCGACCGCGAGCAGGCGATCACGGACGAGACCGTGCGCGTCGTCGCGACGCGCGAGCACGCCGCGGGCGTCACGCGGATCGTCGAGAACCGGCTCGGGCTCGTCATGGCGGCGGCCGGTGTCGACGCGAGCAACACGCCCGAGGGCACGGTCCTGCTGCTGCCGGTCGACCCCGACGCCTCCGCACGAGCCGTGCGCGCGGCCGTCGCCCGGGCGTTCGGGGTGCGGGTCGGCGTCGTCGTGTCCGACACCGCCGGGCGGCCGTGGCGGCAGGGGGTCGCCGACCTGGCGATCGGCGCCGCGGGCGTCGCGGTCCTCGACGACCTGCGCGGTCAGGTCGACTCGTTCGGGCGACCGCTGACGATGACCGTGACCGCCGTGGCGGACGAGATCGCCGCGGCGGCCGAGCTGGTCAAGGGCAAGGCGGCCGGGCGGCCGCTCGCGGTGGTCCGCGGCCTCGGCCACGTCGTCACCGTGGACGACGGCCCGGGTGCGCGCGTGCTGGTGCGGACCGGCGACGACGACATGTTCCGGCAGGGGAGCGCGGAGGCGTACGCGCAGGGCTGGAAGGACGCCGTCGAGCGGGCGTGAGGAGCCGGGCGCGCGGCCCCGCGAAGGGGCGCACATCGCGGGCCGGGCGTGGAAGCACGGCCGGTCGCCGGCCGGGCGACCGGCCGTGACACCACTGTGCATCCGGCCTGACACCATGTGACGCCGATCTGACACCACAAAGGCTTGCGGTGACACCACGGTGGTGTCATGCTAGGTGTCATGGAACTCGGGCAGTACGTCAGCGACCTCCAGCGTCAGCTCATGGACGCCGCCGAGCACGGCGGGGACGACACCCGCGCCGTCGCCGAGCGGCTCGCCGCGGGCCTCGACGCGGCCACCCGCCTCGTGCTGCTCGACGCGCTGTCGGCCGCCGCCGGCGAGATCACGCGTGACCTCGCACCCGGCTCGGTCGACGTGCGGCTGCGCGGACGCGAGGTCGAGTTCGTCGTCACGCAGCCCCCGTCCGAGGCGGACGCCGAGGAGGCGAGCACGGTGACCACCGCGCCCGTGGACCTCGACGACGTCAGCACCTCACGCACCACGCTCCGCCTGCCCGACGCGCTCAAGGCGCGCGTCGACGAGGCGGCCACCGCGGACGGCCTGTCCGTCAACGCCTGGCTCGTCCGCGCGATCGCGGCGGCCCTGCAGCCGAAGCAACGACGATCCGCGCAGCGCGCGCTGCGCACCGGCGACAGCTTCGCCGGCTGGGCGCGCTAGCCCGGCACCGCACCTCCGAGCACCACCAGCCCCGCGAACCCGCGGGGCCGGACAAGCACACCCTCAGCACGGGAGGCGTCAGCATGCCCACGTACAGCACACCCCAGCCCATCGACCTCGCGGTCCACGTCCCCGTCGGTGACCTGCGCGTCATCGCGAGCGACCGCGCCGACACCGTCGTGACCGTCGCGCCCTCCAACCCGGCGAAGGCGGACGACCGCCGCGCCGTCGAGGAGACGAAGGTCGACTTCGACGGCCGGCGCCTCACCGTCCTCGGGCCGCGGCCGCGGCTCTCCTGGATCGGCCCCGGCCCGAACGACTCGGTCGACGTCGTCGTCGAGCTGCCCGCGGGCTCGCGTGTCACGGCCGAGCTGTCCGTCGGCAACGTCCAGACCGTGGGCCGGCTCGGAGCGACCCGGGCCAAGAGCTCCTCCGTCCAGCTCGACACCACCGGCGACCTGTGGGTCCGGGCCATGCACGGGGTGGTCGACGTGGAGCGCGTCGAGGGCACGGCGGAGATCACCGCCGACCACGGACGCGTCCGGATCGGCACGGTGCACGGCGACGCCGTCATCAAGGCGTCGCACGGGGCCGTGCAGGTCGAGGAGTCGGGCGGCGACCTCGAGGCGAAGCTCTCGTACGGCGACCTGGACGTCGACCGGGCCCTCGGCTCGGTCACCGCGAAGACGGCCTACGGCAGCGTCCGCGTCGCCGAGGTGTCGAGCGGGTCGGTCCAGGTCGAGAGCGGCTACGGCCAGGTGGCAGTCGGCGTCCGGCGTGGGGTCGCCGCGTGGCTCGACCTGTCGTCGAAGGACGGGCGCGTCCGCAACCAGCTCGACGGCCAGGCCGCCCCCGCCGAGGGCGAGCGCACCGTCGCGGTCCGGGCGCGCACGCGCTCGGGCGACATCACCGTCCAGCACGCCCGCTGAGCGGGCACCACCACCACGAGAAGGGGACGCGACACCTCATGAACGCCACCTCATCCGCCATCCGCGTGCGCGGCGCCGAGAAGTCCTTCGGGGACCTCCACGTCCTGCGCGGCGTCGACCTCGACGTCGCGCCGGGCAGCATCTTCGCCCTGCTCGGTTCGAACGGCGCCGGCAAGACGACCATGGTGCGGATCCTGTCCACGCTGCTGAAGCCCGACGCGGGAACGGCCGTCGTCAACGGGTTCGACGTCACCACCGCGCCGCGCGACGTCCGCGAGTCGATCAGCCTGACCGGCCAGTTCGCGGCGGTCGACGAGATCCTGTCCGGCCGTGAGAACCTCGTCCTGGTCGCGCGGCTGCGGCACCTCGACGACCCCGGCCGCATCGCCGACGACCTGCTCGCGCGCTTCGACCTCACCGAGGCGGGCTCCCGGCGCGTGTCGACCTACTCGGGCGGCATGCGGCGGCGGCTCGACATCGCGATGAGCCTCGTCGGGCACCCGAGCGTGCTGTTCCTCGACGAGCCGACGACGGGCCTCGACCCCGAGGCGCGGCAGGAGGTCTGGCGGGTCGTCCAGGGGCTGGCACGGCAGGGCACGACCGTTCTGCTCACCACGCAGTACCTGGAGGAGGCCGAGCAGCTCGCGGACCGCATCGCGATCCTCCACCAGGGCCGCATCATCGCGAACGGCACGCTCGCCGAGCTCAAGGCGCTGCTGCCGCCCGCGACCGTCGAGTACGTCGAGAAGCAGCCGACGCTCGAGGAGATCTTCCTCGCGCTCGTCGGGACCCCCACCACCACGGAGTCCGGGAAGGACCAGTCATGAGCACGCACGTCTACGCCGACACCGCCGCCCTCACCGGGCGCTCGCTGCGGCACATCAGCCGCAGCGCCGACACGATCATCACGACGGCGCTCACGCCGATCGCGCTGCTGCTGCTGTTCGTCTACGTCTTCGGCGGGGCGATCGAGGCGGGCGGCGAGAGCTACGTCAACTACCTGCTGCCGGGGATCCTGCTCATCGCGATCGCGTCGGGCATCGCGTACACCGCCGTCCGGCTGTTCACCGACATGCAGAGCGGCATCTTCGAGCGCTTCCACTCGATGCCGATCGCCCGGTCGTCGGTGCTGTGGGCGCACGTGCTGACGTCGCTCGTCGCGAACGGGATCACGGTGGTGATCATCGTGCTCGTCGGGCTCCTCATGGGCTTCCGGACCTCGGCGGGCGTCGGGGCGTGGCTCGCGGTGGCGGGCATCCTCGCGCTGTTCACGCTCGCGCTCACGTGGCTCGCCGTCATCGCCGGTCTCACCGCGAAGTCGGTCGACGGTGCCGCGGGGTTCTCCTACCCGCTGATCTTCCTGCCGTTCATCAGCTCGGCGTTCGTCCCGACGGAGACCATGCCGGGGCCGGTGCGGTGGTTCGCCGAGAACCAGCCGGTCACGTCGATCGTCGACAGCATCCAGCACCTGTTCGCGGGTGAGCCCGTCGGCAGCGACCTGTGGGTCGCGCTCGGGTGGTGCGTCGGCATCCTCGTCGTCGCCTACCTCGGCGCCATGGCCGCCTACCGGCGCCGGATCGGCTGATGCCGCACCGCTCGTCCCTCGTCCGGAAGCCGGACTGAGGCGCCAGGATCCTCGACCGCACGCCGGTCGGGGATCGTGGCGTGTCAGCCCTCGGGGGCCCTCAGGCCTCCGCTGCGGGCGGGCATGGTCGCGGCGACGTGCGCGGGCCGGCCGGTCGCACCGGGCTCGCGATCCGGGATCGGCTCGGCGACGGACGCCGTGCCGTCGACCAACACCTCGCTGCTCGCCGTGCTCCGCGGGCTCGGGCGCGGTGACCGTGGGCGACCGCCTGGGGCGCCCACAGGCGCGCCGCACGCGGCCGGAGCTCGCTCACGAGGGCGCCGGGCGATGCGCCCCCGGTCGCGCGGCACGGCGAGCACCCCGAGCAGCGATCAGAGTCGCTGCGACCACCCCGACGAGACCGGCCCAGGCCACGGCGAGCAGGGCGTCCGCGTCGGCGGCGCCGGTGGACAGCACCACCCCGCACAGGGCCCAGGCGCTCGTCGCACCGGCAGCGCATCGCGCGACGACGCTGCGCGCGACGACGACGACGAGCACCACCGCCGTGGCGACCGCGCCGACGAGCAGGGCCGCCAGGGCGCGGCTCGAGGGGCGGTCCACGAGCGTGGCGGCGTTGATCCACACGGCTGCGGCAGCCCACCCCGCGTACACCCCGAGAACCGCCTCCACCCACGCGTCCCCGCCGCGCACGCTCCCGGCGACGGGGCGCTCCGTCAGCGGTGCCCGACGGAGCGCCACGGCGAGGGCGCCGAGCATGCCCGCGAAGATCGGGACGGTCGCGACCGGTGCGGCGGCCGCCGCCCACAGCCACGCGACGAACCCGACCTGGGTCAGGCTCAACGGCACGTGCAGCCGGCGGTACGCGGGCGAGGTCGCCCGTCGTTCCGGGAGCCCGCGCACCGCGATCGTCAGGCAGCCCAGCAGCACGACGCCCCACACGGCGAAGAAAGGGCCGGGCGGGACGACGACGGGATCCTCGGTGCTGCCCTGGTCGAAACCTGCGAGCGGAGGGGCGGCGAGCTGCGCGACCGCGGTCACCAGCAGAACCCATCGCCCCGCCCGCGGCGACAGCCACCCGTCGCGCGAGGCGACCGGCAAGGCGCTCATCGGACGGGCTCGGCTCTCGGGTGCCACAGGACGGACGGTACGACGTCCATGACGGACGTACACCTGGTGCTCAGCGGCCGTCTGCGGTCGAGGCGTCGGATCGTGCGGCCGTGCCTGACGCGACGTGCGCGGACTGGCCGGTCGCACCGGGCTCGCCCGCAGGGATGGGCTCGGCGACGACGGCCGTGCCGTAGACGCAGACCTCGCTGAACTGCCCGACGGAGCCGGTGTCGAACCGCATCGCGACGATCGCGTTGGCGCCGCGCTGCACGGCCTCGTCGACCATGCGCCGCATCACCTCGTGCCGGCTCTCGTACATGATCGTCGTGTACTCGGGGATCTCCCCGCCGCCGATCGAGCGCAGGCTCGCGGTGAGGCTGCCGCCGATGTTCGTCGAGCGGACCGTCAGGCCCATGACCTCGCCGAGCACGGCCTGCACGCGGTAGCCGGGGATCTCGTTCGTCGTCACCACGATCACGCGCGCATCGTGTCACGCGGCCGCGGCAGCGGGGCAGGACGACGGTGCGGATTCATCCCCTGTCCGCAGCCACGACCCGGTGGTACGTTCGCTCGCAACGCGGTGCTGCAAGTTGCAGCAAGTAGTTGCTGCCGTTCCGAGACCCGGAACCGGTCCGACGCCACGCCCATCCGGCGAGCAGCGCAGCTCGACGTCCGGACCGCCCGCTCACGCCCAGCCGCGCACGACGACGTGCGCCGAGCCCGATCGGAGCCTCTCCGTGACCGCCACCCCCCGCACGCCCGCGCGTGCCGCCCGACCACGCGTGCGACGTGCGGTCGCCGCGCTCGCCGCCCTGCTCGTCGCCGCCGCCGGCCTGACCGCCTCCGTCGCGCCGACCGGAGCGGCGCCGCCCGTGCCGCAACCCGTCGTGCCGTCCGCGAACGGCCGCGGCGACGTCATCCTCAACCTCTTCCAGTGGACCTGGGACGCCGTCGCGAGCGAGTGCACCTCGACGATCGGCCCCGCCGGGTTCGGGTACGTGCAGGTGTCGCCCCCGCAGGAGCACGTCACCGGCGGGCAGTGGTGGACGTCCTACCAGCCGGTGAGCTACCGCATCGAGTCGAAGCTCGGCACGCGCGAGGAGTTCCGCGCGATGGTCTCGACGTGCCGCGCCGCGGGTGTCGGGGTCATCGCCGACGCCGTCCTCAACCACATGACGGGCGCGGACCGGGGGAGCGGCACCGGCGTCGCCGGGTCGTCGTTCGGTGTCGACTCGTTCCCGGGGATCTACGGTGCGGCCGACTTCAACGACTGCCGGTCCAACATCGCGAGCTACGGCGACCGCTACCAGGTGCAGAACTGCCGGCTGGTGTCGCTGCAGGACCTGCGCACCGGTTCGTCGTACGTCCGGGACCGGCTCGCCGGGTACCTGAACGACCTGCTGAGCCTCGGCGTCGCGGGCTTCCGCATCGACGCCGCCAAGCACATCCCCGCCGCCGACCTCGCCGCGATCAAGAGCCGGCTCACGAACCCGGACGTGTTCTGGGTGCACGAGGTCATCGGCGCGAGCGGTGAGCCCGTCCAGCCGTCCGAGTACCTCGGCAGCGGCGACTCGCACGAGTTCTTCTACGGCCGCCGGCTCAAGGCGGCCTTCGACGGCAACCTCGCCGACCTGCGCACGATCGCCGACGGGCTGCTGCCGTCGTCGTCGGCGGGGACGTTCGTCGACAACCACGACACCGAGCGCAACGGCGAGACGCTCAGCTACAAGCGCGGCGCCGAGTACCGGCTCGCGAACGTGTTCCTGCTCGCGCACCCCTACGGCGCGCCGTCCGTCTACAGCGGCTACACCCGGGACGACAAGGACGCCGGCGCGCCCGGTGCCTCGGCGACGAGCGTGCCCGACGCGTCGTGCGCCGACAGCCGGTGGGTCTGCACGCAGCGGTGGACCGAGGTGCAGGGCATGGTCGGCTTCCACAACACCGTCGGCAGCGCGCCGCTCGTGCAGTGGACCGACGACGGCTCGCAGCTCATCGGGTTCGGGCGCGGCGACCGCGGGTACGTCGCGCTCAACGACCACGACCAGCCCGTCACGCGCACCTTCCAGACGTCGATGCCCGCGGGCTCCTACTGCGACGTCGTCGCGTCCGCGACCTGCGCGTCGACCGTGACCGTGTCGTCGTCGGGCACCTTCACCGCGACCGTCCCCGCGCACGGCGCCGTCGCGATCCACGTCGGCCGTCCCGGCGGGCAGCCGACCGCGAGCACGACCGTCTACTACGCGACGACGCCCGGCTGGTCCGCCTACCGGATCCACCACCGCGTCGGCTCCGGCGCGTGGACGGCCGTCCCCGGCGTCGAGATGGCGCCCGCGTGCACCGGCTGGGTGTCGCGCGAGATCGCGACCGGCGGAGCAACCGTGACCGCCGCGTTCACCAACGGCACCGGGACGTGGGACAACAACGGCGGCCGCGACTACACGCTCACCGGCGCGGCCGTGCGCGTCGACGGCGGCGTCGTCACGCCCGGCAGCCCCTGCGGGTCCACACCGACGCCCACCCCGACGCCGACGCCCACCCCGACCTCGTCGACTGCTGTCGTCTCGTTCGGCGTGCAGGCCACGACGGCGTGGGGCCAGAACGTCTTCGTGGTCGGCGACGCCGGCGTGCTCGGCGGCTGGGACCCGGCGCGCGCCGTCCCGCTCTCGTCGGCCGCCTACCCCGTGTGGCGCGCGTCGGTCACGCTGCCCGCGGGCGCGACGGTGCAGTACAAGTACGTCCGGAAGGATGCCGCGGGTGCCGTGACGTGGGAGAGCGGGGCGAACCGCACGGTGACCGTGCCGTCGTCGGGGACGCTCACGCTCGACGACGCCTGGCGCTGAGACCGCACGCGGCCCGTCCTCCGACCACGGACGGGCCGCGTGCTCGCCGAGGATCGGTGCCGTGTCGCGTCGGCGTCGCAGCGGTCCGCGCCACCGGGGGCGCACCGCCGTCCGACCGGGCCGACAGCCGCAGCGCGGGGACGACGACCGCTGTCGCGTCAGCCCTTCGCGGCCTTGGCGGCCGCCTTCGCCGCCTGCTTCGTCGCGCGGACCTCGGCGAGCGACGTCGGGTCGGTCACGTCGGCGATCGACCGGCGCGCGTCGACCTCGCCGTAAGCGCCGGACGCCTCGCGCCAGCCCTCGGGCTCCACGCCGTACTGCTTCCCGAGCAGCGCGAGGAAGATCCGCGCCTTCTGGTCGCCGAACCCGGGCAGCGCCTTGAGGCGCTTGAGCACCGTCGCGCCGTCCGGGTCGCCCGTCGTCCAGATGCGGGCGACGTCGCCGTGGTAGGTCTCGACGATCTCGCGCGCGACCGCCTGGATGCGGCCCGCCATCGAGCCGGGGTAGCGGTGCACCGCCGGCGGGGTCGAGCACAGCGCGACGAACTCGTCGGGGTCGGCGTCCGCGACCTGGTGCACGTCGAGCCCGCCCATGCGCTCAGCGATCTTCGCCGGCCCGGCGAACGCGCTCTCCATCGTCACCTGCTGGTCGAGCAGCATCCCGATCAGGAGCGCGAACGGGTCCTCGGAGAGCAGTCGGTCCGCGGCGTAGTCGCCGGTCAGCCAGAGCGTCATGCGCCCATCCTGGCCTGCGCGCCCGGCGCGTGGGCACCCGGCGCGTCGACGAGCGTGTCGAGGTCGGCGGGCTCGTCGACGTCGTGCCGCAGCGTGGAGTCGACCGGCAGCTCGAGCGCGACGTGCCCGGCGGCGGTGTGGCGCGCGGACGAGCCGGTGCCGAAGGCGGGTCGCAGGGCGGATCCGGGGGCGGCGGTGAGCAGCGTCGTGCCCGTGCCGGCCGCGTCGGGGACGTGCGTGCGGGGGTGGGCGGCGGCCCGACGCAACGCCTCGTCGAGGTCGGCGGGACGCAGCCGGGGAAGGTCACCGAGCAGTGCGGCGACCGGTGCGTCCGGGGTGCGGGCGCGCACGACCGCCTCGCCCGCCAGGACTGCCGCGTCGAGCCCGCCGCCCGGCGGCTCGTCGACGACGACCGCGCCGCCGCGCTGCGCCCACGACGCGAGCACCCGGTCGGGCGTCACGAGCACCACACCCTCGACCTCGGAGGCGGCCGACGCCGCGGCGAGCGTGTCGAGGGCCATCGAGCGGACGAACCGGCCGCGCTCGCCCGGTGCGAGGACGTCGGCGAGGCGGGACTTGCCCCGGTCGGCGTCCTTGACGGGGACGACGACCCACCATCCGGTCACGGCGCCCGGTCCACGAGGGAGAGCGCCCGCGCGGCGATCGCGGCGGTCGCGGGGACGTCCGTCATGAGGGTCGGGGCGGACTCGACGCGCCATCCCTCGGACCGCAGCGGCTCGACGACCGCCGCGTCGGTGTCGTCGACGAGCCACGCGTCGAGCACGCCGCCGTCGGCCCGGCGGCCGTAGTGACGTGCGACCGCGTCGGCCGCGGTCTCGACGCCGATCGCCGTGAGGCACGCGTCGGCCATGCCGCGCACGGGTGCGCCGCCGATCACCGGGCTGACGCCGACGACCGGGGCGGGCGTGGCGCGCAGCGCGTCGCGGATGCCGGGCACGCCGAGGATCGTGCCGACGGACACGACGGGGTTCGACGGCGGCACCATGACGACGTCCGCGTCGGCGAGCGCGTCGAGCACGCCGGGGGCCGGCTCGGCGACGGCCACGTCGGCCTGGTGGAAGGCGCGCGCGGGGATCGAGGCGCGGTGCAGCACCCACCACTCCTCGAAGTGCATCGTGCGGCCGTCGACGGTCTCGACCGACGTCTCGACCTCGCTGTCCGTCATCGGCAGCAGCGTCACGCCCGGCTTCCACCGCTCGGCGAGCCGGGCGGTCACGGTGGACAGTGGGATGCCGGACAGCAGCAGCTCGGTGCGGGCCAGGTGGGTCGCGAGGTCGAGGTCGCCGAGCGTGAACCACTCCCAGCCGAGCCCGTAGGCGGCGAGGTCGTCGGACACGCGGCGGCTCTCGTCACGGCGGCCCCAGCCCTGCTCCTCGTGCACCACGCCGCCGAGCGTGTACATGAGGGTGTCGAGGTCGGGGCAGACGCGCACGCCGTGCAGCCAGAGGTCGTCGCCGGTGTTGGCCACGACCGTGACCTGCGCGGTCGTGCCGCCGGAGCCGTCGGGCAGCCGGTCGCGCAGCAGCGCGAGCAGCCCGCGCGTGAAGCGCGCGCCGCCGACGCCGCCGGACAGGACGGTGATCCTCATGCTTCTCCTGCGGTGACGGGAGCGGGTGCCGGGCGGGGCGCGGGCTCGTGGAACGCGATGACGGGCCGCCCCGTGCGCGGGTGCTCGAGGACGTCGGCGTCGACTCCGTAGACCTCGCGCAGCAGCGCGGGCCGCAGCACCTCGCGCGGGTGACCGGCCGCCGCGAGGCGTCCGCCGGACAGCACGACGACGTGCTCGCAGAACGCGGCCGCGAGGTTGAGGTCGTGCAGCGCCGCGACGGTCGTGGTGCCGAGGTCGCGCACGAACGCGAGCAGCGCGAGCTGCGCGCTGACGTCGAGGTGGTTGGTCGGCTCGTCGAGCAGCAGCAGCTCGGGCTCCTGCGCGAGCGCGCGAGCGACGTGCACGCGCTGCCGTTCGCCGCCCGACAGGGAGGACCACGCACGACCGGCGAGGTGGGCGGCGTCGGCGGCGTGCAGGGCGCGGTCGACCGCGTCGTCGTCCGGGTCCGCGCCCCACAGCGAGCGGTAGGGGATGCGGCCGAGCGCGACGACCTCGCGGACCGTGAGCGGGACACTGCTCGAGGACTCCTGCTCGAGCAGCGCGATCTGGCGGGCGCGCTCGCGACGCCCCATCTCCGCGACCGGCGTCGCCGACCCGCCCGTGCCCACGAGCACCGCGCCGCGCTCGGGCGTGAGCAGCCCCGCGACGAGGCGCAGCAGCGTCGTCTTGCCGGCGCCGTTGGGGCCGAGCAGGCCGGTCAGACGTCCGGGCGGCGGGGTCGCGTCGACGCCGTCGACGACCCACCGGCCGCCGAGGCGCGTGCCGACACCGCTGATCGTCAGGTCCACGCCGACCCCCGGCCCCGGCGCAGCAGCACCGCGAACACCGGCACGCCGATGAGTGCCGTCACGATCCCGACGGGCAGCTCGCGCGGGTCGAAGAGCGTGCGCGCGAGCGTGTCCGCCCAGACGAGGAACACCGCGCCGGCGAGCGCCGCGACGGGCAGCAGGCGGCGGTGCGCGGGGCCGGTGAGCGACCCGACGGCGTGCGGCAGCACGAGCCCGACGAAGCCGATCGCGCCGCTCACCGCGACCATCGCGCCCGTGAGCAGCGCGACGAGCGTCATGAGCGTCCACCGCGTGCGGTCGACGCCGACGCCGAGCGCGGCGGCGGCCGTGTCGCCGAACGCGAACGCGTCGAGCCGTACGCCGGCGAGCACGACGAGCGTCCCGACGACCAGCACCGCGCCGCCGGCGATCGCGACCGACGACCACGTGGCGCCCGCGAGCGAGCCGAGCAGCCAGGACAGGATCTCGCGGTAGGAGTCGCCGGTCGCGGTCCAGAAGATGACGAACGACGTGCCCGCGGCGCACAGCTGCGACACGGCCAGCCCGGCGAGCACCGTGCGGCCCGGCGTCAGCGTGCCACCCGAGCGGGCCAGCGCGAGCGTCGCCACCAGCGCCGCCATCGCCCCGACGAACGCGGCGACCGGCAGCAGAACGGTGACGCCGACGACGAGCACCGCGACGGCCCCGAGCGACGCGCCCGACGACAGCCCCAGGAGGTAGGGGTCGGCGAGCGGGTTGCGCGTGAGGCTCTGCATGACGGCACCGGCGAGCGCCAGTCCCGCGCCCACCGCGGCTGCCGTGAGCACGCGGGGCAGGCGCAGCTCCCAGACGATCGCGTCGTGCAGGGGCGCGACGGGTGCGACGTCGAGCCCGAGGTGCCCGGCGATGCTGCGCGCGACCTCGCCGACGCTCAGGTCGGCCGGCCCGATCGTCACGGTGACGAGGACCGTGCCGACGAGCGCCACGAGGCCGACGGCGACGAGGAGCGCGAGCCGGGTGCGCGCGGGCGCCGCCGTCGGCGGGGCGGGCGGCGCGGTGGTGCGGGGGACGGTGGCGGTCGTCGTCGTCACCCCTCGGCCGGCGCGTCGTCCAGCGCGGCGACCTGCTCGGCGATCGACGCGACGGCCTCGGCGTTGCGCACACCGGCCTCGGTCGCCGCGAACGGCACGGTGACGTAGCGCTTCTCGCGCACCGCGGTGAGCTGCGACGTCGCCGGGTTGGACTCGAGCAGCGCGATCTTGCTGTCGGCGGTGTTCCACGACGCGTCGACGAGCACGATCACGTCGGGGTCGGCTGCGACGACCTGCTCCCACCCGACCGACGTCCACGTGTCGTGCACGTCGCCGAAGACGTTGGTCAGCCCGGCGGCGTCGAGGATCATCTGCGGCGCGCCGATGCCTGCGCCGACGTACGGGCTGTCGGTGCCCGACGAGTACCAGAGCGCGGTCGTCGGCCCGGCGGGCTGCTCGACGTCCGCGAGCGTCTCGCGCTGCGCCGCGATGAGCTCCTCGGCGCGGTCCTGCACGCCGAACAGCGACGCGACCTCACGGATCTCGTCCTCGACGACGTCGAACGTCAGCGGGTCGGGCTGGTAGCCCTCCTCCTTGCACGCGGCGGGGGAGACGTAGGTGCCGATCCCCAGCGCGGCCAGCCCGGCGCGGTCGCCCGCGCCGTCCGCGGAGAAGTTCGACTCCCACCCCGCGTAGACGAAGTCCGGCTCGAGCGCGAGCAGCGCCTCCTGGCCGGGCACCTTGTCGGACACGACAGGGATCGCGTCGTACGCGTCGGCCCACTGCTCCGGCACCGGTCCGTCGGCGAACGCGGTGCCGACGACACGGTCCTCGAGGCCGAGCGCGAGCAGCATCTCGGTCGACGTCGACTTGACGGTCACGACGCGCTCGGGCGGGGCGTCGACGGTCACGGGCGTGCCGCAGTTGTCGAGGTCGACGGGCGTGAAGCCGCCGGGCTGCGACGCGGCAGCGGTCGGCGACGAGGTGCCCGACGCGTCGGACGCGCACGCCGACAGCCCGAGGGCGAGCGCGGCAGCGGCGACGAGGGGCACGAGGGGACGGCGGGTGGGGCGGGGCATCGACACTCCGGGACTGGACGCAGGGGCGACCCCTGCTCGGGCGGGGGTGCGCTGCGCTGCGCACGACGGGACGGGTGCACGTCGCACCCCGGAGGGCCGCCGAGTGCCGGGCGGCTCGACCCGGTCAGCAGGACCGGGTTCCGTCTCCCACCCTAGGCCGCTGCGGCACCGGTTCCGCAACCTGGCGTCCGCGGTGCGACCTGCGGCGTCACGGGCGGGCGGCGAGCGCGAGGGCCTGGGCGACCTCGGCGACGTCGTCGGACAGCAGTCCGACCGTGACGCGCAGGTGCGGGGCCTGGTCGTCGGCGCCGTTCGCGACGAACGGCGTGCCGGGCGCCGCGCGGATCCCCGCGGCCTCGAGCCGCAGGAGCGCGGTGCGCTCGTCGTGCACCGGCAGCCACAGGTTGATGCCGTCGCCGCCGTCGACGTGCACGTCGAGCGTCGCGAGCGCGGTCGTGAGCGCGCGGCGGCGTGCGAAGTAGACGCGGCGGGCGTGCGCGACGGCGTCGATCGCGGCGGGGTCGGTGAGCAGGTCGACGAGCACGTGCTGCAGCAGGCGGCTGGTCCAGCCGGGGCCGAGCATGCGGCGTGCGACGAGCGCGTCGAGCACGCGGGCGGGCCCGCCGACGGCCGCGAGCCGCAGGTCGGGTCCGTGCGACTTCGAGTACGAGCGGACGTGCACGGTCGCGTCGGGCAGCCAGGTCCCGAGCGAGACGTCGCGCGCGGACGAGATCTGCCCGCAGTGGTCGTCCTCGATCACGGTCACGGCGGTCGCCGCGGGCACGCGGCGGACGACGGCGGCGAGCTCACGGGCACGCGTCGGGGTCAGCGACACCCCCGTCGGGTTCTGCGCGCGCGGCTGCAGCACGACGACGCTCGCGCCGGCCGCCAGCGCACGGGCCAGGGAGTCGGGGCGCATGCCGTTGCGGTCGAGCGCGACGGGCACGCGCTGGAGGCCGAGCTGGTCGAGCAGGTCGAACAGCGGCGGGAAGCCGGGGTCCTCGACGGCCACCCGGTCGCCGAACGACGCGACCTGCTCGAGCGTGCGGCTGATCGCGTCGACCGCGCCGTCGACGACCGTGAGCCGCTGCGGCACGAACGGCCACGACTCGCGCAGCAGGGACTCGAGCTCGGGCACGAGCGGCGCCGACAGGTAGGTGCCGGCCTCGGCCGCGGGTGTGCGGGCGGCGACGCGCGCGAGCGCGGGACCGAGCGAGGGGAGCAGGTCGGGGTCGGGCGTGCCGGTCGACAGGTCGAGCCGGGCCGGTGCGCCCTCCGCGAGGTCGCGGTAGCGCGGCGGGAGCCAGGCCGCGGGCGGCGGGAGGACGAACGTGCCGGCACGCCCGCGCGACGCGACGAGCCCGACGGTCGCGAGGGCCTGGAACGCGCCGCTCACCGTCGCGGGGCTCACGCCCAGGTCGACGGCGAGCGCCCGGACGGTCGGCAGCCGGTCGCCGGGGACGAGCTCGCCGCCGTGCACCAGCCGGGCCACCGCGGCCGCGATGCCGCGCGGCGACCGGTCGTCGACGTGGGTGGCCAGGTCCATGGCCGCAGCATGCCCGGGGCGACGACGCCGACCCGGCGAAGCACCGGACGATCCGGACGCCGGTCGCAGGTGTTTACACGCGGCCCGTCGTTGTTCGCGCGGCGGAAACGAGGGGTAACCCCGCAGAAATGTTCAACGCCGACAGTCACATTCCAGGCGACGGGGCCCGGCCCGGCAGGCAGGACCCGTCGCACGACGTGGGACCGCGGCACCGCGGCCGGGACCCGCCGCCGGCCGACCGAGGACCGGAGGACCCCATGACCGTCGTACGCGTCGCATTCACCCAGGCCACCTGGACGGGCGACAAGGAGTCGATGATCGCGCTGCACGAGGCGTGGACGCGCGAGGCCGCGTCGGCCGGTGCGCAGGTGATCTGCTTCCAGGAGCTGTTCTACGGGCCGTACTTCGGCATCACGCAGGACACCGCCTACTACGACTACGCGGAGTCCGTCCCAGGCCCGACGACGGAGCGGTTCGCGGCGCTCGCGGCCGAGCTGGGCATCGTGATCGTCCTGCCGGTGTACGAGGAGGACCAGCCGGGCGTGCTCTACAACACGGCCGCGGTGATCGACGCGGACGGCTCCTACCTCGGCAAGTACCGCAAGCACCACATCCCGCACCTGCCCAAGTTCTGGGAGAAGTTCTACTTCCGCCCCGGCAACCTCGGGTACCCGGTGTTCGAGACGGCCGTCGGGAAGATCGGCGTCAACATCTGCTACGACCGGCACTTCCCCGAGGGCTGGCGCGTGCTCGCGCTCAACGGCGCCGAGATCGTCTTCAACCCGAACGCGACCGCGCCCGGCATCTCCAACAAGCTCTGGGAGATCGAGCAGCCCGCGGCCGCGGTCGCGAACGGCTACTTCGTCGTCGCGAACAACCGGGTCGGGCTCGAGGACAACGAGTACGGCGACGAGGCGGTCGCGTTCTACGGCTCGTCGTACGCGGTCGGGCCCGACGGCAACTACGTCGGCGAGGTCGGGTCGAGCACCGAGGACCAGCTGCTGATCCGCGACCTCGACCTCGACCAGATCCGGCAGGTCCGCGAGCGCTGGCAGTTCTTCCGCGACCGCCGGCCCGACGCCTACGGCGCGATCGTCGCCCCCTGACCCGGCACCCAGCGGAGAGGACGTCCGAGTGAAGACCCTCATCACCGGCGGGACCGTCGTCAGCGCGACGGGCCGCACCCCGGCCGACGTGCTCGTCGACGGCGAGACCATCGCCGCGGTGCTCGCACCCGGCTCGACGCTGCTCGGCTTCGACCTCGCGGCGCACGTCGACCGCGTGATCGACGCGACCGGCAAGTACGTCATCCCCGGCGGCGTCGACGCGCACACGCACATGGAGCTGCCGTTCGGCGGCACCGCGGCGTCCGACACGTTCGAGACGGGCACGCGCGCCGCGGCGTGGGGCGGCACGACGACGATCGTCGACTTCGCGGTGCAGCGCGCGGGGGAGCGGGTCATGGACGGCCTCGCGGCCTGGCACGAGAAGGCGGCCGGGCGGTGCGCGGTCGACTACGCGTTCCACCAGATCGTCGGCGGCGTCGACGACGACAGCCTCAAGGCCATGGAGGGCCTCGTCGCGGAGGGCGTCACGAGCTACAAGCTCTTCATGGCGTACCCGGGCGTCTTCTACGCCGACGACGCGCAGATCGTGCGGGCCATGCAGAAGGCCGCCGACCTCGGGCTGCTCACGATGATGCACGCGGAGAACGGGCCGGCGATCGACGTCCTCGCGGCACAGCTCGTCGAGCAGGGCAGGACCGGCCCCTACTTCCACGGGATCGCGCGCGCCTGGCAGCTCGAGGAGGAGGCGACGCACCGCGCGATCATGCTCGCCGACCTCACGAACGCGCCGCTGTACGTCGTGCACGTGAGCGCCAAGCAGGCCGTCCAGCAGCTCGCGTGGGCCCGCGACAACGGCAAGAACGTGTTCGGCGAGACGTGCCCGCAGTACCTCTACCTCTCGCTCGAGGAGCAGCTCGGGGCGCCCGGGTTCGAGGGTGCGAAGTGGGTGTGCTCGACGCCCCTGCGCTCACGCGCCGAGGGGCACCAGGACCACATGTGGCAGGCGCTGCGCACCAACGACCTGCAGATGGTCTCGACCGACCACTGCCCGTTCTGCATGAAGGGACAGAAGGAGCTCGGGCTGAGCGACTTCCGGGCGATCCCTAACGGCATCGGGTCCGTCGAGCACCGCATGGACCTCATGTACCAGGGCGTCGTCACGGGCGAGATCACGCTCGAGCGGTGGGTCGAGCTCACGTCGACGACGCCCGCGCGGATGTTCGGGCTGTACGGCCGCAAGGGCGTCATCGCGCCCGGGGCCGACGCGGACGTCGTCGTCTACGACCCCGCGGGCCACACGTCCATCGGCGTCGGCGAGGGCAGGACCCACCACATGAACATGGACCACTCCGCGTGGGAGGGCTTCGAGGTCGACGGGCACGTCGACGTCGTCCTGTCCCGCGGGTCGGTGGTCGTCGACGACGCGGGGTACCACGGCCGGGCCGGCCACGGGCGCTACCTCAAGCGCGACCTGTCGCAGTACCTCGTCTGACCCGCGTCCCCACGCCCCGGAAGGAGGACCGCCCGTGGACTTCGGTGTCGTCCTGCAGACCAACCCGCCCGCCTGGCGGACCGTCGAGCTCGCCCGCCAGGCCGAGACGCACGGCTTCGACTACGTGTGGACGTTCGACTCGCACCTGCTGTGGCAGGAGCCGTTCGTCGTGTACTCGGCGATCCTCGCCGCGACGCGCAAGGTGATCGTCGGGCCGATGGTCACCAACCCCGCGACCCGGGACTGGACCGTCACGGCGTCGCTCTTCGCGACGCTCAACGAGATGTTCGGCAACCGGACGGTGTGCGGCATCGGCCGCGGCGACTCCGCGGTCCGCACGCTCAACGGCCGACCGTCGAACCTCGCGACGCTGCGCGAGTCGATCCACGTGATCCGCGAGCTCGCGAACGACCGGGCCGTCGAGGTCAACGGCCGGACCGTTCGATTCCCGTGGGCCAAGGGCTCCGCGCTCGACGTCTGGGTCGCCGCGTACGGGCCGCTCGCGCTCAAGCTCACGGGCGAGGTCGGCGACGGCTTCATCCTCCAGCTCGCCGACCCCGACATCGCCGCCTGGACGATCAAGGTCGTCCGCGACGCCGCCGAGGCCGCCGGGCGCGACCCCGACGCGATCCAGTTCTGCGTCGCCGCACCCGCGTACGTCGGCGACGGCGACTCGCCCGCCGCCCGCGCGCACATGCGCGAGCAGTGCCGCTGGTTCGGCGGCATGGTCGGCAACCACGTGGCCGACATCGTCGCGCGCTACGGCACCGACAGCACCGTGCCGAAGGCGCTCACCGACTACATCAAGGCGCGCGAGGGCTACGACTACAACGAGCACGGCCGCGCCGGGAACTCGCACACGTCCTTCGTGCCCGACGAGATCGTCGAGCGGTTCTGCCTGCTCGGCAGCCCGCGCGAGCACGTCGAGAAGCTCGAGGCGCTGCGCGACCTCGGCGTGACGCAGTTCGCCGCCTACCTCCAGCACGACAACAAGGAGGAGACGATGCGGCTCTACGGCGAGCGGGTCATCCCCGCGCTCGCGGACACCGTCGTGGCGACCGCATGACGACGGGCCGGCGCGCCGCGCGGTCGGCGCTCTGGGGCGCCGCGGCGCTCGTGCTGCTCGTGGTGCTGTGGGAGGTCGTCAAGGTCGTCGTCCCCGACACCGGGTGGCACGTCGGCGAGGCGAGCGTCCTGCCGCGCACCGACGACGTCGCGATGCCGCACGTGTGGGAGATCGTCACCCGGATCGGTGAGCCCGAGACGTCCGCGACCGGTGCGCCGACCGTGCTCGTCGCGATGCTGCAGGCGTGCTGGTTCACGCTGCGCGTCGCGGCCGCGGGGTGGGTGCTGGGCGTCGTCGGCGGCGTGGCGGTCGCGGTCGTCATGCAGCGCTCGCGGATCGCGGAGTCGGCGCTGCTGCCGTGGGTCGTGCTGTCGCAGACCGTGCCGCTCGTCGCGCTGGCGCCGCTCGTCGTGGGGTGGGGCGGACGCATCCAACTCGGCGCGCTCGAGTGGCAGAAGTGGATGTCGGTCGCGCTCATCGCGTCCTACCTCGCGTTCTTCCCCGTCGCGGTCGGCATGCTGCGCGGCCTGCAGTCGCCCACGACCGCGCAGGTCGAGCTGTTCCGGGCGCAGGCCGCGTCGTGGAGCCGGACGCTGGTCTCGCTGCGGCTGCCCGCGTCCGTCCCGTACCTGCTGCCCGCGCTGCGGCTCGCCGCGGCCACGGCCGTCGTCGGCGCGATCGTCGCCGAGGTGTCGACCGGCACCAAGGGCGGCATCGGCCGGCTCGTCATCGCCTACGCCCAGGCCGCGAGCGGGGACCCCGCCAAGCCGTGGGCGGCCATCCTCGCCGCCGCCGTGCTCGGCCTCGTCGCCGCCGGCCTCGTCACCCTGCTCGGGCTCGGCCTGGGCCGCTACCGCCACGCGGAGGTCTCATGAGCGACGTCACCACCGCCCCGGACGCCACCGGCTCGTCGCCGTCCGCCGTGTCGGCCGGGCCCACGCCTGCCGGACCCGCGACCGCCGTCGACGTGCGCGGCGTGTCCAAGGTGTTCACCACGAAGGCCGGCACGGTCACCGCGCTCGACGACATCCACCTGACCGTCGCCGCGGGCGAGTTCGTCTCGCTCATCGGCCCGTCAGGCTGCGGCAAGTCGACGCTGCTGCGGCTGATCGCGGACCTCGACCAGCCCACGTCGGGCGAGCTCGAGGTGTTCGGGCGCTCGCCGCGCGTCGCCCGCGAGGCGCAGTACTACGGCATCGCGTTCCAGCAGGCGGGCCTCCTGCCGTGGCGCACGGTGACGGCCAACGTCGAGCTGCCGCTCGAGCTGCACGGCGTCGGCCGGCGCGAGCGGGCCGCGCGCGCCGCCGAGCTGCTGGCGCTCGTCGGGCTCACCGAGTTCGCCGGGCACTTCCCGCACCAGCTCTCGGGCGGCATGCAGCAGCGCGTCGCGATCGCCCGGTCGCTCGCCGAGAGCCCGAGCCTGCTCCTCATGGACGAGCCGTTCGGCGCGCTCGACGAGATGACGCGCGAACGCATGCAGACCGAGCTCGTGCGGCTGTGCGCCGAGTCCGGGGCGGCCGTCGTGTTCGTCACGCACTCGATCCCCGAGGCGGTGTTCCTGTCCCAGCGGGTCGTCGTCATGTCGCCGCGCCCCGGCCGGATCGCGCAGATCGTGCCCGTGGACCTCGCCCGGGCCGACGAGCGCACCGACGACCTGCGGGAGGACACGGCGTTCTTCGCGGCGGTCACCGCGGTGCGGGAGGCGCTGCACGGCGGTCACGGCGCGGACGTCCCGACGCGCGGCGTGGACGTCCGATGAGCGCCACCCGGGTGACCCGGTGGGTCGCACCCGTGCTCGTCGGCGTCCTCGCGCTCGTCGTGTGGCAGGTCGTCGTCGTGACGGCGGACCTGCCGCCGTACCTGCTGCCGAGCCCGACGGCGATCGTCGAGCAGCTCCGCCAGGTGGTGCCGCTCGTGTGGTCGGCGGCGCTCGCGACCGGCGCGAACGTGCTGGTGGGGCTCCTGGTCGGTGCGGTGACGGCGGTGCTCGCGGCGGTCGTCGCGGCGCGCAGCCGGATCGTCGACGGGCTCATGTCACCCACGGCCGCCGCGCTGTCGGTGATGCCGATCGTCGCGCTCGCGCCCGCGCTCAACACGCTGTTCGGCACGACGTCCACGACCCCGCGCCGGCTCGTCGTCGCGGTGGTCGTCTTCGCGCCGGTCTTCGTCAACACGCTGCGCGGTCTGCGGCAGGTGCAGCCCGTGCACCGCGACCTGATGCGCGCGTACGCGGCGTCGTCGTGGCAGGTCACGCGCACGGTCACGGTGCCGGGTGCGCTGCCGTACCTGTTCACCGGGCTGCGGATCGCGTCGTCGACGGGCGTCATCGCGGCCGTCGTCGCGGAGTACTTCGGCGGGCTGCAGAACGGCCTCGGGTCGCGCATCACGGCCGCAGCCGCGAACAGCGCGTACGCCCGAGCGTGGGCGTTCGTGCTCGGCGCGATCCTGCTCGGTCTCGTCCTGTACCTCGCGACGGCCGCGCTCGAACGTGCCGTCGCCCACCGCAACGGCACGGTCCCCGACGGGACCTGACGCCGCCCACCCGTCCCGCCTGCCGACGACGCCAGGTGCGGTCGACCGCGACTCGCCCCCTCCGGCGAGCGCGCCCCGCCAGTGCCGCCCCCCAGGAAGGACCCGAGATGACCCCCACCAGGCGTTCCGCGTGGACCGCGACGGCTGTCGGCGTCGCCACCGCGCTCGTGCTGTCGGCGTGCAGCAGCGGCAGCGGCGACCCCGAGCCCGAGGCGTCGGGCGACTCGGACGGGCTGACCCCCGTCACGCTCCAGCTGCAGTGGTTCACCCAGGCCCAGTTCGCCGGCTACATCGCGGCCGTCGAGCAGGGCTTCTACGAGGACGAGGGCCTCGACGTCGAGATCATCGAGGGCGGCGTCGACATCGTCCCGCAGTCCGTGCTGGCGGACGGCTCCGTCGACTACGCGATCGCGTGGGTGCCCAAGGCGCTCGCGTCGCGCGAGCAGGGCGCGGGCATCACCGACGTCGCGCAGATCTTCCAGCGGTCGGGCACGCTCCAGGTCGCGTTCGCGGACTCGGGCATCTCGTCCGCGGCCGACCTGCGCGGCAAGAAGGTCGGCAACTGGGGCTTCGGCAACGAGTTCGAGCTCTTCGCGGGCATGACGGAGGCGGGCCTCGACCCCGCGACGGACGTCACGCTCGTGCAGCAGCAGTTCGACATGAACGCGCTGCTGTCGGGTGAGATCGACGCCGCCCAGGCCATGACGTACAACGAGTACGCGCAGGTGCTCGAGGCCGTGAACCCCGAGACCGGCGAGCTCTACCAGCCCGAGGACTTCACGGTCGTCGACTGGAACGACGAGGGCACGGCGATGCTCCAGGACGCGATCTGGGCGAACTCCGAGCGGCTCGCGTCCGACGAGGAGTACCAGGAGACGACGGTCAAGTTCCTCAAGGCGAGCCTCGAGGGCTGGATCTGGGTCCGCGACAACCCGGAGGAGGCGCGCGACCTCGTCGTGGCCGCGGGCTCGCAGCTCGGCGCGAGCCACCAGCTCTGGCAGGTCAACGAGGTCAACAAGCTCGTCTGGCCGTCGCCGGGCGGCATCGGGATCATCGACGAGTCGGCCTGGGAGCGGACCGTCGACATCGCCCTCAACACCAAGAACGACCAGGGCGCGACGGTCATCACGGCCGAGCCGAGCGCCGACGCGTACACCAACGAGTACGTCGACAAGGCGCTCGAGGAGCTGCGTGCCGAGGGCGTCGACGTCGACGGCGCCGACTTCCAGGCGGCCGAGGTCACGCTCGAGCCGGGCGGCAACTGACGTCCACCGTGCGGCGCGAGCGCACCCTGCCCGCGCCGCACGGCCCGCACGACCGAACGAGGGGGAGACGTGAGCGTCCCGACCAGCACGACCATCCATCCCGACGACGCCGCCGCGGTGCGGCTCGACCGTGAGCACGTCTTCCACTCCTGGTCCGCGCAGGCGGCCCTCGACCCGCTCGTCCTGTCCGGCGGCTCCGGCTCGCACGTGTGGGACGCGTCGGGCCGCCGCTACCTCGACTTCTCGAGCCAGCTCGTCAACACAAACATCGGGCACCAGCACCCGCGCGTGGTCGAGGCGATCCGCGCGCAGGCGTCCACGCTGACGACGATCGCGCCGTCCACCGCCGCGCTCGTCCGTGGCGAGGCGGCCGAGCGGGTCCTGGCGCACGCGCCCGCGGGCTTCTCCAAGGTCTTCTTCACCAACGGCGGCGCCGACGCGAACGAGAACGCGATCCGCATGGCACGCCTGCACACCGGCCGGGACAAGGTCGTGTCGCACTACCGCTCGTACCACGGCAACACCGGCGCGGCCGTCGTCGCGACGGGCGACTGGCGGCGCGTGCCGAACGAGTACGCGCGCGGTCACGTGCACGTCTTCGGGCCCTACCCGTACCGGTCGGAGTTCTGGTCGACGACCCCCGAGCAGGAGGCCGAGCGCGCGCTGCACCACCTCGAGCGCGTGATCCAGGCGGAGGGGCCGACGTCCGTCGCCGCGATCCTGCTCGAGACGATCCCCGGCACCGCGGGCGTCCTCGTGCCGCCGCCCGGCTACCTGCGGGGTGTCCGCGAGGTCGCCGACCGGTACGGGATCGTGCTGATCCTCGACGAGGTCATGGCCGGCTTCGGCCGGACGGGGCGGTGGCTCGCGCTCGACGGCTTCGACGTCGTGCCCGACCTCGTCACCTTCGCGAAGGGCGTGAACTCCGGGTACGTGCCGGCGGGCGGCGTCATGATCTCCGACCCGATCGCGCGGACCTTCGACGTGCGCGTCTTCCCGGGCGGCCTCACGTACTCGGGCCACCCGCTCGCGATGGCGGCGATCGTCGCGACGCTCGACGCGATGGCCGACGAGGGCGTCGTCGACAACGCGGCCGCCGTCGGGCGCGACCTGATCGGCCCCGGCCTGGCCGCGCTCGCCGCCCGCAACCCGCTCGTCGGCGAGGTCCGGGGGCTCGGCGTCTTCTGGGCGGTCGAGCTCGTCCGTGACCGTGCGACCCGCGAACCCGTCGACACGTCCGTGATGGGCCGGGTCCGGGCGGGCGCGCTGGAGCGCGGCCTGCTGCCGTTCACCGCCGACAACCGCGTGCACGTCGTGCCCCCGTGCATCGTGACGCCCGACGAGGCCGCGCACGGTCTCGAGATCCTCGGCGACGTGCTCGACGCCGTCGCCGCCGACGTGCTGTGATGCGCGACGGCAGCCCCACCGCCACCCGCACCACCGCGAACCATCCCAGGGAGACCCCATGAGCACCGCCCCCGCCCGTCCGCGCCGCGCCGTCGTCACGGGGGCCTCGTCCGGGATCGGCGCCGCGACCGTGCGCCGCCTGCGCGCCGAGGGCTGGGACGTCGTCGCGACGGCACGTCGGGCCGACCGCCTGGAGGCGCTTGCCGCCGAGACGGGCGCCGACGCGTTCGTCGCCGACGTCACGTCCGAGGACGACGTCGCCCGCCTCGCCGCGCACGTCGCCGCGACCGGCGGCGTCGACGCGCTGGTCAACAACGCCGGCGGTGCGCTCGGCCTCGACCCCGTCGAGACCGCCGACCTGGAGCAGTGGCGCACGATGTACGACCTCAACGTCCTCGGCACGCTCCGCGTCACCCAGGCGTTCCTGCCGCTGCTGCGCGAGCGCGAGTCGGGTGACGTCGTCGTGGTCACGTCGACCGCCGCGCACGGCGCCTACGAGGGCGGCGCCGGGTACACGGGTGCCAAGCACGCCGAGCGCATGCTCGCGACGACGCTGCGCTGGGAGATCGTCGGCGAGCCGATCCGCGTGATCGAGATCGCGCCCGGCGCCGTGGCGACTGAGGAGTTCTCGCTCGTGCGGTTCGACGGCGACGAGGCCCGCGCCGCCGCCGTCTACGAGGGGTACCAGCCGCTCGTCGCCGACGACATCGCCGACACGATCACGTGGGCGCTGACCCGCCCGCCGCACGTCAACGTCGACCTCCTCGTCGTCCGCCCCCGCGCGCAGGCGCACAACACCAAGACCGCCCGCACGGGCGTCTGACGACGGTCGCCGCCCTGCCCGTCTCGGGATGCAGGACGGGTGTGGCGCCCCGGGCGGAGGTGGGAGCCGGTTCGTAGGGTGGACGAGTGCCACCGTCCCCGCCGACCACCGCTGGTCGGGCCACCCCCCGCGCGTTGCTCCGACTGCTCACCTGGGCGCGCCCGGCGGTCCCGCGGGTGCTGCTCGGCGGCTGCACCGCCCTCGGGGCGAGCATGCTCGCGCTGGCTGTCCCGCAGGTGCTGCGCGCGATCGTCAACGGGCCGCTGCTGACGGACTCGTCGCGCCGGGGCGTCGTGCTCGGCGCGCTGCTCGTGCTGGGGCTCGGCGTGCTCGAGGCCGTGCTCGTGTGGAGCCGACGCGCGCTGATCCTCACGCCCGGCACGACCGTCGAGCGCGAGATGCGCACGTCGCTGTTCCGCCACCTGCTCGACCTGCCGGTCGCGTTCCACGACCGGTGGTCCGGTGGGCAGCTGCTGTCCCGGGCGATGTCGGACCTCGGCACGATCCGCCGCTGGATGGTCTTCGGGCTGGTCATGCTGATCGTCAGCGCGACGACGCTCGTCGTCGGCGTGGTGCTCATGGTGGCGACGAGCTGGCAGCTCGGGCTCGTCTACCTCGCGGGCGCGATCCCGATGGTGTGGCTGAGCTTCCGGTTCCGCACCGGGTACCGCGACGTCGCGCGGCGCGCCCGCGACCAGGCGGGCGACCTCGCGACGACCGTCGAGGAGTCGGTGCACGGCATCCGCGTGCTCAAGGCGTTCGGCCGGGGCGACGACGCGCTCGACGACTTCGTCCGGCAGGCCGACGAGCTGCGCGAGACCGAGATCCACAAGGCGCGCACGCTGTCGCGCGTGTCCTTCGCGCTCGGGGCGATCCCGGAGGCGGTGCTCGCGGTGTCGCTCGCGGTCGGCGTCACGCTCACGGCCCGAGGGGACATCACCGTCGGCGCGCTCGTCGCGTTCTTCGCCACCGCGGCCGTCGTCAACCAGCCCGTCGAGCGCCTGGGCGCGCTGCTCGCGATGACGCTCGACGCCCGCGCCGCGACCGACCGCTACCTTCAGGTCATCGACACCCCCTCGACGGTCACCGACCCGGCACGGCCGTCCCACCTGCCGCCGCCCAGCCCGCACGGCGCTCGCCTCGTGCTGGACGGCGTGCGGTTCGGGCACGGCGACGGTCCCGACGTCCTCGCAGGTGTCGACCTGGTCGTCGAGCCGGGGGAGACGGTCGCGCTCGTCGGCCTCACCGGAAGCGGCAAGACGACGCTGCTGCAGCTCGTGCCGCGCCTGTTCGACGTGACGGCCGGGCGGGTCACGGTCGACGGCGTCGACGTCCGCGACCTCACGCGCGCCGAGCTGCGTGCGGCCGTCGCGGTCGCGTTCGAGGACCCGATCCTCTTCTCGACGACGGTCCGGGAGAACGTCCTGCTCGGCGTCGGCCCGGCCGACGCGACCGACGAGCGGCTGGCGCGCGCGCTCGACGTCGCCCGCGCGGGCTTCGTGCACGACCTGCCCGACGGCGTCGACACGGTGATCGGCGAGGAGGGCCTGAGCCTGTCCGGCGGCCAGCGGCAGCGGATCTCGCTCGCCCGCGCGATCGCCGTCCGCCCGCGCGTCCTGCTGCTCGACGACCCGCTGTCGGCGCTCGACGTCACCACCGAGGGCGAGGTGACGCGGCGGCTGCGCGCGGAGCTCACGGGGACGACGACGCTCGTCGTCGCGCACCGCTCGTCGACGGTCGCGCTCGCCGACCGCGTCGCGGTGCTCGAGGACGGCCGGATCACGGGCGTCGGCACGCACCGCGACCTGCTGGCGCACCACCCGCACTACCGGTTCGTGCTGACCGCGCTCGCGGCGACCGAGCACGCGGCGGTCGACGACGAGGTGGAGGCGGCCCGATGAGCGCGACCACGCTCGACCACCCGGCCGTCGACGACGCCCGGACACGCTCGCGCGAGGCGCGACGGCGGTCGCTCGTGCTCCTGCGGTCGCTGCTGCACCCGGTGCGGCGGCCGGTGTGGCTCACGGTGGCGCTCGTCGTCGGGTCGCAGGTCGCGGCCGTGTCGGGGCCGGCGCTCGTCGCGTACGGGATCGACCACGCGCTGCCCGCGCTCGTCGACGGCGACGGCGGGCCGGTGCTCGCGGTGGCAGGTGCGTACCTCGTGATCGCCGTGCTGGGCGGCGTCCTCGTCGCCGCCACGGTCCGCGCGTCGGCGCGCGTGTCGCAGGCGATCCTGCTCGACCTGCGTCGCCGCGTCTTCCGGCACACGCAGCGGCTCAGCCTCGAGTTCCACGAGCGGTACACGTCGGGGCGCATCATCAGCCGCCAGACGTCCGACCTCGACGCGGTGCGCGAGCTGCTCGACGGGGGCGTCACGACGCTCGCCGCGGGCGGCCTGTCGATGGTGCTCACGGCGGTGTCGCTCGCGATCCTCGACTGGCGCAGCGGCCTGGTCCTGCTCGTCGCGGTGGTGCCCGGCGTCCTGCTGAGCCGCTGGTTCCAGCGCCGCTCCCAGGCGCAGTACCGGCGCAACCGCACCGCGGCCGCGCGCGTCATCGTGCGGTTCGTCGAGACCATGACGGGCATCCGCGCGGTGCAGGCGTTCCGCCGTGAGCCGCAGGTCCAGGCCGCGTACGACGAGCTGTCCGAGCAGTACCGGGAGTCGAGCGCCGGGTCGATCCGCCTCAACGGCTGGTTCGACTCGGGCCTCGTCCTCATCGGCAACGTCACGGTCGCGACGGTGCTGCTGGTCGGCGGGCTGCGCGCGCTCGAGGGCGACCTCGCGGTCGGCGTGCTCGCCGCGGCGGTGCTGTACGCGCGGCGGTTCTTCAGCCCGTTGCAGCAGATGGCCATGTTCTACAACTCGTTCCAGTCCGCGACGGCGGCGCTCGAGAAGGTCGCCGACCTGCTCGCCGAGGAGCCGTCGGTGCCCGACCCCGAGCGCCCGGTCCGGTTGCCGCACGCGCGCGGTGACGTGCGGTTCGACGGCGTGACGTTCGGCTACGGCGACGGCCCGACGGTCCTGCAGCGGCTCGACCTGCACGTCCCGGCCGGCCAGACGGTCGCGCTCGTCGGGGCGACCGGTGCGGGCAAGTCGACCGTCGCGAAGCTGCTCACGCGCTTCTACGACGTGCGGACCGGCGCGGTGACGATCGACGGGGTCGACGTGCGCGGCCTCGACCCCGTGGACCTGCGACGTGCGGTCGTCATGGTGACCCAGGAGGCGTACCTGTTCTCCGGCTCGGTCGCGGCGAACATCGCGCTCGGGAAGCCCGGCGCCACGCGTGGCGAGGTCGAGGCCGCGGCGCGGGCCGTGGGTGTGCACGACCTCGTCGCGTCCCTGCCCGACGGGTACGACACCGAGGTCGACAAGCGCGGTGTGCGCCTGTCCGCCGGGCAGCGGCAGCTCGTGTCGTTCGCGCGCGCGTTCCTCGCCGACCCCGCGCTTCTCGTGCTCGACGAGGCGACGAGCTCGCTCGACGTGCCCGGTGAGCTGCTCGTGCAGGAAGGGCTCGGGACGCTGCTCGCCGATCGCACGGCCGTCGTCATCGCGCACCGGCTGTCGACCGTGATGGGCGCCGACCGCGTGCTCGTCGTCGAGGACGGGCGCGTCGTCGAGGACGGGTCGCCCGGGGACCTGGTGGCCGGGGGCGGACGCTTCGCCGCGCTGCACGAGGACTGGCAGCGCTCGCTCGACCGCGCGTGACACCCGCCCGCGTCGTCGGCGCGCGGGGGGCCGTCCGACCGTCCTTCACCTGGGACCGGCGGGCAACGTCCCCGCAACGCGGGCGACCTACCCTGACCGCATGGCGACCACCGAGGCAGCACCCGGCCAGGACCTCCCCGCGGACCGGGAGGTGCTCGACTGGGCGCTGTTCGGCGTGGCCGTCCGCGAGCTCGCGCAGGCCGTCGTCGACTCGGGCTTCACGCCCGACCTCGTCGTGTCCGTCGCGCGCGGCGGCCTCCCGCCGGGCGGCGCGATCGCCTACGCGCTCGGCACGAAGTCCGTCGGGACGCTCAACGTCGAGTTCTACACCGGGGTCGACGAGCGGCTCGACGAGCCGCAGGTGCTGCCCCCGCTGCTCGACACCGACGCGCTGCACGGCCTGACCGCGCTCGTCGTCGACGACGTCGCCGACACGGGGGAGACGCTCGCGCTCGTGCAGCGGCTCGTGGCCGGGCACTGCACGGAGGCGCGGACGGCCGTCCTCTACGCGAAGCCCCGGTCGGTCGTCGACCCCGACTACGTGTGGCGGCGCACCGACCGCTGGATCACGTTCCCGTGGTCGGCGGAGCCGCCGGTCACCGCGGCGACCACCTGACGGCGCACTACGCCCCGCCGAGCCCTTCCTCGCGCGCCCGCACGATCGCCGCGGACCGGTCGGGCACCGCGAGCTTGGTGAGCACGTTCGCGACGTGGTTGCGGACGGTCTTCGGGCTGAGCGACAGGCGCTTCGAGATGACCGCATTGTCGAGCCCGGCGGCGACGAGGTCGAGCACCTCGCGCTCGCGGTCGGTGAGCTGCGGGAACGGCACGCGCGTCGCGGTCCGGCCGCCCAGCACGTACGCCATGGCCCGCTGCGCGACGGCGGGGGACAGGATCATCTCCCCGGCGGCGACGGCACGGACGGCCCGCTCGACGGCGTCGGGCGGCGCCGACTTCACGAGGTAGCCGCGCGCGCCGGCACGCACGGACGCGACGACCGCGTCGTCGTCCTCGTGCATCGTGACGACGAGCACCGCGAGCCCGGGACGGTCGCGCAGGAGGTCGCGGGTCAGGTCGACGCCCGAGCCGTCGCCGAGGTCGAGGTCCATGAGCACGACGTCCGCCTCGACGGCACCACCGAACAGCGCGCGTGCCTCGGCGGCGGTCGCGGCCTGAGCGGTGACCTCGATGCCGGGCAACGAGTCGAGCAGCGCGGCCATGCCGATCCGGAAGACGGGGTGGTCGTCGACGAGGACGACGCGGACGGTCACGCGAGCACCCCCGGGGCGGCGCACGCGTCGGACGCCTGCGGCACGAGGGGCACGACAGCCCGCACGCGCACCCCGCCGCGCTCACGGTCGGCCCACTCGACGGTCCCGCCGAGCTCCACGGCACGTTCGCGCATCGACCGCGTGCCCACGCCGGGCGTGCGGGCGGGGTCCAGGCCGTGCCCGTCGTCGTCGCAGGTCACCACGAGCGCCGCCCCGTGCACCGCGGCGGTCACGGCGCACCCGGCGGCACCGCTGTGCCGGGACGCGTTGGTGACGGCCTCGCTCACGATGCCGTACGCCGCGGCGGCGACCCGCGGGTCGAGCCCGTCGAGCGCGTCCGCGTCGACGTCGAGCGTCACGGTGAACCCGGTCGCGGCGGTCCGCCGGGCGAGGTCGTCGAGGGCCGCGGCGAGCCCCTGCTCGTCGAGCACGGGCGGGAGCAGGCTGCGGGACAGGAGCCGGACGTCCTCGACGCGCTGCGTGACCTCGGCCTGCAGCGCGTCGAGCACCGCGGCGGCCGCGGCCGGGTCGCGTTCGAGCGTGTTGCGTGCGCCCTGCAGCCCGAGCCGCAGCCCGGTGAGCCACGGGCCGATACCGTCGTGCAGCTCGCGCCGGATGAGGGTCCGCTCGGCGAGCCGGGCGCGGGTGGCGGCATCGCGGGCGCGCACCAGGTCGGCGGTGCTCTGCGCGAGCGCGACGCCCGCGGCGACGACGGGCGCGAGATGGTCGAGCGCGTCCGTCGAGCGGGCGTCGAGGCGCTCGCCGGGTCGCGCCGTGAGGGCCAGCGCGCCGACGGGGCGCCCGCTGTGCTCGAGCGACCGCTCGACCGGGGGCGAGGTCGCGACACCCCACGTCGCCTCGACGCCCGCACGCGAGCCGCGGACGGTGACCGACTCGAGGCGGAGCGTCTCGCCGAGCGCACCGGCCAGCCCCCGGAGCAGGTCGTCGGCGTCGGTCGCGACCGACAGCTCCCGCCCGACGCGCAGGGCCGCCCGGCCCGGGGTGGCCGCCTCGCCGTAGACGAGCGCGCGCACCCGCCGCCCGAGCCACCCGTGGACGGGCTGGACGGCGGCCGCGACGCCCGCGGCGGCGAGCACCTGCGCGACGACGTTGCTGTCGACGAGCGCACCGACACCGATCAGGACGACCGCGTAGACGACCGCCAGCCCGAGCGTCAGCAGCGCCGCGACGGCCGCGCGGCTCACCGCGAGGTCGATGCCCCACAGCCGGTTGCGCAGCACGGTCGTGAGCAGCGCGACGGGGAACAGGGCCTGGCACGCGAGGTGGACGAGGGGCACCGCGAGCACGATCTCGAACGGCGTGTCGGCGAACGCGAGCGGGACGAACGACAGCGCCATGAGCGCGACGCCCGCCGCGAGCAGGCCGAGCCCGGGGCGCTCCGCGACGGGTCCCCGCACGCGCCGCCACCACGTCGCGACGGCCGTGACCAGGCCGACGAGGACGGCCGCGACGACCGCACCGGTGTTGTCGGTCTGGGGCAGCACCAGCCGCTGGAGCGTGAAGACGGCGGTCGTCGCGGCGCCGAGCACGAGGCCGGCCCGGTCCCACCACGACGGGCGCGTCTCGCGGACGAGCCAGGGCACGACGAGGAACAGGGCCAGCGTGCCGGGCACCCACGCCCAGCTGACGAGCGACGCGACGGCGGGGAGCGGCGGCAGCGTCGGGTGCGCCCCCTGGTAGGCGCCCCAGCCGCTGCCGAGGGTGGCGAGCGCACCGCCGACGCCCGTCACGACGACGAGCCACCCGACGACGTGCGACCGCCGCGCGACGATGACCGCGCCGACCGTCCCGTAGACCAGACCGACCATGACGTCGACGGCCGTGAACAGCAGCTCGGGCGTCGCGGGCTCGCGCGCGCCGACGAGGAGCAGCACGCCCGTGAGCGTGAGGAGGTAGGTCACCAGCGCGAGCCCGACGGCGGTCCGGGGCCGGCCGCCGCGACGCGCGACCACGGCCGTCGTCATGGCGTCACCGTAGGGGCTGCCCCCGGCGGACGGGTACGACCTCGCCCGGGTGAACCGGACGAGGTCGTACCCGTCGTGGTGCGGTGGCACCAGCGCCTCCCGCGGCCGACGTCGCTCAGCGCCGATCGCCGAGCGCGAAGCCGAGCGCGACGACGACGAGCCAGACCGGCCCGACGAACCCGGCGAGGTACTGCAGCGGCGAGATGCCCGTGAGGACGGTGAGCGCGCCGAGGACGACGCTGACCCACCCGATCCACCTCGGAGCGGCGGCGTGCCGCAGCGACGCGACGCCGAGGGCGAGCGCGGACAGGCCCGCGCCGAGCCACAGCCACGGGATGGTCGCGACCCAGTCGGTGTAGAACGCGGCGGACTCGGGGACGACCATCGAGGTGTCCTGGAAGGCGAACGTGAACTGCGTGTCGAGGCCGCTGCCGAGCAGCATCGCGGCCGCGGTGAGCAGCAGCCCCGCGGCGGCGATCCCGCCGTGCAGGGACCCGGCGGGCGCCTGCTGGTCGAGCCGGCGCCGCAGGCCGGCACCGAAGATCGGCAGCAGCACGACGGTGAGCGCGGCGAGCACGTGGAACACGAGGAACGTCGACTGCTTGGTCGCGGCGTCCTCGATCATGGCGACGGGGTCGCCGGCGGTCTTCTCCCAGTCGACGCCCGCGGCGAGCGACGCCTGGATCGCGCCGATCGCGAGGACGCCGGCGGCGACGCCGGTCCACGCCCACGCGCGGCTGGTCGCCGACCCGGGCCGGCGCGTGGTGGCGGCGGGGGACTCGGCGGTGGTGCTGGTCATGCGGGTGCTCCTTCGTCTCGGCCGGCGAGGCGTGCCGGCGACTGACGAGGAGACTCGGCGGGCGGTGCGCCCGGGCACCAGGGCGGGGAGCCCGAGTGCCCGGGCACTTCTCCCGGGCGGCGGTCGCGGTCAGAGGTGACGGGCCGCGTACTCGTGCAGCGCGTCGCGGACGAACGTGGCGCCGTGCTCGCCGCCGTAGTTCTTCGCGAACCGCGGGTCGGCGACGTACATGTCGGCGAGCCCGACGACGTACTCCCGGACGGGCGCGGTGCCGTGCCCGGGCGTGCCGGGGATGCCGCCGAGCCACGCGACGTGGCGCCGCGCGAGCTCCTGCGCCTCGTCGGACACGGGGTCGACGCCGGCCTCGGCCGCGGCGCCCCAGTCGCGACCGAGCTGCGCCGCCTCCTCCTGGAAGTCGCGCTTCTGCTGGTCGGACAGGCCGCGCCACCAGGTGTCACCCTGCGCGTACGCGTCCTTCCCCCAGCGCTCCTCGACCTCGTCCTTGTACTGCGTGTGGTCGAAGCCGTCGAACATCTCGTCGGCCATGATCGGCCCTCCTCCCTGTCGTGCGGTCAGGGTCCGCTCGACGGACGCGGCCTGGCGGGCGAGCCGCTGCTGCTCGTCGCGGAGCCAGGCGAGGTGCCGTCGCAGCGCGACGGTCTCGTCCTGCTCGCGGGCCAGCACCCGGCCGATCTCGGTGAGTCCGAGCCCGAGGTCGCGCAGGAGCAGGATCCGCTGGAGGCGGACGAGGGCGTCCTCGTCGTACCAGCGGTACCCGTTCTCGCCGACCCGGCTGGGCTCGAGCAGCCCGATCTGGTCGTAGTGCCGCAGCGTGCGGCTCGTCGTGCCCGTCAGCCGGGCGACCTCCTGGATCGAGGCCTCCACCGCGTCCTCCCGTGGCGTTCCCTGTGTGGTCCTGATCCACGGTAGGAGTTGACGCAGCGTCAAGGTCAAGCGCGCGAGGTGACCTCGTCGCGGTGGGTCGGGACGAGCCGACGCAGCACCTCGTCGCGCAGCGCCGCGGGGGAGTCCACGACGGCGACGGCGCCCGCCGCCTCGAGCTCGCCCGGGGCCGCGTACCCCCAGGCCACGCCGACGCACGCGACGCCGTGCTCCGCCGCGCCGTGCACGTCGTGCTCGCGGTCGCCGACCATGAGCGTCACCGCCGACTCGGGGCGGTCGGCGAGCGAGTCGAGCGCGCGGGCGATGACGTCGGCCTTGGTCGAGGTCTCGTCGAGCGGGGCACCGAACACGCCGTCGACGAGGTCCGCGAGTCCGAGCCGGTCGCAGATGGGCCGCGCGAACACCTCGGGCTTGGCCGTCGCGACGACGAGCGTCAGCCCGGCGGCGCGCAGGTCCCGCAGCACGTCGACGATCCTGTCGAACACCGTCGCGTCGTACATGCCGATGTCCGCGAACGCGGCCCGGTAGGCGCGCACGACCTCCTCGACGCGGTCCGCGGGCACCCCGTGCGCACGCAGGGAGTCCCAGATCGGCGGGCCGACGAACGAGCGCAGCACGTCGTCGGGCGGGACGGGCAGGCCTACCGCGCGGTAGGCGGCCCGCACCGACGCGGTGATGCCGGGAGCGGAGTCGATCAGGGTGCCGTCGAGGTCGAGGAGGACGAGGGGCATGCACCGATCCTCTCCCAGGCGTCCGAACCCCGCCGGGCCGTCCGTCCCGGGCCGTAGGGTGGCCGCCGTCGGCCTGCCGCGACGAAGGGACGGACATGACCAGCGAGGACGCACCCCGCGTGCGCGTGAACCAGGTCGGCTACCTCACGCACGGACCCAAGAGCGCGACGCTCGTCACGGACGCGGCGGAGCCGGTCGCGTGGCGGCTGCTCGACGACGACGGCGCCGTCGTCGCCGAGGGCGAGTCGGTGCCGCGCGGCCACGACCCGTCGGCGGGTCTCGACGTCCACGTGATCGCGTTCGACGACGTGACGGCGCCCGGGACGGGCAACGTGCTCGAGGCCGACGGCGCGGCGAGCGACCCGTTCGCGATCGGCGCCGACCTGTACGACGACCTGCGCGTCGAGTCGCTCGTCGTCTTCTACGGCCAGCGCAGCGGCATCGCGATCGAGGAGGAGCTGCTCGGCGCGGGGTACGGGCGCGCCGCCGGGCACGTCGACGTCGTCCCCAACCGTGGCGACGGCGCGGTGCCGTGCCTGCCCGCCGGGCACGCCACGACCGCGGCCGGCGTCGACCTCTACGAGGGCTGGACCGGCGACTACACGCTCGACGTGACCGGCGGCTGGTACGACGCGGGCGACCAGGGCAAGTACGTCGTGAACGGCGGCATCGCGGTCGCGCAGCTGCTCGGGCTGTACGAGCGGGCGCTCCGCGCGGGCACGGCCGACGCGCTCGGCGACGGCTCGCTGCGCGTCCCCGAGCGTGGCAACGGGGTCCCCGACGTGCTCGACGAGGCGCGCTGGGAGCTCGAGTGGATGCTCCGCATGGTCGTCCCCGAGGGACAGCCGTACGCCGGGCTCGTGCACCACAAGGTGTCCGACGAGCGCTGGGTGCCGCTCCCGACACTCCCCGCCGACGACCCGCAGCCCCGCTTCCTGCACCGCCCGTCCACGGCCGCGACCCTCAACCTCGCGGCCGTCGCGGCGCAGGGCGCGCGCCTCTTCGCGGACCACGACGCGGCCTTCGCCGAGCGCCTGCTCGACGCGGCACGCGCGGCCTACGACGCCGCCGCGACGCACCCCGTCGTCCTCGCGCCCGACACCAACACGCTCGAGAACGCCGGCAGCGGCCCCTACGACGACCTCGACGTCGACGACGACCGTCTGTGGGCCGCGACCGAGCTCTACCTCACGACGGGCGAGGACCGGTACGCCGTCGACCTGCGCGCCAACCCGTACCGCCTCGGCGGCGAGCGGCCCGCGTTCCAGCCCGAGGGGTTCGACTGGAACCACGTCGCCGCGTGGGCGCGCCTGCAGCTCGCGAGCGTCACGAGCGCGCTGCCGGAGCGCTCGCTCGTGCGCGCGTCCGTCGTGGACGCGGCCGACGCGCTGGTCGAGCAGCAGGCGACGCAGCCGTTCGGCCTCCCGTACGTGCCGACGAACGGCCGCTACGACTGGGGCAGCAACGGTCTCGTGCTCAACAACCTCGCGATCCTCGCGGCGGCGCACGAGATCACGCGCGACGACCGGTACCGCGACGCCGTCCTGCGCGGCGTCGACTACCTCCTCGGCCGCAACGCGCTGGGCGTCTCGTACGTCACCGGATTCGGGACGCGCGACGTCCGGAACCAGCACAGCCGCTGGTACGCGCACGCGCTCGACCCGGACCTGCCGCCCCCGCCGCGCGGGACCGTCTCGGGCGGGCCCAACTCCGACTGCCCCGACCCGGTGTCGGCGGCGCTCGCGGGCAGCCCCGCGCAGCAGTGCTTCGTCGACGACGTGCACGCGTACGGCGTCAACGAGATGACGATCAACTGGAACTCCGCGCTCGCGTGGGTCGCGTCGTACCTCGCGGGCCTGGGCGACGGCCGCGGGCGCGACGCCGAGGCGACGGTGGCCGACGCGCCCGTCGAGGACCCTGTCGGCGCCGACGGCTGACGCGCTCCGCGAGACGACCTCCGGTCGACACCAGACGGCTCCCGATCACTACAACGATGTACAGGATTCCCACAACGTTGTAGATTCCGGACGAGGCGCTTCCGCGCGGCACCGCCGCCCACCAGCGCCCTGTCCTGCGTCCGACGTCGCACCAGGAGTACCGATGGCCCGTCGCCCCGTGCGTGCCGCCCTCACGGCCGCCGCCCTCACCCTCGCGCTCGGCGTCACGAGCGCCCCCGCCGCCCAGGCGCACCGCCGCGCAGCCGAACCGCCACCGCCGACGTTCCAGGACGTCTCCGTGCACGACCCGTCGGTCGTCACGTCGGACGACGAGATCTGGGTGTTCGGCAGCCACCTCGCCGCCGCGAAGACCGACGACCTGCTCCACTGGGAGAAGGTCGCCGACGGCGCGAACGCCGACAACCCGCTGTTCGACGACGTCCGCGCCAACCTCGCGGAGACGTTCGCGTGGGCGCAGACCGACACCCTCTGGGCGGCCGACGTCATCCAGCTGCCCGACGGCCGCTACGCGATGTACTACAACGCCTGCAAGGGCGACTCGCCGCGCTCGGCGATGGGGATCGCGGTGAGCGACGACGTCGACGGCCCGTACGTCGACCAGGGCATCTTCCTGAGGTCGGGGATGTGGGACCAGCCGTCCGACGCGGTCGACGGCGCGATCTACGACGCCCGCGTGCACCCCAACACGGTCGACCCGGACGCGTTCGTCGACGCCCAGGGGACGTGGTGGCTCGTCTACGGCTCGTACTCGGGCGGCATCTTCATCCTCGAGCTCGACCCCTCGACCGGGAAGCCGGTCGACGGCCAGGGCTACGGCAAGCACCTCGTCGGCGGGAACCACAGCCGCATCGAGGGTCCGACCGTCATGTACGACCCGAGGACGCGCTACTACTACCTCTTCCTGTCGTTCGGCGGCCTCGACGCGAACGGCGCGTACAACGTCCGCGTCGCTCGCTCCACGAGCCCCGACGGCCCGTACCTCGACGCCGCCGGGAACGACATGGCGCAGGTCAAGTCCGACCCGACCAAGCCGCTGTTCGACGACGCGTCGATCGAGCCGTTCGGCACCAAGATCCTCGGCAACCACCTGTTCGCGCGCGAGGTCGGCGACCCCGGCGAGGGTCCCGGCACGGGCTACCTGTCGCCCGGGCACAACAGCTGGTACCGCGACCCGGAGACGGGCGAGACGTTCCTCGTCTTCCACGCGCGGTTCCCGGGCCGGGGCGAGCAGCACGAGGTCCGCGTGCACGAGATGTGGATGAACACCCAGGGCTGGCCCGTGCTCGACCCGTACCGCTACGCGGGCGGCGACGACCGGCGCGTCGAGCGCAAGGACGTCGCGGGGGAGTACGCGCTCGTGACGCACGACAAGGCGCTCACGGCCGACCAGCGCAGCGCGACACCTGTCACGCTGACGGCCAACGGCAAGGTCACCGGTTCGCTGACCGGGAAGTGGTCGCTGACGGGCAAGAACCAGGCGCGCATCGACGCGGGCGGCACGCGCTACGACGGCGTGTTCACGCGCTCGTGGCAGCCGGACCAGGCCCGCTGGGTCGTCACGTTCAGCGTCCTGTCCCGCGACGGCGTCACGCTCTGGGGAAGCGCGGTCCCGTCGCTCACCGCGAAGCAGGCGGTCGACGCGGTCGTCGCCGACCTCGACCTCGGTGACACGTCCGGCGTCGTCGCGGACCTCACGCTGCCGACCACCGGCACGCACGGCACCACCATCACGTGGTCGTCCTCCGACCCGGCCGTCGTCTCGGCGACCGGTGATGTGACCCGTCCCGAGGCGGGCGCGGGCGACCAGCACGCCACGCTCACGGCGACGGTCCGCAACGGCACGGTCGTGAGGACGGCGACCTTCGACGTCACGGTCCTGCAGCGCGTCACGGGCGGCGTCGTCGGCTCGTGGTCCTTCGAGGGCGACCTCGCCGACGCCACGGGCACGCACACCCCGGCCGCGACGACCGGTCCGCGGGTCGACCAGGCTGGCGGCCAGGTCACGTACGTCGCCGACGGCGCGCGCGGCCAGGCGGCCCACCTCGACGGCTCGACCGGCGTCCGGCTGCCCGACGGCCTCGTCTCCGGCTCGACGTGGTCGGCGTCGATGTGGCTGCGCCCGCAGGCGCTCACGACGTACACCACCGCGTTCTTCGCGGCGCGCGACGTCGACAGCTGGGTCAGCGTCGTCCCGCGCGGCCACGACGGCGTCGGCGGCTCGACGATGGTCTGGTCGGGCACGCAGTGGTACGACGCGGGCACGGGCACGCAGATCCCGGTCGGCGAGTGGAGCCACGTGGCCGTCACGGTCGACGGCGGCGACGTGGTCGTCTACGTCGACGGCGAGGCGCGCTACACGGGCACCGGCTTCCCCGACGTGCTCACGACGACGACCGGCACGTTCGCGCTCGGCGTCAACTGGTGGGACACGCCGTTCGAGGGCGACGTCGACGAGGTGTCCGTCTGGAGCTCCGCGCTCACCCCGACGGAGGTCGCCGCGCTCGCGACGCGCTGACCTCGACGCGGCCCGGTCGTCACGGCTCCTCCCGTGGCGACCGGGCCGCGGCCTGCACGGACGCATTCGCGGTGGCGGACCTGCCGGGACGGGTCGGTAGACTCACCCGCACAGGCGTCGACCCGGCCATCACCGGCGAGCCTCCGGAAGAACAGGCGCGGACCCGTCAGGGGTGCGAGCCCCAGTAGAACCGGACGGGGCAGGCCCGTCACAGCCGCAGCAGAGAGGTCGACGACCCCGCGAGGGGGAGCCGGCAAGCGAGGTGGTACCGCGGTCGTCCCCGCACCCGGGGGTGGTCGTCCTCGCGGCCGTGAGCGAGATCGACCAGGAGACCCGACGGTGACCACCGCACCGCGCTACCCGCTGCACCGCCCCGACCAGCCCGTGCCCGCGTCGCCGGACCTGCCGGGCCTCGAGCGCGACGTCCTCGCGCACTGGGACGCCGACGGGACGTTCCAGGCGTCGATCGACCAGCGCGACGCGGGGCAGGACGGGAGCAACGAGTTCGTCTTCTACGACGGACCGCCGTTCGCGAACGGCCTGCCGCACTACGGCCACCTGCTGACCGGCTACGCGAAGGACGTCGTCCCGCGCTTCCAGACGATGAAGGGCCGCCGCGTCGAGCGCCGGTTCGGCTGGGACACGCACGGCCTGCCCGCGGAGCTCGAGGCGCAGCGGCTGCTCGGCATCACGGAGAAGGCGCAGATCGACGAGCTCGGCATCGCGACGTTCAACCGGGCGTGCCGCGAGTCCGTGCTCAAGTACACGGGCGAGTGGCGCGAGTACGTGACGCGGCAGGCGCGCTGGGTGGACTTCGACCACGACTACAAGACGCTCGACGTCACCTTCATGGAGTCGGTGATCTGGGCGTTCAAGCAGCTCTACGACAAGGGCCTCGCCTACGAGGGCTACCGCGTCCTGCCGTACTGCTGGGTCGACGAGACGCCGCTGTCGAACCACGAGCTGCGCATGGACGACGACGTCTACGCGTCGCGCCAGGACCCCGCGCTGACCGTCGGCCTCCGCCTTGAGACCGGTGAGCTGCTGCTGGTCTGGACGACGACGCCGTGGACGCTCCCGAGCAACCTCGCGGTCGCCGTCGGCCCGGACGTCGACTACGTCGTCGTCGAGCCCGCCGCGGACTCGTCGTTCGCGCAGGCCCACCCGGGGGAGCGCGTCGTGCTGGCCGCCGCGCGGCTCGCCGCGTACGCCCGCGAGCTCGGCGAGGCGACCGTGGTCGAGACGGTCGCCGGGACGGACCTCGTCGGCCGCGCCTACACGCCGCCCTTCGACTACTTCGCGGGCCACGAGCACGCCCACCGGGTGCTCGCGGCGGACTTCGTCACGACCGAGGACGGCACGGGCGTCGTGCACCTCGCGCCCGCGTTCGGCGAGGACGACATGGTCGCGTGCGACGCCGCGGGCATCGCGCCGGTCGTGCCGGTCGACGCGCGTGGCCGGTTCACGGCCGAGGTCGGCGACTACGCCGGCCAGCAGGTGTTCGAGGCGAACAAGCCGATCATCGCGGACCTCAAGGCGGGCTCGGGTCCGCTCGCGCGGGTCGACGCGGCGCAGCGGTCCGTCGTCGTGCGCCACGAGACCTACGACCACTCCTACCCGCACTGCTGGCGCTGCCGGAACCCGCTGATCTACAAGGCCGTGTCCTCGTGGTTCGTGCGCGTCACCGAGTTCCGCGACCGCATGGTCGAGCTCAACCAGGAGATCACCTGGACGCCCGAGCACATCAAGGACGGCCAGTTCGGCAAGTGGCTGAGCAACGCGCGCGACTGGTCGATCAGCCGCAACCGCTACTGGGGCACGCCGATCCCGGTGTGGGTGTCGGACGACCCGCTGCACCCGCGCGTCGACGTGTACGGCTCGCTCGCCGAGCTCGAGGCCGACTTCGGCCGCCTGCCGGTGAACGAGGCGGGCGAGCCGGACCTGCACCGGCCGTTCATCGACGACCTCACGCGCCCGAACCCGGACGACCCGACCGGGCGCTCGACGATGCGCCGCATCCCCGACGTCCTCGACGTGTGGTTCGACTCGGGCGCGATGCCGTTCGCGCAGGTCCACTACCCGTTCGAGAACGCCGACTGGTTCGAGCACCACTACCCGGGCGACTTCATCGTCGAGTACATCGGGCAGACGCGCGGCTGGTTCTACACGCTGCACGTGCTCGCGACGGCGATCTTCGACCGCCCGGCGTTCCGCAACGTCATGTGCCACGGGATCGTGCTCGGCGACGACGGCCGCAAGGCGTCGAAGTCGCTGCGCAACTTCCCGGACCCCGTCGTCATGTGGGACAAGTACGGCTCCGACGCCGTGCGGTGGTCTCTCATGTCGAGCCCGATCCTGCGCGGCGGGAACCTCGTCGTCACGGAGGAGGGCATCCGCGACGGCGTGCGCCAGGTCCTGCTGCCGCTCTGGAGCACGTACTACTTCTTCACGCTGTACGCGGGCGCCGTGCGCGGCGGTGCGGGCCTCACCGCGAAGCGGGTGGACGAGGAGAGCGTCGCGGGGCTGGCGACGATGGACCGGTACGTGCTCGCGCGCACGCGCTGGCTCGTCGACGACGTCACGCGCGACCTCGACGCCTACGACATCGCGGAGGCGTGCGAGGCGGTCCGCGACCACCTCGACCTCGTGACCAACTGGTACGTGCGCACGCAGCGCGACCGGTTCTGGGACGAGGACCAGGCGGCGTTCGACACGCTGTGGACGGTGCTCGAGGTGCTCACGCGCCTCATGGCGCCGCTCGCGCCGCTCGTCACGGAGGAGATCTGGCGCGGGCTGACCGGCGGCCGCAGCGTGCACCTCACCGACTGGCCGACGGCCGCCGACGTGCCCGCGACGGACGCGGGCGTCGACTTCACGGAGGCCGAGCTCGTCGCCGCGATGGACCGCGTCCGCGAGGTCGTGTCCACGACGCACGCGCTGCGCAAGGCGCGGCAGATCCGCGTGCGTCAGCCGCTGCGCGCCCTGCGCGTCGTCGTCCCGCACCCGGAGTGGTTCGGCCCGTTCGTCGACCTGATCGCGTCCGAGGTGAACGTCCGCGAGGTCCGGCTGCTGGGCCTGGACGACGCCGACGCGGCCGACCTGGGCGTGAGCGCGCAGCTCGCGGTGAACGCCCGTGCAGCGGGACCGCGGCTGGGGCGCTCGGTGCAGTCCGTCATCAAGGCGGCGAAGGCCGGTGCGTGGGAGCAGACGCCCGACGGCGTCGTCGTGCGCACCGACGACGGCGAGGTCGCGCTCCAGGAGCACGAGTACACGGTGTCGACGGTCGTGGAGCAGCGCGACGGTGCCGACCTGGCCGCCGCGGTGCTGTCGACCGACGGGTTCGCCGTGCTCGACTGCGCGCTCGACGACGAGCTCCTCGCCGAGGGGTACGCGCGTGACGTCGTGCGGCAGGTGCAGGACGCCCGCAAGGCCGCCGGCCTCAACGTCGGGGACCGCATCCTGCTCACGCTCGACGTGCCCCGCGACCACGTGGCCGACGTCGAGACGCATCGCGACACCATCGCGCACGAGACGCTCGCGGTGGGCGTCACCGTGAACCCCTCGGCCGGCGATGCGGTCGAGGTCCACGTCGAGGCCGTCGAGGCGGGCGGGTACGAGGCATGAGCAAGCAGGGATCCGAGCACCAGCGGGCCGAGCAGGCGCGGGCCGCGCGGGAGGCCGCCGACGAGGTCTACCGCGCGATCCTCGCGCGCGCGCCCGAGCACGACATCGACCCGACGCTCGACCGCGTGCGCGCGGTGTGCGAGCTGCTGGGCGACCCGCAGCGCGCGTACCGGACCATCCACCTCACGGGCACGAACGGCAAGACGTCGACGAGCCGGATGGTCGAGCGGCTGCTGCGCGAGCACGGCCTGCGCACCGGACGGTTCACGAGCCCGCACCTGACGCGCGTGACCGAGCGCATCGCGATCGACGGTGAGCCGATCAGCGACGAGCGGTTCGTCGAGGTGTGGCAGGACGTCGCGCCGTACGTGCACCTCGTCGACCAGCGGTCGGCCGAGAAGGGCGAGCCGCGGCTGTCCTTCTTCGAGGTGTTCACGGTCATGGCGTTCGCGGCCTTCGCGGACGCGCCCGTGGACGTCGCGGTGATCGAGGTCGGCCTGGGCGGCCGGTGGGACGCGACCAACGTCGTCGACGGCGAGGTCGCGGTCATCACCCCGATCGCGATGGACCACGAGCGCTACCTGGGCGACACGCTCGTCGAGATCGCGTCGGAGAAGTCGGGGATCGTCAAGGACGGTGCGACGCTCGTCCTCGCCGAGCAGGCCGAGGACGTCGAGGGCGTGGTGCTCGCGGCGGCGGCCGAGCACGGGGCGCGCGTCGTGCGCGAGGGCGTCGAGATCGCGGTCGTCGACCGGCAGGTCGCGGTCGGCGGGCAGCTCCTCACGCTGCGCGGGCTCGGGGGCGTGTACTCCGAGGTGTTCCTGCCGCTGCACGGGGCCTTCCAGGCGCACAACGCGCTGCTCGCGCTCGTCGCGGTCGAGGCGTTCCTCACGGGCGGTGCGGCGCTCGACGGCGACGTCGTCGGGGCCGCGTTCGCCGACGTCACGTCGCCGGGCCGCCTCGAGGTCGTGCGGTCGAGCCCGACCGTGATCGTCGACGGCGCGCACAACCCCGCGGGGGTGGAGGCGCTCGTCGCGTCGCTGGAGGAGGCGTTCGCGTTCCAGCGCGTGGTGGGCGTCGTCGGTGTCATGGCGGACAAGGACCCGGAGGGCATCCTGTCGGTCCTCGAGCCGGTGCTCGCGGAGGTCGTCGTGACGCGTGCCCCGACGGCACGCGCGCTCGACGCGCAGGACCTCGCCGAGGTCGCGATCGACGTGTTCGGCGAGGACCGCGTGCACGTCGTCGAGCGGCTCGACGAGGCCGTCGACGTGGCGGCGTCGCTCGCGGAGAGCGAGGTCGAGCGGGGGGCCGCGGTGCTCGTCACCGGCTCGATCGTGCTCGTCGCGGAGGCCCGCATCCTCCTCGGCCGCCCCTGACGACGCGGTGCACCCGATCCGCCACCCGTCCGGGTGACGCCGCGCCCCCGGTTGCACGAACGTGCACCGGGGGCGCACGTCGTCGCCTTGATTGTTCGGCGAGGTCGCGGAGAAGGTGGGGGTGGTCGGGACGACGAGGCCCCGACCGCACCTGACGTGGGCGGTCGTGCCCGTGTCGACGGGAGGACGGACAGCGTGAAGAAGCTCATCAACGACCCCCAGGACGTCGTCGCCGAGTCGCTCGAAGGCTTCGCGGCCGCGCACCCGGACCTCGTCGAGGTGCACCTCGACCCGCCGTACGTGGTGCGCGCCGGCGGTGCGCGGCAGGGCAAGGTCGGCCTCGTGAGCGGTGGCGGCAGCGGGCACGAGCCGCTGCACGCGGGGTTCGTCGGCGTCGGCATGCTCGACGCGGCCGTGCCGGGCGCGGTGTTCACGTCCCCGACGCCCGACCAGATCGCGCCCGCGATCCAGGCGGCCGACGGCGGCGCGGGCGTGCTCGCCATCGTGAAGAACTACACGGGCGACGTGCTCAACTTCGAGACCGGCGCGGAGCTCGCCGAGGCCGAGGGCGTGACCGTGCGTTCCGTCGTCGTCAACGACGACGTGGCCGTCGAGGACTCGCTCTACACCGCCGGGCGCCGCGGCGTCGCCGGGACCGTCTGCGTCGAGAAGATCGCCGGGGCGGCCGCCGAGCGCGGCGACGACCTCGACGCGGTCGCGGCCGTGGCCGAACGCGTCATCGCCAACGTGCGGTCCATGGGCGTCGCGCTCACCGCCTGCACCGTCCCGCACGCCGGCAAGCCGAGCTTCGACCTGCCCGAGGACGAGATCGAGATCGGCATCGGCATCCACGGCGAGCCCGGCCGACGGCGCATCCCGCTCGCAGGCGCGGACGAGATCACCGAGATGCTCCTGACGCCCGTCGTCGACGACCTCGGTCTGTCGGGCGGCGAGCAGGTGCTGCTGTTCGTGAACGGCATGGGAGGCACGCCCGCCTCCGAGCTGTACGTCGTCTATCGTCGGGCACGCGCGTTGCTCTCCGAGCGCGGGGTCGAGGTCACTCGCTCGCTCGTCGGCAACTACGTGACATCACTGGAGATGCAGGGCGCGTCGGTCACCGTGCTGCGGCTGGACGCCGAGCTGACCGCCCTGTGGGACGCCCCCGTGCACACGACCGCTCTGCGGTGGTGAGCGTCCGGGGCGTCCGCGGCCGAGGGGACGGGGCATGACGCTGGACGTGGCGTGGGCGGTGGCGTGGGTGCGAGCGAGCGCCGCGACGGTCGCCGAGCATCGCGACGAGCTGGTCGAGCTCGACCGTCAGATCGGCGACGGCGACCACGGCGAGAACCTCAACCGCGGCTTCAAGGCCGTCGTCGCCAAGCTCGACGCGCTGCCCGAGCAGCCCGCCCAGATCGGCGACGTCCTCAAGCTCGTCGCGACGACGCTCATGTCCACGGTCGGCGGCGCGGCGGGACCGTTGTACGGCACCGCGTTCCTGCGGGCCGCGCGGGCGACCGACGTGACCGAGCTCGACAGCGGCGGTGTCGTCGCGCTGCTCGAGGCCGCGCTCGAGGGGATCGTCGCGCGCGGCAAGGCGACGACGGGAGAGAAGACGATGGTCGACGCGTGGACGCCCGCCACGGAGGCGGCGGTCGCGGCCGCGGACCAGGGTGCGGCGCCCCCGGAGGTGCTCGCGGCGGCGGCGCAGGCGGCCGCCGACGGTGCGCAGGCGACGATCCCCCTGGTCGCGACCAAGGGGCGCGCCAGCTATCTGGGCGAGCGCTCGGCGGGTCACCTCGACCCGGGCGCCCGCTCGACCGAGCTGCTGCTCGCGGCCGCCGCCGGCGCCGCCCAGGCAGCGGCGTGACGGGCGAGCGCGCGACCGCCCGGGTCGCGCTCGTGCTCGTGTCGCACTCGCGCGGGCTCGCGGAGGGTGCCGTCGAGCTCGCCGGGCAGATGGCGCCGGGCGTGCTGCTGCTCGCGGCCGGGGGCGGTCCCGACGGTGGGCTTGGCACGAGCTACGACCTGGTCGAGGCGGCGCTGGGCGAGGCCACGGGCGACGGTCGGTCGGCGGTCGTCCTGACCGACCTCGGCTCGGCGGTCCTGACCGCGGAGTCGGTGCTCGAGCTCGCGGAGCCGGACGTCGCCGAGCGCGTGCGGCTCGCGGACGCGCCGTTCGTCGAGGGAGCCGTCGCAGCCGCGGTCGCAGCGCACGGGGGAGCGGACCTCGCCGCGGTCGTGGCCGCGGCCGAGCACGCAGGGACGACCTTCGCGGCGGTGCCCCCGGGCGAGCCCGCGACCTCCGCCGCCTCGGGGGCCGAGGTCGCCCGCGGCGCGGCGGTCCTGCGCAACCCTCTGGGGCTGCACGCGCGCCCGGCGGCGATCGTCGCGCGCATGATCGCCGGCTACGACGCGCGCGTCCGCGTCAACGGCGTCGACGCGGCGAGCGTGCTGCAGCTCATGAAGCTCGGGGCCGTCCAGGGGCAGGAGATCGTGGTCGAGGCCGAGGGCTCGCAGGCCGTGGAGGCGCGGGACGCGTTGCTCGCGGCGGTGGAGAGCGGCTTCGGCGAGGTCTGACGCGCCGCTGGGGGAGCCGGGCGCCCATGGGCCAGGTGAGCGACGGCACAAGAACTGCATGGACTGCAAAGTTGCAGAGGATGTAATGTTGCATCCCATGCAGGAAGTCGACGCCACGCCCGGGCTCGGCGACCCCGTCGACCCCGCGGACACGCGGCCGGTCGACGAGTCGGCGCCCAGCATCGTCGAACTCGTCGGCGCGCTCGGGCTGCGCGAGCGCAAGAAGCGCGCGCGCCGCGACCAGCTGATCGACGCCACCCACCGCCTCGTCGACCGCGACGGTCTCGACGCCGTCACGGTGGAGGCGATCTGCGAGGCCGCGGGCGTCTCCGTCCGCACGTTCTTCAACTACTTCGAGACGAAGGACGACGCGGTCCTCGGGCACGCGACGTACCCGATCGACCCGGTCGTCGAGGACGAGTTCGCGTCCGGCGGTCCGACCGGACACCTCGTGACCGACCTCGAGCACCTCGTCGGCTCGCTGCTCGACGCCGCGCCGCCCGGGCGGGCGCGCCTCGCGAAGGGCCTCGCCATCGCCGCGCAGGAGCCCCGGCTGCTCGCCCGGCACCTGGCCTGGCTCGACAAGCACAAGGGCAACCTCATGGCGCTCGTCGCCCGACGCCTCGGCGACGACCCCGTCCACTCGCCCGACACGGTCGCCTCGCTCGCGCTCTTCCTCACGCACGCGACGTTCGTCCGCTGGGAGTCCGGCGGCAGCGAGGGCGAGATCCGCGACCACCTGCACACCGTCGTCGGGGAGCTGCGCGCGCTGCTCGCCGACTGACCGTCCCGATCTGCTCGCCGCCCACGGTGAGCCCGGGCGCCCGCGCGCGCCCGCACGACCACGCCATCCCGTCCCCTGAGAAGCAAGGAACACCATGGCCACCGCCACCGTCCCCGACGTGGGAGCGAGCGACAAGCCGCTCGTCGTCCTCACGCCCCGCACCGTCTGGCTCATCTTCGGCGCCCTCATGGCGAGCATGTTCCTGTCGTCGCTCGACCAGTCGATCGTCGGCACCGCGATGCCGACGATCGTCGGCGAGCTCGACGGCGTCGAGCACCAGGGCTGGGTCGTGACGGCCTACATCCTGGCCATCGCGATCGTCATGCCGCTGTACGGCAAGTTCGGCGACATCTGGGGCCGGCGCTGGCCGTTCCTCGTCGCGATCGCGCTGTTCACCGCGGGCTCCGCGGTCGCCGGCTTCGCCGCGTCGTTCGGCTGGCTGGTCGTCGGCCGCGGCATCCAGGGCCTCGGCGGCGGTGGCCTCATGATCCTGTCGCAGGCGATCATCGCCGACATCGTGCCCGCCAAGGAGCGCGGCAAGTACATGGGTCCGATGGGGGCGCTCTTCGGCATCGCGGCCGTCGTCGGCCCGCTGCTCGGCGGCCTGTTCACCGAGCACGCCGACTGGCGCTGGTGCTTCTGGATCAACATCCCCGTCGGCATCGCCGCGTTCGCGGTCGCGTGGGTGGCCCTCAAGCTCCCGTCGCACCGGTCGGGCCGTCGCATCGACGTCGCGGGCATCCTCTTCGTCGTGCTCGGCACGTCCGGCCTGGTGCTCGCCACGAGCTGGGAGAGCTGGAGCGGCCAGCGCGGCTACGACTGGTCCGACCCGGGCCTGCTCGCGCTCGTCGTCGGCACGCTGCTGTCGATCGGTCTCTTCATCCTCGCGGAGCTCAAGGCGTCCGACCCGCTGCTGCCGCTGCGCCTGTTCCGCAACCGCACGTTCACGATCGCCACGGCCATCGGGTTCATCCTCGGCATGGGCATGTTCTCGGCGCTCGCGTTCCTGCCGACGTTCCTGCAGATGTCGACCGGCGTCGGCGTCACGCAGTCCGGCTACCTGCTGCTGCCGATGATGGCGGGCGTCATGCTCACCGCGATCGGCTCCGGCATCGCGATCACCAAGACGGGCCGCTACAAGATCTTCCCGGTCGCGGGCCTCGCCATCACGACCGTCGGCATGGTGTGGCTGACCCGCATCACGGGCGACATGTCGATGTGGCTGTTCGGCGCCATGATCTTCACGCTCGGCGCCGGGATGGGCCTCGTCATGCAGACGATCGTCCTGGCCGTGCAGAACGCGGTCGACCCGCACGAGCTCGGCACCGCGACGTCGGCGAACAACTTCTTCCGGGAGATCGGTGCGGCCGTGGGCGTCGCGGTCTTCTCGACGATGTTCACGAGCCGGCTCGTCGAGCAGGTCACCGAGGTGTTCGCGGGCGTGCCCGCGGGCACGGGCGGCGAGACGTCGGGTCTCACGCCCGACCTCGTGCAGCAGCTGCCCGAGCCGTTCAAGTCCGGTGTCATCGACGCCTACGCGAGCAGCCTGTCGTCGTCGTTCTGGTACTTCATCCCGCTCGTCGTCGTCGGCTTCGTGCTCGCGCTGTTCCTCCGCGAGGTGAAGCTGTCCGACGTCGCCGGCATGGTCGCGCGCGGCGAGGCGGTCGCGGCCGACGACGTGCGTGCGGGCCGCACCGACGCCGACGCGGCGGTCGACGGCGCGGTCGTCGTCGACGAGCTCTCGGCCCCCGCGCACGACGACGACACGGCACCCTCCGCGGGTGACCGGGCCGTCGACGGCGACGCCGTGGGTGCCCGGTAACCTGACGCGATGAGCTCGACCGACCCGCAGGCCGTGCGCCGCAAGCGCCCCGCGAAGCCGCAGTTCACCCAGACGATGCTCATCCTCGAGGCCTTCGTGGTGTTCTTCGCGACGCTCGTGGCGTACGGCCTGCGGGTCGCCGACACCACCACCGTGTGGTGGGTCGGCGGCTCCCTCACGGTCGTGCTGATCGTGCTCGCCGGCTGGGTCGGCCGCCCCGGCGGCTACGTCGCCGGGTCGGTCGCGCAGGTCGTCGTCCTGGCCTGCGGGTTCGTCGTCCCGATGATGTTCGTCGTCGGCGCGGTGTTCGCCGCGCTGTGGGTCTTCTCGCTGCGCGTCGGCGGCCGCATCGACCGCGAGCGCGCCGAGTGGGACGCCGCGCACCCCGGCATGGTCGGACCCTGAGGCGTTCACGGACACGTCACCGGGCCGTCGATCCGCCCCCGTTAGGGTGACGCCCATGACAGACATGCAGCGCACCCTGGTCCTCGTCAAGCCCGACGGAGTCCGCCGGGGTCTGGTGGGGGAGATCCTGCGTCGCATCGAGGCGAAGGGCTACACGCTCGTCGCCGTCGAGCTCCGCGAGGCCGACGAGGCCCTGCTCGCGGAGCACTACGCCGAGCACGCCGGCAAGCCGTTCCTCGAGCCGCTCGTCGAGTTCATGCGGTCGGGCCCGGTGCTGGCCGCGGTCGTCGAGGGGCATCGCGTCATCGAGGGCTTCCGCTCGCTCGCGGGCGCGACCGACCCGACGGTGGCGGCCCCCGGCACGATCCGCGGCGACCTGTCCCGCGACTGGGGCCTCAAGGTGATCCAGAACCTCGTGCACGGCTCGGACGGCGAGGAGTCGGCGGCGCGCGAGATCGCGCTGTGGTTCCCCTCGCTCTGACGACGGCGACGACGGCACGGCACCAGCAGCAGCACTGACTCCGACGGCGGGCGGCCGGCGGACGCGGCCAGCGTCCCCGACCGCCCGCCGTCCACGTCCTAGGCTTCCCCCGTGCACCTCAAGACCCTCACCCTGCGGGGGTTCAAGTCGTTCGCCTCGGCGACGACGCTGAGCTTCGAGCCGGGCGTCACCTGCGTCGTCGGCCCGAACGGGTCGGGCAAGTCGAACGTCGTCGACGCGCTCGCGTGGGTCATGGGGGAGCAGGGCGCCAAGTCGCTGCGCGGCGGGAAGATGGAGGACGTCATCTTCGCCGGCACCGCGGGCCGCCCGCCGCTCGGCCGCGCCGAGGTCGCGCTGACCATCGACAACACCGACGGCGCGCTGCCGATCGAGTACACCGAGGTCACGATCTCCCGGACGCTGTTCCGCAGCGGCGGGTCCGAGTACGCGATCAACGGGCAGGGCTGCCGGCTGCTCGACATCCAGGAGCTGCTGTCCGACTCCGGGCTGGGCCGCGAGATGCACGTCATCGTCGGGCAGGGCCAGCTCGACGCGGTGCTGCGCGCGACGCCCGAGGAGCGCCGCGGGTTCATCGAGGAGGCCGCGGGCGTCCTCAAGCACCGCAAGCGCAAGGAGAAGGCGCTCCGCAAGCTCGACGCGATGCAGGCCAACCTCACGCGGCTCGGCGACCTCACCGGCGAGATCCGTCGCCAGCTCGGACCCCTCGGCCGGCAGGCCGAGGTCGCGCGCAAGGCCGCCGTCGTGCAGGCCGACCTGCGTGACGCACGTGCGCGCCTGCTCGCGGACGACCTCGCGCAGCTCAGCGCGACGCTCGAGCAGGAGATCGCGGACGAGTCCGCGCTGCTCGCGCGCCGCGCGGAGGTCGAGCAGTCGCTCGCCGCCGCACGGGACGGCCTGGCGGCGCTCGAGCGGGAGGCCGCCGAGGCGACGCCGCACCTCACCGAGGTCACCGAGGTCTGGTACCGCCTGTCGTCGCTGCGCGAACGGCTGCGGGGCACGGCGTCGCTCGCGGCGGACCGCGTCCGGCTGCTCGGCAGCGCCGGGTCGGAGCGCACGGGCGGGCAGGACCCCGACGACCTCGCCGCCCAGGCGGAGCGCGTCCGGGCCGCGGAGGCCGAGCTCGCCGCCGAGGTGGACCTGGCACGGGTCGCGCTCGAGGCCGCCGTGACGGCCCGTCAGGAGGCCGAGCAGGCCGCGACGGCCGCGGAGAAGGAGCTCGCGACCGCGCTGCGTGGCGCTGCCGACCGGCGCGAGGGCGTCGCGCGGCTCGCCGGGCAGGTCGCGGCCCGCCGCAGCCGCGTCGAGGCGACGCAGGCGGAGATCGGGCGCCTGCACGAGACGCTGGCCGCGGCGCGCGAGCGCGAGGCCGCCGCCTCGACGGAGTTCGTCGCGCTCGAGTCCGAGGTCGCGGGCGTGGAGGCCGGCGAGGAGGGGCTCGACGCGGCGCACGAGGCCGCCACCGAGGCGCTCGACGTCGCGACCGAACGGCTCACCGACCTGCAGCAGCGGCTGTCGGAGGCCGAGCGCGAGCACGGTGCACTGGTCGCACGTGCCGAGACGCTCGAGCTGAGCCTCACACGCAAGGACGGTGCGGGCGCGCTGCTCGCCGCCGACGGGCTCACCGGCACGGTCGGGTCGGTCGCGGCGCTGCTCGCGGTCGACGCGCGCGACGAGGAGGCCGTCGTGGCCGCCCTGGGCGCGCTCGCGGACGGCGTCGCGGTCGAGTCGGTCGACGCCGCCGTGGACGCGCTGCGCTGGCTGCGCACCGAGGACGCGGGTCGCGCGACGCTCCTGGTCGCTGGCGCCCCCGATGTGCGACCGGTCCCGGACCTGCCGCCCGGCGCCGACCGGGCGGTCGACCTCGTCACGGCCCCGTCGCACGTCCAGGCGACGGTGCGCGCGCTGCTCGCCGACGTCGTCGTCGTGGACGACCTCGCGACGGCCCGGGCGCTCGTCGCCCAGCACCCGCACCTCGTCGTCGCGACCCGCGCGGGCGACGTCCTGTCCCGCCACCGCGCGTCGGGCGGGTCGGCGACCGCGCCGAGCGCGCTGCACCTGCAGGCCGCGCTCGACCAGGCCCGGTCCGGCGCAGCCGAGGCGACGGCCACCGCCGAGCGCCTGCGGTTCGAGATCGCCGCCGCGACCGCCGAGCAGCAGCGGGCCCGCGACGAGCACGACCGCACGCTCGCCCGCCTCAACGAGTCCGACGCCGCCCTCGCCGCGGTCGCGGAGCAGCTCGGCCAGCTCGGGTCCGCCGTCCGCGCCGCGCGTGCCGAGGCCGACCGCGTCGAGGCGTCGCTCACGGCCGCCTCCGCGACCCTGGAGTCCGACGCCGCCGAGCTCGCCGACCTCACCGCACGCCTCGCGGTCGCCGAGGACGAGCCCGTCGACACCGAGGCGACCATCGCCGAGGCGACCGAGCGCCGCGACTCCCTGGCCGGCCTCGCGACGGGCGCCCGCTCGCGGGAGACCGAGGCTCGCCTGACGCTGCGGACGAGCGAGGAGCGCGCGCGGGCCCTGTCGGGGCGCGCCGCGTCGCTCGAACGCGCGGCCGAGGCCGAGCGTGCCGCCCGCCAGAAGGCCGCCGAGCGTGAGCGGGTGCGGGCGCGGCAGGCGGCGGCCGCCGTCGCGGTCGGGCAGGGAGCAGCCCACGCGCTCGCCGCGATCGAGGGCTCGCTGCGGCAGGCGTCGACCGAGCGCGAGGCCGCGGAGGCCGCCCGCACCGAGCGCGAGCAGCAGCTGTCGGCGACGCGCGCCCGGGTCGACGAGCTCGCGCGCGAGCTCGCGCAGCTCACCGACGCCGCGCACCGCGACGAGGTCGCCCGCACGCAGCAGCGGCTGCGCATCGAGCAGCTGCAGAACCGGTCGGTCGAGGAGCTCGGGCTGGACCCGCAGGTGCTGCTCGACGAGTTCGGCCCGCACCGCGACGTGCCCGTCGTGCTGCCGCCCGGCACCGAGCCTGACCCCGACGCGCCGACCGCGGTGCCGTTCGTGCGCGAGCAGCAGGAGAAGCGCCTCAAGGCGGCGGAGCGTGCGCTGTCGTTGCTCGGGCGCGTCAACCCGCTCGCGCTCGAGGAGTTCGCCGCGCTCGAGGAGCGGCACAAGTTCCTCACCGACCAGCTCGCCGACCTCAGGAAGTCGCGCGCCGACCTGCTGGAGATCGTCAGGGAGATCGACGAGCGCGTCGAGCAGGTGTTCGCCGAGGCGTACCGCGACACGGCCGCGGCGTTCGACGTCGTCTTCCCGCGCCTGTTCCCGGGCGGCGAGGGGCGCCTGGTGCTGACGGACCCGGACGACATGCTCACCACGGGCATCGAGGTCGAGGCGCGCCCCGCGGGCAAGAAGGTCAAGCGCCTGTCGCTGCTGTCGGGCGGCGAGCGGTCCCTGACCGCCGTCGCGCTGCTCGTCGCGATCTTCAAGGCGCGGCCGTCGCCGTTCTACGTCATGGACGAGGTCGAGGCGGCACTCGACGACGCCAACCTCGGCCGCCTGCTCGACATCTTCCGCGAGCTGCAGGAGGACTCGCAGCTCATCGTCGTGACGCACCAGAAGCGCACGATGGAGATCGCGGACGCGCTCTACGGCGTGACGATGCGCGGCGACGGCGTCACGACGGTCGTGAGCCAGCGCATGCGCGAGGACGTCGCCGTCTGAGCCTGGATCCGGGCGACCGGGACGAGCCGGACGGCGCGTGTGGAGATCGTGTGAGGGCTGCCCGCCGCGCGGGTGACGTCGCGCGCGTCGCGTCCGTGCGGCGCGGAGGATGGACCCGTGGCTGTGCTCGTCGGGATCCTCGTGTCGCTCCTCGTCGCCTTCGCCGTGCTGATCCTCGCCGGCGTCGCGGCGGGCTCCGGCGCGCCCGGGGAGGACCGCACCGGACCGTGGCGCGCGTTCCGCGCGGGCTGGGCGGCACGCAAGCACCCCGACGCCGACCAGACCGCCGCCGCGGCCGCCGCCTCCGTGCGCCCCGTCGACGTGTCCCTCGACGAGTTCCTGCGCGCGACCGCCGACGAGGGCGACCCGTACCTGCAGGTCGACGACCTCGCCGACACGCTGCAGCGGGCCAGCCGCAAGGCCGCGCGCGCCCTGCCGCGCCAGCGCGGCGCCTGACCGCAGGAGCCCCCTGACCCGACCGGTCCACCCCGTGTGGGCCAGGTCGCACCGACGCGTCGGGCGAACGGCTCGCGCGCACGCCCGCCGCCCAGGGAGACTGTGCGCGTGGACCAGGACACCCTCAACACCCTCCTCGCCGTCGGCATCCCGACGGTCGTCGTCGTCACCGTCGGCACGCTGCTCGTCACGCTGCGCCGCGGCCGCGGCGGCACCACGACGCAGGACGTCCCGCCGCCCGTGCCGGCGCCCGAGGCCCCCTTCGGGGACCCGCAGGCGCCCGCCGCGACCCCCGTCCCGGTCGACACGCCCACGGGGACGGCCCCACCGGAGGCCGCGCCGGACGACGTCGCGGAGCTCGACCGGCCGCCCGTCCTGGAGGTCCCGGCGCCGGTCGCGGGACGCCTGACCCGTCTGCGCGACCGCCTGTCCCGGTCCGGCTCGCCGCTCGGCGCGCGCCTGCTGCAGGTCCTGTCGCGCGACCACCTCACCGAGGACGACTGGGACGAGCTCGAGGAGACGCTGCTCCTCGCCGACGTCGGCGCGGGCCCGACCACGGAGATCGTCGACGCGCTGCGCACGCGCGTCCGTGTCGAGGGCCTGCGCGAGCCCGGCCAGGTGCGCGCCGTGCTGCGCGACCAGCTGCTCGCGATCGTCGACCCGACGCTCGACCGCTCGCTGCACACCGACCCCGGGACGACGGCCGAGGGCGCGGCCGTGCCCGCCGTCGTGCTCGTCGTCGGTGTCAACGGCACGGGCAAGACCACGACCGTGGGCAAGCTCGCGCGTGTCCTGGTCGCCGAGGGGCGCACCGTCGTGCTCGGCGCGGCCGACACGTTCCGCGCCGCGGCCGCCGACCAGCTCGAGACGTGGGGGTCGCGCGTCGGCGTGCGGACCGTGCGGTCGGACAAGGACGGCGCCGACCCGGCGTCGGTCGCGTTCGACGCCGTGCGGACCGGCAAGACGGAGGCGGTCGACGTCGTGCTCGTCGACACCGCGGGCCGCCTGCAGAACAAGGCGGGCCTCATGGACGAGCTCGGCAAGATCACGCGCGTCCTCACGCGCGAGGCTCCGCTGGCCGAGGTGCTCCTGGTCCTCGATGCCACGACCGGCCAGAACGGCCTCAACCAGGCCCGCGTGTTCGCCGAGGTCGCGGGCGTCACGGGCATCGTCCTCACCAAGCTCGACGGCACCGCGAAGGGCGGCATCGTGGTCGCGGTGCAGCGCGAGCTGGGCGTCCCGGTCAAGCTCGTCGGCCTCGGCGAGGGCCCCGACGACCTCGCGCCGTTCGACCCCGAGGCGTTCGTGGACGGCCTGCTCGCGCAGTAGCCGACGCAGCGACGGTGGGCGGTCGCTGCTGGACGGTCGCCCACCACGAAACCGAACGTTTACCCGCGGGTGAGCGTTGTCACACCGCTGTAACACCGCCAGCGCATCGCCGAAATCGTCCTGGCCGACCTTTGGTACCGGACCAGCCACCCCCGGCTGGCGACGGGAGAGGCGATTTCGATGTTCGAACTCGACAGCGGGAACACCGCGTTCATGATCCTCGCCGCGTCTCTGGTGCTGCTGATGACGCCCGCCCTGGCGTTCTTCTACGGCGGCATGGTGCGCGGCAAGAGCGTCCTCAACATGATGATGATGAGCTTCGGTGCCCTCGGCATCGTCTCGTTCATCTGGGTCCTGTACGGCTACTCGGCCACGTTCGGCGGGGACTACGGCGGCTTCGTCGGCAACCCGTTCGAGTACTTCGGCCTGCAGGGCGCCACCGACGAGCAGAGCCTCATGGCCGCCACGGGCGTGCCGTTCCTCGTCGCCGCCGGCTTCCAGCTCACCTTCGCGGTCATCACCGTCGCGCTGATCTCCGGCGCGATCGCGGACCGCTTCAAGTTCAACACCTGGCTCGTCTTCGCCGCGATCTGGGTCACGGTCGTCTACATCCCGCTCGCCCACATGGTCTGGGGCGGCGGCCTGCTCGGCGGCGGCTGGTTCCTCGCCGGCTCGCTCCCCACGCCGATCGACTTCGCCGGTGGGACCGTGGTCCACATCAACGCCGGCATCGCGGGCCTCGTCCTCGCGATCGTCACGGGCAAGCGCCGCGGCTTCGGCCGCGAGCCCATGCGGCCGCACAACCTGCCGTTCGTCATGCTGGGCGCCGCGCTCCTGTGGTTCGGCTGGTTTGGCTTCAACGCGGGCTCGGAGTTCGCCGCCGACGGCACCGCGGGCCGCGCCTGGATCAACACGACGGTCGCCACCGCGGTCGCGATGCTCGCCTGGCTCGCCACGGAGAAGGTCCGCGACGGCCACGCCACCTCGCTCGGTGCCGCGTCCGGCGTCGTCGCGGGTCTCGTCGCGATCACCCCGGCCGCCGCGGCCGTCGACACGTGGGGTGCGATCGGCATCGGTGTCGTCGCCGGCATCCTCTGCGCCCTCGCGGTCGGCCTCAAGTACCGGTTCGGCTACGACGACTCGCTCGACGTGGTCGGTGTCCACCTCGTCGGTGGCCTCGTCGGCACGGTCCTCATCGGGTTCTTCGCGACCGACGCGAACGCGACCTGGTACGCGGACGGCGCCGAGAACGGCCTGTTCTACGGTGGTGGCGTCGGGCAGCTCGCCACGCAGATCATCGTCGCCCTGTGCGCGGTGCTGTTCAGCGGTCTGGCCACGCTCGTCATCGCCCTCATCCTCAAGGCCACCATCGGCCTGCGGGCGACGGAGGAGGACGAGGTCGGCGGTCTCGATCTCGCCACGCACGGCGAGACGGCGTACGAGTCCCTGGGCGCGGGCGCCCGGGTCGTGACGGAGGTGAAGTGATGACGAAGCTCGTGACGGCGGTCATCCAGCCGCACCGGCTGGACGACGTGAAGTCGGCCCTCGAGGCGGCAGGTGTCCGGGGTCTGACGGTGAGCGAGGCCAGCGGCTACGGCCGTCAGCGCGGGCACACCGAGGTCTACCGCGGTGCGGAGTACACCGTGGACCTCGTGCCGAAGGTCAAGATCGACGTGCTGGTCGCCGACGCGGACGCCGCGAGCGTCACCGAGGTGATCGTGCGCGCCGCGCAGACCGGCAAGATCGGCGACGGCAAGGTCTGGGTCGTGCCGGTCGAGGACGTGGCTCGCGTCCGTACCGGTGAGCACGGCGACGACGCCCTCTGAGCAGGACGGTCCCGCACAGCACATGACGCAGAACCGGCCGCCCGCGGGGGGCGCGGCCGAGCACGAGTCGCCGGAGGTCCCGCACCCGCTCGTCGGGGTGCGGGACCTCCGCGTCGAGCGGCTCGACCTCGCCGCCCGCCTCACGGGTCCCACCGCCGACGGGGTCGCGCGCCGCGCGGCCGTGGTCGACCTCGTCCGGCACCGCCTCGCCGAGCTCTGGCACCAGGCGACGGACGGCCAGGAGGTCAACGGCATCGCGCTCGGCGCCGTCGGCAGCATCGGCCGCGGCGACGCGAGCCCCGTGAGCGACCTCGACCTGCTGCTCGTGCACGAGGGTCGCGGGCACTCGCCCGAGCAGCTCGCCGAGCTCGCGCAGCGCCTGTGGTACCCGATCTGGGACGCGGGGCTCGACCTCGACCACTCGGTCCGCTCGCTCGCGCAGTGCCGTCAGGTCGCGTCGAAGGACCTCCCGGCGGCGGTCGGCCTGCTCGACCTGCAGCCGGTCGCGGGCGACGCCGTCGTGATCGCGCGCGCCAAGTCCGCGCTGCTCGAGGACTGGCGGTCCGCGGCCCGCCGGCGTCTGCCCGAGCTGCTGGCCTCGACCCGGCAGCGCGCCGAGCAGCACGGCGAGCTCGCGTACCGCATCGAGCCCGAGCTCAAGGAGGCCCGCGGCGGCATCCGCGACGCGGTCGTGCTGAGCGCGCTCGCCGCGACGTGGCTCACCGACCGCCCGCACGGCGCGGTCGACCACGCGTACGCCCACCTGCTCGACGTGCGTGACGCCGTCCAGGTCGCGACGCGCCGACACACCAACCGGCTGCTGCTCGCCGACCAGGACGAGGTCGCCGCGCTGGTCGGCTTCGACGACCGCGACGACCTGCTCGCGAGCATCGCCGAGGCGGGCCGCGTCATCTCGTACGCCCTCGACACGACGGCGCGCAACGCGCGTCAGGCCCTCCAGCGGCCCGCCCGCAAGCCCGTGCTCGTGCGCGGTCGACGCACGCCGCCGCGGCTGCGGCCCATCGCCGAGGACCTCGTCGAGCACGACGGCGAGATCGTCCTCGCGGTCGACGCCCGTCCGGCCGAGGACCCGCTGCTCTCGCTGCGCGCCGCCGCGACCGCCGCCCGCACGGGTCTCGCGCTGTCGCCCGTGACGGTCGCGAGCCTCACGGCCACGCCGCCGCTGCCGACGCCGTGGCCGAAGGCGGCGCGGGCGTACTTCGTCCAGCTGCTCGCGTCCGAGCACGCGCAGGTCCCGATCTGGGAGGCGCTCGACCTGGCCGGCGTGGTGACGACGTGGATCCCGGAGTGGGCGGGCGTGCGCAACCGGCCGCAGCGCTCGCCCGTGCACCGGCACACCGTCGACCGGCACCTCGTCGAGACCGTCGCGCGCGCGGGCCACGCACGCCGCGACCTCGCGCTCGGCGACACGCTGCTGCTCGCCGCGGTGCTGCACGACATCGGCAAGCGCGCGGGGGCGGGCGACCACTCGGTCGAGGGTGCGCGCCTCGCGGCACCGATCGTGCAGCGCATGGGCTTCGACGACCAGGTCGCGAGCGACGTCGCCCGCCTCGTGCGCGAGCACCTCACGCTCGTCGACCTCGCCACGACGGCCGACCCGGACGACCCCGCGACGGTCGACCGCCTCCTCGACGCGGTCGACCACCGCGCGGACCTGCTCGCGGTGCTGCGCGCGCTGACCGAGGCCGACGCGTCCGCGGCGGGCCCGGCGGCGTGGAGCGCGTGGCGCGGCACGCTCGTCGACGACCTCGTCGCGCGGGCCGGCCGGCGCCTGGCGGGTACCCTGGGACGTCCGTGATCCCCGAAGCGTGAGGACCGCCCGGTGTTCGCCACCCTGTCCGACCGACTGACGTCGACCTTCAAGAACCTGCGCACCAAGGGCCGTCTGTCCGAGGCGGACATCGACGCCACGGTGCGCGAGATCCGCCGCGCGCTGCTCGACGCGGACGTCGCCGTGCCGGTCGTGCGCTCCTTCACGGGTGCGGTGCGCGAGCGCGCGCTGTCGGCCGAGGTCTCGCAGGCGCTCAACCCGGCGCAGCAGGTCGTCAAGATCGTCAACGACGAGCTCGTGTCGATCCTCGGCGGCCAGAACCGCCCGCTCGCGTACGCCAAGCGTCCGCCGACCGTGATCCTCCTCGCCGGCCTGCAGGGTGCGGGCAAGACGACGCTCGCGGGCAAGCTCGCGCTGCACCTCAAGAACCAGGGCCACACGCCGCTGCTCGTCGCCGCGGACCTGCAGCGCCCCAACGCGGTCACGCAGCTCCAGGTCGTGGGGGAGCGTGCGGGCGTGCCGGTATACGCGCCGCACCCCGGCAACCAGGGCTCCGACGACTACCTGCCCGCCGGTGCCGACCCCGTGTCCGTGGCCCGTCAGGGCCTCGAGACCGCGCGCACCCGGCAGCACGACGTGCTCATCGTCGACACCGCGGGTCGCCTCGGCGTCGACGCCGACCTCATGCAGCAGGCCTCCGACATCCGCGACGCGGTCGAGCCCGACGAGATCCTCTTCGTCATCGACGCGATGATCGGCCAGGACGCGGTCACGACCGCGCAGGCCTTCGCGGACGGCGTCGGGTTCACGGGCGTCGTGCTGTCCAAGCTCGACGGCGACGCGCGCGGTGGTGCCGCGCTGTCGGTCGCGTCGGTCACGGGCCGCCCGATCCTGTTCGCGTCCACGGGCGAGAAGCTCACGGACTTCGAGGTCTTCCACCCCGACCGCATGGCGTCGCGCATCCTCGACATGGGTGACGTGCTGACGCTCATCGAGCAGGCCGAGAAGGCGTTCGACGCCGAGCAGGCCGAGAAGATGGCGGGCAAGCTCGTCAGCGGCGAGGACTTCACGCTCGAGGACTTCCTCGTGCAGATGCAGCAGCTGCGCAAGATGGGCCCGCTCAAGAACATGTTCGGGATGCTCCCCGGCATGGGCCAGATGCGGGAGGCCCTCGACAGCTTCGACGAGCGCGAGGTCGACCGCATCGAGGCGATCATCCGCTCGATGACCCCCGCCGAGCGGCAGAACCCGAAGATCATCAACGGCTCGCGCCGCGCCCGTATCGCGCGCGGCTCGGGCACCACGCCGACCGACATCAACCAGCTCGTCGAGCGGTTCGACGGTGCGCAGAAGATGATGCGCCAGATGGCCAAGGGCGGTGGCATGCCGGGCATGCCAGGCATGGGCAACCTGCCGGGCATGGGCGGCAAGAAGTCCCGCGGCCGGACCGCCGCGCCCGCGCGCAAGGTCAAGGGCAAGTCGGGGAACCCCGCGAAGCGCGCCGCTCAGGAGCGCGCCGCGCTCGAGCGCGGCCCGGCGACGCCGGCGGCGAGCGGCTCGGCGTTCGGGCTCGGCGGCCAGCAGCCCGCGCAGCAGGACGTCGACCCGGCGAACCTGCAGCTCCCCGCCGGGCTGGACCGCTTCCTCGGGCGCTGACGCCATGACGGCCGGCGAGGTGCTGCACCTGCGCGGGACCGTCGTGCTCGACGACGACCGCGAGGTCGGCGAAGCGTGGGTCGTCGGCGGGCGCATCACGTTCTCGCGTCCCGCCGCATCGCCGACCGCGGTGCTCGACGGCTGGGTGCTGCCGGGCCTGGTCGACGTGCACTGCCACATCGGGCTCGCGTCCGACGGCCCCGTCGACGACGGCACGGCCGAGAAGCAGGCGCTCGCCGACCGCGACGCGGGCGTCCTGCTGGTGCGAGACGCGGGCTCGCCCGCCGACACCGGCTGGGTGCACGCGCGTGACGACCTCCCGCGCCTGATCCGCGCCGGCCGCCACCTCGCCCGCCCCAAGAGGTACCTGCGCCACTACGGGCGTGAGCTCGCGACCGTCGAGGAGCTGCCCGGAGCCGTCCGTGAGGAGGCCACGCGCGGCGACGGCTGGGTCAAGCTCGTCGCCGACTGGATCGACCGCGACCTCGGCCCCGCCGGCGACCTGCGGCCGCTCTGGCCCCGCGACGTGCTGGCGGACGCCGTCGCCGCCGCGCACGACGCCGGCGCACGCGTCACCGCCCACACGTTCGCGACCGAGTCGCTCGACGACCTGCTCGACGCGGGCGTGGACTGCCTCGAGCACGCGACGGGCGCGTCCTCGGACCACATCGACCGGATCGCCGCCGCCGGCATCCCGGTCACGGCGACGCTCCTGCAGGTCGCGCAGTTCCCCGCCATCGCCGCGCAGGGCGAGGCGCGGTACCCGCTGTTCGCCGCGCGGATGCGGGCCATGGGGGAGCGGCGGTACGACCACGTGCGCGACCTGCACGACGCGGGCGTGCGGGTGCTCGTCGGCACCGACGCGGGCGGCACCATCGGGCACGGCCGGATCGCCGACGAGGCCGCCGAGATGGCACGCGCCGGCATCCCCGCGCGGGACGTGGTCGCGGCGGCGAGCTGGCGGACCCGCGCGTGGCTGGGCGTCGACGGCCTGAGCGAGGGCGCGTCGGCGGACCTGGTCGTCTACACGGCCGACCCCCGGGACGACGTCGCCGTGCTGGCGGACCCGGCCGCGGTCGTCCTGCGCGGGCACCGCGTGCGCTGACCGGCGTGGACGCCGACGACGGCGCGACGGGCGGCCGGTCGGACGGCCGTGGTCGGACCCGTCGGGCCGGCTTGGGAGGACGCCGCGTCGTCTGGCACAATGGTCGGCTGTACCCGATGGCTGCAGCCCCTCTACCTGCCTCCGTCGTGTCCTCGGCCGGACGGTGCGCCCACCCCACGGGCAGCGCCTCGAGGCCACCCCAGCAGATCCAGGAGAAGACCACACCGTGGCCACGAAGATCCGTCTCAAGCGTCTCGGCAAGATCCGGGCGCCGTACTACCGCATCGTCGTCGCGGACTCGCGCACCAAGCGCGACGGCCGCGTCATCGAGGAGATCGGCAAGTACCACCCGACCGAGGAGCCCTCGTTCATCGAGATCACCTCGGACCGCGCGCAGTACTGGCTCGGTGTCGGCGCGCAGCCGACCGAGCAGGTCCTCGCGCTCCTCAAGGTCACCGGCGACTGGCAGAAGTTCAAGGGCCTGCCGGGCGCGGAGGGCACCCTCAAGACCAAGGGCGAGAAGGTCGACCCGAAGGCCGCGATCGAGGCCGCCGCCGCCGACGCCGAGAAGGTCAAGGCGACGGCGTCGGAGAAGAAGGCCGCCGCTGCGGAGGCCCCGGCCGACGAGGCGCCCGCCGCCGAGGACGAGCAGGCCTGATGCTCGCCGACGCGCTCGAGCACCTGGTGCGCGGGATCGTCGACCACCCGGACGACGTGCGCGTGAGCGCCTCGTCCCTGCGGCGCGGCGAGCTCCTCGAGGTCCGGGTCCACCCGGACGACCTCGGACGCGTCATCGGTCGCGGCGGACGCACCGCCCGCGCGCTGCGCACCGTCGTCGGGGCGCTGTCCCCGGACGGTGCGGTGCGCGTCGACGTCGTGGACGTCGACCGCCGCTGACCCGCCCCCGGGCACGCCGCCGCGGCGGCCGCCCGACGGCTCGACAGGCCCGGTCCCCTAGCCTGGGGACCGGGCCTGTGCCGTGCCTGCCCCCGTCGCCGCCCGCGTGGCGCGGGGCGCCCGATCCACGCCGTACCCCTCGGAGGAAACCCATGCTGCTGACCGTCGCGCGGATCGGACGTGCGCACGGCCTGCGCGGCGAGGTCGCACTCGACCTGCGCACGGACGCACCCGAGGACCGGCTCGCCGCCGGTGCGGTGCTCGCCACGGACCCCGCGTCGGCGGGGCCGCTGACCGTCGTCCGCACGCGCGTGCAGCAGGGTCGCTGGTACGTGACGTTCGCCGAGGCCGGCGACCGGACGGCCGCCGAGGCGCTGACCGGGGTGACGCTCGTCGTCGACGCGGACGACTCCGACGACGACGAGGACGCGTGGTACCCCCACGAGCTCGCGGGCCTGCGGGCGGAGCACGTCGACGGCCGGGTCCTCGGCGAGGTCGTCGGGCTCGAGCACGCGCCGGCACACGACGTCCTGGTGGTCCGGGAGGCCGACGGCGCCCGCACGCTCGTGCCGTTCGTGCGGGCGATCGTGCCGGTGGTCGACGTCGCCGGCGGTCGCGTCGTGCTCGACCCGCCCGGCGGGCTGCTCGCGTCGGACGCGGCGAACCTGGTCGTGTCCGACGAGACGCGCGGCGGCGGCGTCGCAGGGACGCGCGACGGCGCGGACGACGAGGCCTGACGTGCGCGTCGACGTCGTCACGATCTTCCCCGACTACCTCGCGCCGCTGGACCTCTCGCTCGTCGGCAAGGCGCGGACCGCGGGTCTGCTGGACCTGCGCGTGCACGACCTGCGCGACTGGACCTCGGACCGCCACCGCACGGTCGACGACACGCCGTTCGGCGGTGGCGCCGGCATGGTGATGCGGCCCGACGTGTGGGGGAGGGCGCTCGACGACCTGCTCGACGACGGCTCGCACCTGCTCCTGCCGACCCCCTCGGGCGCGCGCTTCACGCAGCGGACCGCGGAGCGGCTCGCGACCGAGGCGCACCTCGTCGTCGCGTGCGGGCGGTACGAGGGCATCGACGCGCGCGTGGCCGAGCACTACGCGACCCGGCCGGGCGTGACGGTCAGCGAGTTCTCCCTCGGTGACTACGTGCTCAACGGCGGCGAGGTCGCGGCGCTCGTGCTCGTCGAGGCGGTCGCCCGGCTGCTGCCGGGTGTCGTCGGGAACCCCGAGTCGCTCGTCGAGGAGTCGCACGGCGCCGCCGGTCTGCTGGAGTACCCCGTCTACACGAAGCCGCCGACCTGGGCCGACCTCGACGTGCCCGACGTGCTGCTGTCCGGCCATCACGGCCGGATCGCGCGCTGGCGTCGTGATCAGGCGCTCGTGCGCACGGCCGCGCGACGTCCCGACCTGCTCGACGCGCTCGCCCCCGAGCAGCTCGACGCGCACGACCGCGCGACGCTGGAGGCGGCGGGGTGGCCGCCCGGTGCGGCGGAGCCGCAGGTGACGACGCCCGCGACGACCGACGGGCCGTCGCCCGGCGACGGCTGACGCGATTACCGCGGGCGGGCGTCGCTGTGGCAGACTTGTCCGCTGGTGCGCGCAGGTCGCGTCTCTGCCACAGGGGAGACGGCCCACGGCCAGCCGGGAACCGCCGATCGCTCGGCCCCGGACGCACCGGAACCAGACCATCGCAGGCGCCCGCCCCTCGCGGCCGGGGCGCCCACGAGAACGTTCCTGACCTGTGGCAGGGCGGGGAAGCGACACACATGCACACGCTCGACCAGCTCGACGCAGCCTCGCTGCGCACCGACGTCCCGGACTTCCGCCCCGGTGACACCGTCAAGGTCAACGTCAAGGTCGTCGAGGGCAACCGCTCGCGGGTCCAGGCGTTCCAGGGCGTCGTCATCGCCCGCCAGGGCGCCGGCGTCCGTGAGACCTTCACGGTCCGCAAGATCAGCTTCCAGGTCGGCGTCGAGCGCACCTTCCCGGTGCACTCCCCGTCGCTCGAGTCGATCGAGGTCGTCACCCGCGGTGACGTCCGTCGCGCGAAGCTGTACTACCTGCGTGGCCTGCGCGGCAAGAAGGCCAAGATCAAGGAGAAGCGCGAGACCGCGCCGTCGAAGGGCTGAGTCCTCTCGACGCTCCACGACGGGCGGCCACCCTCCGGGGTGGCCGCCCGTCGGCGTCTCCACCGAGCCCTCACAGGCGGGTCACAGGAGCGCCGTGACCGTGTCGTGGTCAGGTACACGAACGGCGCTGAGGCGTGCGAGAGTGTGCGGGTGATCGACCGCCCGGCCGAGGGAGTCCACGAGCCCCGGCGCACCCCCTGGCCCCGTGAGGGCCTCGTGCCCCCGTCGACCGACCCGTCCGCGCCGGGTGACGACGCCCTCGACGGACGTCGTGCCCGCCGGAACCGGCACGCGGCGAAGCGCCAGCGCAACGGCGCGCTGTCCATGCTCCGCGAGACCGTCATCATCCTCGTGAGCGCGCTCGCGCTCTCGCTCGTCGTCAAGACGTTCCTCATCCAGGCGTTCTTCATCCCGAGCCCGTCGATGCACGACACGCTCATCGAGGACGACCGCATCCTCGTGAGCAAGCTGACCCCCGGTCCGTTCGACCTGCGGCGCGGCGACATCGTCGTGTTCAAGGACCCAGGGGGCTGGCTCAACGGGTCCGAGGAGGTCGCGCCGACCGGCGTGAACAAGGTCGTCCGCGACGTGCTCACCTTCATCGGGCTGTACCCGCAGGACGCGGGGGAGCACCTCGTCAAGCGCGTCATCGGGCTGCCGGGCGACCACGTCGTGTGCGACGAGGCGTGCGTCGCCGGAGGTCCGCTCACCGTCAACGGGGTCGCGATCGACGAGCCGTACGTCGCGCCCGGGGCGATCCCGAGCGACGTCCCGTTCGACATCACGGTCCCGACCGAGTCGCTGTGGGTCATGGGGGACAACCGGCAGCGTTCGCTCGACTCGCGCTACAACATGGGTGACCCGGGCGGCGGCTCGGTGCCGATCAAGAACGTCGTCGGCGTCGCGTTCGTGACCGTCTGGCCGCTCGACCGGGCCGGGTTGCTGCGCAACCCGTCGGCCACCTTCGAGGACGTCCCGGACCCGTCGTGACCGCCGAGCTCGTCACAGCCCCACGGGCCGCGCGGGCCGCCAAGCCGCGCAGCGGACCGCACCTGCGCCACGAGCGGGTGCTCCTGCGCGAGGGCGCGCGCCTCGTCGCCGGCATGGACGAGGTCGGGCGCGGGTCGCTCGCCGGGCCGGTGAGCGTCGGTGTCGTCGTCGTGGACGCGTCGACCCGCTCGGCCCCACGTGGTGTGGCCGACTCCAAGCTCCTGACGCCCCTCGCCCGCACCGCGCTGCTCCCCTCCCTGCGACGGTGGGGTCTCGCGCGTGCCGTCGGGCACGCGAGCGCCGCCGAGATCGACGCCGTCGGGATCATCGCCGCGTTGCGGCTCGCCGGGACCCGTGCGCTCGCGCAGGTGCGGACCCAGGTCGGCCCCGTCGACGTCGTGCTCCTCGACGGCTCGCACGACTGGCTGTCCGGCCCGACGCAGCAGGACCTGTTCGCCGCCGTCGAGCCCGAGGAACCGCCCGCGTCGCGGGTGCTGACCCGGGTGAAGGCCGACCGGTCGTGCGCGACCGTCGCGGCGGCGTCCGTCCTGGCCAAGTGCGAGCGTGACGCGATGATGGTCGAGCTCGCCGCGACGCACCCGGACTACCGCTGGGACGAGAACAAGGGGTACTCCTCGCCCGACCACCTCGAGGCGCTCCGGACGCTCGGCCCCTGCGTCCTGCACCGGCGCTCGTGGCGGCTGCCGTCCGCGCAGGAGGGCGTCCTGGGCGACGAGGTCGCCGACCTCGAGCCGCTCGTGCCGCTCGACGCGTTCGGGCTCCCGGACGCCGCTCGGACGCTGCCGGGCGATCCGGACTGACCCGGACGAGCGGGGCTCGCCGCGGGTCGCGATGGCGTCCGTCCGGCGGGCATGGGGGATGATGGTCGCGTGAGCGCCGAGGACCTGGAGAACTACGAGACCGACATGGAGCTCGCGCTGTACCGCGAGTACCGGGACGTCGTGGGTCTCTTCTCGTACGTGGTCGAGACCGAGCGCCGGTTCTACCTGGCGAATCACGTGGACCTGCAGGTGAGGTCCGCCGCGGGTGAGGTCTACTTCGAGCTGAGCCTCGCCGACGCGTGGGTGTGGGACGTCTACCGGTCCGCGCGCTTCGTGAAGTCGGTGCGCGTCGTCACGTTCAAGGACGTCAACGTCGAGGAGCTCGCGAAGACCGAGCTCGACCTCGGGGGCGGCACCGCCTTCCCGCGCTGATCCACGGACTGCCGCGCGCTGCCGCGGCGGTCACCGGTCCTCGCCCTGAGTGCACGAGCCGTCCACAGCCCGCCGTCCGGGGCGTCCGTCCACCGGCGCGGTTCGGCGTCGCCGACCGCGCGCGGCGGTGACGCCAGGCTGCCTGCGGAGGTGGTCCGGTGCGGGCGAAGGACGCGGTGGGACGGTACGGCGAGGACGTGGCGGCAGCGCACGTGCGCGAGCGCGGCTGGGAGGTCCTCGACCGGAACTGGCGGTGCGGCGACGGCGAGCTCGACCTCGTGGCGCTCGACGGCACGGAGCTCGTCGTGGTCGAGGTCAAGACACGGAGGTCGACCGCCTACGGCTCGCCCGCGGAGGCGGTGACGGCACGCAAGCTCGCACGGGTCCGCCGTCTCGCTGCGCGCTGGCTCGCCGCGCACGACGTGCGTCCCGCCTCGGTCCGCGTGGACGTGGTGTGCGTCCTCGTGCGGGCGCGTGGTGCGGCTGAGGTCGAGCACCTCGTGGGGGTGGTCTGAGTGACGCTCGGCCGCACGTCCGCGGTCGCGCTCGTCGGGCTGGCGGCGCACGTCGTCGACGTCGAGGCGCACCTCGCGCCGTCGCTGCCGGCGTTCACCCTCGTCGGCCTGCCCGACGCGTCGCTCGCCGAGGCGCGTGACCGCGTCCGCGCCGCGGTGACGTCGAGCGGCCTCGCGTGGCCCAACCGGCGCATCACGGTCAACCTCTCGCCCGCGACGCTGCCGAAGTCCGGCTCCGCGTTCGACCTGGCGATCGCCGTCGCGACGCTCGCGGGCGCCGGGCTCGTCGACGCCGACCGCGTGCACGGCGTGGTTCACGTCGGGGAGCTCGGACTCGACGGGCGCCTGCGTCCCGTGCGGGGGGTGCTGCCCGCGGTGGCCGCAGCCGTCGCCGCCGGTCATCCCCGCGTCGTGGTCCCGACCGGGAACGTCGCCGAGGCGCGGCTCGTCCCCGGTGCGCAGGTGGTGGGCGCGACGACGCTCGCCGAGGTCGCCGCCCGGTACGGAGCCGACGTCGAGGTGCCCGACCTGCCGCCCGTCGACGGCCTCGTCGTCGCCGGCGACCGGCTCCCGCGACGGCTCGACCTCGCGGACGTCCTCGGCCAGGAGGACGCCCGCCACGCCCTCGAGGTCGCGGCCGCCGGCGGGCACCACCTGCTCATGGTCGGTCCGCCCGGCACGGGCAAGACGATGCTGGCGTCGCGACTGCCCGGTCTGCTGCCGGACCTCGACGAGCATGCGGCCGTCGAGGTCACGTCGGTGCACTCGATCGCGGGCACGTTCGACCCGGGCGCCGGGCTGCTCACGCGGCCGCCCTTCGAGGACCCGCACCACACCGCGACCCCGGCCAGCGTCGTGGGCGGCGGCTCCGGTGTCCCGCGGCCCGGCGCCGCGTCGCGCGCCCACCGCGGCGTCCTCTTCCTCGACGAGGCGCCGGAGTTCACCACCGCGGTCCTGCAGACGCTCCGGCAACCGCTCGAGCACGGCGAGCTCGTCCTGCACCGAGCCGCCGGTGCCGCGCGCTACCCGGCGCGCTTCCAGCTCGTGCTCGCCGCCAACCCGTGCCCGTGCGGGCGCGCCGTGGGCAAGGGCCTCGACTGCACGTGCCGGAGCGAGCAGCGACGCCGGTACTTCTCGAGGCTCTCGGGTCCGCTCCTCGACCGCGTGGACCTGCAGGTGGAGCTCTCGCCGACCCGACCGGGTGGGACCGCAGGGGACCCGACGGCAGTCGTCGCACGACGCGTGGCCGCCGCGCGCGCCGCGCAGGCGGACCGTCTGGTCGGGACGCCGTGGCGGACCAACGCGGAGGTCCCCGGATCCTGGCTCCGTGAGCGGCTCAGGGGCGACCGCACTGTCGTCGCCGACCTCGACCGCGCCGTCGAGCGCGGCACGCTGAGCCTGCGCGGTGTCGACCGCGTCCTGCGCGTGGCCTGGACGCTCGCGGACCTGGACGGCCGCGGCACACCGGCACGCGACGACGTCGGGCGTGCGTTGCTGCTGCGGACCCGGGGTCACGGCGCATGAGGGCCGCAGCCGACGAGCGACGGGCGAGGGCGGCGTGGAGCGCGCTCGTCGAGCCGGGCGACGCCGTCGCCGCAGCTCTCGTCGCGACGCTCGGTCCGGCCGAGGCCTGGGCGCGGGTCGAGCACGCGCTGCACGAGCACACCGACGTCCGCCGGGGCGCCGATGCCGTGCTCGCGGACGGCGGGTGCGCACCGGCCGCGGGACACCAGCTCGCGCTCGATCTGCAGGGAGTCTCGTGCGGCGGGGACGACGCCGGCCGGGACGAGCGCGGCCCGGGGCGGGACCGCCTGGCCCGTGCGCTGGCGCGGTGGGCACCGCGAGCCGCCACGCTCGAGGTCGTCCAACGGCTCGACGCGCTCGCCGAGCTCGGCGGCACGTTCGTCGTGCCGGGCGACGCCGGCTGGCCGCACGCGATCGACGCGCTCGGCCCGGCGGCACCCTTCGGGCTCTGGGTGCGGGGCGACGCGGACCTGGCGACGGCGGGCGCGCGGAGCGTCGCAGTGGTCGGCGCGCGCGCCGCGACGACGTACGGCGAACGCGTCGCCCACGACCTCGCAGCGGTGCTCGCGGACCGTGGCGTCACGGTCGTCTCGGGCGGTGCGTTCGGGATCGACGCCGCCGCGCACCGCGGCGCGCTCGCGCGGTCGGGTCGGACGGTCGTCATGCTCGCGGGCGGGGTCGACCGCGCGTACCCGCGGGGCAACGCGCGGCTGCTCGACGCCGTGCTCGCCGACGGTGGCGCGATCGTCTCGGAGGTGCCGGTCGGGTCGGTGCCGACGCGCGTGCGCTTCCTGCAGCGCAACCGGCTGATCGCCGGGCTCGGCAGCGCGACCGTCGTCGTCGAGGCGGCATGGCGATCCGGCGCGATCAGCACCGCGTACCACGCCGCGGGCCTCCTGCGACCGGTGGGTGTCGTGCCGGGGCCGGTCACCTCCGTCGCGTCCGCCGGCTGCCACCGGCTGCTGCGTTCGGGCGTCGCGGTCTGCGTCACCGACGCCGCGGAGGTGCTCGAGCTCGCAGGTCTCGACGGCCCGGCGCCCGACCCGCAGGACCTGCCCGCCGCTCCGGGGGACGGCCTGCCGCAGCACGTCCGACGCGTGCTGGACGCCACGACCTGGCGACACCCCCTCGAGCCCATCGCGCTCGCGGCGTCCGCGGGGGTCAGCGTCGCGGACACGCGGGGAGCGCTCGGTCTCCTCGAGCTCGACGGCCTCGTCCGCCGCGAGGGGTCCGGGTGGGTGAGAGCCCGAACCTGAGGCACCGAGCGCATGGACCGGAAGCCACAACGATGCGCGGAGGGCGGAGGGCGGAGCCCGCGGCGGCCGCCCTGGCGGGCCGGCCGCAGGAGGGGGGGGCCCGTGTCGCGTGGGAGGGGGAGCGGGCCGAGGGGGGCGCGGGCGTGCGGTAGGCGGCGAGCAGGTGGCCCTGGGGGGGGGAAGGAGGGGCGGCGGGCGCGGCGGAGGACGTCTGACGGGGGTACCGGGGGTGGGCGGTGAGGAGGGGACGCAGGCCGCGGGTCGCGCGGGCGGGGGCGGCGGCGGCGCGGCGGACGTCGCGCGGGGCGCCGTCGCCGACCCCGGCGACGCCCAGGCGCGGGGGCCGCCCGGCCCAGGGG
>NZ_JAPESW010000140.1 GCF_028527925.1 Cellulomonas fimi
CACCACCCGCGATGGCCTGCCCGGCCGTCGCCTCCGAGGATGCGACATCCGCTCCAGAGCGAGACATCGATGCCTCACCTCCGAGCAGAAGTGTCATCGCCGACGGCTGCCGCTCGAGCCGTCCACAGCCCGCCGGCACATGGGGCCGTCACCGGACGCCGACCGCAGCCGTACGGGCCACGAACGCGCTGGTCGATCCTGCACGGCATGCCTCCTCGGCCCGGCTCCGCCACCGACCTCGTCCCGCCCGCGCTGCCGCACGTCGTCCACGCGCGGGACCATCCCTCGAACGCGATCGCCGCGGCCGTCGCCCGGGGCGCTCTGATGCGCGTCGGCCGCGGGACCTACCTGCCGACGACCGACGTCTCGCCCCGCGCCGAGGCTCTCGCCCGCGTCATCGGGACCCATGCGCGCGTCGCGACGGACCACGTCTTCAGCCACGCCACCGCGGCGATGCTCCACGGCCTTCCTCTGTGGCGGACGCCTGGACGCACGCACGTCCGCATGGCCGTCACCGGTGGCGGCCGACGGGACCCGCTCGTCGTGCGGCACCGCGGGATCCCGGGCGACGGCGTGGTCGACGTCCTCGGGCTGCCGTGCACGGACCTCGAACGGACGACGTGGGACTGCCTGCTCTCGCTCCCCGCCCTGGACGGACTCGTCGTGACCGACGCTGCAGTCCGTGCGGGAGTCTCCGTCGACGCCCTGCTCGATCGCGCCAACCGGAGCGCCCGGGTCCGGGGAGTCCCACGTGCGCGGGCCGTCCTCGCACATGCC
>NZ_JAPESW010000141.1 GCF_028527925.1 Cellulomonas fimi
GCGGAAGTGTCGTACTTGGTGTTTGCTGGCGAGTTGGCGTGGAAGGACTTCTGGCTGGTGTTTGCCGGACCGACCTTGGCAGGCAATATCATCGGCGGCAGCTTTATCTTTGCGTTGATCAGCCACGCGCAGATTCGCAGCGAAACCAAGGCGCCTTCTGGTACTCACCCAGGCGCAGGGAAACAGCACCCTCAGCGTAAGGAAAAGATCTGAAATCGCCCCGCAAAGGCTCGAGCGCACGCTTTGCGGGGCGTTTGGAATAGAGCCGTCAGGCATTGAACGGTGCGCTGGCTGGCTCGACCGCTGTTGTACTGTCAGGCGCCTTCAATTGACCCTCCCACCGGGCAATCACCAAGGGGGCCAACGCGTTGCCCAGTACATTCAAAGCTGTGACCGGCATATCCATCAGGCGATAGACCCCTGCGATGATCGCCACGCCCTCCACGGGGAGCCCAGCTGTGGTCAAGGTCGCAGTAAGGATGATAAACATGAAGCCTGGTACGCCCGCTGCACCCTTCGAAGTCAACACCATGATCAATATCAGCATGCCCTGATCTGCCAGGCTCAAGTCGATGCCATACGCTTGGGCGATGAACAATGTGCCCAGGGCGGCAAACAGTGATGCACCATCCAGGTTGAACGAGTAGCCCAGCGGGATAACCATGCTGGGGATAGGGCGTGGCGCGCCATAGCGCTCCATCTTATCGATCAGTTGAGGCATTACCGTTGCCGAG
>NZ_JAPESW010000142.1 GCF_028527925.1 Cellulomonas fimi
GGCTTGCCCCGCGCTGGGCTGCGTAGCAGCCCCAAAACCCCACGTCGCGGTATACCTGGCACACCGCGACGAATCGATTAGGGCCGCTTCGCAGCCCAGCGCGGGGCAATCCCGCTCACTACAGGTAATCCATTCAGCCTTAGGAACCTTTGTTGCCTTTTTCATGCGTCGGGTCGTAGACCTTGGTCAGGTCACCCCCGAGGCGGAACGTCTTGAACGGCTGCATCCCGTGCTTGCGCTCGAGCACATCCGGCGCGCAGGTGTAGAGGGTGCAGAAAGGTTCGAGCCAGGCGAATTTCATGTCCTGTTTCAAGTCCTTCATGTCCTGCTCTTTGCCATTCTTCTGTTCGAAGATCTCCGGGTCTTTCACCCCGGCCAGCACCTTGTCACCCAGGCGTTTGAGCGCGCCGTTGTTTTCCTGGCGCAGGTCCACACCGTTGACCAGCGCGAAACTGGCGATCATCGACAGCGGCGGCAGCGCGTAGTTGTGGTAGGACAATGCGCGTTGCTGACGCTTCAATTCGTTCGGCAGGAAGCCCTGGTCATCGACCTGGTTCGCGCCGACCTTGTATTCCTTCACCGCCCAATCAAACAGGTCGCGACGGTTGACGGCGACGGACGTTGCCATCACCGACCAGGCGGCCCAATAGGAGTGGTTGTTGGTTTTTTCCAGCGGCAGGTTGTCCCAGTCGCTCACCACCTGATCGGCCAGTTTGTGGAACCAGGCGTCGATCAGCTGCGCTTCCTGCTGGTTGTTGGCAAGCGGGT
>NZ_JAPESW010000143.1 GCF_028527925.1 Cellulomonas fimi
TCACCAGCTCGGCCAGATAGCCGTTCGTGATGAAGGTTTTGGAGCCATTGATCACGTAGTCATCGCCGTCCAGCACTGCCGTGGTTTTCACCCCTTGCAGGTCGGAACCAGCGCCCGGCTCGGTCATGGCAATGGCCGTGACCATTTCACCGGAGATCAGCTTGGGCAGGTATTTGTGTTTCAACGCCTCACTGCCGTAATGCAGGATATATGGCGCAACAATATCCGAATGCAGGGAAAAACCGATGCCGGTCAGCCCCAGCCGGCTGATCTCCTCGATCACCACCGCGCTGTACAAAAAGTCCGCGCCCAGCCCGCCATATTCTTCTGGCAGGTGGGAACACAGCATCCCCGCCTCCCCCGCCTTGCTCCATAAGCTGCGGTCGATGTAGCCCTGTTTCTCCCACTGCCCATGGAACGGCGCGGCGTCTTTTTCGAGGAAGGTGCGCACGCTCTCGCGGAAGAGTTCGTGTTCCGGGCTGAACAAGGTTCTGGGAATCATGGGTCACCTGCGTGGATTGTCGGACAAGGACGAGTGGAAAAAAAAAACAACAAAAGTTGAACCTCTTAGCCATATTATCTTTTTTCGCACTTCATATGCACACTACATTATCTCCAATCGTTCTTACTTTATCCCACCCCTCTTCCCCTCCACCATCGCAGCCTTATTTCCTCCTTACCCTACATACTACTCTTCTTT
>NZ_JAPESW010000144.1 GCF_028527925.1 Cellulomonas fimi
CCACCCCCGAACCCGGGCCGTCCGGCCGGCTGCGCAGCGGCCATGCCGGGTGTGAAGATCGTCGCGCACAGCTCGCGGTACGTGGCGTCGGGGTGCGCGACCCAGTTGATGCGCCGCATCGCCTGGTCCTGGCCCGCCGACTCCAGCAGGAACTCGCCGTAGCCGAGGACGCGACCGACGAGCGACCGCGAGTACCGCATGTCGGTGATCTTGACGAGCGGCATCATCGCGACCTTGTGCGTGACCAGCCCGTAGAGCAGCAGCATGCGCTTGTCGGTCGCGACGAACCACTCGTTGCGCCAGTCGAGCACCTTCCACCCGAGCCGCCCGAGCAGGACGAGGAACAGCAGCCACAGCCAGTCCGCGCTCTCCCCCACGACCATCCCCGCGCCGGGGACGACGAGCAGCGCGAGGAGCAGGAAGCCGCCGAACGTCGTGAGCACGGGCTCGGCGAGCTTTCCCCAGTGCGAGCGGGCGGTGAACACGACGCGCTCGCCCGGCAGCACGTACCGGCGGATGTTGCGGTGGCTGCGGACGATCGCGTCGGGGGTCGTCATGGCGTGCGGCGGGGTGTCGCTACTCGGTGAGGCCCGCGAAGAAGCGGCCGAAGCTCGCGAACGCGCCCGTGATCATGTCCCACAGTGCGCGCACGAGGTCGGCGGCCCGGTCGGGGCTCGTGACGATCGCGTACACGAGGAAGATCGCGACGATCCAGATGAGGGTGGTCTTGAGCTT
>NZ_JAPESW010000145.1 GCF_028527925.1 Cellulomonas fimi
AATATCCATAACGTGTGCCGTGGGGACTGGTTCGTTGCCTACTGTGTTGTCGTGACCACAAGATGGAGACTGTGTGTAGTGGACTTAATGTCATCTTTTTTTTTTTTTCTTTGTGATGGTCGCAGACGGCCGGGCCGCGCTTGAAGCGATGCACCGACAGCCCGTGGACCTGGTGCTGACGGACTGCCAGATGCCCGTCATGGACGGCTACGTGATGACCCGCACAATACGGCGCAGAGAGCGCATTGCCGGTACCGGGCGCATGCCGATCATTGCCTTCACCGTCACCCTGGGAACCGAGCAGATACAACGTTGCTTGGCGGCCGGCATGGACGCCTGGCTGCTCAAACCGGTGACCTTCGAGCAACTGCGCGACATCCTCACCGTATGGCTTCCCGCTACCGGGGAACTGCGCGAGCAGCGCAGGCCACCTGCACAACCGGACTGGCCGACCCGCATGAGCCTGGTCGACACCTTCGGCAGCGCGGCGACAGTGAAGCACCTGTTGCAAACCTTGGTGCGAGAGGCGCAAATCGACCTCGCGGCGCTGGCCGAGGCCAAGCGCACACGGGATGCCTGCGCCGCTGCAAACCACCTGCACCGATTGATCGGCAGCGTAGCGTTTCTGGGTGCAGGCGCCCTGGCAACCCGCGGCATACAGATGATCGAAGCCGTGGCGAGGGAAGG
>NZ_JAPESW010000146.1 GCF_028527925.1 Cellulomonas fimi
GTCAGACGGTGGTGAGGACGTCCTCGATCTCGCCGGCGTAGAACGCCTTGGGGCGGGCGCCGATGACGGACTTCACGAGCTCGCCGCCCGCGAAGACGTTGAGGGTCGGGATCGAGACGATGCCGTAGTCGGCGGTGAGCCGCGGGTTGGCGTCGGCGTCGACCTTGACGATCTTCACGCGGCCGTCGTACTGCGCGGCGAGCTCCTCGAGCACGGGCGCGACCATCCGGCACGGCCCGCACCACTGGGCCCAGAAGTCGACGATCACGGGGATCGGGGACTCGAGGACCTCGGTCTGGAAGGTGTCGTCGGTGACGGCGGTGAGGGTGCTCATCAGGCCTCCTGGACCAGGACGGGTGCGACGGTCGTGGGGACGGGGTCGACGACGTCGTGCGCGGTGTCGCCGAGCGCGGCGAGGTAGTGCTGGGCGTCGAGCGCGGCGGCGCAACCGGACCCGGCGGCGGTGATCGCCTGCCGGTAGGTGTGGTCGACCACGTCGCCCGCGGCGAACACGCCGGGGATGTTGGTCCGGGTCGAGCGGCCCTGCACCGCGACGTAGCCGTTGTCGTCGAGCTCGACCTGCCCGACGAGCAGCTCGGTGCGCGGCACGTGACCGATCGCGACGAACACGCCGGTCGCGGGATGCTCGCGCGTCTGCCCGGTGACGGTGTCGCGCAGGGTCACGCCGGTGACCTTGTCCTCGCCGTGGATGGCGACGACCTCGG
>NZ_JAPESW010000147.1 GCF_028527925.1 Cellulomonas fimi
CGTGTGAATTCAGTAAGGCGCTGGCACTGAGGTCTAGGTTTATTTCGGCAGAGGTATTTTTTTTTTTTTTTTTTTTCGGGGTAGCTCAACTCGATTTTGCCGGGCGTACCAAATCGGTATTGCACATAGCCGGTTGTCGCTGAGAAATCGTGTGATGCGCAAACCGAGATCATTTTCGGCCCGGAGTCGCAGCCGAACAGCAGTGTTTCTTGCGTCTTGCACAGATAGTTCTGTTCCGACGTCCCCGCAAGCGCATCGAGGGCAATGGCACCCATCGTCAGGAAGCAAATGCCCTTTAGCATCGTGACGTTAATCCCCATGAGTTTTCCCGTTTTTTTCAATGGAACCGTTATCAGTATTTGTTCTGGTTGGATGCTCGATGACGCAGTGTGTGTTCCCAGTCAAGCGTGTGCAAATGTCTCACTTGCCCCCAGTCACATCCAGAAAGGTCCCGGTAACAAACGACGCCTCTTTACCTGCCAGCCACAGTATGGCCCGCGCCACTTCTTCGGGCTCGCCGCCCCGGCCCATCGGGATGCTTTCCTTGACGCGATCCACACGACCCGGTTCTCCGCCGCTGGCGTGCATTTCGGTGTAGATATGCCCTGGGCGAACGCAGTTGACGCGGATGCCGTCGCGCGCGACTTCCTTGGAT
>NZ_JAPESW010000148.1 GCF_028527925.1 Cellulomonas fimi
CGCGCGTGGGTGCCCGACGTCGCCTACACGACCGGCCTGCTGCGCGCCCTCGCCGACGCGCCCTGGGTCCGCCTGCGGCCCGCCTCGACGCTGCTCGACGGCATGGCGCAGACCCGCACGGTCGCCTCCGACGCCGCGACCGAGGACGCCGAGATGTCGCCCGCGCAGGTCCAGGTCCTCGCCGCCGCCCGCGAGCGCACGCTCGCGTTCGCGGACGTCACGTCCGAGCCGGAGACGCTGCTCGCCGGGGTCGACCAGGAGGTGCTCGCCCCGTTGTCCGTCGCCTGGCGCGCCGACCGCACCGGGCGCGACGCGCTCGTCGCCGCCGTGGTCGCCGACCTCGACGCGCGCACCAGCGGGCTCACGATCGTGCAGCCGCCGCGGACGGCGAACATGCTCGGCTCGTCGACCGACGCCCGCATGACCGTCCGCAACGACCTCGCGGTGCCCGTGACGGTGCAGCTCGTCGTCACGCCGAGCAAGACCTGCCTCGAGGCGCAGCCCGTCGACCCCGTCGAGGTCGCGGCGCGCGACGAGCGCAGCGTCGTCGTCCGGTTCGTCGCGCACGCGAACTGCGAGGTGCGCGTCAGCGCACAGCTCGCGACGACCGACGGCGCCCCCGTCTCGGCGCCCGTCGAGTTCGTCGCGCGCGTGCAGCCGACCTTCGAGGACGTCGGCACCGTCGTC
>NZ_JAPESW010000149.1 GCF_028527925.1 Cellulomonas fimi
CGTTCGGGCCGTCGGTGTAGAAGCGGCGGCCGTCGGTGTTGTCCTCGGGGAAATCGGCGGGCTTGGAGATCAGGTTGATCACATCCAGGCGGAAGCCGCCCACGCCCTTGTCGCGCCAGAAGCGCATCAGCTTGAACACTTCGGCGCGCACCTTGGGGTTGTCCCCATTCAGGTCGGCCTGGGTGTGGTCGAACAGGTGCAGGAAGTACTGCCCGGTTTGCGCCTCGTATTCCCAGGCCGAGCCGCCGAACTTGGATTCCCAGTTATTCGGCTGGTCGCGCCAGATGTAGAAGTCGCGGTACGGGTTATCGAGGCTGCTGCGCGCCTGCTGGAACCACTCGTGTTCGATGGAGGTGTGGTTGACCACGATATCCAGCATCAACTTGATGCCGCGCTTGGCCGCTTCACTGATCAGCAGGTCGCAATCGGCCATGGTCCCGTAGCTGGGGTCGATGGCGTAGTAGTCGCTGATGTCGTAGCCGTTGTCCCGTTGCGGCGAGCGCAGGAAGGGGGTGATCCACAGGCAGTCGACACCCAGCCATTTGAGGTAGTCGAGTTTGTCCACGATACCCAGCAGGTCACCGGTGGCGTTACCCGCTTGGCTGTGGAAGCTTTTTTGGTAGATCTGGTAGATCACCGAGTGTTGCCCGTCTTGCATGGTGGGTTTCTTCAGTTGATTTGTGTT
>NZ_JAPESW010000014.1 GCF_028527925.1 Cellulomonas fimi
CTTCGGGCGCGCTCGAACGCAAGCCCTGCGTGGGGACGGGCTACTCCGGGTTGCAGCGGGCGGCGATCATCGCGAACGCGTCGACCTCCGGCCGCCACGGCTCGAGGTTCCACCGTGCCTTGTCGGGTGCGGTCGCGGGCGAGCAGGCCGACGGGGCCGGCCCAGAGCCAGGCGGCGACCTGGGCGGTGAGGGCCTCGCGGTCGGGGGTGCCGGGCTGGTCGCGGTGCGCGAGCCACCACTCCCCCGCGCCACGGACGAAGCCCACGGCGCCGGCGGCCCAGGCCTCGGCGAGCGCGACGCGTGCCGCGTCGTCCTCGTCGGCGGGGGCGGGCTCGTCGGGCGCGGCCTCGGGACGGCGGGCCGTGCGGCGGCCGTCGGGCTGCTCCTGCGTGAGGCCGCGTGCGAAGGGGGCGGCGACGAGGGCCGTCACGGAGTCGAGGAAGTGGCCGAGCGGGCCGCCGGACTCGACGGACCCGTCGCGCGTCACGAACGCGTACACGTTCGGCGACGACTCGATCATCTCGAGGTAGACGGCGACCATCGCGCGCAGGCCCTCGCGGGGCGTCGGCGAGACGCGCAGGACGCCCTCGAGCGCGCCCTGGATCTGCAGGACGACGGCCTCGGCGACGGCGATCTGGAGGCCGGTCTTGTCGGTGAAGTAGCGGTAGACGATCGACTTCGACGTGCCGGCGGCGGCCGCGATCTCCTCCATCGACACGTCCGGGCCGTGGTGGTGGACGGTGCGGCGGGCGATGCGGACGAGCTCGGCGCGGCGGGCCTCGCGGTGGTCGGCCCAGCGGGTCGAGCGACCGTCGACGGGCAGGTCGTGCGCGTCGGGCCCGGCGGGGACGACCGGCGGCGGCGAACCGGCGTCGGGGCGCAGGAGCGTGGGTCGCGTCGTCGTCGACGGCCCTCGTGTGATGGGGCTCACGAAACCGAAGGTATCAGGTACTGTGGGTTTCGGACACCACTTCGGGACGTAGGTCCCTCGCGCACCGGCACGAGGGCCGTCCGAGCTCGAGCGACGATGCGAGAGGAACCAAGCCGTGGCCCCCTCCCCCCGCAAGACCCGGAGGAGTCCCGATGACGACGACCACCCCCCGCCCGACCCCGGCGGAGACCGAGCAGGGCGACCCCCGGCTCGACGCCGACGTCCGCCTGGACGTCGACCACCTCGCGCACCTGCTGCTCGGGCACTACCCCGAGCTGCGACTGGGCGCGCGCCGGCTCATGGCCGACGAGCGGTTCCACCGCATCGAGGGCCTGCCGCTGGCCGAGCACCGCGACCGGGTGCTCGGCCAGCTGCGGCTGCTCGCCGCCGAGGGCGACGTGCACCGGTCGTTCCCCGTGCGGTTCGGCGGCGCCGAGGACCACGGCGGGTTCCTCGCGCGGTTCGAGGAGCTCGGCCACGCCGACCCGTCGCTGCAGATCAAGTCCGGCGTGCAGTGGGGCCTGTTCGCCTCGGCGATCTACCACCTCGGCACCGAGCGCAGCCACGACCAGTTCCTCGCCGACGCGCTGTCCGTCGCGGTCCCGGGCGCCTTCGCGATGACCGAGACCGGGCACGGGTCGGACGTCGCGTCGATCGGCACGACCGCGACGTACGACACCGAGACCGAGGAGTTCGTCATCCACACGCCGTTCCGTGCGGCGTGGAAGGACTACCTCGGCAACGCGGGCCAGCACGGCACCGCGGCGGTCGTCTTCGCCCGGCTCATCACCGCTCCCGCGGGCAAGCCGCGCGTCGACCACGGCGTGCACGCGTTCTACGTCCCGATCCGCGACCCGCAGACGATGGACTTCCTGCCGGGCGTCGGTGGTGAGGACGACGGCCTCAAGGGCGGGCTCAACGGCATCGACAACGGCCGGCTGTGGTTCGACCACGTGCGCGTCCCGCGCGTCAACCTGCTCAACCGCTACGGCGACGTCGACGCCGACGGCACCTACTCCTCGCCGATCGCGAGCCCCGGCCGCCGGTTCTTCACGATGCTCGGCACGCTCGTCCAGGGGCGCGTGTCCCTCGACGGCGCCGCCGTCACCGCGTCGCGGCTCGGCCTGACGATCGCGATCACGTACGGCAACCAGCGCCGCCAGTTCGCGGGCGCCGGCAACGACGAGGTCGTGCTGCTCGACTACGCCGAGCACCAGCGCCGCCTGCTGCCGCTGCTCGCCGAGACGTACGCCGCCGGTTTCGCGCACGAGGACCTCCTCGCCGCGTTCGACGACGTCTTCTCGGGCCGCAACGACACCCCCGAGACGCGCGAGGACCTCGAGACGCTGGCCGCCGCGCTCAAGCCGACGTCGACCTGGTTCGCGCTCAGGACGCTCCAGACGTGCCGCGAGGCGTGCGGCGGCGCCGGGTTCCTCACCGAGAACCGGCTGACCAGCCTCCGGGCCGACATGGACGTCTACGTGACGTTCGAGGGCGACAACACCGTGCTCTACCAGCTCGTCGGCAAGCGGCTCCTGTCCGACTACGCCAAGGGCTTCAAGCACCTCGACGCCGTCAAGGTCGCGCAGCTCGTCGCCGAGCGGGCCTCCGACGCCGCGCGGTTCCGCACGCCGCTGCACCGCGCGATCCAGACCATCGCGGACGTCGGCGACGTCCGCCGCAGCGCGGGCCAGCTCCGCGAGACCGACACCCAGCGGGCGCTGCTCGTCGACCGGGTCGAGACGATGGTCGCCGAGATCGCGCAGGCCCTGCGCCCCGCGCAGAAGGCCGACGCCGCGACGTCCGCCGCGCTGTTCAACAGCCAGCAGCACGCGATCGTCGAGGCCGCCCGCGCGCACGCCGAGCTCGTCCAGTGGGAGTCGTTCACCGCGGCGCTCGCGCGCGTCGACGACCCCGGCACCAAGCAGGTGCTCACGTGGGTGCGCGACCTGTTCGGGCTCACGCTCGTCGAGCGGCACCTCGCCTGGTACCTCGTCAACGGGCGCCTGTCGGCCGGCCGCGCGCGCACCGTCACGTCGTACATCGACCGGCTCGTGTCGCGCCTGCGGCCGCACGCGCAGGACCTCGTCGACGCGTTCGGCTTCGAGCAGTCGCACCTGCGCGCGCCCATCGCGTCGGGCGCGGAGCAGGCGCGGCAGGACGAGGCGCGCGCCTGGTACCGCGCGCAGCGCGCGTCGGGCGACGCCCCGATCCCGGAGAAGCACACCCGCTGACCCGGCACGACGACGGGCCCCGGGCGCGCGGTGGAGGCGCAGCCCGGGGCCCGTCGTCGCGTGCCGGGGCGGCCGGCCGGGTCCGCGCCCAGGTCGACGTCGTCTCAGGCAGGGGCGTCCAGACGGGCGACGACGTCGGCGTCGAGGGGCAGGAGTGCGCCGGCGACGGCCTCCTCGACCTGCTCGACGCGCGTCGCGCCCACGATCGGCACGACGCCGTGCGCGACGAGCCACGCGATGACGACCTGGTTCGCCGAGACGCCGAGCTCGCGGGCGACGTGGTGCAGCACGGCCAGCCGCGCCGTCGTCCCGGGGTGCTCGAAGAGCTCCTGCATCGGCTTGTCGGGCCGCGTGTACGCGCCGAACATCAGCGTGTTGTAGGCCCACAGCGTGAGGTCACCCTCGGCGGCGAGGTAGTCGAAGGTCTCCGGGGTCGCGAGCGTGTGCCCGCCCTCCGGCAGTCGGACGCCCGGGCGGGGCTGCAGGTAGGTGTGACGGAGCTGCACCTGCGTGAACGGCGCGACGCCCAGGTCGCGCGCGACGCGGCGGGCCCGCTCGAGGCGCCACGTCGCGTGGTTGCTCGCCCCGAGGACCCCGACCGTGCCGTCGGCGACGAGCGCGCCGAACGCCCCGACGGTCTCCTCGAGCGGGACCGTGCGGTCCTCGACGTGCGCCCAGTAGACGTCGATGCGGTCGGTGCCGAGGCGCTTGAGCGACCCCTCGACGGCCGCCCGGATCGCGGCGGCGGACAGGCCCTCGACGTCGTCGAGCGTCCGGTCGCCCGGCGTGCGCGGCCGCGCACCGACCTTCGTCGAGAGGACGACGGCGTCGCGGCTGCCGCGCGCGGCGAGCCAGCGGCCGATGGTCGCCTCGCTCTCGTCGCCCGTGCAGCCGTCCTGCCAGAACGGGTAGTTGTCGGCCGTGTCGAGCCGCGTGCCGCCGAGCTCGACGAACCGGTCGAGGATCGCGAAGGAGTCCTTCTCGTCCACCGTCGTGCCGAGCGGGATGGTGCCCAGTGCCAGTCGCAGATCGGTCATGACGACACCGTGCCGCTTCGAGCGCGCTCGAACGCAAGCCCTGCGTGGGGACGGGCTACTCCGGGTTGCAGCGGGCGGCGATCATCGCGAACGCGTCGACCTCCGGCCGCCACGGCTCGAGGTTCCACCGTGCCTTGTCGGGGGCGCCGAGCATGTGGCAGAGCAGCTGGTCGTGCATGGTCGGCGAGTCGGCGCGCGGCTCCTGCACGACGAGCTGCGCCCACGTGAGCTCCTGCGCAGCCAGTCCCGACGCCCGCGCCCAGGCGGTGGGTGTCACGGCGAGCGACTCGCCCCCCTCCCGGTCGCCCCAGTCGAGCCCCGCGAGCGTCGACGACGTGAGCCACAGGTCGGTGCCCGCAGCGGCGGCCACGCGCACGAGGTCCGGCGCGACCGACGCCGCCGGACCGCCCGCGAGCCCGCCGACGGGTGTCCCGGCGGCGTCGAGCACGAGGACCGTCCCGTCGTCGAGCACCGTGAGCGACCAGCCCTCGGGTGCCGCGACGTGGACCTCACCCGGCCCGACGGTCGCGCGGGCGCTGCCGTCGGGGTCGGGCGTGACCGTGACCGTCGTCGGCGCGACGGCGAGCACCGCCAGGGTCACAGGGCCGGAGACCAGCGGGACGCCCTGGGCGCGGACCGTCGCGGCGTCGGGTGCGGCGCTCGGCGACGGCGTCCGAACGGGCGACACGGCGTCCGTCGCCGCGGCCGTCGTCGACGGGGCCGTGGGGGCGCCGTCCGACTCCTGTGGACCGCACGCCACCAGCACGAGGAGCAGCGCGGCAGCGGCCGGCGCGGCGGCGGACGGGGCGGCGCGGCGCATGGCCGGACGCTAGCAGCGACGCGTCACAACTGGTCACGACGCTGTGGAGACATATGCTGACCCGAATGGTGTCCGGAGCGCGGCGCCCACCTGCCCGCCGAGGGGGGCCTGTGCCCGTCCGTGACGCTGCCGACGACGACGCCTCCGTCGCGTCCGTGCAGTGCCACGCCGGCGCCGTCCACCCGGAGGGTGTCGACGCGGTCGCCCACGCGCTCGAGGCGGAGCGCATGCGCTGGCAGCTCGCGGTCACCGCGGGGGAGATCGGCGGGTTCGACTGGGACCTGGTGACCGGCCGACTCGAGTGGGACGACCAGCTCCACGCCATCTTCGGCATCCCGCGCGAGGACTTCGACGGCACGATCGAGCACTTCGCGGCCGTGCTGCACCCCGACGACGTCGCGCGTGTCACGCAGGCGCTGCGCGCCGCGATCGCCTCCTGCGCGGAGTACGTCGCGGAGTACCGCGTGGTGCGCCCCGACGGGACGGTCCGGTGGGTGCAGGCCAGGGGCAAGGCGTTGCGCGGTCCGGACGGCACGGCCGTCCGCGTGCTCGGGGCGGCCTACGACACGACGGACCGGCGCGACGCCGACGCCCGCATCTCGCGCGTGCTCGAGACGATGTCCGCGGCGTTCTTCCTGCTCGACGACGCGTGGCGGTTCACGTACGTCAACGCCGAGGCGGAGGTGCTGCTGGCGCGCCCCCGGTCCGAGCTGCTGGGCGGCGTCCTCTGGGAGCTGTTCCCCGACGCGGTCGGCTCGGCGTTCGAGGAGCACTACCGCGCCGCCGTCCGCACCGGCGAGCCGCGCACGTTCGAGGCGTACTACCCGGCGCCGCTGGACCGCTGGTACGAGGTGCGCGCGTGGCCCGGCACGGACGGGCTGTCGGTGTACTTCTCCGACTGCACCGAGCGCCGCCGGTCGCAGGACGAGGCGCGGCGCGCGCGCGACCGGGCCGAGACCGAGCGTCGGGCGGCCGAGTGGGCGCGCCAGCGCGCGGAGGTGGGCCAGGCGCGGCTGCGGCTGCTCGGCGAGGTGGGCGACGACCTCGCGTCGACGCTCGACACCGAGGACGCCGTCGCGCGGTTGGCCCGCCACCTCGTCCCGAGCCTCGCGTCGTGGTGCCTCATCACGCTGTCGACCGACCAGCGCCACCTGCGCGACATCGCCTCGTGGCACGGCGACCCCGCACGCCGCGAGACCGTCGCCCGGTACGCGCGGCTCCGGCTGAACTCGCTCGACCCGTCGTCGTACCTGTACCAGGCGCTGCGCACGGGCGAGGTCGTCGCGGTCCCCGACGCGACCCGCGCGATCTCCGAGGTCCTCACCGTCGGCGAGGCGCGGACCGTGCTCGGCGAGCTGGCCCCGAGCAGCGCGTACGCGATCCCGCTGCGCGCGCGTGGGCGCACGGTCGGCGCGATGACGCTGTTCCTCGACGAAGGCCGCCGCGACCTCACCTCGGACGACCTGGCGATGCTCGTGCAGCTCGCCGACCGCGCCGGGCTCGCGCTCGACAACGCGCGGCTGTACGAGGAGCAGCGGCAGATGGCGGAGTCGCTGCAGCGCGCGCTGCTGTCCCCGCCGGTGACCCCTGAGGGGCTGCGCGTCGTCGTGCGGTACCTGCCCGCGTCGAGGGCCGCCCAGGTGGGCGGCGACTGGTACGACGCGTTCCTCCAGCGGGACGGCGCGACCGTGCTCGCCGTCGGGGACGTGATCGGGCACGACACGCAGGCCGCCGCGGCGATGAGCCAGGTGCGGACGCTGCTGCGGGGCATCGGGTACACGTCGGGCGCCGCTCCGGCGACCATCCTGCGCGACCTCGACGAGGCGATGCAGGGGCTGCGCGTCGACACCATGGCGACGGCCGTCGTCGCGCGCGTCGACCCGGCGCCGTGCGGCGACGTCGGGGGCCGGCGCGTGCGGTGGTCCAGCGCGGGTCACCTCCCGCTCGTCGTGGTGGCGCCCGACGGGACCGCCCGCGCGCTCGACACCGGTCGGTACGAGCTGCTGCTCGGGGTCGGCCAGGGGACCGAGCGGGCGGAGCACGAGGTGCTGCTCGAGCCCGGCAGCGTGCTGATGCTCTACACCGACGGGTTGGTCGAGCGGCGCGGCGAGCACCTGTCGCAGGGGGTCGCACGGCTGTGCGAGGTCCTCACCGAGCTGCTCGCGCACGTGCCGCTCGACGACGAGGACGCCCTGGCCCGCGCGGTCGACGGGCTCCTGGCGCGCATGCTGGACGGTCACGCCGACGACGACGTGGCGGTCCTCGCCGTTCACGTCCTGCCGCGACCCGAGGTGGACGCGACGGCCGCGTGACTGGCCCGGCCCGCCTCTCGCGGCGTCCGGCCGTGGGCCCCGTCGTCGGGGCGGGTCGGCCTAGAGGCGGTGCGCGGGCCGGGCGTGCCGGCCACGACGGTGCACCGACCGCAGGACGACGCCCGCCGCGAGGGCCGCGGTGCCGAGGCCGAGGACCGGCACCAGCAGCCCGCTCCCGGTGATCGCGAGCCCGCCGGAGCCTGCACCCGCGCTGAGCACCTCGGAGCGGACGACGGACGCGCTCGACGTGGGCGCCGGTGTCGCGACCAGCGCCGCGCCGCTCACGGTCGGGCTGGGCGTCGGGGCCGGGGTCGCGCTCGGCGCCGGCGCGGGCTCGGCCTCCGGCGGTCCCGCGGGGACGGCCGGGATCGGCTCGACAGGCTCCGCCGTGAGAGGGGCGTCGGTGCACGCCGGCCGCTGGCCGCCCTCGCCGAAGTGCTCGTTGTACCCGCTGACCTCGACCCACGTGACGCAGTACCGGTCGGGCAGGCCGAGCTCGGTCCACGCGAGCCCCGTCCGGCCCGCGAACGCCCCCTGCGCGGTCGCGGCCTGGACGTGGAGCTGCGCGGTGAGCGTCCGGCCGTCGACGTCGTACCGGACGTTCACGTGGTCGTGCTCGACGAACGTCCGTCCGGCGGGCAGCGTGAGCCCGTCGGCCGTGACGGTGTACGGCGTCGGGTCGTCGGAGCCGCCCGCGGACGCGGCGGCCGCGCTCCCTGCGACGAGCAGGCAGGAGAGCGGGACGACGGCGGCGGCGCGGCGGAGCATCGGACCTCGGTGACGGCTCAGGGTGGACGGCGTGCGGTGACGACCCTAGGCGCGATCCGGACATGGCGGACGAAACGGGCGATGAGAGTCCCGTGAGAACCTGCACGTCAGCGGCCTGCAGGCGCGTCGCGCAGAGCGGCTGTCGGGGCCTAGCCGCCGTCGCCTGGACGCCCTCCGGTCGCCCGCCCGGCCGCGGGTACCCTGGTCCCCGTCTGCCGACCCCGCCGCGGTCCGGCGTCCCGCCGCCGTCCGCGCCCCCACCGAGGGAATCGATGACCACCGCATCCCCCCGCACCGCGCCCACGACCGACACCGTCGAGCACGCCGCCGCGACGCCCGACCAGGAGCAGCCGTTCGCCGAGCTCGGGCTCAAGCCGGACGAGTACCAGCGGATCCGCGACATCCTCGGCCGCCGCCCCACGGCCGCCGAGCTCGCGATGTACTCCGTGATGTGGTCGGAGCACTGCTCCTACAAGTCCTCCAAGACGCACCTGCGCCAGTTCGGCGACAAGACGACGCCGGCGATGAAGGAGCACCTGCTCGTCGGCATCGGCGAGAACGCGGGCGTCGTCGACATCGGCGACGGCTGGGCCGTGACCTTCAAGGTCGAGAGCCACAACCACCCGTCCTACGTCGAGCCCTACCAGGGCGCCGCGACGGGCGTCGGCGGCATCGTGCGCGACATCATCTCGATGGGCGCGCGGCCGGTCGCGGTCATGGACCAGCTGCGCTTCGGCGCGGTCGACCACCCCGACACCGCGCGCGTCGTGCACGGCGTGGTCGCGGGCGTCGGCGGCTACGGCAACAGCCTCGGCCTGCCGAACATCGGCGGCGAGCTCGTCTTCGACGCGTCCTACCAGGGCAACCCGCTCGTCAACGCGCTGTGCCTGGGCGTGCTGCGCCACGAGGACATCCACCTCGCCAACGCGTCGGGCGCGGGCAACAAGGTCGTGCTGTTCGGCGCGCGCACGGGCGGCGACGGCATCGGCGGCGCGTCGATCCTGGCCTCCGAGACGTTCGACGACACCAAGCCGAGCAAGCGCCCGTCCGTGCAGGTCGGCGACCCGTTCATGGAGAAGGTGCTCATCGAGTGCTGCCTCGAGCTCTACGCGGCGCAGGTCGTCGAGGGCATCCAGGACCTGGGCGCGGCCGGCATCTCGTGCGCGACGAGCGAGCTCGCGTCGAACGGTGACGGCGGCATGCACGTCGACCTGGAGAACGTCCTGCTGCGCGACCCGACGCTCACGGCCGGCGAGATCCTCATGTCGGAGTCGCAGGAGCGCATGATGGCGGTCGTCGCGCCCGACAAGCTCGACGCGTTCCTCGCCATCACCGGCAAGTGGGACGTCGAGACCGCCGTGATCGGCGAGGTCACCGGCACGGGCCGCCTCACGATCGACCACCACGGCCAGCGCATCGTCGACGTCGACCCGAAGACGGTCGCGCACGAGGGTCCGGTCTACGACCGCCCGTACACGCGCCCGGCGTGGCAGGACGCGCTCAACGCCGACTCGGTCGCCGACGAGTCGCGGTTCGCGCGCCCGTCGACCGCCGCGGACCTGCGCCAGACGGTGCTGCGGCTGCTCGCGAGCCCCAACCTCGCGGACAAGTCGTGGGTGACGAACCAGTACGACCGCTTCGTGCAGGGCAACACCGCGCTCGCGCAGCCCGACGACTCGGGGGTGATCCGCGTCGACGAGACGACCGGCCTGGGCGTCGCGCTCGCGACCGACGCGAACGGCCGCTACGGCAAGCTCGACCCGTACACGGGTGCGCAGCTCGCGCTCGCCGAGGCGTACCGCAACGTCGCGACGACGGGCGCCCGCCCGCTCGCGGTCACGGACTGCCTGAACTTCGGCAGCCCCGAGCACCCGGACTCGATGTGGCAGCTCGTCGAGGCGATCCGCGGCCTCGCGGACGCGTGCCAGGAGCTCGAGGTGCCCGTCACGGGCGGCAACGTCTCGCTCTACAACGGCACGGGCGAGCCCGGGAAGATCGACTCGGCCATCCACCCGACGCCCGTCGTCGGCGTGCTGGGCGTGCTCGACGACGTCGCCGACGCGGTCCCGTCGGGCTGGACGACGCCGGGCCAGGCCGTCTACCTGCTGGGCGAGACGCGCGCGGAGCTCGACGGCTCGGCGTGGGCCGACGTCGTGCACCAGCACCTCGGCGGCACGCCGCCGCGCGTCGACCTCGCCGCCGAGCGCCGCCTCGCGCAGGTGCTCGTCGCCGCGGCCCGCGACGACCTGGTCGACGCCGCGCACGACCTGTCGGAGGGCGGCCTCGCGATCGCGCTCGTCGAGTCGAGCCTGCGCTACGGCACGGGTGTGCAGGTCGACCTGGACGCGCTGTGCGCGCGCGACGGCGTGACGCCGTTCGAGGCGCTGTTCTCCGAGTCGCAGGGTCGCGTGATCGTGGCGGTGCCGCGCTCGGAGGAGGTCCGCCTGCTCGACCTGTGCACCGCGCGCGGCGTGCCGGCGCTCCGGCTCGGCGAGACCGCGGAGACCTGCACCCCGGGTGCGGGCACGCCGGTCGACGACGCGGACCACGAGCACGCCCCGGCGGTCGAGGTGCGCGGCCTGTTCACGCTGCCGCTCGCCGAGGCCCGCGCGGCGTGGTCGGCGACCCTCCCGTCGTACTTCGGCTGACGCCGCCCGCGACACCTGCCCGACGCCCGCGTCCGCCTCGTGCGACGCGGGCGTCGTCGTCGACGGGGCGAAGCGGACGGCACGCCACTGCACCGGGGGGCGTGCCGTCCGCGCGCAGGGTGTGCGCGCGCCCATGTAACAGCAGGCCACCGCCCCGAATCGTTTCGCGACCGGCGGGGCCGCTGCTTCTCACCCGTGGTCGCCGCGGCTTCTCACCCGCGGTCGCCGCAGGGGCCGCCGTATCGGCGACGTCCCGCCCGGCTCCTTCCTCTACGGCGCGGCAGGGGGACTGTCGCCGACCTGAAGGAGCACGGCCATGCCAGCGAAGAAGAAGCAGCCGGCCGACCTCGGCGGCGGCGGGATGTACCCGCCGCACCTCGAGGACCTGCCGGGCCAGGAGACCCGCGGCGCGGGAGAACGCGTGCCGTACGCCGAGGTGCTGCGGTCCATCTGCGGCGCGACGGACGACTCGCAGGAGGTCGAGCAGTACGACGGCACGCTCGGCGTGACCGTCGGGTTCGTCAACGCCCACGAGCGGCCCGTCGTGCAGGTGCAGTGGAACAGCGACCTGGCGGCGACGTTCACCAACCCGGGCAACGTCAGCGGCGTGCGGTGGGGGACAGGCACGCTCATCGGCCCGGACCTCGTCCTCACGTGCGGCCACCTGTTCGACCCCGACCCGAACGGCTGGACGATCCCGCGGCAGAACGGCACGAGCACGCCGCTGTCGCCCCAGCAGGCCGCGACGGCCATGCACGTCAACCTCAACTACCAGGTCGACGCGGGCGGCACGCTCCAGGCGGAGCAGTCGTTCGCGATCACGCAGCTCGTCGAGTACCGGCTCGGCGGGCTCGACATGGCGCTGTTCCGCGTCGCCGGCAACCCCGGCAACACGTACGGCTGGTCGGAGTTCGGCACCGCGAACCCCGCGGTCGGCGACATGCTCGCGATCATCGGCCACCCCGTCGGCGCTCCGAAGCGCATCGAGGCGGGACCCGCGACCCAGGTCACCGCGAACACCATCCGCTACGCCGACATCGACACGCTCGGCGGCAACTCCGGCTCCGGCATCCTGCACTCCCCGTCGGGGCGCGTCGTCGGCGTGCACACCAACGGCGGGTGCACCGCGTCCGGCGGCAGCAACTCGGGTGTCGCGATCGCGGCGATCGTCGCGGCCTCGCCCACGCTGCAGGGGCTCACGCCGAGCTCGAGCACGGGCCTCGGCCTCGACCTGTCGACCCCGCTCGCGGCCGACGTCACCGGCACGCTGCTGTCCGCGGACACCGCCGCCGGCACGGACACCAGCTTCCTGCAGGACACCCTCGGCACCCCGATCGCCCAGGACGTCGCGACGACGATCGCCGCCGACACGGCGACCCCGAAGATCCAGGACCTGCTCGGCACCCCGCTGTCCCAGGACCTCGCGACGACGCACGCCACGGACGTCGGCACCGCGACGCTCCAGGACCACCTCGGCACGCCGCTCGCGCAGGACCTCGCGACACCGGTCCAGCGGGACAACCTCACCTCGCTGAACCGGGACACTCACATCGCGCTCGACGCGGGCACGCCGGTCGCGATCGACTCGGGCGCGGCGGACCAGCCCGGCACGCTGTTCGCGGCGGACGTCGGCATCCTCAACCCGGGCGGGATCGTCGTGAACCCGGGGCTGACAGGCGGCCTCGTCGGCGGCCAGCGGCCGTTCGTGCAGGCCGGGCCGTACATCTCGCTCGGGCAGGACGAGGGCGGCGACACCGTCCTCGGCGCGGTGCTCGCCGAGCTCGAGGCGCTCATCGCCACCCAGACGCAGGTCCTCGGCTCGCTCCAGGCGCTCTACGCGACCCTGGCCGGCGAGGCGGACGGCTGACGAGGCCGACGTGATCGGCATCGTCTCCCACGCGGGCGACCTGCACACGCAGACCGTGGCCCGGCACCTCGACACCCGAGGTGCCGGGCACCGGCTGCTCGACACGTCGCGCGTGCCCACGGCGGCCGCGCTCACGACCCGGCAGCGTCCCGACGGGACGTGGACGGGCACGTGGGCGGACGCCGACGGCACGCTCGACCTCGCGGACGTCGGCGCCGTCTGGTGGCGTCGCCCGCAGCCGTTCGTCCTGCACGACGAGGTGACCCGCCCGCACGACCGCGGCTTCGCGCACGGCGAGTGCGCCGCGATGGTCGCGGGCCTGTGGGCGTGCATGGACGCCGAGTGGGTCAACGACCCCGACCGGGACGAGGCGGCGTCGCGCAAGATGCGCCAGCTCCAGCTCGCCGCCCGGCTGGGCCTGCGCGTGCCGCGCACGTGCATGACCAACGACCCCGAGCAGGCACGCGACTTCGTCGGGTCCGAGCCGTCGGGCGTCGTCTACAAGTCGTTCTCCGCGACGCCGCGCACATGGCGCGAGACCCGGCCGGTCCGCCCGGAGGACGTCGAGATGATCGACGCCGTGCGGTTCGCGCCGGTGATCTTCCAGGAGCTCGTGCCGGGCGGCCGCGACGTCCGGGCGACCGTCGTCGACGGCCGGGTGTTCGCGGCGGAGATCCGCGCCGACCGGTCCGCCTACGAGTTCGACTTCCGGATCGACACGATGAACGCGCCGATCACCGCCCACCGGCTGCCCGACGACGTCGAGCGCCGGCTGGTCGACCTCGTCGCGACGCTGGGCCTGCGGTACGGCGCCGCCGACTTCCGCGTCGCACCCGACGGCGACCACGTGTTCCTCGAGGTGAACCCGGCCGGTCAGTGGCTGTTCGTCGAGCTCGCGACCGGCCTGCCGATCTCGGCCGCCCTCGCGGACCTGCTGATCCGCCTCGACGCGGCACCGTCGCCCCGTGCGGCCGCCGGGTCGCGCACCGCGACGACCGTCTGACGGGGCGCTCGAAATGCGTGGCTCGGCGGTCCGGGCCACGCCTACCGTCGGTCAGCATGACGACCGATCCGGACGCGATCCCCGCGGGGGCCGTGCGCGTGGTCCGCGCCGACCGTGGCGCGGTCCTCGTGCTGCCCGCGCGCGCCCTCGCGCCCGTCGACGGCCGGGGTCCCGACACGCCCGACGCGGTCGAGCACGACGAGCCCCGACGCGTCCCGCTCGACCGCGACGGCTGCGTCGCGTCCGACGAGGGCCGCACGCCCCCGACGGTGGGGGACTGGCTGCTCCTCGGCGAGACCCCTGACGGCCCGCGCGTCGCGACGATGCTCCCGCGGACCACGGCGCTGGTCCGCGACACCGCGGGCGAGACCAGCCGCACCCAGGCGCTCGCCGCGAACGTCGACGCGGTGCTCGTCGTCGAGCACCTCGACCCCGACCCCGACCTCGGCCGCATCGAGCGGCTCCTCACGCTCGCCTGGCGGTCCGGTGCCCGCCCGGTCGTCGTGCTCACCAAGGCGGACCTGGTGCCCGACCCCGACGGCATGGCCGCCGACGTCGCGCTCGTCGCGCTCGCGGTCGACGTGCACGCGGTGTCGGCGCAGGACGGCCGCGGGCTGGACGAGCTCCGCCGGGACGTCGTCCGCCCCGGGCACACGCTCGTCGTCGTCGGGCCGTCGGGTGCGGGCAAGTCGACGCTGGTCAACGCGCTCGCCGGGCGGACCGTCATGGACGTCGGCGACCGCCGCTCGGACGGCAAGGGCCGGCACACGACCACGCACCGCGAGCTCGTCCCGCTGGCCGACGGCGCGATGCTCGTCGACACCCCCGGGATCCGCGGCGTCGGCGTGGTGGCCGACGCGGACGCGCTCGACGCGACCTTCTCCGACGTCGCCGGGTTCGCCGCGGCGTGCCGGTTCTCCGACTGCCGGCACGAGGGGGAGCCCGGCTGCGCGGTCCGCGCGGCGCTCGAGTCCGGCGAGCTCGCGCCCCGACGGCTCGAGTCGTTCCGGCGTCTGGAGCGCGAGGCGGCCTACCAGGCGCGCCGCGTCGACGCCCGCCTCGCCGCCGAGGAGCGCGCGCGGTGGAAGAAGGTCACGAAGGAGTACCAGCGGGGGATGCGCGGGGCGGGCCGCCCCCGCCCCTGACGGGTGACCGGCCGGCACCCGGCCGCCACCGCCCGACCCTGACCAGGGCGATCACGACGGATCGCGGGCAAACCCTCACACCTCGCGTGCCCCGACCGATCAGATGAGCACAGGGCCCACGGACGGGCCCGGGGCGGCGGTCGCCGCCTGCAGGACCAGGTGACCAGGGACGGGTACCGCAGTGATCGTCGTGACGCGCCTCAACGGAGGACAGATCGGGGTGAACCCCGACCTCGTCCAGCGCATCGACTCCGCGCCGGACACCATCCTCACGCTCATCGACGGGACGAAGTACATCGTCACCGAGTCCCTGCCCGAGGTCATCGACCGCATCAACGAGCACCGCGCGTCCATCCTCGCCCGGGCGCGCGAGATCCAGTCGTCGCCGCACATCGGGCTCGTCCCCGACCTCGAGGACGACGAGCCGACCGCGCAGGCGCCCATCGCGCCGGCGGTGCCGCTGCGACCGAGGAGCGTGTGATGGACCCGGCCGGCATCATCGGGATCGTCGTCGCCCTGGTCGCGATCTTCGGGGCGATGATCCTCGAGGGCGCGGACCCCATGTCCGTCATGCTGCCCGCACCGCTGCTGCTGGTGTGGGTCGGCACGATCGGCGTCGGCCTCGCGGGGCACACGCTGCGCGACGCCAAGGAGTCGTTCGCGGCCGTCCCGCGCGCGCTGCGCAGCGGCATCCCCGACCCGTCGGACACGGTCGACACGCTCGTCAGCCTCGCCGACCGCGCCCGCCGCGAGGGCCTCCTCGCGCTCGAGGACGCCGCGCGCACGATCGACGACCAGTTCCTGCGCGCCGGCCTCCAGGCGGCGATCGACGGCACCGACCCCGAGGACCTGCGCATGATCCTCGAGGACAAGATCGCCACCAAGCGGGCCCGCGAGCGCGCGCACGCCAAGTACTTCCAGGACATGGGCGGCTACGCGCCGACCATCGGCATCATCGGCACGGTCATCTCGCTCGTGCACGTGCTCGAGAACCTGGCCGACCCCGCGTCGCTCGGGCACTCGATCGCTGCCGCGTTCGTCGCGACCCTCTGGGGCATCCTCTCGGCCAACGTCGTGTGGCTCCCGCTCGGGACGCGCATCCGCCGCATCTCCGACCTCGAGTGCACGCAGATGGAGATGACGCTCGAGGGTCTGCTGTCGGTCCAGGCCGGTGCCAACCCGCGCCTCGTCGGCGAGCGGCTGCGCAGCCTGCTGCCCGACGCGCCCGAGGGCAAGGACGCCAAGGCGAAGTCGAGGGCCGCGTGAGCGCGGGGCGGCGGCGGCGTCACGAGGAGGAGGAGCACGTCAACCACGAGCGCTGGCTCGTGAGCTACTCCGACATGATCACGGTCCTCATGGCGCTGTTCATCGTGCTGTTCGCGATCAGCCAGGTGGACCAGGAGAAGTACATCGCGCTGCGGGACTCGCTCGCGGCGGGCTTCATGGACACCACGACGTCGCCGTCGGTGCTCGAGGGCACGTCGGGGAACCTCGACGGCGCGACCGTGCACAAGGACACGACGCCCGCCGACGGCTCGGCGGGCATGGTGAGCGCGGACAGCGGGCTCGGCCTCCAGGCCGCCGACCCGATGACGCCCACGACCCAGACGCCGCAGGAGGCCCTCGATCCCGCGGTCCTCGCCGCGGCACAGGCCGAGGCGGCGCACCTGCAGGACCTGCAGACGCGCATCATGCAGGCGCTCACCGCGAACGGCCTCGACAACGCGGTGCGCATGCGGATCGACGAGCGCGGCCTCGTGCTCGGTCTCGTCGCCGACGACGTGTTCTTCGCCCCGGCCCGCGCCGAGCTCACCGACACCGCGAACCGCGTGCTCGACGTCGCGGCGCCGCTGCTCGTCGGCATCGGCGAGAACATCTCCGTGGAGGGCCACGCCAACGTCATCCCGGTCTCCGGGCGGTACGCGACCAACTGGGAGCTGTCGTCCGACCGGGCCACCCAGGTGCTGCGGCACCTCGTCGAGGTCGACGGCATGCCGGGCAACCGGATCATGGCCGTCGGGTTCGGCGACACGCGCCCGCTCGTCGCGGGCGACAGCCCGGAGGCGCTCGCGGCGAACCGCCGCGTCGACCTCGTCGTCCTCAGCAACGCGCCCGAGCAGGTCCGCGCGCTGCTGCCCTCGTTGACCCAGGGAGGCTGACGTGCCCATCGAGCAGCGGGTCATCTCCGGCCCCAAGATCGGCGCGAAGATCGGCGGGAACTCGTCGTCCGCGGCTCCCGCGCCCGCGCCCGAGCCCGAGCCGAAGAAGCGTCGTGCGCCGTCCAGGAAGCTCCTGATCGTCGGGGCCGTCGTCGTGGTCCTCGCGGCAGCGGCGGCCGCCTGGTTCCTCTTCTTCCAGGGCGACGGCGCACCGCCCGAGGAGCCCGCGCCCGAGGCCGGCGAGGTCGTGCAGGTCGAGCCGATCAGCCTCAACCTCGCGGACGGGCACTACCTGCGGCTCGGGATCGCGCTGCAGCTCACGAAGGACGCGGAGGAGTCGCCCGACCCGGCGCGCGCGCTCGACCTGGCCATCGAGCTGTTCTCGGGCCGGTCGGTCGCCGAGATCTCCGACCCCGCCAGTCGTGCCGCGCTCAAGGACCAGCTCGCGCACGAGCTCGTCGAGGCCTACGAGGGCGAGGTGATGGACGTCTACCTGACGAACTACGTCACGCAGTAGGCCGGCCGCAGCCGGCGACCCAGGGCACCACGGAGGGTGCCCGCACCGCCCCGCAGTCCGTCGCACGAGGCGACGGAGGGGATGAAGTCAGGGGTTTCGCTCAGCACCCCTGCGCGCCCGCCGATAGGGCGGTCGTGACACCCCTTGCGCCGCAGCCCTCCCGTCGGGTGCGCACCGCCGAGCCCGAGCCGTACGACTTCCGTCGACCGCTCACCCTCGCCCGGGAGCACGCGCGCCACCTCGAGATGGCGTTCCAGCGGCTCGCGCGGCAGTTCGCGACCCAGCTCACCGCTCGCCTGCGCGTCGTCAGCCAGGTGACGTTCGAGGACCTCGAGCTGCGCACGTACGACGAGTACGCGGGCGGCCTGCCGTCGCCCACCGCGATGGTCCTGTGCACGCTCGAGCCCAGCCGCCAGCCCGCCGTCCTGCAGATGCCCGTCGGCGCCGCGCTCGTGTGGATCGACTACCTGTTCGGCGGCGACGGCCGCGGCGACGAGCGCGAGGGTCGCGAGCTCACCGAGATCGAGTGGACCCTGGTCAAGGACGTCCTGCAGCACGCGATCGGCGACCTGGACTACGCGTTCGCGGGCCTCACGTCGATGTCGGCGACGCTGCGCTCGGTCCAGTACAACCCGCAGTTCGTGCAGGTCGTCGCCGCGCAGGAGACGGTCCTCGTCGCCGCGTTCCTGCTCCGTGTGGGCGACCGCGAGGACCGCATGACGCTCATGCTCCCGTCCGACCTGCTGCTCGGGGCGCTGCGCTCGTCCGAGGGCGCCGACGCGCGGTCCGACGAGGAGCGCCGTGCGGTCGTCACCGCGCAGGGCGACCTCGAGCGGGCCGTGCACGGCGTGCCCGTCGACGTCGCGGTCCGGTTCCGGCCCGTCACCGTGCACCCGCGCGACGTCCTCGACCTCGCCGTCGGCGACGTGCTGCCCCTGTCCCACCCGTCGACCGACCCGCTGGACGTGGTCGTCGACGGGATCGTGCTCGCCCGTGGCGCCGCCGGCACCCACGGGCCCCGACTGGCCTGCCAGGTCGTCACCGTCGAGGAGAACCCCGCATGACCCAGACCACCGACGCCCTCACGGGTCAGACCGCCGCCGACGCCGCGGCCGCTCTGGTGCCCTCGCCGCTGCCGCTCGCCGCGATGGCCGCGTCGCACCGGGACGTCCCGGCGGGCGCGACGGCGCTCGTCGCGTCGTTCGTCGGCTCGCCCAGCGCGGAGCTCGTGCTCGTCGCGGGCGACGCGGTCACCGAGGCGGTCGCGTCGTCGAGCGTGCCCCTGGAGATCGCCGACGCGCTGCGTCCCGCGCTCGAGGCGGCGTCCCGCACGCTCGGTGCGGGCGTCCTCGAGACGGTCCGGCCCGCTCCGGTCGCGGAGGTGCTCGCCGAGGACGCCGCGGTGTTCGCGCTGGCCGCCGACGGTGCCGCGCCGGCCGCGTGGTTCGCGGTCCGGGTGCGCAGCCCCAAGGTCGCCGAGCCGACGACGTCCCAGGTCCCGACCCCGCGCACCAACCTGCGCATGCTCTACGACGTCGAGATGACGCTCACCGCGGAGATCGGCCGGACGCGCCTGTCGGTCAAGCAGGTCCTCGACCTCGCGCCCGGCGCCGTGCTGGAGCTCGACCGCACCGCGGGCAGCCCCGCCGACGTGCTCGTCAACGGGCGGCTCGTCGCGCGCGGCGAGGTCGTCGTGGTCGACGAGGTGTACGGCATCCGCGTCACCGAGATCGTGGCCGGCACGGACGCGGGCGGCTCGGTCGACTGATGGACTCGGTCATGCTGCTCCTGCGCGTCGCCCTGTCGCTCGCGGCCGTCGTCGGCCTCGTGTGGTGGGTCGGCCGCCGGTGGGGGGCGGGGCGCGCCGCGGGCAGCGGGCGCTCCAAGGAGCCGCAGGTCCAGGTCGTCGGGCGGCAGTCCGTCGGCCGGCACGCCGGGGTCGCCGTCGTCGCGGTCGGCTCGCGCCGGCTGCTCGTCGGGTACGGGGAGCAGCAGGTCACGTTCCTCACCGAGCTCGCGCCCGTCGTCGAGGTGCACACGCCGCCCGCGGCGGCGCCCACCAAGCCCGCGCCCGTCGCGAAGAAGGTCGTCGACGCCGACGTGCCCCGACCGCGCCCCGCGGCCGACGCGCACCCGCCGCTCGACGTGCCGCTCGGCGACGTCAAGCACGGCGCGCTGCACGGCTCGGTGCTCGACCCCGCCACGTGGCGGCAGGCCGTGCGGACCCTGCAGGACCGCACGGTGCGCCGATGAGCGCGCTCACCACGCTCGCCGTCACCTGGTTCGCCCCGACGCCCCCGACGGTGCCGGACGCGCCCGCGGTCGGCGACACGGTCACCGTCGCGGTCAACGGTGTCAACGGGACGCCCAGCAGCTCGATCGTCGTGCTGCTCGCGATCACGCTGCTGTCGGTCGCGCCCGCGCTGCTGCTCATGACGACGAGCTTCACCAAGATCTTCGTCGTCCTGTCGTTCACCCGGAACGCGCTCGGCCTGCAGGGCGTCCCGCCCAACCAGGTGCTCGCCGGGCTCGCGCTGTTCCTCAGCCTGTTCATCATGGCGCCGACCGTGAGCGACGTGAACGCGATCGGCGTCCAGCCCTACCTCGACGGGTCGCTGACGTTCTCGCAGGCCGTCGACGCGGGCTCCGGTCCGCTGCGCGAGTTCATGCTGGGGCACACGCGCGAGCAGGACCTCGCGCTGCTGACCCGCGCGGCGCAGCAGGAGAACCCGGCGTCGCCGGAGGACGTGCCCTTCACGACGCTCGCCCCCGCGTTCCTGCTCTCCGAGCTGCGGTCCGCGTTCATCATGGGCTTCGTCATCTTCGTGCCGTTCCTGGTCATCGACCTGGTGGTGTCGGCGTCGCTCATGTCGATGGGCATGATGATGCTGCCGCCCGTGATGATCTCCCTGCCGTTCAAGATCCTGCTGTTCGTCCTCGTGGACGGCTGGGGGCTGGTGGTCACGTCCCTCGTGGGCTCCTACGTGGGGAGCGGCTGATGGACACCACCGCGGTCCTCGACGTCGGCGTCGACGCGCTCGTCCTCGCCGCCAAGCTCTCCGCGCCCGTGCTCGTCACGGCGCTCGTCGTCGGCTTCGTCATCTCCCTGCTGCAGTCGGTCACGCAGATCCAGGAGGTCACGCTCAGCTTCGTGCCCAAGGCGATCGCCGCCGCGATCGCGCTCGTCGTGTGCGGGCACTGGATGATCTCTGAGCTCGTCACGTTCACGCACGAGCTGTTCGCCCGCATCCCCACGCTCGTCGGCGGCTGACGTGGACCCGATCAGCATCGCCCTGCCCGTGGGGGCGGTCGAGACGACGATGCTCGCGAGCGTGCGCGTCGCCGCGTTCCTCGTGATCGCGCCGCCGTTCTCGCAGCGTGCGGTGCCCGCCACGATCAAGGTCGCGCTCGCGCTCGGCATCGCGCTCGCGGTGTCGCCCCGGCTCGACCCGCTGCCGTCCGACACGACGCCCGCGTTCGTCGGGTCGCTCGTCGGGCAGGCGGTCATCGGCGCCGCGCTCGGGTTCCTCGTCTCGATGGTGTTCTCTGCCGTGCAGTCCGCGGGCTCGCTGATCGACCTGTTCGGCGGCTTCCAGCTCGCGACCGCGTACGACCCGATGAGCCAGACGAGCGGCGGGCCGTTCGGGCGGCTGTACCAGATGACCGCGATGGTCCTGCTGTTCGCGTCCGACGGGTACCAGGTGGTGCTCGCGGGCCTGGTGCGCACGTTCGACGCGCTGCCGCTCGGCGCCCTGCTCGACCCCGCCGCGCTGGGGCACACGCTCACCGACGGCCTCACGCAGATGTTCCTCGCGGCGCTGCAGATCGCCGGGCCGCTCATCGTCGTGCTGTTCCTCGCCGACGTCGGCCTCGGTCTCCTCACGCGCGTCGCGCCCGCGCTCAACGCGTTCGCGATGGGCTTCCCGCTGAAGATCCTGCTCACGCTGGTCTTCGGCTCGCTCGCGTTCCTGGCGCTGCCCACGGTGATGGAGGCCCTCACCGGGCGCTCCGTCGAGCAGATGCTCGGGGTGGTGAACCCATGAGCGACGGCCAGGACAGGACCGAGAAGGCCACCCCGCAGCGGATGAAGGAGGTCCGCCGCAAGGGCGGCCTCGGCCGGTCGCAGGACCTCGCCGCCTGGGTCGGCCTCGGCGCTGCCGCCGCGGTGCTGCCGCTCGTGGTCGACAACGGCAAGGCGGCCGCGCTCGGCCAGCTCGCGGTCGTGCGCGACGCCGCAGCCGACCCCGACGGCACCGACGTCGTGCAGGTGCTCGGCGACGCGCTCATGACGGTGATCACGACGCTCGCGCCGCTGTTCGTCGTCGGCGTGATCGCGGCGGTCGCCGTGAGCGCCGCGCAGGGCGGCATCCACCTGCACCGCCTGCGCCTGCACGCCGAGCACCTCAAGCCCAAGGGCATCGCGTCCCGGCTCGTCGGCGGGCAGGCGTGGTGGCAGGGCATCAAGACGCTGCTCAAGACCGCCGCGGTCGCGCTCGTCCTGCTGGTCGCGCTGCAGGCGCTCGTGCCGACGCTGCTCGCGTCCGGGCGGCTGCCGCTGTCGCACCTGCTCGGCATCGCGTCCGACGGCACGTCGACGCTCCTGCGCACCGGCATCGCCGCCGGCGTGCTCCTGGCGGTCGCCGACGTCGTCGTCGTGTGGCGCCGCAACCGCAAGCAGACCCGCATGACGCTCCGTGAGGTCAAGGAGGAGCACAAGCGGACGGAGGGGGACCCGATGCTCAAGGGCGCGATCCGGTCGAAGCAGCTCGCCATGAGCCGGAACCGCATGATGGCCGAGGTCGCGAACGCCGACGTCGTGCTCGTCAACCCGACGCACGTCGCCGTCGCGCTGCGCTACGAGCCCGGCACGGGCGCGCCGCGCGTCGTCGCGAAGGGCGCCGGCGCGGTCGCCGCGCGCATCCGGTCCGCCGCGTCCGACGCGCAGGTCCCGATGGTCGAGGACGTCCCGCTGGCCCGCGCGCTGCACGCCGCGTGCGAGCTCGGCCAGGAGATCCCGGCCCACCTGTTCACCGCCGTCGCCCGCGTCCTCGCGTTCGTGATGGCCCTGCGCCGCCGCGGTGCCGCCTCGGGCCAGCACCGCGTGCCCGGCGGCTCGACGCTGCCGCCCGACGACACCACCGACCACCGCGCCGCCGCGCGGGCCGGCGTGCGCGACGCCGCACGCGCCGGCCGCCGGCCCGCGGGCACCACCGACCCCGCTGAGACCTCCACCGGTCAGGAGACCCCCCGATGAAGTCCCGGTCCATCGCGCCCATGGCGGTGCCCGCCGGCGTCGTCGGCATCGTGCTGCTGCTCGTCGTGCCGCTGCCCGCCGCACTGCTCGACGTGCTCATCGCCGTCAACATCACCGCGTCGCTCGTCATCCTGCTGACGTCGATGTACGTCAAGCGGCCGCTCGACTTCTCGGTGTTCCCGTCGCTGATCCTCGTGTTCACGCTGTTCCGGCTCGGCCTCAACGTCGCGTCCACGCGGCTCGTGCTGCGCGACGGCTACGCGGGCCAGGTCATCGAGGCGTTCGGGCACTTCGTCATCGGCGGGTCGCTCGTCATCGGCCTCGTGATCTTCCTGATCCTCGTGGTCATCCAGTTCGCGGTCATCACGAACGGTGCGGGCCGCGTCGCCGAGGTCGGCGCGCGGTTCACGCTCGACGCGATGCCCGGCAAGCAGATGGCCATCGACGCCGACCTCAACTCGGGCCTCATCGACGAGGACGAGGCACGCCGCCGCCGCGCCGACGTGGCCGCCGAGGCCGACTTCTACGGCGCGATGGACGGTGGCTCGAAGTTCGTCAAGGGCGACGCGATCGCGGGCATCGTCATCACCGTCATCAACCTGGTCGGCGGCTTCGTCATCGGCATGGTGCAGATGGGCATGTCCGCGGGGGACGCGCTGCAGCGGTTCAGCCTGCTGACCATCGGCGACGGCCTCGTCACGCAGATCCCCGCGCTGCTGCTGTCCGTGTCCACCGGCATCGTCGTCACCCGCGCGACGGCCGAGGGCGACATGGGCACGGCCGCCGCGAAGCAGCTCGGCCAGTCCCGCACCGCGCTGCTCATCGCGGGCAGCGGGGCGATCGCCCTCGCGCTCCTGCCGGGCATGCCGAAGCTGCCGTTCATGCTCGTCGGCGCGACGCTCCTGCTCGTCGCCCAGCGGGTCAAGGCGCGCGAGGCCCGCGAGGCCGCCGCGGCGCTCACCACGCCCGCCGCGTCCGTGACCGCACCGCCCGCCGACACGCCCGAGCAGCTCATCGAGGACATGCGCGTGCACACGCTCGAGATCCTGCTCGCGCCCGACCTCGTCGACCTCGTCGGCTCAGGCCCCGACCAGGACCTGCTCGCGCGCGTGCGCGGCCTGCGCCGCAAGACCGCGATGGAGCTCGGCATCGTCGTGCCGCCCGTGCGGACCCGCGACTCCGTCGACCTGCCGCGCGCGACTTACGTCGTCAAGATCGCCGGCGTCGAGGTCGGCCGCGGGCAGGCGCCCGCCGGGTCGATGCTCGCGCTCGGCGACGACCTGGGCGCGCTGCCCGGGACCGTCGTGCACGAGCCCGTGTTCGGCCTGCCCGGCAAGTGGGTGCCCGCCGAGCTGCGGCACGCCGCCGAGATGTCCGGCGCGACCGTCGTCGACCGGGTGTCCGTGCTCATCACGCACCTCGGCGCGCTCATCACGCAGAACGCCGCGCGCCTGCTCGGCCGCGAGGACGTCCGCGTCCTCACCGAGTCGGTCAAGAAGGTCAACCCGTCGGTCGTCGAGGAGCTCGTCCCGTCGCTGCTGTCGCTCGGCGAGGTGCAGCGCGTCCTGCAGGGCCTGCTCACCGAGGAGGTCCCGATCCGCGACCTGGGCCGCATCTACGAGGCGCTCGCGCTGCGCGCCAAGCTGTCGACCGACCCCGAAGGGCTCGTCGAGGCCGCGCGCGCCGCGCTGGGCCCCGCGCTCGCCGCGCAGCACGCGCTGGACGGCACGCTGCGCGTCCTCACGCTCGACCCCGGCCTCGAGCAGCAGCTCGTCGAGTCGCTGCGGCCCGGCGACGGCGGGACCCAGTTGCTCGTCGACCCGTCGCGCGTCGAGTCCGTGCTGCACCAGCTGCGCACCGCCGTCGCCGAGGCGGAGGCCGACGGGCGTGCCGTCGTGCTGGTGTGCGCGCCCGTCGTGCGGCCCGCGCTGCGCCGCCTCGTCGCGCTCGGCCTGCCGCGCCTGCCCGTCCTGTCCTACGCCGAGGTGACCGGTGGCGGCCTGACCGTCGAGACCGTGGGGGTGGTGCGCGGTGACCACGCGATTGCTGCTTGAGGGCACCAGCCTCGCCGAGCTCATGGCGCACGTCCGCGCCGAGTTCGGGCCGCAGGCGCGCGTCGTGCGCGCCGAGCGCGTCCGCAGCGGCGGCATCGGCGGGTTCTTCGCGCGCGAGCGGTACGAGATCACGGTGGACGTGCCGCCGCCGCCCGAGGCCCGGCCCGCCGCGCTGCGCGCCGTGCCCGCGGGCGGGCTGCCCGCGCTGCTGGCCGCCGCCGACGAGGCCGACGAGGTCGGGGGTGCGGTGGCCGAGGCCGCCGGCGCCGCGGCCGGGGGCCCCGGGGCGGGTGCCGACGACGAGCCGGACGCGCCGTCGTTCGCGCACGTGCTCGAGCAGGTGCGCGCGGTGACCGCCGACCCGCTGCCCGACCCCGGTCTGGCCGCCCCGCCCGCCGCCCGCGCGCTCCAGGCCGTGTCGCCGCGGGTCGCGGTCGCGGAGCCCGTGGTCGAGGTGCCGTCGCCGCGCGAGCCCGTCGACGTCGTGCCGGTGACGTTCCCCGTCGTGACGCCGACTGCGACGCCGCCGGCCCCGGCCGCGTCGCACGACCTGCGTGTCGCGCTCGCCGAGATCGGGGTGCCCGCCGCGTTGCTCGACCGGGAGCACGTCTCGCTGTCCGGGGTCCTGGCCGACGTGCCGCCCGCGCCGCAGCCGCCGCGCACGCCCGGCTCGGTGCTCGTCGTGCTCGGTGCCGACGACGACGCCGACGCGGCCGCCGCGCTGCTCGCCGAGCGCCTGCGGCTGCCCGCCGAGGCCGTGCGTCTCGCCGGTGCGCCGACCGGTCGGGGTCGCGGCCGCGGCCGCACGCCGGGCCGGATGTCGAGCGCCGAGCAGGTCATGGCGTGGCGCGCGGGGGCCTCGGCCGCCGAGCACCCGTGGGTCGTCGCGCTGACCGTGGGCGCCGACCCCGAGGACCGCGAGTTCGCGCGGTCGCTGCTCGCCGCGTGCGACGCCGACCACGTGTGGGCCGTGCTCGACGCGCGCACGCGCACCGCCGACGCCCGCCGGTGGCTGCGGTCGGTGACGTCCCGCGTGGACGCGGTCGCGATGCGCGGCCTGCTCGACACGGCCGAGCCCGGTGCCGCCCTGGCGCTCGGCGTGCCGGTGGCGTGGATCGACGGCGTCCCCGCGACCCCGGTCGCGTGGGCGGCCGCCCTGAGCCAGGCGCTGGGCCCGGACGCCCGCTGGGACTGACACGCGACGGTCTGCGGGCATCCGACGGGCTCAGCGGGGCCGCGGGCGGCGGACGTGCTCAGCTCGGCGCCGCGCGCAGCGCGTCCTCCTTGCGCGTCGCCCACTGCGCGACCAGGAGGGTCGCGTCGTCCTGCAGGCGGCCCTGCTGGTGGTCGAGCACCTCGTGCACGACGCGCCGCAGCGTCTCGGGCACCGGGTAGCCGGCGGCGGCCGAGCGACGCAGCTGGTCGGTGAGCCGCTCGACGCCGTAGAACGCGCCGTCGGCGCCGCGCGCCTCCGTCACGCCGTCGGTGTAGAAGACGACCCAGTCGCCGCGCTCGAGCCACTCCTCGGCGACGTCGATCTGCCCGTCGCCCAGCCCGAGCACGATCCGTCGGCCGCCGTCCAGTCGCTTGACGACCTTCCCGTCGCGCATGAGCAGCGGCGCGGGGTGGCCGGCGTTGACGTAGCGCAGGCGTCCGGTGTCGAGGTCGAGCTCGGCGAGCACCCCGCTCGCGAAGAGCGTGCCCCGCCACTGCTCGCGGAGCGCGTCGTCGACGGCCGAGGCGGTCTCGTAGAGCGTGCGGCGCTCGCGGCGGCTGTTCCGGCACGCCGCCACCGCGACGGCGGCGACGAGCGTGCCCGACAGGTCGTGGCCCGTCGCGTCGAGCACGGCGAGGTGCGCCGTGCTGTCGACGACCCCGTAGTCGAACGCGTCGGCGGCGACGTCGTAGCAGGGCTCGAGGATCCCGGACACCACGAGACCCTCGCAGCCGAACGTCAGCGGCGGCAGCAGGTCGGACAGCAGCTCGGTCGCGACCGCGCGCGGCCGTCGGCGCGCGAGCATGTCCAGCGCGTCGCCGTACGGGTTCTTGGCCGCGAGCATGTGGCCCACCAGGTGGCACAGCAGCTCGTAGCGGTCCACGGTGCCCGGGTCGTCGAGGTCGGTGTCGGGCGGCACGGTGAGCTGCACGACCCCGAACCGGTGCACGCCGTCGAGCAGCGGCACCCACAGCATGCCCGGGTGACCGGAGGCCGGGACCGGCTCGACGTGCTGGAACGCGCGGCCGGCGAGCGTCCCCTCGATCGGCACCGCGTCGGCGTCCGGGAGCGAGGACGTCGGCATCGGCACGAGGTACCGCTGCTCGTAGTCGACGACGTAGAGCCGCGCCGACCAGCCGAGGGCGGCTGCCGCCTGGTGCGCGGCCTCGGCGACGCCGTCGGGTGTCGCAAGGTGGACGTCGTCCAGGAACGTGCGCAGCGCGGCCAGCGTGCCGGAGTCGCGGTCGTCGGTCATCGGGCCACGCTAGGTCCGGACGGGGGCGACCGCTCCCCGGAGGCGCGTCGCTCGTGAGCCGCGCGGTCGCGTGCGCCGGTACCACGCGCCGAGCAGCGCGACGGCGAGCGCGACCTCGGCGAGGTCCCCGCCGTAGTACATCCACTGCGCCGCCGCCTCGGTCGCCGCACGCGGCTGACCCGCGCCCGGCGGGAGCGTGCCGGCGTGCGCGAACAGCGTCTTCGCGAGGGCGGCGTGCGCACCCGCCGCGAGGACGAGCACGGTCAGGCGCGTCGCCGTGCGTGGGCGCCGCGGCGCGGGATCGGGCCCGGCGACGGCCCAGGCGAACAGCGTCCCGGACACCAGGAGGTGCACGGTCACGGCCGCGTGCACGACGTCCGACCGCAGCGTGGTCGCGTACAGCGGCGTCAGGTAGAGCACCGCGAGCCCGCCCACGCTCAGCACCGCGGCGGTCACCGGGTGGGTGAGCGTGTGCACGACGGGCCTCCGCAAGACGGCGGACAGGCGGCGCCCGGTCGCAGGCGCGCTCGCCGCCAGGGTCAGCGTGACGGGTGCGGCGAGCACGAGCGCGACCGGTGCGTACATGCCGACCAGCAGGTGCTGCGCCATGTGCCCGCGCGGGTCGGCGTGCGCGAGCGCGGTGAGCGGCGGGCTCACCGCGACGCCCACGAGCGTCGCGCCCGCGACCCAGCTCGCCGTCCGGGCGGCGGGCCACGGCGTCGACCGGCGGACCCGACGTCGCACCGCCGCCAGCACGTAGGCCGCGACCGGCACGACGACGACGAGCACCGTGACGACCCAGCCGGCCCCGTCGCCCGCACCCGCGAGCACGTGCCCGTGCCCGGGCTCCACGGTCAGTCGCCGATGCCGGGACCGGCCGCGGAGCGACGTCGACCCGACACCACGACGAGCGCGCCCGCTGCGAGCAGCATCAGCCCGGCGACGTTCCACGCGACGTCGTACGGCAGCAGCTCGACGTCGTAGCGGACCTGGTGGAGCCGCAGCACCTTGTGGTGCAGCAGCCCGTCGACGAGCTGGAAGGCGCCCGCGCCGAGCAGCAGCCCGCCCCACGCGGCGCGCACGACGAGCGCCCCACGACGGCGCAGGTCGGCGAGGAGGAACCCGCCGCCGACGAGCGCCACGACCTCCGCCGCGTGCAGCAGCCCGTCGGACACGAGCCCCACCTGCGGTGTGCCGCGGTCGTAGAAGTGGTGCCAGCCGAGGACCTGGTGGAAGACGATCTCGTCGACCGCTGCCATGAGTGCGGCCCCGACGAGCGCCGCCGCGAGCACCGACCGGCGCCGGTCCCGCTGCGCCGCGCGGTCCGCCCGGGACGCGCGCGCCGCACGCGCTCGCCGGGTCCCGCCCGCCGCGTCGAGCGCTGCGGGGGGCGTCGAGGGCGCGGGGTCGGCCGGGGCCGTCATCGCCTCAGCATCACCCGGCAGGGTGACGAGCGCCACGTCGCGGGGTCCGGATCGTCGGAATGGCCGGAGGGGGTCGCCCGTTGAGGAGGGTGTCGCACCGCCCATGACCCCCGGGCTCTACCCTTCGCCGCTACGAGCGGCCACGCGCCGAGAGGCGTCATGCGGTGCGCACCTCGTGGAGGGCGGCCGGTCTCGTACCGGCCGCCCTTCCGCATGTCCGGACGGCCTCGTCCCGGCGAGGCGTCCGGCCACCTCGTCGTGACGCGTCGCGGGCCGGAAATGCGTTTCCCGCGGCAACGGATCCGCGGGCTAGGGTCGCCAGGTGACACCGCTCGACGACCGTCCCCGCACGACCGACGCCCTGTGGCGCGAGCGGCGCACCACGACGGCGGCCCTGGTGTCGCTGGTCGTCCTCGTCGCCTTCGAGTCGTTCGCCGTCACGACCGTCATGCCGCGCGTCGCCGACGTCCTCGACGGGTACGCGCTCTACGCGTTCGCGTTCGCGGGCCCGCTCGCGACCGGCGTCGTCGGCATGGTCGTCGCGGGGTCGTGGTCCGACCGCAGCGGGCCGTTCCGGCCCTTCCTCGCGGGCGCGGTGCTGTTCGTCGCGGGTCTGGTCGTCGCAGGCCTCGCCGTGTCGATGCCGGTGCTCGTCCTCGGGCGGCTCGCGCAGGGCCTCGGCGGAGGCGCGGTCAACGTCACGCTGCTCGTCACGCTCGCGCGCGCGTACCCGCCCGTGCTCCACCCGCGGGCGTTCGCGTGGTTCTCCGCCGCGTGGGTCCTCCCGTCGCTCGTCGGCCCCGCGGTCGCGGGCGTGATCGCCGAGACGGCCGGGTGGCGGTGGGTGTTCCTCGCCGTCGCGGTGCTCGTGGTGCCGACGAGCCTGCCGCTGCTGCGCACGCTGCGTCCGCTGGGCCCGCCCGAGAGCGGGTCCGACGTCAGCCCTGCGGAGGCACGGGTCCGGGTGCTGCTCGCGGTGGTCGTCGCCGCTGCGGTCCTCGCGCTGAACCTCGCGGTCGAGCTGTCCGCCGTGCCGTCCGCCGTGCTCGCGGCCGTCGCGGGCGTCTGCGCCCTCGTCGCGGTCCGGCCGCTCCTGCCGGCGGGGTCGCTGCGCGCGCGGCCCGGCCTGCCGAGCGTCCTGGCGACGCGCCTGCTCGTGTCCGGCGCGTTCTTCGGCGCACAGGCGTACGTGCCCTACCTGCTCGCGGCGCGCGACGGCTGGGGACCCGCCGCGAGCGGGCTCGCGCTCACGACCGCGGCGCTCGCGTGGTCCGGGATGTCGGCCGTCCAGGGCCGGCTCGGCCAGCGCCTGAGGAGCCGCGACGCCGTGCGCATCGGGACGGTCCTCGTGGTCGCCGCGACCGTCGGTGCGTGGGCGACCGCCGCGGCCGGGCTCCACCCCGCGGTGCTCGTCACGACGTGGACCCTCGCGGGCGCGGGCATGGGGCTCGCGTCGTCGCGGCTCAACGTGCTGCTCCTCGGCTACTCCGGCCCCGGGACGCAGGGACGCAACAGCTCGGCGCTGTCGATCGCCGACGCGGTCGGCGCCGCGCTCGCCCTCGCGGTGAGCGGCGTGCTGTTCGCGCTCGTCTCCGGAGCGTCGGCCGCGGGCGGGCACGGCTCGGGTGGGGGAGACGACGTCGTCGGCACGGCGGGGTTCGCCGTCGCGTTCGGGCTGACCGTCGTGCTGTCGGTGCTCGCCGCGGTCGTCGCACCGCGCGTCGGGGTGCCGCCGACCGAGCGGCACGACGAGCCCGCGTCGGCCGACGACGGCGCCGCCTCGCGCGCCTGACGACCGGGCCGCGACCCCCGGACGAGCGGGGGTCGCGGCGTCGTACCGTGCGGGTCAGGCCGTCGGGACCTCGACGTCGAGGCGGACGACGTCGCCGGACCGGGCGAAGATCCGGCCGCTCACGTCGGCGTCGAGCACGCCGTCGGTCCCCTCGACGCGCGAGCCGTCGGCGAGCGACGCCTCGACCCGCAGCACCGACCCGCGCCGGTAGACGACCGGCACCTGGCAGAACGTGAACGCGAGCGACCCCGCGTCGAGCGCGAGCGTCTGCTCGGCCTGCGCGACGTCGTGGAAGCGGAACGTCGTGGGGGCGGTCGTCCACTCGTCGGCGCGCAGCAGCACGGGGCGCACGACGACCCGGCCGTCCTCGACCCGCAGGCCCAGCTCGCCGAGCCGCGTGAGCACCTCCTCCTTGACCTGCCCGGTCATGCCCGGCTGCCGCGCGCCGTGGCCGGCGGGCGTGTGCGAGTACGGGTCGACGGGGAACGCGCCGTAGACCTCGGGCGACTTGCAGTAGCCCAGCCCGAGCCGGACGTCCTCGTACGCGTCGGACAGGCCCTGCACGACCGCCGCGTCGGCGCCCTCGGCGACGGCCCGCTCGTGGTTCTCCTGCACCGCGAGCAGCAGCTTCGAGACCATGTGCCAGTAGATGCTGCCGAGTCCCTCGTACGCGAAGAACGACCCGGACCGGCCCGTGAACTCGGCGTGCCGGAACACCTGCTCGAACACGTCGAGCACCGCGGCCCGTCCGTCGGCCACCTGCTGCGGGGTCACGCCGGGCACGCCCGCGGCCAGGGCGTCGAGCGCGGCGACGACGTCGCGCGCGTTGTGCAGACCGGGTGCGAACCGGTGCGTGCCGCGCACGTCGCGCAGCACGAGCGACGTGTCGCCCGCGGCGACGAGCGCGTCGAGCAGGGGCGCGCTCGCGGCCTGGGTCGGGGTGATCGTGTTGCGCGCGAGGAACGTCGGCAGCTCGCGGTCGGGGTAGAGCTGGTAGGAGTGCTGGTCCGCGCGGTACAGCGCGCTGCGGCGCAGCGCGTGCACGAGGTCGAGCGCCTCGGCGGGCGTGAGCAGCCCCGACGACAGCACGGCGACCTGGCCCTCGAGCATCTCCTGCAGGTGACCGACGCGCGCGACGCCGCCACGCAGGTCGAGCAGGTTGTAGGAGTGGAACAGCCCGTCGGGCCGGCGGTTGGCCCGCAGGCCCGCGTCGACGTACCGCTGCGCGACGTCCAGGAAGGCACGGACGTCGGCGACGTCGACCGTGCGGCGCTCGCCGCCGAACCCCGCGTACACGCGCTCGCGGTAGGCGGTGCCCGCCGCGCCGAGCGCGTCCATGACGGCACGTCGGCCCGCGTCGTCGAACCCGCCGTCGCCCGACGCGGCGTGCGCGTCGAGCGCGGCGGTCACCTCGGCGAGCAGCCCGGCGAGCTCGTCGGTGACCGTGAGGTCGCGGTCGAGCAGGTCGCGGGCGAGCGCGAGCCCCCGGCGCAGGTACGCGAGCGTGACGACGGACAGCCCCTTGCCGACGAGCGCGTTGTTGGCGTCGTTCCACTCGGGGCGCTGGGTGTTCATCCAGATGCCGCCGTCGGGCACGAGGTTGACGACCTTCGCCAGGACGAGCAGCAGCAGCTTCTCGCCGAGCGACACGCGCACGAGGTCGCCGTCGGCGCCGTGCACGAGCCGCCCGTCGGCGCCCTCGGTGCGCACGCGCTCCTGCACGCGCTCCTCGGCGGCCGTGTCGAACGTGATCGTCTCGATCGGCTCGACGACCGTCTGCGCGTACGACGCGATGCGGTACGGCACGTCGGCGTGGGTGAACAGCGCGCGGTCGACCAGCGCGTCGAGCCGTCCGGGGTGGAACCGCCGCGACGTCTCGAGCAGCTTGACCAGGTAGATGATCTGGTGGTCGCTCCAGTAGCCGATGTTCGCCCACGGGTTCGACGGCTCGGGCACCTCCCAGTCGATGCCCGAGCGTGAGATCCGGTACGGGTTGTAGCCGTCGGCGGTGGTCGCGTCGAGGAAGACCGCGACCATCGACTCGACGTAGCCGGGGAACGACCAGGCCAGTGCCTCCCAGTTCTGGAAGATGTCGCGCCAGTTGCCCTGGAAGTCGACGCGCGTGCGGCCGCGGGCGTCGGTGAGCGCGATCTGGAACTTGTTCCACGGGCGGCTCGGGTCGCCGTGCCGGCGGCTGAACGTGAGCGGCAGGTACTCGCGCACGAGCCGCAGCAGGTCGGGGTCGCCGGTCGCGTCGGCGCGCTCCAGCAGCGCGTGGAGGTCCGTGGTCTCCGGGAGCGCGTCGAGCCAGGCGGCCCGGCGCTCGGCGGTGCGCGGCGAGCGCTGGCCGACGAACGCGCGCAGGTCCTCGGCGGCCACGCGGTAGCCGTCGACGAACACGCCGCCGCGCATGACGTTGAACAGCACGTTCGCGGCGTGGTGCGCCGACGCGAGCTCGTCGCCGGTGACCTGCGCGGCGTCGGCGGTGCCGACGAGGTGGTCGAGGCGGTCGCGGGTCGCGGCGACGTCGGCCTCGAGCGCGAGGGCCGCGGCGGCGTGGTCGGCGAGCGCGGTCTGGAGCCGGACGACGTCGGCGGCGCTCTGGTCGACGTCCGCGACGACGCTCCACCGGCGCGTCTCCCCGGGCGCGAGCGCGACGCCCGCGACCACGAGGTAGGCGCCCTTCTCGCCGCGCACCTCGGGCTCGGACGTCACCGGGCGCCCGGCCGCGAAGGAGCCGACCTGACGCGTCGACGTGAGGTGCGCGACCGGGTCCAGGCCGACCTGCCACGCGACGGTCGCGGCGAGCGACTCGCTCGGGTCGCTCTTGTCGGTGAGCGTCGAGTTCAGGTAGACGAGCCCGAGGCCCGTCGCGGGGTCGACCTCGGTCCGCTTGTAGGCGTCGAGCAGGCTGCTGAACTCGGACTGCGTCTGCACGGTCACGCCCGCCGGCAGCAGGTCGACGAACCCGTCGAGCACCTGCGCGCGCACGGGTGCGCCGCCGACCGCGGTGAGCGCGACCTCACGCACGACGCCGTACCGCGCGCTCGTGCGCCACGTGACGCGCGCCCGCAGGCCGACGTCGGGGCGGGTCTCCTCGAACACGAGCGTCGTGCCGAGGTAGTCCTTGTACAGGTGGCGCTCGACGGCCGGGTCGTCGGGGCGGCGCTCGGCGAACGGCTGCCACGACCGCGTCCCGTCGGGCGTCTCGACGCGCAGCAGCGTGAGCCCGCCGGTGCGCCCGGCCCCCGCGGCGACCTTGTCGTCCGTGGAGTACGCGAACAGCGCGCGGTCGGCGTGCTCGCGCCCGGCGGTGACGCCGCCCGTGCTCGACACGAACAGCCACAGGTCGCTGGCCCCGACGAGGGTCATGAAGAACGGCGGGAGGTCGGAGTACGACGCGATCCGGTAGAACCGCCGCCCGTCGAGGTCCACGGGTCCGCTCGTGACGAGCGCGTCACCGGGCTCGTCGGTGCGTGCGGGCGTGAGGGTCTGCGACGCCATGTCCTGATCGTCCTTCGGGCCGGGGCGCGGGTCGACCGGTCGGGGACCGGGCGGGCCGCGTCGGTGCGGCCGTGGAAGCGCTCCCCTACAGTGACACGTGTCAACGCGGAAGGCAACGGCCCTTCGGCCCGGTCCGCGTGCGTCGTCGCAGGTCCGTCACCCGAACGCGCCCGCCCGGCACTCCCGCTCCGCTAGCCTGCGTCCGCCGAGGCGCGGGGCCTGCGGCACCGGAGGAGGGGTCGTGCTCCGCTACCTGCCGTTCGTCGTCGAGATCGGCCTGCTCGTCTACTGCCTGATCGACTGCATCCAGTCCGACGAGGGCCGCATCCGGAACCTGTCGCGGACCGGCTGGCTCATCCTCATCGTGATCCTGCCGATCGCGGGCGGCGTCGCGTGGCTCGTCGCCGGCCGCCCCAAGGACGACCGCCGCCGCCAGGTCCCGTGGCCGTCCACCGGCACCGCGGGCTTCCCCGAGTACGAGCGGCCCCGCCGCGCGCCCGACGACGACCCCGAGTTCCTCGACCGGCTGCGCAGCGACCGCGAGTCGGACCGCAAGCACGAGCAGATGCTCCGCGACTGGGAGGCGCAGCTGCGCGACCGCGAGCAGCGGCTCGGCGAGCCCGAGGGCGGCGCGAGCGGCACGTCCGGCGCGTGACGCGCGGGTGACTCGCCCGTGGTGCGCGGGCACCGCCGCGTGCGGACGGTAGGGTCGCTCGCATGCTCGTGCTCAGCAGACGCGTCGGTGAGCGTCTCGTCATCGGGGACGACATCGTCGTCACCGTGATCGAGGTGCGCAGCGACGGCGTGCGCCTGGGCATCGACGCCCCCCGCGACGTCCGCGTGCACCGCGCCGAGGTCCTCGAGGCCCTCACCGCGGCCAACGCCGACGCCGCGACGGCCGACGACAGCACCGCCGCGGCGCTGCGCCGGCTCCAGCCGCCCGCCACGGGCACCGCCGGTCGCGGCAGTGCGCCCGCCGCGCAGGCCCCCGCCACGCCGCCGGGCGAGCCCGGCACCGGCACGACCCCCGCCGATCCCTCAGCAGGGACCTCGACCGGCCGATGAGGTTGGGCGCCGGGCCGGCGCCGATCGCCCCCCGGTGGGGAGGCACGCGTGGAGGACATCGACGAGATCGTCCGCGAGTTCCTGGTCGAGAGCTACGAGAACCTCGACCAGCTGGACCGGGACCTCGTGGAGCTCGAGGAGAACCCGGGGGACCGGCCGCTGCTGAGCAGCGTCTTCCGGACGATCCACACCATCAAGGGGACCAGCGGCTTCCTCGCGTTCTCCCGGCTCGAGCGCGTCACGCACGCGGGCGAGAACCTGCTCGTCGAGCTGCGCGACGGTCGCCGGCAGATGGACCAGGTGACGACCGACGTGCTGCTGCGCACGGTCGACACCGTCCGCCTGCTGCTCGACGCGATCGAGCGCACCGGCGGCGAGGGAGACGTCGACGTCGACGTGGTCGTCGAGGCGATCGTCGCTGTCCAGGAGGGGCGCACGGCCGCCGCGCCCGCCGCCGCGGCCGCGCCCGCCGCCGCCGAGCCGGCCGCGGAGGCCTCGCCCGCCGAGGCGGTCGCGCGGGCGGTCGAGACCGCGACCGACGTGCCCCACCCGCGCGAGGCCCCCTCCGACGAGACCGCGGCGCAGGTCGCCGCGACCGTCGCCGCACCGACCGCCGGTGCCGTCGCGACCCCGGACAAGGCCCCGACGATCAAGCAGATCGCCAAGCGCGTCCCGACGACCCCCGCGGCACCCCCGGCGGACGGCCCCGGTGCAGGCGACGTGACGCCGGTGCTGCCGACGCCGCACGTCGACCCCGCCGCGCAGCGCGCCGCGGACGAGGCCCTCGAGGCGGCCGCCGTGCAGGCGCTCGCGACCGCGGCGCTCGCGGACCTGTCGAGCGGGCACGAGTACACCCCGACGATGGCCCCCGCGGCGGCGCCGCTCGAGGAGGTCGGCACGCTGCGCGGCGCGAGCGAGTCGTCGGTGCGCATCGACGTCGAGCTGCTGGACCGGCTCATGCGGCAGGTCGGCGAGCTCGTGCTGGTCCGCAACCGGCTCACGCGCCTCGCGGCCGAGTCGCAGGACGTCGACCTCACGCGGTCGGCGCAGCAGCTCAACCTCATCGCGTCCGAGCTGCAGGACGGCGTCATGCGCACGCGCATGCAGCCCATCGAGAACGTCTGGGCGAAGATGCCGCGCGTCGTGCGCGACCTCGCCGCGACGTGCGGGCGCGAGGTGCGCCTCGAGCTCGTGGGCGGAGAGACCGAGCTGGACCGCAGCCTGCTCGAGGCGGTCAAGGACCCGCTGACGCACCTGGTGCGCAACGCGGTCGACCACGGCATCGAGCCGCCGGCCGAGCGCGTCGCCGCGGGCAAGCCGTCGCACGGCACGCTCGAGCTGCGGGCGTTCCACGCGGGCGGCCAGGTGGTCGTCGAGGTCCGCGACGACGGGCGCGGGATCGACCCGCAGAAGGTCGCCGAGTCGGCGGTCCGCAAGGGGCTGCGCACGCCCGAGCAGGTCGCCTCGCTCGGGCAGGCCGAGATGCTGGGGCTGCTGTTCCTACCCGGCTTCTCGACGGCCGCCGCGGTCACCAACGTGTCCGGCCGCGGCGTCGGCATGGACGTCGTGCGCACGCGCATCGAGGCGGTCGGCGGGACGGTCGACGTCGAGTCCACCGTCGGTGTCGGCACGTCGTGGCGCCTGCGCATCCCGCTGACGCTCGCGATCATGCCGTCGCTGTCGGTCGAGTGCGACGGTGACGTCTACGCGGTGCCCCAGGTCCACGTCCTCGAGCTCGTCGCGCTCGACGAGCGCGCCGAGCAGGCCGTCGAGCACGTGCACGACGCGCCCGTCTACCGGCTGCGCGGCGAGCTGCTGCCGCTCGTGCCGCTGCGCGAGGTGCTCGGCCTGTCCGACGGTGAGCCCGCCGGGTCGCGGCCCGGCGTCATCGTCGTGGTGCAGGCGGACGACAACCGCTTCGGCCTGCTGGTCGACCGTGTGCTCGCGACCGAGGAGATCGTCGTGACGCCGCTCGCGGCGCAGCTCAAGTCCGTGAGCACCTACGCGGGCACGACGGTCCTCGGCGACGGGCGGGTCGCGCTCATCCTCGACATGCAGTCGATCGCCCGCGAGGCCATGCCGCGCGAGCACGAGCACGCGTCGGTCGGCCACGCGTCGACGGTCGTCGAGGAGACGCACGAGACCGAGCAGCTGCTCGTCGCGCGTATCGGCGAGGGCCGCCTGGTCGCGATGCCGCTCGCGGGCGTCGCGCGCCTCGAGCACGTGCGGTCGGAGGAGGTCGAGACGGTCGGCGACCGGGAGGTCGTGCAGTACCGCGGCTCGATCCTGCCGCTCGCGCGCGTCGACAGCCTGGTCGGCGCGACGCCCGAGGACCGCGACGAGCTGCTGCTCGTCGTCTACGAGCGCGGGTCGCGCAGCGCCGCGCTGGTCGTCGAGGACATCGTCGACATCGTCGAGGACCACGCCGAGCACTCCGACATCGACGCGGCGGGCCTCGTCGGCTCGACCGTCGTGCACGGTCGCGTCACCGAGCTGCTCGACCTGCGCGCCGCGCTGCTCGCCGCCGACCACGACTTCGAGTCCGACGAGCTGCTGGAGGGGGCGGCGTGAACCGCTACGTCACGTTCACGATCGGCGACGACCTGTACGGCGTCGACGTGCTGCGCGTCCAGGAGGCGCTGCGCGCGCACGCCCGCACGCGGGTCCCGCTCGCGCCGCCCGGCATCGCCGGCGTCGTCAACCTGCGCGGTCAGGTCGTGGTCACGGTCGACCTGCGGCCGCGGCTCGGCCTGCCGGCGCTCGCGCAGGACGCCGAGCCGATGATGGTCGTCGTCCAGGTCGACGGCGAGCCCGTCAGCCTGCTCGTCGACGAGATCGGCGACGTCCTCGACGTCCCGGTCGACGACGTCGGCGCACCCCCGGAGACGCTCGACCCCGACCTGCGGCCCCTCATCCGGTCCGCGTGCACGCTCGAGGACCGGCTGCTGCTCGTCCTCGACGTCGACGAGGCCGCCTCCGCGGCCTGAGCCGTGCGGGGGGATGTCGCCCCGACCTCTCACAGCACCGCCGCTGCGGCCGATCTTGACGGACGACGGCGACGACGCCCTGACAAGGAGCACCGATGAGCAAGACCTCCCGCGACGGCGGCCCGCGCCGGCGCATGAGCCTGGGCAACCTGGGCATCCAGACGAAGATGATGCTGCTGCTCGGCCTCGTGGCGTTCGTCGCCCTCGGCTCGGGCGCCTTCGCCTACGTCGCCCTCCAGCGTGCCGCCCAGGACCTGCGGGACGTCGACGTCATCGCGACCGACGAGGCAGCCCTCGCTCGCGCCGTCGACGACGGCCAGCACACCGCCCGCCTCACGGTCGCGCAGATCGCCGCGGTGAAGAACCCGGTCATCCGCAAGGGGTGGCTCGAGCTCCAGCGGCGCAACGACATGGACATGGGCGAGGCGATCGAGGCGTTCGGCAAGTCCGACGCCGCGCGCGGCAACGCGGCCTGGCCGAAGTTCGTCGACTCCTACCAGAAGTGGGTGCTGCTGCGGGACGACGAGGTCGTGCCGGCCGCGCTGTCCGACGACCCCGACGCGTACTCGGCGGTGCTCGACACGGTGAGCCAGCCGGCGATCGACCAGTTCGTCATGGACTTCGCCGAGGTCGAGAAGTCGATGGCCGCGGACGTCACCGCGACCGCCGAGGCCGCGCAGGACCGCGTCGACATGGCCGGCTACATCCTCGGCATCAGCCTCTTCGCGGGCCTCGCGATCTCGATGTTCCTCGGCTTCAAGACGGCGTCGGGCATCCGCAAGAGCGTCTGGGACATGTGCCGCGCGCTCAACGGCATGGCCGTCGGCGACTTCACGCGGACCGTCCCGGGGACGTCGCGCGACGAGATGGGCCAGATGCGCGACGCGCTCACCCGCGCCCAGGCCGGCGTGCGGGAGACGCTCACCGAGGTCAAGCACACGGCCGACGAGGTCGCTGTCGCCGCGGAGCAGCTCTCCGCGTCGTCGAGCCAGGTCGCCGCCGGGTCCGACGAGACCAGCGCGCAGGCGGGCGTCGTCGCCGCCGCGGCCGCGCAGGTGTCCCGCAACGTGCAGGCCGTCGCCGCCGGTGCGGAGCAGATGGGCGCGTCGATCCGGGAGATCGCGCAGAACGCGACCGAGGCGACCAAGGTGGCGCAGGCGGCCACGGGCGCCGCGGCGAGCGCGAACGACTCGGTGTCGCGCCTCGGCTCGTCGAGCCAGGAGATCGGCAAGGTCGTCAAGCTCATCACGTCGATCGCCGAGCAGACGAACCTGCTCGCGCTCAACGCGACCATCGAGGCCGCGCGCGCCGGGGAGGCCGGCAAGGGCTTCGCGGTCGTCGCGGGCGAGGTCAAGGAGCTCGCGTCGGAGACGGCGAAGGCGACCGAGGACATCGCGCGCCGGGTCGAGGCGATCCAGGCCGACACCACGGGTGCCGTCGCCGCGATCGGCGAGATCGGCGCGATCATCGCGTCGATCAACGACTACCAGCTGACCATCGCGTCGGCCGTCGAGGAGCAGACCGCGACGACCAACGAGATGTCCCGCGGCGTGGCCGAGGCCGCCACCGGTTCCGGCGAGATCGCCGCGAACATCACGGGTGTCGCCACGTCCGCCGCCACGAGCTCGGAGGTGCTCAGCCAGATGGGCGGGTCCGTCACCGAGCTGGCCCGCATGTCCGCCGACCTGCGCGAGCGGGTGTCGATGTTCACCTTCTGACCGAAGGTGCACCACCGCCGGGCCAGGGACGGCCCGCCGGACGAAGGAGACAGGGATGTCGCGACGCAAGGCATGGGCGGCGTCGGTCATGGCGCTCGCCGTGGCGGCTGCGTTCGCCCACCAGACGGGCGGCGGCGAGGTCAGCGGTGACGCGCTCGCGCGGTGGCAGTCGACGCGCCTCGTCGGCGTGACGCTGCCCGCGACCGGCTGGGCCGTCGAGGGCGACGTGCTCGTGCAGCGCCTCGCGCAGCTCGGGTACGGCGTGCGCGTGCACTACGCGCCCGACTCCGCGACGCAGGTCGCGCAGGTCCGCCTGCTCGTCGACGGCGGCGCCGACGCGGTCGTGGCGGTCGCGGTGGCCGAGGGCACGCTCGACGACGTCCTGCAGCAGGCCCGCCTGCGCGGCGTGGTCGTCGTCCCGTACGAGGCCGACGTCGCGACGAGCGTCGCGGCGCAGCTCGGCGGCGCCGCGTGAGTCCGATCCGTGTCCTCGTCGTCGACGACTCGGTCGTCGTGCGGCGGATCGTCAGCGACGTCCTGCGCCAGGACCGGCGCATCGAGGTCGTCGGCATCGCGGCGAACGGGCGGCTCGCGCTCACGAAGGTCGAGCAGCTGCAGCCCGACCTGGTGACGATGGACGTCGAGATGCCGGAGATGAACGGCATCGAGACGGTCGCGGCGCTGCGTGCCCGCGGCGACCGCATGCCGATCATCATGTTCTCCACGCTCACCGAACGCGGTGCGACGGCGACGCTCGACGCGCTCGCCGCGGGCGCGACCGACTACGTCACGAAGCCCACGGGCACCGCGTCCGTGCACGAGGCGCTGGCACGCGTCGCGCACGACCTGATCCCGCGGATCCTCGCGCTCGTCCCGCGCAACGAGGACGTCGTCGACGTGCCCGCGCCGTCCGCGCACGCCGCGCACGCCGCGCCCGTCGTCGAGCACGTCGTCCCGCCGCGACACGCCGCCGAGCCGGTCGCGCGGCCGATGCCGCCGGCGCACCCCGTGCAGCTCGTCGTCGTCGCGTCCTCGACCGGGGGGCCCGACGCGCTCACCCGTGTCCTGCGCGGGCTCACCGTCCCGCCGCCGGTCCCCGTCCTCGTGGTGCAGCACATGCCGCCGGTGTTCACGCGGCAGCTCGCGGCGCGGCTCGACCGCGTCGGGCCCGCGACGGTCGTCGAGGCCGGTGACGACGAGCCGCTCCTGCCGGGGCACGTGTACATCGCGCCCGGCGACCGGCACCTCGGCGTCGACACCCGCACCGGGATGCTGCGCACCGCGCTCGACGACTCGCCGCCGATCAACTTCTGCCGGCCCGCCGCCGACGTCCTGTTCCGCTCCGCGGTGCGCGCCGTGCGCGGCGAGCTGCTCGCCGTGGTGCTCACCGGCATGGGCGTCGACGGGCGGCAGGGCTGCGTCGAGGTCGTCGGCGCCGGCGGCACCGTGCTCGTGCAGGACCAGCCGTCGAGCGTCGTCTGGGGCATGCCCGGAGCCGTCGCCACCGCCGGGCTCGCGCACCGCGTGCTGCCCGTCGACCAGATCCCCGCGGCCGTGGAGGACGTCCTCACCCACGCGACCGCCGAACCCACCGGAGCGCACCGATGAGCCTCGCCCCCGACGCCTTCGCCTACGTCGCGGAGCTGGTGGCACGACGCGCCGGCCTCAACCTCGACAGCGGCAAGGAGTACCTCGTGGAGTCCCGGCTCCAGCCGCTCGCGCAACGCGCGGGGCACACCCGGGTCGACATGTACGTGCGCGAGCTGCGCGGCCTCGAGCGCGAGGCGGACGTGCGTGCGGTCGTCGACGCGCTCACCACGAACGAGACGTCGTTCTTCCGCGACGGGTCGCCCTTCCGGGCGCTCGCCGAGCACGTCGTGCCCGCGCTGCGCGGCCCGGACGGCAGCCTGCCCCGCCTGCGCGTGTGGTCGGCGGCCTGCTCGACCGGGCAGGAGCCGTACTCGATCGCGATGACGCTCGCCGACGCCGTGCCGGACACGGCCGTCGAGATCGTCGCGACCGACATCAACGCGACCGTGCTCGACCGCGCGTCGCAGGGCGTCTACTCGCGGCTCGAGACGAACCGCGGCCTGCCGACCCAGATGCTCGTGCGGCACTTCGAGGCCGACGGCACCGGCTGGCGCGTGCGCGACCACCTCCGCCGCCAGGTGACGTTCCTGCGGCACAACCTGCTCGACCCGCCGCCGTTCGGCGGGGGCTTCGACGTGGTGTTCCTGCGCAACGTCCTCATCTACTTCGACCTGCCCGTCAAGCAGGCCGTGCTCGACCGCGTCCTCGCGGCCATGCGCCCCGGCGGGTTCCTCGTCCTCGGCGCGGCGGAGACGACGATCGGCCTCGACGACGGCTGGGAGCGCGTGCCCGTCGAGCGCGGCGCGGTCTACCGGGCCGCCGCCGTGCCCAGCCTGCTCACGCCCACCCTGCGGTCGTTCGCGCCCGCCCCGATAGCCCCCCTCGGTGTCGTGCCGTCCGCGCGCGTCGCCGCCGTCCCGCTGTCCGACAGCGTCCGAGGAGAGAGCCGATGAGAGCACTCGTGGTCGACGACTCGCGGACGATGCGCCGCATCGTCGCGAACGTCCTGGAAGGGCTCGGGTTCTCGACGACCCAGGCCGCCGACGGCCAGGAGGCCCTCGACGCCCTCCAGCAGGAGGGGGCCGTGGACCTCGTCACCGTCGACTGGAACATGCCCGTCATGGACGGGCTCGAGCTGGTCACGCACGTCCGCAAGAACCGCGAGTGGCGCGGCGTGACGCTCATGATGGTCACGACCGAGGCCGAGCAGTCCCAGATCGTGCGCGCGCTCGCGGCAGGCGCGCACGAGTACCTGATCAAGCCGTTCACCGCCGAGGAGCTGCGGGCCAAGCTCGACCTGCTCGGCCTCGTCCCCGTGGAGGAGACCGCATGAGCACCGACGTCGCGACCGACCAGGTCCTGCTCATCGCCCGTGACGTGTTCGCGTCGATGATCGACGGCGAGGACGGGCACCTGAACGCCTGGGAGGGCGAGACGCCCGCCGTCGAGGAGCCCGTGCACGCGTGGGTCGACCTGTTCGGCGAGCTGAGCGGCCGCGCCGTCCTCACGACCGCGACCGCCACCGCGCACGACCTGGCCCGTGCGCTGCTCGGCCTGCCGGCCGACGAGGAGGTGTCGCACGAGGACCTCGTCGACGCGTTCGGCGAGCTCGCGAACGTCGTCGGCGGCAACATCAAGGCGCTCATGCCCGACGCCGCCAAGCTGGGCCTCCCGGCCGTCGCCGACACCGTCCCGCTGCTCGAGGGCGCGCTGCGCGTCCAGGAGCTCGCGCTGTCGTGGCGCGGCCGCCCGATCGTCGTGGAGCTCTGGGTGCTCCTCACCGGGGGCGGGCAGTGAGCCCCGTCCCCACCGTCCCTGGCACGACCGCCGCGCCGACCGCTCCGCGGCGCGGCACCGAAGGAAGGAACCGATCATGATCCGCGTCCTCGTCGTCGACGACAGCCGCGTCATGCGCCAGATCGTGATCCGCACGCTCCGGCAGGCGGGTTACGACTGGGACGTGCGCGAGGCGTCCGACGGTGCGGAAGCCCTCGCGGCCGTCCGCGCCGACGAGCCCGACGTCGTCCTGTCGGACTGGAACATGCCGAACGTGTCCGGCATCGAGCTGCTCGAGGCGCTGCGCGCCGAGGGCTTCGAGACGCCGTTCGGGTTCGTCACGTCCGAGGGCTCGCCCGAGATGCGGGCCACCGCGGACGCCGCCGGTGCGCTGTTCCTCATCGCCAAGCCGTTCACCGCGGACTCGTTCCGCGAGGTCATCGAGCCGGTGCTGGCATGAGCGCGCAGACCCCGCTGGCCGGTGCCGTCGAGGTCCGCGACCTGCTGGAGAGCCTCGTCGGTCGCGAGGTCGACGTGCTCACGGGCGCGAAGAGCCAGGACCCCGCGAAGGGCGACGGCTGCCTGGTCGGCGTGTACCTCGACGACACGCAGCAGATCGCCGCGCTCGTCCTGCTCGACGTCGCCGCCGCCGCGTACCTCGGCGGTGCGCTCGGGCTGGTCCCGGTGAAGATGGCGCAGCAGGCCGTGAACCACGGCGGTCTGCCCGCCGGCCTGCTCGAGAACGCGAGCGAGATCCTCAACGTGCTGGGCTCTCTGCTGAACGCGGAGGGGGCGCCGCACGTGCGGCTCGACGTCGTGTACGAGCCGGGGCACCCGCTGCCCGCGGACGTCGCGCGGCACGTGCCGGCGTTCATGCGGCGGTGCGACCTCGAGGTGGACGTCGCCGGGTACGGCCGCGGCGGGTTCTCGCTCGTCGTCGTCTGACGCCGGTCAGCGCCCGGTGGTCGGGCCCGTCTGCGGTCGCCGCAGGCGGGCCCACCCGAGCGCGCCCAGACCGATCACGACACCCGTCGCGCACACCACGGTCGGGACCCAGTCGGTGACCCCGGTCCAGCCGAGGACCGCGCAGACCACGAGCCCGACCGTCCACACGCCGGTGCCGACCAGGAGCACGTGCGCGAGGTCGACCTGCACGGGCGGGGGCGGCGTGCGCTCGGGGCGCAGCAGCCGGTCGAGGAGCGACGGCACGGGCGAAGCCTACGACCGGCGCAGGGTGCCGACGATCACGTCCACGGCCTGCGCCATCTGGTCGAACACCCGCGCGTAGACCGCGTCGGACTGCCCGATCGGGTCGACGACGTCGTCCTCGTCGGGCGTCGCGTGCACACGTCCGCGCTGCGCGGGGGCGAGCGTGACGAGCGCCCGCAGCCGGTCGGCGGGCGTCGGGCCGGCCGCGGCGAGCGCCGCCGGGTCCACGAGGGGCGCCAGGCGGGCGAGCTCGCGCAGCGTGTAGGTGCGCCGGACGGCCGCGGGCACGAGCTCGACGACCGCGGACCGGTGGCTGCGGGTCAGCGCGAGCACCACGTCCGCCTCGCGGACCGCGGTCGCGTCGAGCTGCCGGGCGACGAAGCCGTCGGCCACCAGCCCGCGCCCCGCGACCAGCGTCGCCATCTGCGGGCTCATCGCGGACCCGACGACCGCGCGCGTGCCGGCCGACCCGACCTCGATCCCGCCCGTCGCCACGCCGCCCCGGAACGCGCCACCGGCACCCGCGGCGAGCAGCCGCTCGACCGCGGGGGAGCGGCAGATGTTGCCGGTGCAGACGGTGAGGACACGCACGGGCGCGGCGGGGTCGACGGTCACGGCGACCATGATGCCCGGCGGGGGTGCGCTGCCGGGTACCGCCGGGCGGGCGTCGCGCTCGTCACTGTGTGACGTTCATGTTGCGGACGGTGGGAACCATCATGCGGACGCGATCGTTCTCCTACGATCTGCGCATGGCTTCCCCCTCCGCCCCCGTCGCGCAGGACGAGACTCCCGCGCCACCTCGCAACGCGGTCGACCGCTACTTCAAGATCACCGAGCGCGGCTCGACGATCGGCACGGAGATCCGCGGCGGTCTCGTCACCTTCTTCACGATGAGCTACATCATCGTGCTCAACCCGCTCATCATCGGCACCGTCCAGTCGGACGGCGGCAACGGTGCGTTCCTCGGCGGCGGTGACGCCCCGAACCTCGCCGCCGTCGCCGCGACCACCGCGCTGGTCGCGGGCGTCATGTCGATCCTCATGGGCGCGGTGGCGAACTTCCCGCTCGCGCTCGCCGCGGGCCTCGGCCTCAACGCCGTCGTCACCTACTCGATCGCGTTCCTGCCCGGCATGACCTGGCCGGACGCGATGGGCATCGTCGTGCTCGAGGGCCTCATCATCCTCGTGCTCGTCCTCACCGGCTTCCGCGAGGCCGTGTTCAAGGCCGTGCCCGTCGAGCTCAAGACCGCGATCTCCGTCGGCATCGGCCTGTTCATCGCGTTCATCGGCCTCGTCGACTCGGGCTTCGTGCGCATCCCGTCGAGCCTCGCCACGCCCGTCGAGCTCGGCATCGCCGGCTCGCTCGGCTCGTGGCCGCTCCTCGTCTTCTCGGTCGGCCTCATCACCGCGATCGTCCTCATGGTCCGCAAGGTCAAGGGCGCGATCCTCATCGCCATCGCGACCGCGACGGTCCTGTCGATCATCGTCGAGGCCGTCACCAAGGTCGGCCCGTCGACGCCCGACGGCAGCAACCCGGGCGGCTGGAAGCTCAACACCCCCGCGATCCCCGACCAGGTCGTCGCGACCCCCGACTTCTCGCTGCTCGGCCAGTTCTCGCTGTTCGGCTCGTTCGAGCGCATCGGCGCCGTCGCGGTCATCCTGCTCGTCTTCTCGCTGCTCCTCGCCGACTTCTTCGACACGATGGGCACGATGGTCGCGATCGGCGGCGAGGCAGGGCTGCTCGACAAGGACGGCAACCCGCCGCGCACCAAGCAGATCCTCATCGTCGACTCGCTCGCCGCGGCCGCCGGTGGTGCGGGCTCGGTGTCGTCGAACACGTCGTACATCGAGTCGGCCGCGGGTGTCGGTGACGGCGCCCGGACGGGTCTCGCCGCGATCACCACCGGTGTGGCGTTCCTGCTCGCGACGTTCCTCGCGCCGCTCGTCGACGTCATCCCGTTCGAGGCCGCCACCCCGGCGCTCGTCGTCGTCGGCTTCCTCATGGTCATGCAGATCAGCGGCATCGACTGGAAGAACTTCGAGGTCGCCATCCCCGCGTTCCTCACGATCGTCCTCATGCCGTTCGCCTACTCGATCACCGTCGGCATGGGTGCGGGCGTCATCGCGTTCGTCGTCATCAAGCTCGCGCTCGGCAAGGCGCGCCTCGTGCACCCGCTCATGTGGGGCGCGGCCGTGCTGTTCGTCGTCTACTTCCTGCTCGGCCCGATCAAGGACGTCCTCGGCGTCTGAACTCGCGTCAGCCGGCCGTGCGGGCCGGGTCCTCCTCCGGGAGGGCCTGGCCCGTCCGCTTCTGCGCGACGCGACGGGCGACGAGCAGCGCCGCGACCCCGAGCGCCGTGCCCAGGGTGTTCATGACGACGTCCTGCACGGTCGGGACGCGCGACGGGAGGAACGCGAGCTGGGCGGTCTCGATGGCCGCCGACGTGGCCGCGCCGAGCGCGACGGCCCACCACGGGTGCCGCAGCAGGACGCCGACGAGCAACCCGAACGGCACGAACAGCGCGACGTTCGCGACCGCCTCCGTCCCCGCGTACGTCACCGGGAGACCACGGTCCTGCAGCCACGCGAGGACCGCCCGCACCAGCCCGAACGTCGCGTCGGGCGCCGGCTCGGGCCACAGCGTCAGCCGGGCGACCCCCGCGAGGTACACGACCAGCACCGCCACGAGCACGCGGCGACGCGCGGCGGGGGAGGACGGCATCCCGTCACGGTAGCCGTGACCGCGGGCGGCGTACCGCTTTCCAGATGCCTGGGGCAGTTGTACCGTCGGACGCGGGTGCCGTGTCCGTGCACGGTGCTGACGGCCTGGGGGAAGCCGAGGGGGCTCACATGAACGTTCGACGCCAGATCGCCGCCGTGCTCGTCGCAGGCGGACTGCTCCTGTCAGCCGGGAGCGCAGCGACCGCCGCGACGACCGACGACGGCTACCGCGCGCCGAGCGTCGTCGCGACGGTGTCCGACCCGACGCCTGCGCCCGGGCAGTCGTTCACGTTCACCGTCCGGTACACGCCGAGCACGCCCGTGGCGCTGACCATCACGGCGCCTGCGTCGATCCCGGACAGCGCGATCACGATCGCCGGCACGAAGTCGCTCACGAAGACGACCGACGCCTCCGGGGTCGCGACGTTCACCGTGACGCTCTCGCAGGCCGGGACCTACACGCTGACGGCCACCAACGCGGCCACCGGCGCGGTCATCGCGACCGAGGTGCTCGCCGTGACGGCGACCGGGACGGGCGGGACGCTGAGCTCCACCGGAGCCGACGCGCTGCCGTACGTGCTCGGCGGCGTCACGCTGCTGGTCGTCGGCGCGGGCGCGCTCCTGCTCGCCCGGCACCGCAGCGCCATCCGCTGACCGGGACGCTGATCGGGGCAGCCGTGCGCGCCACGGCTGCCCCGACCCGTGCCCACGTCGCGCGCTCGCGCCGACCCGCGGGACGCACAGGCGGCACGGTTACCATCGAGCGCGCCGGCGGGTGGACGTCCGCGCGGCACCACGGTGACCCGAGCCGAGCGGAAGGACCTGCGTGACACATCCGGACTGGGGCGACGCCTGGTCCACGCAGGTCGTGCCGGAGCAGACGCCGCCGCCCGAACCGCGCTGGCGCCGCAGGATCGTGCTCGACCGGCGCGCCGTCCTCGGCGCCGTGGCCGGGGTCGCGCTCCTCGCGCTCGTGGCCGTCGGCTGGCTCGTCGCCGACGTCCTCGCCGCCCGCTCGGCGCTGCTGGACGCCCGCGGCGAGGTCGTGACGCTGCAGGAGCAGGCGACCGCGGGCGACGTCGACGCCGCGCGCGCCACCGTCGCCCGGCTCCAGGAGGACGCCGCGACCGCCCACGCCCGCACGCGCGGCCCGGCGTGGTCGCTCGCGGGTGCGCTGCCCTGGGTCGGCGACCAGACCGGCGCCGTCCAGGTCGTGGCGGACGTCGTGGACAACCTCGCGCAGCACGGGCTGCCGCCGCTCGTCGACGCCGTCGCGCTCGTCGACCCCGCCGCGCTCGCGCCCGTCGACGGCCGCGTGGACCTCGACGCGCTCCGCAAGGCCGCACCGCAGGTCGTCGGCGCCGACACGGCCGTCCAGGCCGCCGTGGAGCAGCTCGACGCGCTCGACACCTCGCGGCTCGTCGGCCAGCTCGCCGGGCCCGTCGAGGAGCTGCGGACCCAGGTCGACGAGGTCGCGCTGACGACCGCGACGGCCGCGCGCGCCGCGACGCTCCTGCCCGCGATGCTCGGGTCCGCCGAGCCGCGCACGTACCTCGTGCTCGTCCAGAACAACGCCGAGCCCCGCGCGACCGGTGGGATCCCCGGGACCGTGCTCGTGCTGCGCGCGCAGGACGGGCGCATCGACGTCGTCGACCAGCGGCGCGGCGGTGACCTGTCCGGCCTGGCCGAGCCCGCGCTGCCGCTCAGCGACACCGAGGAGGCGCTGTTCAGCCCGCTCGTCGGGACCGACATGCGCGACGTCACCTTCACGCCGGACTTCCCGCGGTCCGCCGCGCTCGCCCGCGCGATCTGGCAGCAGGAGGTCGGCGACGAGGTCGACGGCGTGCTGTCCGTGGACCCCGGCGCGCTCGCGCTCGTCCTCGGGGCGACCGGTCCCGTCGCGCTCGAGGACGGCACCGCGCTCAGCCAGGAGAACGCCGTCGCGGAGCTGCTCAACGGCGTCTACCTGCGGCTCGAGGAGCCCGCCGACCAGGACGCCTACTTCGCGTCGACCGCTGCGACGGTGTTCGGCGCCGTCGCGGGCGGCCAGGGCGACGCCGGCGCGGTCGTCGACGCGCTCGCGCAGGCCGCGCGCGAGGGACGGCTCATGCTGTGGTCCGCGCACGCCGACGAGCAGGAGCTGCTCGCGCCGACGGTCCTCGCGGGTGCGCTCCGCGGCCGTGACGGCGACCAGTCGCCCCTCGTGGGCGTCTACCTGAACGACGGCACGCAGGCGAAGATGGGCTACTACCTCGACCTGGACGTGACGGGGGAGGTCGCGGAGTGCCGGCCTGACGGGTCGCAGGTGGTCGACCTGACCGTGACCCTCACGTCGACCGCCCCGGCCGACGCCGCGACGCTGCCCGAGTACGTCGTCGGGCCCGACCGCGTGGTCCCGCCCGGTGAGGTCGCCACCAACGTCCTCGTGTATGCGCCGTCCGGGGGATTCGTCGAGACGGTGCGGGTGAATTCCGAGGAGTCGGGGGTCCTGGCACAGGTTCACGACCAGCTGGGGGTCGTCGCCCGGACATTCACGCTCGCACCCGGACAATCCGGCACGCTCGAGCTCGAGATCGTGACCGGAAAGTCGTCCACGGGCGACGTCGTGGTGCGTTCCACACCCTTGGCCAGCGGTGCCGGACCGACGATCGTTGCTTCCGGTTGCTCCAGCGAATCGGTACGGTGACGCCGACCCATTTCCAGGGTCATCGGCGGGGAAACGTCCGAAAAGGTCATTCCGTGCCATTTTCGTCCGTCCCATGCTGGGGGAGCACCATGAAGACCCGTCGCGCGCTCGTCATCGCCGCAGCCGCCGCCGCCCTCGTCCTCGCGCCGTCCGCCGCGTTCGGCTACGGCGCCGAGAACTACCAGGACAAGGGCACGGTCTCCGACTCGACGCCCGCCGTCGGCGAGACCTTCAAGGTCACCGTCAAGGGCCCGGCGAAGGCCAACGTCACCCTGACCATCACGACCCCGGGCTCGGTCCCGGCGGACGCCGTCACGATCGCCGGCACGAAGTCGCTCACCAAGCTGACCGACGCCTCCGGTGTCGCCGTCTTCTCGGTCACGCTCGCGCAGCCCGGGACGTTCTCGCTCGTCGTCACCGACGCCGCCTCCGGCGCCGTCCTGTCGACGCAGGCCGTCACCGTCGCCGGTGCCGCCGCCGGGACGCCCGCGGCCCTGAGCTCGACCGGCTCCGACGCGCTGCCGATCGCGGCCGGTGCGGGCGCCCTGCTCGCCGTCGGCGCCGGTGCGATCGTCATCGCCCGCCGTCGCTCCGAGGTGCGTGCCTGACACGCGCCCCACGCACGACGAAGGCCCCCGCCGGGATCCGGCGGGGGCCTTCGTGTCGTGCGGCCCGCTACGACGTCGGGCCGGTGGGTCGCGTCGGTCGTGCCGGGTTGCCCACCCAGATCTCGCCCGGCGGGACCGAGCGGAGGACGACGGCGTTCGCGCCGATGACCGCGCCGCGGCCGATGGTCGTCGTCGAACCCGAACGGAAGAGCACCACGGCGCCGGCGCCGATGACGACGTCGTCCTCGACGACCACGCGGCCGCCGTCTGCCCGCGCGCCCGTCAGGTGCGTGTCGGACCGCCCGATGGTGACGCCCTGGTAGATTTTGACGTTCGAGCCGATGACGGTGTCCTCGTGGACGACCAGTCCGACGGCGCCGTGCGGCAGCGCCAGACCGGGCCCGACGCGGACGCTCGCGGGGAAGTCCACGCCCAGGACGTGGAGCGCGGCGTTGACGACGCGTCCGATCCCGGGCTTCCGCCGGAGGTGCACCAGCTTCTCGACGGCTTCCACGCGCTCGATCCTAGGGACGAAGGACGGTCGTCGCCCCGCGACCGCCTGGGGGCCTCAGGGCCGGGAACCCCCGCGCTGGTGCTGCGGCTGGGGCTGCGGCGTCGCGCCTCCCCGCAGTCGGGACTCGCTGAGCGCGTCGCCCGGCCAGATCGACCCGGTGCTCGTCGACACCGGGACGGCGCCCGTCGTCGTCGCGGGCGTCGGGGCCGTCGCCGGGGCCGACGGCGTCGAGCGGGCCTTGCGGCGGCGGCGGCCGTCGCGTCCACGCCCGTCGACCGCGGGCGTGGGCGAGTAGTCGTAGTACGTGTACTGCTCGCCGGCCTTGCGGCGCTGCCGGTTGAGGACGATGCCGAGCACGCGCGCGCCCACCGTCTCGAGCGACGACAGCGACTCCGCGAGCTGGTTGCGGTGCAGCTTGTCCGAGCCGGCGACGAGCAGCGCGCCGCCCGTGAGCTTCGCCAGGATCGCGGCGTCCGTGACCGGCAGCAGGGGAGCGGTGTCGAGGAGCACGACGTCGTACTGGGACGTCAGCGTCGTGAGCAGCTGCGCCATCGCCTGGGAGCCGAGCAGCTCACTGGGGTTCGGCGGGACCTGGCCCGCGGGCAGGACGTGCAGGTTGCCGTTGCCCCACGGCTGGATGACGTCCGTGACGTCCGCGCGGCCGATGAGCGCCGTCGTGAGACCCACACCGCCCTCGAGGCCCATGTAGCGGGCCACCGCCGGACGGCGCAGGTCGGCGTCGACGAGGATCACGCGCGTGCCTGCGTCCGCGAGCGTGATCGCGACGTTGATCGACGTCGTCGACTTGCCCTCGCCCGGCAGGGACGACGTGATGACGATCGACCGCGGCCGGTCCGCCACGTCCAGGAACTGCAGGTTCGTGCGGACCCGGCGGAAGGCCTCCGCGCGGTGGCTGTGCGGGCTCGACTGCACGATCAGCGGGTGCTTGGGGGCGTCCTCGTCGAACGGGATGGTGCCGATCACCGAGGTGTTCGTGACGCGCGCGATGTCGTCCTCCGTGCGCACGCGCGTGTCGAGCACCTCGCGCAGCACCGCGATCCCGACGCCGAGCGCGAGGCCGACCAGAAGACCGAGGGCGACGTTGAGCTTGAGGTTCGGCGACGACGGGTCCGTCGGGGCGGTCGCCTCCCGCACGACCGACACCTTGACCGCCGACGGACCGCCGTCGGCGGGCGTCTCGAGCTCGCCGATGACGTCCTTGAACTGGCCCGCGATCGCGTCGGCCATCGCCGCGGCGACCGCCGGGTTCTCGTCCGTCACCGTCACGTTGATGAGCGACGTGTTGAGCGGCGAGTCCGCCTGCACCCGGCCCGCGAGCGACTCCGCCCGCACGTCCAGGCCCATGTCGTCGATGATCGGGCCCAGCACGCTCGGGCTGTTCACGAGCTGCGCGTACGACGTCACCTGCTGCCGCGTGAAGTTCGCGCCCTGCAGCAGGTCCGACGTCGACGCACCGCCCTGCACGGAGACGTAGAGCTGCGTCGTCGCCTGGTACATCGGCGTCATCGCCAGCGACGCCGCGACCGCGCCCAGCGTGCACAGGGCCGTGATCGCCACGATCGAGACCCACCGCTTGCGCAGCACGCGCAGATAGTCCTGGAGCTCCAACGAAATGCCTCCCCTTTGGTGCGCGGGGCGGACCCGCGGCGCGCAATTCTCTCACGGACGCGCATTCACCGACCGCCATCGCGGCCGTGCGCCCCGACCGGCGTGCACCCCTCGTCGTCGCCCGTGACGCCCGCGCGTGCGTGCGGGTGGAATCCCGGGAAAAGGCGCTCGGCGTCGCCCCGGTTGTCCGGCTCGTCATTCTTCGTCCGGATCGAGAACGTCGAGCCACAGGTAGCATGCTGCGGTTAGCGAAGTCCACCGCAGACGGGGGGAACGGTGGTCGAGATGCGCGCCGTCGGACCCGACCGGGCCGACGACCGTCCGGCAGCGGCGCCGGCCGCTGCGCCCGAGGCCGCGACCTCGCCCTGGTGGCCCTGGTACGTCGCCCGGCTCACCATCACCGACGCCTTCGCGATCGTGGTGTCCGTCGGCGTCGCCTACGTCGTCCGGTTCGACATCGGGGGCACCACGCTCGTCTCCGGCGAGTTCTCGCCGTCCTACCTCACCGTCTCCGGGATCCTCACCGCCGCCTGGCTCGCCGCCCTCGCCGTCGTCCGGTCCCGCGACCGCCGCATCATCGGCACCGGCCCCGTCGAGTACGCCCGCGTCTTCGGCGCCACCTGGCGCCTGTTCGCCGTCGTCGCGATCGTCGCCTACCTGCTCAAGATGGACATCGGCCGCGGCTACCTCGCCGTCGCCGCGCCCCTCGGACTCGCGCTGATCCTCGCCGGCCGGTACGGCTGGCGGCAGTGGCTGCACCGCCGCCGCGACGCCGGCCGCATGCAGTCCGGCGTCCTCGTCATCGGCCACCGGCAGAAGGTCGCGCGGCTCATCGAGGAGCTGCACCGCAGCCCCCGCGCCGGCTACTCCGTCATCGGCGTGTGCGTCCCCGCCGGCGAGGTCACCTCCGGCGACACCGTCGCCGGCGTCCCCGTCCTCGGCTCGCTCGACGACGCCGCGCGCGTCGCCGTCGCGAGCCGCGCGTCCGCCGTCGCCGTCACCGGGTCCGACGCGATCACCTCCGAGGCCGTCCGGCAGCTCGGGTGGGACCTCGAGGGGTCGCACGTCGACCTCGCGCTCACGCTGTCCCTCGTCGACGTCGCCGGTCCGCGCGTCACCATGCAGCCCGTCTCCGGCCTGCCGTTGATGTACGTCGACGAGCCCCGGTTCACCGGCGCGAAGTACGTCGCCAAGACGGTGTTCGACTGGGTCGCCGCCGCCGCGCTCGTCGTCGTCCTCTCGCCGTTGCTGCTCGTCCTCGCCGTGCTCGTCGCGACGACCAGCCGCGGTCCCGTCCTGTATGCGCAGGAGCGCATCGGCAAGGACGGCCGGCGGTTCCGGATGCTCAAGTTCCGGTCGATGGTCGCCGACGCGCACGAGCGCCTGTCCGACGTCCTCGCCGCCGAGGGTGTCACCGGCATCGCGCTGTTCTACAAGCCGAAGAACGACCCTCGCGTCACGCGCGTCGGGCGGGTGCTGCGCCGCTTCTCCCTCGACGAGCTGCCGCAGCTCTTCAACGTCCTGCGCGGCGAGATGAGCCTCGTCGGCCCGCGACCGCAGATCGCCGAGGAGGTCGCGCAGTACGACCGGGCCGCGCACCGCCGTCTCCTCGTCAAGCCCGGGCTCACCGGCCTGTGGCAGGTCTCCGGCCGATCCGACCTCACGCCCGAGGCCGGCCTGCGTGCCGACGTCTCCTACGTCGAGAACTGGACGCTGTTCACCGACCTGCTGATCCTTGCCCGCACCGTCAAGGTCGTCGTCTCGCGGAGCGGGGCGTACTGATGGGCGGGGTGCTCGTCCACGAGTGGCTCGCGCGCACGGGCGGGTCGGAGAACGTCTTCGACGCGATGGTGGACGCGTTCCCCGACGCCGACCTGCTGTGCCTGTGGAACGACGTCCCCGGGCGCTACCCCGGCCGTCGTCTCGACGAGACGTGGCTCGCCCGAACGCCTCTCCGACACCGCAAGGCTCTGGCTCTCGCTGCGATGCCCGCCACCTGGCGCCGTCGCCGCGGGGAGTACGACTGGGCGCTCGTCAGCTCGCACGCGTTCGCCCACCACGTGTCGTTCCGCGACCAGCCGGATGACTTCGCCAAGCTCGTCTACGTGCACAGCCCCGCCCGATACCTCTGGGAACCGGACCTGGACGAGCGTGGACGCTCGGTGGTCGCCCGGGGCGCGGCCGGTCCGCTACGGGCGCTCGACCGGCGGCGTGCGGCCGAGGCCGACGCGATCGTCGCGAACAGTCACTTCGTGCGCGAGCGTGTGGCGCGGTCCTGGCACCGCGAGGACGTGTCTGTGATCTATCCACCCGTCGAGGTCGCACGCATCGCCGAGAGGGCTGACTGGACCGCTGACCTGACGGGGACCGAGACCCGGGTGCTCGACGACTTGCCGGCTCGATTCGTGCTCGGTGCCTCCCGGATGGTGCCGTACAAGCGGCTTGACCTCGTGATCGCCGCAGGCGACGCGGCCGGCGTGCCCGTCGTGATCGCCGGCGAGGGCCCCGAGCTCGACCGGCTGCGCGCCGTCGCCGAGAGGGCCACCGTGCCGGTGACATTCGTGGGCGCCCCGTCCAGCCCGATGCTCTACTCGCTGTTCCAGCGCTGCGCCGCATACGTGTTCCCCGCGGTCGAAGACTTCGGGATCATGCCGGTCGAGGCGATGGCAGCAGGCGCCCGGGTGGTCGTCGGGCGCACCGGCGGAGCGGTTGAGTCCGTCGTGGACGGCGTCACGGGCGTCCACGTCGACTTCCGGGACGAGCGTGCGCTCGCCGACGCGGTGGGCTGGTGCGAGAGCGCTGCCGGGCGTGCCTCCGTCGCGCGCGCCTGGGAGTTCGACCGGAGCCGCTTCGTCCGCGACGTGCAACGCCACGTCGCGCACTTCGTCACTGACGCGCCGACGCCCTCGGCGCACGACGAGGCCCGGCGTGCTGCTCGTTGACGGTCGGTGGACAGGCCGCCACGGGATCGGCCGGTTCGCGACCGAGGTCGTCGACCGCGTGCCCGTCGACGCGACCCTCCGCTCCGAGGTCCGTCCTGCGACGCTGCGGGACCCAGGGACGATCCGGTCCGCCGCGCGCCGCCATGGCGCCGACGTCTTCTGGTCGCCCGGCTACAACGCTGGTGCACCGGGTCGCTACCGGCAGCTCTTGACGGTTCATGACCTCATCCACCTGGAGGTCTCCGAAGAACGCTCGGCGGCAAAGAGCGCTTACTACCGGATGGTGGTCCGTCCTGCCGTGCGGAGGGCGGGCACCGTCCTGACGGTCTCCGAGTTCTCTCGCCGTCGGGTCGCAGAGTGGTCGGGCCTGCCGATCGACGATGTCGTGAACGTCGGCGTGGGCTGTTCAGTCGAACGGGCCACGGCGGCCGAGCTGGCCCGGCAGGTCACGGCGGACCGCGAGTCGACCCGACGGGTGCTCTACGTCGGGAACGCCAAACCGCACAAGAACCTCGGGCTGCTGCTCGGCGCGTGCGCGCGCATCGGGGACTCCGTCAGGCTCACCGTCGTCGGTGTGGCCGGATGCGACGTCGCCGCGCAAGCAGCGGAGCACGGCCTTGAGATGGAGCAGGTAGAGGTCCGGAACGGGGTCGACGACGCGACGTTGCGCGGCCTCTACCTCGACGCGGACTGTCTCGCGATGCCGTCAACGTACGAGGGGTTCGGCCTTCCGCCCTTGGAGGCGATGGCGGTGGGCACAGCGACCGCATTCGTCGCAGAGGCGGTCGCCGAAAGTGTCGGCGATCTCGGGTTCCGCTCGTCGAACGACGCGGACGAGTTCGCAGATGCGGTGGTCGCAGCGTGCGATGTCGGTCCCGCGCACCGGGAGGCGCTCGTGGCCCGGTCGAGCTCCTGGACCTGGCAGCGGACCGCGGACGCCGTCCGTGAGGTCGTCGACAGGCTTCACGCATGAGCGGCGTCGCGACGACGGCGGACGCGGTGATGCGCTCGACCGGCGTCGTCGTGCTCAACTGGAAGGACGCTGCTCGGACGGTCGTGCTCGTCCGCTCCCTTCTTGCGGACTTCTGCCCCGAGCATGTCGTGGTGAGCGACAACGAGTCCGACGGCAGCCTCCGTTCCGCGCTGGACGACGCCGGGGCTGCCGCGGTCACCGTCCTCGCCCGCGACGACAACGTCGGCTTCGCCGCAGGGGTCAACCCGGGGCTTGCATGGGTGCTGTCACACGGTCTTGAGCACGCGCTCGTGCTCAACAACGACCTGCGCTACGAGCGCGGCGGGCTCCTGCCGCTCTTCGAGGACGTGGCGAGGCGACCGCTGCGCGGCGTCGCCGCGCCCCTGCTCCTCGACGTCGACGGTGGCCTCCAGGGCGCTGGCGGGCGGGTCGAGCCATGGACGCTCCGGGTCGACGACACAGCTGCGGCGGCGGGCCGGGACGTGGAGTTCCTCTCCTGGGCCTGCGTGCTCGTCGACCGGTCCACGCTCCAGACTGTCGGCCTGCTGGACGAGTCGTACTTCATGTACTGGGAGGACGTCGACCACTCGCTCCGGGTCACTGCCGCCGGCCGTGAGCTGCGACTCGTCACGACGGCCCGGATCGTCCACGAGCGGTCCGTCTCGCACGGTCGTGCTGGCTCGTCGATCTCGCGGTACCAGGCGAGCGGGTCCGTGCGGTACGCCCTGAGCCGAGGCGGGGCGGCGTACGTCGGCATCGTCGTGCGAACGGCTCTGCGGATCGGTCGGCGCCTCGCCGACAGGGACCTGACCGCGGTGCGCGAGGTTCTGAGGGGCACCGCGAGCGGTTGGCGGGCGCACCTGACGAGGGCGGGCGCGGGCGCCCGCCGACGAGAAGGAGACCTGACGCGCTGATGCGGATTCTTGTGCTGTGGGCAGACGACCGTTCGCCGAACCTCGGAGTGCGCGCACTCGCGGAAGGTTCTCGAACGCTGGCCGAGCAGGCCTTCCCAGACGCCGAAGTCGTGCTGCAGGACTTCAAGGCCAACGCCGACGGCGTCGCCCTAGACCGGGAGGCCATACTCGCGGACATGCGCCGGAGCGACGACCCGGTCGCGCGCATCCTCAACGGGGTGGACCTCGTCCTCGACACCGGGGCGGGGGACAGCTTCACCGACCTGTACGGCCTCGGGCGGCTCTGGATCCTCACCTACGTCCGCCGTGCGGCTGCTCGTCGCCGCATCCCGGTCGTCCTGATGCCCCAGACCTACGGACCGTTCCGTCGTCGAGTCAGTGGTGTCGTCGCGCGTCGAGGGCTCGGGACCGTCCGGTCCGTCGTGTCGCGCGACCCGGTCAGCACGGCGGCTGCCGTCCGGGACCTGCGGCGCCATGCGGTCGAGAGTACGGACGTCGTCTTCGCATTGCCGCATCCCGCTCCTGGCCCGGCGCGAGACGTCCTGCTCAACGTGTCGGGCCTGCTGTGGAGCGGTGCCCTCACCAGTGCCGACGGGCGCTACGCAGCGGCGATGACGACTCTGGTGGACATGCTCCACGGCAGCGGACGCTCGGTGTCCCTGTTCGCGCACGTCCTCGACAACGACGGCGCCGACAACGACGTACGAGTCCTCGACGACGTGCGGGCTGCGACAGGCCTCGACCTGGACGTCGTGGTGCCTCGTGACCTCGACGACGCTCGTTCGGCAGTCGCTGGCGCCCGGCTGGTGATCGGCGCGCGGATGCACGCCTGCCTGAACGCGCTGTCCGTCGGGACACCCGGGGTCGCCGTCGCGTACTCGCGGAAGTTCCAGCCGCTCCTGGAGTCGCTCGACTGGACCGCTGTGTCGCACCCCGGCGAACCGGACGAGTGGGCGCGCGCCATCATGCGGTACGTCGACGACCCCGCCCTGTCAGAGACCGCCGCTCGCGTCCCTTCCATCGCGGGGGCCCGGCTCGACGTGGTGCGCGAGGAGCTCAGGCGGATCGCGGACGAACGCGCAGGTGCCCGATGACGAGGATTGATCCCGGCTCACGTCGCGTCCTGCTGGCCGTGGTGGGTGGCGACAACTGCTCAGGCTGCGGCGGCTGCGCCGCGGCGTTCGACGACGTGCGGATGACGCGGAGCGCCGACGGCTATGCGCGCCCGGAGATCACGGAGGTGGACGCGGCGCCCACCGGCCCGGCCCCGCGACTCGACACCTTCTGCCCCGGTGCAGCGCTCGACGCACCTCGGCGACCGGGCGGGGACGTGGTCGTCGGGCGCTCCTTCGGCGTGTGGCAGGGGTGGGCGACCGACCCGGCGCTGCGGCGGTCGGGGAGCAGCGGCGGGATCCTCACCGCGCTCTCGGCGTGGCTCCTCGCCGACGGGCGCGCGGTCCGGTCGGTCGGAGTCGGGGCAGACGCCCGGGACGCCGCCCGCAGCGTCTCGGTCGTCGCGCATAACCCGGGCAGCGCGGCGCTCCTCGCGGGCTCGCGCTACGCGCCGGTGTCCGTCGCCGGGGAGCCATCTGCGTATGACGCCGACTCCGTCGTCACCGGGAAGCCGTGCGAGGTCTCCGCGATCCGGCGCCGGCTCCGGGACGTCGACGAGCAGCCGATCCTCATGTCCTTCTTCTGCGCGGGCGTCCCGAGCCAGGGGGCCACGGCCCAGCTCGTCGGCGAGCTGGGTCTGGACGCGAACGCGCCCCTGCGGTCTTTGCGCTACCGCGGTGACGGCTGGCCCGGGAGGTTCACCGCCGAGGACGCGCACGGCGCCAGCGGCGAGATGTCGTATGAGAAGTCCTGGGGCGACGTCCTCGGCCGCCGACTGCAGTGGCGGTGCAAGATCTGCGTGGACGGCGTCGGCGAGGACGCGGACATCGTCGCGGGCGACTACTGGGACGCGGACGAGCGCGGCTACCCGCGATTCGACGAGGCGGACGGGCGCAGCGTCGTCATCGCCCGGACGCCTCGCGGCGCCGAGGTCCTGCGAGCGGCGGAGGCGGCCGGCGTGGTGGCGCTCGACCCGGTCGACCCGGCCTCCGTGTCGCAGATGCAGCCCTACCAGGTGCGACGTCGGGTCACCCTTCTGGGCCGGCTCGTCGGCGCGCGGCTCGCGGGCCGGCAGGTGCCCCGCTACCGCGGCTATGGTCTGCTGCGCTGGTCGCTCCGAGACCCGCTGCGCGCTGTGTACGACGGCTGGGGCTCCTACCGCCGTGCGCGAGCAGGGCGTCAGGACGCCGCCGCGAGGACGCGGGCATGAGGTACGTGCCGACCTGGCGCGCTCGCGCCGGTGCGCTCGTCCGGTCGCCGGCAGTGGTCGTCGCCTCACGCCTCCCCGTTCTGCTGTCCGGGTTGCTGGTGGCGCCGGTCATCGCACGGCAGCTCGGTCCGAGCGACCGAGGCCTCGCGGCCGCCGCCGTGGCGGTCCTCGCCATCGCCCCGGTCGTGCTCGGTCTCGGTGTCCCCATGGCCGTCCGGCGCGCGGCGGCGCACGGGACGGAGAGTGAGTCGCTGCGTGCGGGCCGGCGCTGGAGCATGGTGCTCGTGCTGCCGTCTGCAGGGATCGGCGCGGCGCTCTCGCCGCTGGTCCTTCCTGATACCGGCGCCGTCGAGGTGACGGTGTTCGTCCTGGCCATGGCGACCGTGCCGGCCTTCGTCCAGGTGCTGAACGACCAGAGCGTGCTCGTCGCCCGTTCCGACTTCCGAGGTATCGCCGCTCTGCAGTCGGCGCAGCCGTTGTCTTACGCGCTCGCGGTGGTCGTCGGCTGGGTCTCTGGCGAGCTGTCGTTGGTCTGGGTGATCGGCGCGTACTCCGCCTCCCTCGTCGTCGCGAGCGTGATCGGTCGAGCGCTCGTGCATGTACCTCTGCGCGGTGACAGGCTCGAACTCAGCGCGATCGTGCGCGACGGCCTCCCCTATGCGGGATCGCAGGCTGCGGAGGTGGCGACCAGCAGAGCGGACCAAGCGGTGATGGTCCTCGTCATCGGCGCCCATGGGGCGGGTCTCTACTCCGTCGCGGCGCTCTTGGGGAGCCTGCCGCTCGTGCTGGCGCAGACCGTGGGGATGGCGGCGTTCGCGCGCCTCGCCCGAATCGACGAGGAGCGCCGACCTGCAGCACGATCGCTCGTGATCCGTGTGTCTGTGCTCTTGGGTGTCGTCAGCGGCGCGCTCCTGGCGATCTGCTGCCCATGGCTGGTTCCGCTTCTGTTCGGCCCGCCGTTCGCGGCGGCCGTGCCGGCGAGCATCGTGCTGACGGCCGCCGCGCCACTCGTCGTTTGCGCGCACGTCGGCACGAGCGTGCTGGCGGCCGAAGGCCGGGGCCACGCCATGACTGTCGCCCAGGTCGCAGGGCTGTCGATCGGCCTGGCCTTGCTCGTGGCGTTAGGCCCCAGGGCAGGGGTCGTCGGCGCCGCCGTCGCGTCGGTCCTCGGATTCGCCACGGTGACAGTGATCGTTCTCGCGTACCTCAGGGTGCGACCTGCAGCGCTCGTGCGGTATCGCCGGTCGGACCTCGGCGCGGTACGGCGGATCCTTATCGGCCCGCAGGCGGAGGATGGGCTGCGATGACTTCCGTACACACGCTCGATCACCCGGGTCCGGCCCAGACCGCGGTCCTTCCGGCGATCGCAGTGGCGGCACTCTCCCTGGCGGGCTTTATCAACCTCGCACCCACCGGCGGCGTGCTGCTGGCCACAGTGATCGTCGACGCCTGCGTCGCGGCGATGGCCGGTCTCGCCCTTCTGCAGCTGGCGAACGAACCCACCGCGCGGGTCTATCCGTGGGTTGTCGCCCTCGTCGCGCTCGCCGTCACCTACCTGGCACTGATGGTGGGCGGCACCGAGTCGCTCTCATCCGAGCTCAGCACGTGGCGGAACGTCGCGCTGTACGCGTTTGCAGCCGTCTACACCGCGTACTGCCTGAGATCACAGGAGCAGGCGGAGCGGTTGACGTCACTCGCCATCGGGCTCGCAGGCGTGCTCGCCCTCTTCGGCGTCGCACAGGCGCTGCTCGCGGCCAGGCTCCCCGGCTTCCTGCTGGAGCCGAAGGATGCGGTCGTGTTCGGCTACTACGGCACGGACATCGTCCGGTCCAACGGCCTAATCGGGAACACCATCGTGTACGCGACGTACCTCACGCTCATGGTGGCGGTGACGTGGGCGCGGTGGCTCGAACGTCGGGGACGTTTCCTGCTCGCGGTGGTCGGCCTGCTCCTGGTCGCGATCTACCTGACGTACTCGCGCGCCGCCATGGCGGGGTCCGTCGTCGTCCTGGCGGGAATCTTCGTCGTGACGAGGCGAGACGTGCTGCGCGCGTCGCTACGTGCACTCGCTCTCGCTGTCGGCCTTGCGCTCGGCGTCCTCGTAGCGTTCGCGACACCGCTGCGCGCCGCGATCGAGTCGTCGTTCGCCTATCGTGAGCTGTTCTTGGGGCAGAACGCCTCTGTCCAGGGTTCAAACGCGGCGCACGCGATGGACGTGACACTCGGCATCCAGCAGTTCTCGGCGAACCCGTGGATCGGGACCGGCGTAGCGAGCCAGGCGCAGTTCTCGACGCTCTCCGAGTACGGGATCAGCATCACCGACGGCGCGTTCTGGGCACGGCTCGCAGAGACAGGTCTCCTCGGCATGACGGCCCACCTGGCCGTAGTCGTCACGGCTGCCGCGACGCTGTGTCGGCTCGCGGTCCGCCGTGGACCGGGCAGCAGCCTGGCGCTCGGACTTCTCGCCTTCACCATCTTCCAGTTCATGGGCGCGGCATTCGTCAACTCCGCGTTCTACGGGAAGACGCCGTTCGTCATGTACTGGATTCTCTTCGGTGCGGCGGTTGCGCAGAACCGGTTGGCCCTGGCGTGCGATCCGGCCGTGAGCAGTCGACCAGGTTCTTCGGTGGAGCGTGTCGCCAGATGATGAGGTCCTCGGTGCTCGCGCGCCTCCTCGTGCGGTTCTACGGCCCGGCCGGTCCATGGCGTCGGCAGATCCTCGCGCTCGCCGTACGCCTTGAGGGGGGCCAGATGACGTCGGGCAGTCTGCGCCGGCTCCTTCGTGAGCGGTACGGCGTCGTCGTCGGGCCGTACAGCTATGGATCCCTGCTGGAGCCGGGAGCTGCCGACGTCGGCACAACGATCGGCGCCTACGTCTCCGTCGGCCCCGGCGTGCGCCGCTTCGGTGCCGCCCACCCTCTCGACGACCTGACGCTCCACCCGTACTTCTACAATCCCGCGCTCGGCTTGGTCGGTGCCGAACGTGACGTCGAGCGCACGCCCTGCGTGATCGGCGACGACGTATGGATCGGGGCCGGGGCCGTGATCCTGCCGGGCTGCAGGCGGATCGGGCGCGGCGCCGTGGTCGGTGCCGGGGCCGTCCTGACACGAGACGTGCCGGACTACGCTGTTGCCGTCGGAAATCCCGCTCGGGTGATCCGCACACGGCTCGACGAGACGACGAGGCAGAGGCTCGCGGATGTCGACTTCGCCGGATCATCCCCTCACGAGCTTGCGGCGATACTTGCCCAGATCAAGAGCCAGACGCTTCGACGCCCGCGCGGCGAGGCCGACGACAGACGAGGATGACCCCCGGGAAATCACCGTGGCGGACGCGCTCGAGCATCGACTTGTCGATCCCTCGTCCGTGGAGCAGCGCGACGAGGCGGTCGAGCGAGTAGCCGTGCATCTCCATCAGCGGCGTGCTCCAGGGGCGTCGTCTGGCCAGGTTGGCGACGCCGTTGAGCGGTGGGACCCAGGCTCGCGCGAACTGCTCGAGGCGGCGTGCCGACGGGACCGGCAGGGGGAACTGCAGCACTGCCACGCCTCCGCCTGCGAGCCGAGCTAGCAGCCCGTCGATGATCTGCAGGCCGCGCCGGGTGCGGATGTGCTGCAGCACCATCGTCGAGTGCACAAGGTCGTACGAGTCGTCGAACGGCAGGCCCTCACCGTCGGACAGCACGAAGTCGACATTCCTGACCCCCGCGCGTGCGCAGTTCTCCGCGGCCTCCGTGAGCATCGACGCCGAGACGTCCACCCCCGTGACGCGTTCGTAGTGCTCGGCGAGCGGGATCAGAACTCGCCCGACACCGCAGCCGAAGTCGAGCGCCCGACCCGTCGACGGCTGTCCCCCGCTGAGCTCGTTCACGGACTTCAGCACCGTGGCGACGTGACGGTCCCCCGAGGCGAAGAAGTCGTCCATCGCGTCGGCTGTGAGGCTGCCCCGATGGAACCGCGGGTCGCTCAAGACCCCGAAGTACGGGTCGTCCCGCCCGTACGCCTCCCAAGCCGCATCCGTGCGGTCGCGCATGCCCCCTCCTTCGACGAGCGACCGACCCGCGCGTACCGTGGCCACGCCGGGAGCGAGCCGGTGACCTTGCCCCACGGCGATGATTCACCCGCGAATGCGACATTTCCACCCGTCTGCTCGGCGACCGCGCGGGTTCCGGAGGCTAGCGTGGCGTGACACACCGTCGTCTTTCCAGGGGGACACCCATGCGCATCTCCGTCATCGGCTGCGGCTACCTCGGTGCCGTCCACGCGGCCTGCATGGCCAAGCTCGGCCACGAGGTCATCGGCATCGACGTCGACCCGCGGAAGGTCGCCGCGCTGGAGGCGGGCGAGGCGCCGTTCTTCGAGCCGGGCCTGCCGGAGCTGCTGAAGGAGACGAAGGCGACGGGCCGGCTGTCGTTCAGCACGGACATGGCGGACGCGGCGGGCGCGCAGGTGCACTTCCTGTGCGTGGGGACGCCGCAGGTGCACGGCGAGTTCCGGGCGGACCTGTCGTACGTGGAGTCGGCGTTCGAGGCGCTGAAGCCGCACCTGGCCCAGGGCGACGTCGTGGCGGGCAAGTCGACGGTCCCCGTCGGCACGGCGGAGAATCTCGCGGACCGACTCAACGGCACGGGCGCGACGCTCGTGTGGAACCCGGAGTTCCTGCGCGAGGGCTTCGCGGTGAAGGACACGCTGCACCCGGACCGGCTCGTCTACGGCCTGCCGACGGACGACGAGGGCGTGCCGACGGCGGAGGGTGACGCGGCGAAGGCGCTGCTCGACGAGGTGTACGCGACGCCGCTCGCGGACCGCACGCCGCTGGTGGTGACGGACTACGCGACGGCGCAGCTGGTGAAGGTCGCGGCGAACTCGTTCCTGGCGACGAAGATCTCGTTCATCAACGCGATGGCGGAGCTGTGCGAGGCGACGGGTGCGGACGTGACGCGTCTGGCGGACGCGATCGGGTACGACGCGCGCATCGGCCGGCGCTTCCTCAACGCGGGCCTGGGCTTCGGCGGCGGGTGCCTGCCGAAGGACATCCGGGCGTTCATGGCGCGTGCGGGGGAGCTGGGCGTGAGCGACGCGCTGACGTTCCTGCGCGAGGTCGACTCGATCAACATGCGCCGGCGCGTGCGCGTGGTGGACCTGGCGCGCGAGGTGTGCCACGGCTCGATCGTGGGGCGCCGGGTCGCGGTGCTGGGGGCGTCGTTCAAGCCGGACAGCGACGACGTGCGCGACTCGCCGGCGCTGTCGGTCGCGGCGCAGATGCAGCTGCAGGGTGCGCACGTGACGCTGACGGACCCGGAGGCGATCGGCAACGCGCAGGCGAAGTGGCCGGAGATGAAGTTCGCGGCGACGGCGCTCGAGGCGGCGGTCGACGCGGACGTCGTGCTGCTGGCGACGGAGTGGCAGGAGTACCGGGACCTGGACCCGGACGAGCTGGCGACGGTGGTCGCGCACAAGCGCATCCTCGACGGCCGCAACGTGCTGGACCCGGCGCGCTGGCGTGCGGCGGGGTGGACGTACCGGGCGCTCGGCCGCCCCTGACGGTCCGGCGGCCCGCGTGGCCGTTACGGTGACCCGGTGACGGGTGGTCCGACGACGGGTGGGGCGCCGGGTGGGTCCGACGACCGGCCCGCGCCCGTGCCTGCGGCGTCGTCGGCGCGGTGGGGCTGGGTGCTCGTCGCCGTCGGTCTGCTGCTGGCGGTCGTGACGGTGGTGGCGTGGTTCGCGACGCGCCCGGACGGCGGGACCGCAGCATCGCAGCAGACGACCTCGACGCCGCCGTCACCGCCCGCGGCGTCGGTCGATCCGGCAGCGCCGTGGTCGGCCGACGAAGAGCCGGGTGCGTACGCGCAGCGCCTCGTCACGGGGACGAACGCGGCCCGGGCGGACGAGGGCCTGCCGACGCTCGCCTGGTCCGAGTGCGCCGCGGAGCAGGCCGCCGCGCGCGCGGACGCGCTGGTCGGCGCCGCGGAGCTCACGCACGCCCCGATGGACGACGTCATGGCGGCGTGCGCGGTGTCGGTCGCGGCGGAGAACCTGAGCCGGGGTGCGGCGCCCGCGCAGGACGTCGTCGACGCGTGGCTGGCGTCCCCGGGCCACCGGGCGAACCTCCTCGACCCGGAGCTGACGTCCGTGGGGATCGCGTGCGCGCGCGAGGCCGACGAGACCCTCACCTGCTCGCAGGTCTTCCTGGGCTGACCTGCCCGGCTCGTCCCGCGTCGTCCCCGTTCGTCCTCCGCGAACGTGCCCGACGCCACCACTCGTTACGCAAGGTAATGAGTTAGAGTAATCATCATGCCCACCGCCCCCGCTCTCGCCGGAGAGCTCCGCATCGCCGTCGGTCGGGCGTCGCGGCGCATCCGTGCCGAGCGCGGCGCCCAGGGCCTGACGGACCCCCAGTTCACGGTGCTCGCGTGGCTCGCGAAGGACGGCCCCATGACGCCGGGCCAGCTCGCCGAGGCGGAGCGCATCCAGCCGCCGAGCATGACCCGCACCGTCAATTCGCTCGTCGAGCTGGGCCTCGTGGCGAAGGCTGAGCACCCGACCGACGGCCGCCAGGTCGTCGTCACCCTGACCGAGGCCGGCAAGGCCGAGGTCGTCGAGACGCGACGCCGCCGCGACGCCTGGCTGACCGAACGCCTCAAGGGCATGACCAAGGAGGAGCGCCAGCTCCTCGCCGACGCCGCCGAGCTCCTGCGGAGGATCGCCGCCTCATGAGTCCCACGTTCTCCTCGCTCCAGCACCGCAACTACCGGTTGTGGTTCGCGGGGGCCCTGGTGGCGAACGTGGGCACCTGGATGCAGCGCGTCGCCCAGGACTGGCTGGTCCTGACCCAGCTGTCCGACGAGTCCGGCGTCGCCGTCGGCATCACCACGGCCCTGCAGTTCGCGCCCGTGCTGGTCCTGTCCGCCTGGGCGGGCCTGCTCGCCGACCGCGTCGACCGCCGCAAGCTCCTCATCGCGACCCAGGTCGGCCAGGGCGTGCTCGCGGCCGGCCTCGGTGCGCTCGTGCTGTCCGGGCACGCGGAGCTCTGGCACGTGTACGTCTTCGCCGGCCTGCTGGGCGTCGTGGCGGCGATCGACGGGCCGGTCCGCCAGACGTTCGTCGCCGAGCTCGTCCCGACGAGCCAGCTCTCGAACGCCGTCGGCCTCAACAGCGCGTCGTTCAACGCCGCGCGCCTCATCGGCCCCGGTGTGGCCGGCCTGCTCATCGCGTTCGTCGGCACCGGTTGGGTGTTCGTCATCAACGCGGTGACGTTCGCCGCGACGATCTTCTCGCTGACCCGCATGCGCCAGAGCGAGCTGCGCCCCATGCCGACCGCGCCGCGGGCCAAGGGGCAGATCCGCGAGGGCATCCGCTACGTGCGGGGCCGCAGCGACATCCTCGTCATCATGGTCGTCGTCTGCGTGATCTCGACGTTCGGCCTCAACTTCCAGATGACGTCCGCGATGATGGCGCGCACCGAGTTCGGCCGGGGCGCGGGGGAGTACGGCATCCTCGGCTCCGTCCTGGCGATCGGCTCGCTCACGGGCGCGCTGCTCGCGGCCCGTCGGGAGCGGCCGCGCGTGCGGCTCGTGATCGGCGCCGCGTTCGGGTTCGGCATCGCGACGGGCGTCATGGCCCTCATGCCGACCTACCTGACGTACGCGATCTCGGCGATCCCGGTCGGCCTCGCGTCGCTCACGATGATGACCGCCGCCAACGCGACCATCCAGCTCAGCACCGACCCGGCCGTGCGTGGCCGCGTCATGGCGCTCTACATGATGGTGTTCCTCGGCGCGACGCCCGTCGGCTCCCCGATCGTCGGCTGGATCGGCGAGACGTTCGGCCCGCGCTGGTCGGTCGGCATCGGGTCGATCACCGCGCTGCTCGTCGCGACCGGTGCGGCGCTGTGGGCGCGGCGCGCCTGGCACGTCCAGGTGCGCTACCGGCTGCGAGCGCGCCCGCACCTGCAGGTGCTGCACCCCGAGCCCGTCGACGAGGTGCCGACGCCGCGCTCCGAGACCGCGCTGCGCCTCGGCGCCGACCAGGCGAGCAACCGCCGCTCCGTCGCCTGACGCGCGCCGCACGGGCGGCCGGGTGAATCCGGCGGCCGCCCGTGTCGGGCGGTTCGTCCGGCATGTCACGATCGGCCGGTGAGCACGCACGTCGGCGCCCCAGGCCCGGGTCCGGAGGGGACCTCGGCCGACGTCGGCGCCGATGCGCCGGACGGCGCTGCCGCCGCCGAGCCGCCCGCCGCGCAGACCGGGGACGACCTGGACGCGCCCTCGTCCGCCGCCGACCGCCGCGCGCGCCGGCGTCGTGTCACCGGTCGGGTCGTGGTCGTGCTCGTCGTGCTGCTCGCGGTGACGCTGCTCGTCGCAGGTTGGCTGGCGTTCCGCGGGGTCCAGACCGTGAAAGCGCTGACGGACGCCAAGGGTGCGGTCGCGGACGTGCAGCAGGCGCTCGAGGACGGCGACACGCAGGCCCTCGACGCGGCGCTCCCGCGGATCCAGGACGCCACGGAGCGCGCGCACGCGTCGTCGTCGGACCCGGTCTGGCGGCTCGCGGAGCACGTCCCGCGGATCGGCCCGCAGCTCGCGGCGGTGAGCACCGTGGCCGCCGCCCTGGACGACGTCTCGACGGGCGCGCTGCCGGCGGCGACGACGGTCACGGACCTGCTGGGCGACGGCACGAGCATCCGCGGTGCCGACGGCCGCATCGACCTCGAGCCGTTCGTCGCCGCCGCGCCCGAGCTGGTCGACGCGGCCGCGGTCGCGCGCCGGGCGTCCGCGGACGTCGCGGGCATCGACACCACCGACCTCGTGGGGCCGCTCGTGAGCCCGGTCGAGCAGGCGCGCGACGGCCTCGCGCAGGTCGCGGGCGCGCTCGACGCCGGTGCACAGGCGGCGACGCTGCTGCCCCCGATGCTCGGGTCCGACGGGCCGCGCACCTACCTCGTCGCGGCGCTCAACAGCGCGGAGCTCCGCACGGCGGGCGGGATCGTCGGCAGCCTCGCGGTGGTGCGCGCCGACGACGGGGCGCTGTCGCTCGTCGACCAGCGCAGCACCGACCAGCTCAAGGGCCTGCCCGACCCGGTCCTGCCGCTGTCCGACGAGGAGCTCGCGGTCGCGGGCACGGGCCTGGGCCGGTACGTGCAGAACGCGGTCATGACGCCCGACTTCCCACGGTCGGCGGAGCTGCTCGTCGCGCGCTGGCAGCGGGACGTGGGCGGCCAGGTCGACGGCGTCGTCGCGACGGACCCGGTGGCGGTCGCGGCCCTGCTGCGGGAGGTCGGACCGGTGACGGAGCCCGGCGGCACCGCGCTCGACGCCGACACCCTGCTCGCGACGCTGCTGCACGACGCGTACCTGCGCTACCCGGACCTGCAGGCCGCCGACGCGTTCTTCGCCGACGTCGCGTCCACGATCTTCGGCGCGCTCGGCGCGGGCGGCGGTGACGTGCGCGGGCTCGTCGAGGCCGCGGCGGACGCGGGCGACGAGGGACGCATCCGCGTGTGGTCGGCGCACCCCGCGGAGCAGGAGCAGCTGGTCGCGACGACGATCGGCGGCGCGTTCCTGACGGGCCCCTTCGACGACGCGGCCGGCGTGTTCCTCAACGACGGCACGGCCGGCAAGCTCGACTACTACCTGCGCCCGACGGTCACGGTCGAGGACCTGCGCTGCACGGGCCCGGACCCGTCGGCGACGGTCCGCCTGGACCTCGCGTACGACCCGCCCGCCGACGTCGCGACGTTCCCCGAGAACGTCACCGGGACGAGCGGGGCGGTGCCCGTCGGCTCGCTCGCGACGAGCATCACGCTGTACGGGCCGGTGGACGCGGCACCCCAGGGGTTGCGGACCGACGAGGGGGTCGTCGGCGGCAAGTCCGCGACGGTCGCCGGCCGGCCCGTGACGGTGGCCGGCTCGCGCCTGGACCCGGGCGCGCGGGCGACCTACCGGTTCGACGTCCCCGTCCGTGACGGGCGCCTCGACGTGTGGACGACGCCGAGCCTGACGAGCCCCGGTCGCGTGGCCGCGACCTGCCCCGCGACGGGCGACTGACCACCGCGATCACCCGCCGGGGTGACCCTCACCGCCGAGCCGCCGCGCGACCGGGTGAATGTCCGATATCACCCGATCCGCCGCTGTGTGCAGGGGCAACCGCCAGGGGAGGATAGGGACGAATTGTCCAGTTCTGCCCATCGAGGGAGCAAGGTCATGAGCAAGGTCATCCGGGCATGTGCCACCGCGCTGCTGGTGGCGGTCGCCGCCCTGGGCGTCCCGGCCGTGGCCCAGGCGGCGGTGTCCCCGTCGCCGCAGCCGACCGCCGGGCAGTACGGCTGCCTGGGCGACACCGACGAGTACGGCGCGCCGCTGCCGTGCGACCTCACGGTCTCGGTGCTGACGCCGATCTGCGACAACGACGTCCCGAAGCTCCGGTACGCGGTCGTCCCGAACGGCACGCCGAACACCACCGTGACGATCACGTGGGTCAACCCGACGGGTCCTGACGTCGTCCAGGCCGACCTCCCGCTGTCCGGGACGGTGCTGTGGCCGGGTGCCGTGGTCGGCCCCGACGGCAAGGGTGCGGACTGGCCGGGCTGGCGCCAGCTGTCCGACGGCTCGTGGGTCGAGGGCGACGAGTTCGACTGGGTCCGCCCGTCGGTGAGCGTGAACTTCGCGGTCAACCCGGAGTTGACGACGACGGTCGCCTACCCGCCGTCGAGCCCGAACTGCGCGACGAATCCTCCGGGTGAGGCCGTCCTCGCGTCCAACCCGGTCTCCGGCCAGGTGCTCTCCGCCACCGGCAGCAACACCGCGCCGCTCCTGTGGGCCGGTGCCGGCCTGCTGGTCGTGGGTGCGGGTGCCGTCACCGCCGTGACGCTGGTCCGCCGCCGGCACGAGGCGGCCTGACGCGACGCCGGGACCGGTCGGAGGGGACCGGTCCCGGGGCCGTCGACGACGAGGCCCGCTCCGCATCGCGCGGGGCGGGCCTCGTCGCGCGTGCACCGCGCTCGTGGGGTGCCGTGCGGGTCGCGGGCCGTCGCCGCCGACGGGCCGGACCGCTCGGCGTCAGGTCAGCCGCTCGACGACGTGGTCGATGCACGCGGTGAGCGCGAGCACGTCCTCGGGGTCGACCGCGGGGTACATCGCGACGCGCAGCTGGTTGCGGCCGAGCTTGCGGTACGGCTCGACGTCGACGACGCCGTGCGCGCGCAGGATCTTGGCGACGGTCGCGGCCTCGACCTCGGGGTCCAGGTCGATCGTGCCGACGACCGACGAGCGCGCCTCCGGGTCCGCGACGAACGGCGTCGCCCAGTCGCGCGACTCCGCCCACCCGTACAGGTGGCCGGCGGACGTCGCCGTCCGCTGCGCGGCCCACGCGAGCCCGCCCTGCCCGAGGAGCCAGTCGAGCTGGTCGGCGAGCAGCAGGAGCGTCGCGATCGCGGGGGTGTTGAGGGTCTGGTCGAGGCGCGAGTTCGTGACGGCCGTGGTCAGCGACAGGAACTCGGGCACCCACCGGTCGCCCTGCTCGAGCCGGGCGGCGCGCTCGACGGCCGCGGGGGACAGGCACGCGAGCCAGAGACCGCCGTCGGACGCGAACGACTTCTGCGGCGCGAAGTAGTAGGCGTCGGTCTGCGCGACGTCGACCGCGAGCCCGCCGGCGCCGGAGGTCCCGTCGACCACGACGAGCGCGCCCTGCTCGCGCGAGCCCGGGACGCGGCGCACAGGGGCGACGACGCCGGTCGACGTCTCGTTGTGCGGCCACGCGTACACGTCGACGTCCTCGACGGGCGCGGGCACGGCGACCCGGCCGGGGGCGACGGTCGTGACGACGGGCTCGTCGAGGAACGGCGCCCGCGCGGCGGCGGTGGCGAACTTGGCGCCGAACTCGCCGAAGGACGCGTGCGCGCTGCGCCGCTCGACGAGGCACAGCGTCGCGACGTCCCAGAACGCCGTGGAGCCGCCGTTGCCGAGCACGACCTCGTACCCGTCGGGCAGCCCGAACAGCGCGGCGACCCCCTCGCGGACGCGCCGGACGACGGCGCGGACGGGCGCCTGCCGGTGCGAGGTGCCGAGGACCGCGGACCCCGTGCGCGCGAGGGCGTCGAGCTGCTCGGGACGGATCTTCGACGGTCCGGAGCCGAACCGGCCGTCGCGCGGCAGGAGGTGCGCGGGGATCGTCACCGCGGGCGGGGCGTCGGGAACGGCAGGCACGGCCCGAGGATAGGCGGTCACGACCCCGGACGGTCGGACCGACCAACTAATCTGTCCCCAGCGTCCGGGCGGTGAGCACCCGCCGAGGCACGGACTGATGGTGGAGGCGTAGCGGTGAGCGACCTGATCGACACGACGGAGATGTACCTCAAGACGATCTACGAGCTCACCGAGGAAGGCCGGACGCCCCTGCGGGCGCGCATCGCGGAGCGTCTGGGGCACTCGGGTCCGACCGTCTCGCAGACGGTCGCGCGCATGGAGCGCGACGGGCTCGTGGTCGTGACGGGCGACCGGCACCTCGAGCTCACGCCCGAGGGGCACGCGAAGGCCGTGCGCGTGATGCGCAAGCACCGGCTCGCGGAGCGGCTGCTCACGGACGTCATCGGCCTGGAGTGGCCGTACGTCCACGAGGAGGCGTGCCGCTGGGAGCACGTCATGAGCGAGCGCGTCGAGAAGCGGCTCGCGTCGCTGCTCGACCACCCGCACTTCGACCCGTACGGCAACCCGATCCCGGGTCTCGGCGAGATCGGCGAGGAGGTCACGCACGAGGGCTTCCTCGACGGCGTGACGCCGCTGACGGCGGTGTCCCCGGCGGTCGGCCAGGACGGCGGGCGCGCGGTCGTCGCCCGGATCGCGGAGCCGCTGCAGGTCGACGTCGAGCTGCTGGCCCGGCTGGCCGAGGCCGGCGTGCGACCGGGGAGCGAGATCGACGTGGAGCGTGGCGCCGGCGTCGTGACGGTGGCGGTGCCCGGCTCCGCGACGGTCCTGGACCTCCCGGACGACGTCGCGCGCCACATCTTCGTCGGCACGCGCTGAGCCCCGGCGCCGCGCGCCGGACCGTCCTGTGCAGGAGCCCCGCACCGTCGGTGCGGGGCTCCTGCGTCGTCGGGGACCCGTCGTCGGCCCCTGCGCGACACGCACCGTTCACGAGCGGGTGAGATCGGCCACCTGCGCGTGTGCGCGCTCCCACGGCGAGACGGCCGTCGTCCCAGGTGGCCTCGGCGTGTCGCGTCGACGCGCCGGACGGGTGTCCAACATCGGGCGTATCTCTTCGTGATCGGAACGTGACAATCGCCGGAGGGGTCCTGTACGTTCGACCTGCTTCAAGGAACCCTCCTCCGCGAAGCCCTCGAGCGGAACGCCTAACCCTGCCGCCGCCCCGAGGTCCGTACGAACCGCCGGCAGGGGCGGGGGACCCACGTTTTGTGGTCCACCGGAGACGGTGACCTTGGGGTGAAGCCGAGGTGGCAGCAGGACCGCCACCGACGCCGAGTGTTCTCCCACTCGAACCCGACAGCTCACCTCGCAGGCGACAGGAGAGGCACCCCGTGACCGTGAGCACCACTCGCGCCCGGCACCGGTCTGCGCGTCGTCCCTCGACGCCCCTGACCGAGCTTGCTTCGGCCGCATCGGAGCAGATGGGCACCGTCGGCCGTCGGACGGCCGTCGTCGCCGCATCCTCCGGCCTCGTCGTGACGATGATCGGCGCCGCCCCCGCGGGTGCCGCATCGGACTCGGCATCCGGCGCCCTGAACTCCGTCGACACCGCAGCACTGACCGCGTCCGCGCGCGCCGTGCTCAACACGTCCCCCGTCGTGAGCTCCCCGGCCGAGGCCGCGTGGACCTTCGACGCCCCGACCGTCACGGCCGTCAAGCCGACGCCTCCGCCGGAGACGCGCCGCGCCACGGCGACGACGACGTCGCGCACCGCTGAGCGTGCCGCGACGACCACGACGGCGAAGGCGGCCACCAACGCGCCGATCCCGCAGTCGGTCGCCGGCAACGCGGTCCTCGAGATCGCCGCCCGCTACGTGGGTACCCCGTACGTCTCCGGTGGCTCCTCGCCCGCCGGCTTCGACTGCTCGGGCTTCGTCTCGTACGTCTACGCGCAGCTCGGCGTCTCCCTGCCGCGCACCTCGTCCGGCATCAAGGCCGCCGCGACGGTCGTGTCCCGCGACCAGGCGCAGCCGGGCGACCTGATCTGGAGCCCCGGCCACATCTCGATCTACGCCGGTGGCAACCAGCAGATCGACTCGCCGCGCCCCGGCAAGACGGTCCAGTTCCGCGCGATCTGGCAGAGCTCGCCGGTCTTCCTGCGGGTCGGCTGACACCGAGAACGCACCTCACCGAGGCCCCGACGACGTCCGCGTCGTCGGGGCCTCGGCGCATCCACCGGGCGGTCGCGCCGGTCTGCGGCAGGTGCGGCGCCGTGCGGGCCGTGCGGCGCGCCGGGACGGGCGACGTGGACGGTCGTCCGGCGTTCACCCGCGCCGCGCGGCTGAGTCCGATGGCCGTGGCCAGGGCGCCGCGTACGCTGGTCGCGCACCACGCTGTTGCTTCGCCGGGCCGGCAGCCAGCCGGTCCGACCCGTGAGGTCGGGAGGACGCCGTGCTGACCGAGACAACTTCCTTCGCCCCCGACGGGGCCGGGACGGTCGGCGCGGGCGCGCGTGCCGTCACCCCGCCCGGCTCCCGAGCCGCCCCGTCGGCGCTGTCGTCCGGTGCCCGCTCGCTGCTGCTCAACGCGAGCATGGAGCCGCTGTGCATCGTGAGCCTGCGTCGCGCCGTGCTGCTCGTGATGAGCGGCAAGGCGACGGTGCTCGAGACCGACGGCCGTGTGCTGCACTCCGAGCACGCGGCCGTGCCGCTCCCGGTGGTGCTGTGCCTGACCCGCTACGTGCACGTGCCCGTGCGCAAGCCGGTGCCACCCACGCGCCGCACCGTCCTGCAGCGCGACAGCCACCGCTGCGCGTACTGCGGCGGCGGTGCCGACACGGTCGACCACGTGCATCCCCGGTCGCGGGGCGGCCGGCACGAGTGGACGAACGTCGTCGCGGCCTGCGTGCGGTGCAACCACCGCAAGGCCGACCGGCTGCTGCACGAGATCGGGTGGGAGCTGCCGTTCACGCCGCGCGCGCCGCGCTGGTCCGTGACCTTCGGCTCGTCCGCGGTCCGCACCGAGCCGCTGTGGGCGGCGTACGTCCGCACCTGACGGACGCTGCCCGGCCCCGGCTGTCCACGCACGCATCGGGACGTGGCGCGGCGTGCCCGTCGGGCGCGTGCGGAGCGGGCGGGTCCGCGCGGATCTTCGGGTCAAGGCTGTGTCAAAATACGGTATCGCTGGCGTCTCATGGGGGCGCGGCGGTGATCCCGGGGGCCACACTGGACCTGGGTGAGGATCCGACGCCGGACGGCGCGTGACGCAGTGGTCACGGGCCGAGGACGGGAGGCCCCGATGGTGCGGGACGACGTGGTGCTCGTGGGGCTGGACGGTTCGGCCGCCAGCCTGCACGCGCTGGACTGGGCGGCCGCCGAGGCAGCGGTCCGCGGCTGGGGTCTGCACCTCGTGTGCGCCTACTCGTTGCCGTCGTTCACGGCGGCGTCCCTCGACGGCGGCTACGCCGCGCTCGACGACACCGCGATCCAGCAGGGCGCCAAGGCGGTGCTCGCGGAGGCGTCCGCGCGCGTCTCGGCGTCCGGCGTCCCCGTCACCGCCACGGTCCAGACGGGCGACGCGGCGGGCGTGCTGGTCGACATGTCGCACCGGGTGCGGCTCGCGGTCGTCGGGACGCGTGGTCGCGGCGGCTTCGCCGACCGGCTGCTCGGCACGGTGTCGTCCGCGCTGCCCGCGCACGCGTACTGCCCGACGGTCGTGGTGCCGCTGCGCGAGAACGGCCGGGCGCTCGCCGACGACGCGGCCCTGCCCGCGGTCAAGCCGGTGCGCCGCATCGTCGTGGGCGTCGACGGCTCGCCGCAGGCCGAGCGTGCGCTGTCGTACGCGATCGCCGAGGCCGCGGCGTGGGGCGCCGAGGTGCACGCGGTCGCGGGCGTGCCCGCGAGCTCGCTCAGCGGGGTGCTGGCATGGCTGCCCGACACGGTGGACCACGACCAGGTGCTGCGGGACGTCGCCGAAGGGCTCAACGTGGTCGTCGACCGCGCCCTCGCCGACCACCCGGACGTCGTCGTGAAGCGGCACGCGCTCGACGGCAGCGGCGCCGAGCTGCTCACGGAGTTCTCGGTCGCGACCGACCTCATCGTCGTCGGGTCGCGCGGGCGCGGCGGGTTCGCCGGCCTGCTGCTGGGCTCGACGAGCCAGGCGGTCCTGCACCACTCGGACTGCCCGGTGATGGTCGTGACGAACCGCTGCCGCGAGGACGAGCGCACGGCCTGACGGGCGTCGGGACCGGACGAGGATCGGTGCCGGCCGGGTCCGCGCGCGACGAGGTCAGTCGTCGGCGGCGGGGTCGGCCGGGACGTCGGGGCGGCGCACGAGCGCCGACAGGACGACGGTCGACCGCGTCCGGGACACGAACGGCTCGGCCGCGAGGCGCTCGACGACGCGCTCGAGATGGCGCATGTCGCGCGCGCGGACCTGCACGACGAGGTCGACGTCGCCCGTGACCGTGCTGGCCGCGACCACCTCGGGGTACTGCTCGACGGCGTCGCGCATCGTCGCCGGGCTGGTGGACCCCTGGCAGAACAGCTCGACGAACGCCTCGGTGTGCCAGCCCATCGCCGCGGGGTCGAGGCGCACCGTGAAGCCGCGGATCACGCCCGTCGCGCGCAGGCGGTCGACGCGGCGCTTCACGGCGGGAGCGGACAACGACACCTGCTGCCCGACCTGGGCGAACGTCGCGCGCGCGTCCTGCGCGAGTACCCGCAGGATGGCGGCGTCGAGGGCGTCGGTGCCGGAGTCGTCTCGCACGGGACCATCTTCGCGGACGCGGAGGGGCTGCCGGACGTCCTGGGCGCGTGTCCGCGTTCGGGTGGCGGCAACCGGGCGCACCCGACACCCTGGCGGAGATCGAACGAAAGGGAACGGATCGCTCAAGTACGACCACGCGAGTGCCGAAGGGAAGTCGAGCCCCGCCCCCGCACACGGGTGGACGGGGTCGTCATTCGGGGGGAGACGAATGGACGTGGACTCGAAGGACAGCGCGACGCAGACCGCCGCACCGGTGGAGGGCGCCCGCACGCTCGCGCCGGCCGGGACGATCCCGACGCAGCGCAGCCGCGCCGGTGGCGCGCACCCGCACGGCGGGCGCAGCCGCCGCACCTGGTTCGTCGTCGCGGGCGGGCTGGCGCTCGTGCTCGCGGGCACCACCACGGGCGTCGCCGCGCAGCGCGCGTCGGCGCTGCGTGAGGAGCGGGTCGCCGAGGCGCGGCTGCGGATCTCCGCGGTGCTGCCCGCCGCGACGACCGACGCGGGCGTGCGCGGCGCGCTCGACGCGCAGGCCGCGACCGCGGTCTACACGGCGGCGCGCGCGGCCGTGACGACGTCGGCCCAGCAGGTCGTCGACCACGCCAACGCGACGCTCGCGGCGTCCCCGCAGGCGGGCGACGGGCCGCGCGGTGCGCTCCAGACGGCGACGGGCGCGGTCAGCACCGCGATCGCCGGACCGAACGTGAGCATCGCGGCGCTGCGTGCCGCGACCGGTGGCGTCGCCGGTCCCGAGAAGGCCGTGGCCGACGCGCAGGCCGCGTGGGTCGCCGCGGAGCAGGCGCGCATCGCCGCCGAGCAGGCCGCGGCCGCCGAGGCCGCGCGTCAGGCCGCTGCTGCACGCGCCACCACGAAGACCACCGTCAAGCCGCGCTCGACGCGCACGACGACCACGACGACGCAGTCCTCCGGCGGGACCGCCGCACCGGCGCCGACGAGCGGTGTCCCCGCGGGCGGCAAGGTGTGCGCCGGCTCGGGCGGGTCCGCGGCCGAGGCGAGCGCGGGTGCCGTCGGCGAGGCGATCAACGCGTACCGGGCGTCGGCGGGTCTCGGCGCGCTGTCGATCTCGCGCTCGGGCAGCCTGACGTCGCACGCGCTGACCATGGCCGCCACGGGCGGCATCTGGCACTCCGGCGGCGACAACATCGTCGGGTGCGTGAGCAACGGCAGCGCGTCGTCGCTCGTGTCGGCGTGGTCGCGGTCGCCCGCGCACAACGCGCAGATGCTGCGGACCGACGTGTCGAGCATGTCGGTGGGCGCCGCGACGAGCGCAGGCTGGCTCTTCGGGGCGGTCCGCTTCAGCTGACGCCCGTCGGCCACGACCGGCCGGCCGACCACCGACAGGGCCCGGACGACTCGTCGCCCGGGCCCTGTCGCGTCCGGGCGGGAGGGCGCCCGGACCGGTGGAGCGACGCCGGGCCGCGCATCCCCGTCGACGCGTGACCCGGCGCCCGCCCGACGCGCCGGTCAGGGCAGCGCGTCGCCGAGGCGGTCCAGCGCGGTGTCGAGGTCGGCGGTCGACATCGTGAGCGGCGGCGCGAGACGGATCGTGCGGCCGTGCGTGTCCTTCGCGAGCACCCCGCGCTCGAGCAGGCGCCCGCACAGCTCGCGGCCGGTCGCGGGGCCGCCCGCACGTCCGGGCGCCACGTCGAGGCCGGCCCACAGCCCCACGCGTCGGACCGCGGCGAGCCGGCCGTCGTCGACGAGCGCGTCGAGCCGCTCGCCCATGCGCGCCCCGAGCTCGCGCGCGCAGGCCTGCGGCTCACCGGTCGACAGCAGGTCGACCACCGCGAGCCCCACCGCGCACGCGAGCGGGTTGCCGCCGAACGTCGAGCCGTGCGTCCCGGCCGTGAGCACACCGAGCACGTCGTCGCGGCCGACGACCGCGGACACGGGCACGATCCCGCCGCCGAGCGCCTTGCCGAGCGTCACCAGGTCGGGACGGACGCCCCACAGCTCGCTCGCGAGCGTCGTGCCGGTGCGGCCGAGGCCGCTCTGGATCTCGTCGACCACGAGCAGCACGTCGGCCGCGGTGCACGCGGCGCGCACGGCCGGCAGGTAGTCGGCGGGCGGGACGACGACGCCCTGCTCACCCTGCACCGGCTCGAGCAGGACCGCCACGGTGTTCTCGTCGAGCGCCGCCTCCAGGGCCTCCGCGTCGCCGTACGGGACGCGCACGAAGCCCGGGGTGTACGGCCCGAATCCGTCGTGCGCGTCCGGGTCCGCCGAGAACGACACGATCGTCGTCGTGCGGCCGTGGAAGTTGCCGTCGACGACGACGATCCGCGCGCGCCCGTCGGGCACGCCCTTGACGTCGTACCCCCACTTCCGCGCCGCCTTGATCGCCGTCTCGACGGCCTCGGCGCCCGTGTTCATCGGCAGCACCATCGGTGTGCCCGTGACGAGCGGTCCCACGAGCGACGCGAGCCGGTCGGCGAACGGGTGCAGCAGGTCGTGGTCGAAGGCCCGCGACGTGAGCGTCAGCCGGTCGAGCTGCGCGTGCGCCGCAGCGACGAGCGCCGGGTGTCGGTGCCCGAAGTTGAGCGCGGAGTACGCCGACAGCAGGTCGAGGTACCGGCGACCGTCGGTGTCCGTCACCCAGGAGCCCTCGCCGGAGACGAGGGTCACGGGCAGCGGGTCGTAGTTCCGCGCGAGCGTCGACGTCCGGGCGTCCTGCAGCGCGGTCATCGTCAGTCTCCCGTCGGGGCCCCGGCCGGACGGATCTCGAGCGTGCAGCACTTCGCGCCGCCGCCGCCCTTGAGCAGCTCCGTGGTCTCGACCGGGATGGGGGTGTACCCGCGCTCGCGCAGCGCGGCGGCGAGGTCGGTCGCGGCGGGCGCGACGACGACGTTCTGCCCGTCGGAGACCGCGTTGAGGCCGAGCGCGACCGCGTCCTGCTCGGTCGCGATCACGGCGTCGGGGAACAGCTGCTGGAGCACCGACCGTGAGCCCGCGGAGAACGCCGGCGGGTAGTAGGCGATCTGCGGGTCCTGCGGGTCGCTCGACAGGACCGCCAGCGCGGTGTCGAGGTGGTAGTAGTGCGGGTCGACGAGCTCGAGCGACACGACCGGCCGGCCGAACAGCTCCTGCGCCTCGGCGTGCGCGGCCCGGTCGGTGCGGAAGCCGGTGCCCGCCAGGACCATGTTCCCGACGACGAGCAGGTCGCCCTCCCCCTCGTTGACCTGGGCGGCGGTGTGCGTGACGAAGCCGCGGTCGGCGAACCACTTCTGGTAGGCCGGGCCCTCGGGACCGCGCTCGGGGTAGCGGAACCTCGCCGAGTACACGACGCCGTCGACGACCGTCGCGCCGTTCGCCGCGTAGACCATGTCCGGCAGGCCGTCGACCGGCTCGATCGTGTCGACCCGGTGCCCGAGGTCGAGGTAGGTGTCGCGCAGCGTGCGCCACTGCCGGACGGCCAGGTCGACGTCGGTGTACCGCGTCTTGTCCATCCAGGGGTTGATCTCGTACGACACCGTGTAGAAGCGCGGCTCGCACATCAGGTAGTGGCGGCGCGTGGCACCGGGGGCGGTCGTCGTCATCGTGCTCCTCGTGGGGACGGCGGGAACGGACGGCAGTCACGACGAGCCTAGGGGGAGCGGTGCGCGCACCTCGTCACCGCGGATTGCGCGTCGGGAGCGGATCCGTTGCGTGATGAGCGGCTCGTGCGGTGATCTGTTGCGTGGACGTCAGCCGCCCCGGACTGCCTCCCGAGCCGCCTCGTGAGCGGCCATCCGCAGCGCGCGCCGCACCATGAGCTCCAGGAGCGGAGCCCCGACCGCACGCGTGAGTCCTGCGGGCAGCGGTCCCGCCAGGTGCACGGACTCCGTCCACGTCACGCGCGCCGCGTCCGGCCCCGCCGCCGCGACCTCGATGCGCGCCGTCCCGCGCAGCACGCGCCCGACCTTGGTGAACTCCGCGACGCCGGGTTCGTCGTCGTGCGGCGGGTCGAAGCGGTCGATGCGCATGCGGTCGACGAGGCCACCGCCGCCCCGCTGCGCGCGCGGGCCGCTCACGGCCACCACGTACCCGTCGGCGACGTCCACGCGCGTGAGCGGGATCCACCGTGCGTGGTTCCGCGCGTCCGCGACCAGGTCCCACGCGCGCGCCGCCGGCAGCGGCAGGACCCGCGTCGTCGTCGTCATCCCGGCTCCTTCCCGCCGACCGCCACGGCCGAGGGCGGTCCTGTCGGCACCATCCTGCGGTCGGCCGGCCCGGACGGCGCGGTGGGTGCGGCGGGACGTCCGGCGCGTCGACGTCGCCACGGCAGGGTCGAGAGCCGGCCGGCGGCGGACCGCGCGCGAGGTCGCGCGTGCGCCGGGGTAGCGTCGGGCGCATGGAGAAGCGGGTACTGGGACGCACGGGCAGGGACGTCGGGGTCGTCGGCCTCGGCTGCTGGCAGCTGGGAGGGGACTGGGGCGACGTCGGCGACGACACCGCGCTGCAGATCCTCGACGCGGCCGTCGACGCGGGGGTGACCTTCCTCGACACGGCGGACGTCTACGGCGACGGGCGCTCGGAGCGGCTCGTCGGCCGGTTCCTCGCCTCGCGCGGCGGCGCCGAGTCCGGGCTCACCGTGGCGACCAAGATGGGTCGCCGGGCCGACCCGCACGTCGCCGACGCCTACACGCTCGACGCGTTCCGCGGCTGGACCGACCGCTCGCGCAGCAACCTCGGCGTCGACACCCTCGACCTCGTCCAGCTGCACTGCCCGCCCACCGCGGTGCTGTCCCGCGGGTCGACCTACGACGCGCTCGACACGCTCGTCGACGAGGGCCGCGTCGCCGCGTACGGCGTGTCCGTCGAGACCGTCGACGAGGCGCTCACCGCGATCGCGCGGCCGAACGTCGCGTCGATCCAGATCATCCTCAACATCTTCCGGCGCAAGCCGCTCGACGAGGTGCTGCCCGCCGCCGCGGAGGCCGGCGTCGGCATCATCGCGCGCGTGCCCCTCGCGTCCGGCCTGCTGTCCGGCAAGTACGACGAGCACACGACGTTCGCCGCCGACGACCACCGGAGCTACAACCGGCACGGCGAGGCGTTCGACGTCGGCGAGACGTTCTCGGGCGTGCCCTACGACGTCGGCGTCGCCGCCGCGCGCGAGGTCGCCGCGCTCACGCCCGAGGGGGCCACGACCGCGCAGCTCGCGCTGCGCTGGATCGTCGAGCAGCCCGGTGTGTCCGTCGTCATCCCTGGCGCCCGCACGCCTGAGCAGGCACGCGCCAACGCGGCCGCGGCCGACCTGGCCCCGCTCGGCGAGGACACGTCCGAGCGCCTGCGCTCCGTCTACGACGAGCGCGTCCGGGAGCACGTGCACGACCGCTGGTGACGTGCCGGTCGGTCGCGGCGGCCGACGCGTCTCGACGCGTGACGCTGCGACCGGCCCGGCGCCGCGGGCAGGTCCGACTCCTCGGGACCGCCCGCACGAGGGGGCACCGGTCGGGGCCCGTGACGCGCGCGGTGCTCGCCGGCTCGTGGGCGCGCGCGCCGCCGTGAGGCTCAGGACTCGTCGGGTGCCGGGCTCTGCTCGGGGACCTTCGGCGTGCGGCGGCCGGTCAGCGCGCGCAGACGCCGCCCTCGCTGCTCGGGGACGGCGGTCAGCGTCGGGACGACCGGTGCGCCGTCCTTGCGGTCGGCGACGATGAGCTTCGGCACCTCGCCCGCGGCGACCACGATGGTCTCCGGGAACTGCGCCGGCGGCGGACCGAACGCGGCACGCGCGCCCTGGATGACCGTCCGGCCGAGCGCACGCGCACCGGTCACGCCGACGACGGCGCCGATGCCGTAGGGCACGAGCCGTCCGAGCGCGAGGCCCGTGTGGCGCGTGAGCTGCGTGCGCACCATCTTGCGGGTCAGCGTGGAGTTGACCTTCCGCACCGTCGCCATCGGCATGCGCGTGAGCAGCACACGGGCCGCGTTCGCCGACGAGAACTCCGCCGCGTCACCGACGGCCTTCGCGCCGGACTCGCCGAGGATCGTCGTGAGCAGCAGGGCGCGTCGCCGCTCGACGTCCTCGACGTCGATCCCGTGCACGCTCGCCACGGCGAGCGCGAACGCCGCCGACGCCCCGAAGAACGTCGCGACGTCGCTCGCGGTCAGGGTGAGCGCGACGCCCGTCCCGACCGCAGGCGCGGCGGCGGCCGCGCCGACCGCACCACCGGCCGCCGCGACGACGACGAGGTACTCCTTCTCGAGGAGCCGGACGAGCTCCTCGGGCGTCGCCTCGGGGTTGCGGCGGCGCAGCTGGTCGACGTGCGCGTGGATCGTGGACGACGGGATCGTCACCGCCTTCGCGAGGGCGGCCTCGACGAGACGCGGCATGCGCTCAGCGCTCCCCGGTCACCGTCAGGGTCACCGCGGCCCCGTGCTCCAGGGTGCGGCCGACGGTGCAGTGCTGGTCGACCGCGCGGTGCACGACCGTGAGCAGACGCTCACGCGCGGCCGGGTCGAGGCTCGACAGGTCCACGACGAGCTCCTCCGCGAGCGCCGGGTAGCGGTCCTCGGCGTCGTCCGCCATGCCGCTGACCTTGATCGTGACCGCGACGTCGTCGCCGAGCCGGTGCGCGAGCGCGGCGTCCGACGACAGCCCGCTGCACGCGGCCAGCGCGATCTTCAGCAGCTCGCCGGGCGTGAACCGGCCCTCGTCGCCCACCGAGCCGATGAGCACCTCGGCACCGCGGGACGAGCGTCCCGTGTACTGGCGCTTGCCCGTGCGCTCGACCCACAGCTCGGTGTCGCCGGCGTTCCGGGTGACGTCGGGCGTCGTCGGGACCGCGGGGACGGGCGCGGGCGTGGCCTCCGGGGCGGGCGTCGCGGCCTCGGCCGCAGGTGCGTCCGGTGCGGTCGGGAGCGGCTGCTGAGCCACCGTCTGGTCCGTCGTCATGCGCTCGATCCTGCCACGCACGCGTCCGCGCGACCGCTCGGCGGGTGTTCGCCGTGCGAGGACGCGGCGTGCGTGTGCGGTGCGGGCGTCAGGAGCCGTCGACGACCACGTCGAGGTAGTGCTGGTTGTACATGAGCCCGACGACGTTGCCGAACGGGTCGACCACGGCGGCGGTCACGAACCCGGGCCCGTACTCGGTGAGCGGCTGGAGCGGCGTCGCCCCTGCGGCGAGGAACTCGTCGAGCGTCTTCTCGACGTCGTCGACCGCCCAGTACGCGACGATCCCGCCCGGCTCGCCCGTGCGCAGCCCCGGCAGCGCGTAGCGGCGGTCGATGATGCCGAGCTCGGTGCCGTGGTCGCCCAGCCGGAACTCGAGGTAGCCCGGCGCCTCGGGCGGCTCGGGTCGCGCGCAGTACGGCTCGACGCCCAGGAGCGCGGTGTACCAGGCGCCCGCGGCGGCGACGTCGTCGGCCCACAGCGAGAGCGTCGCGATCCCGCGGAGCGTGACCGGTGCGGCCATGACCGTTCCTTCCGTCGTCGGGTGGTTCGTCCACGGTAGCGACGAGGTCCGATACCGCCGGCGGGTCACAACGCCGGCTCCCGCGCCCCGCCGTCGGGCCTGCGGCGTGTGGCTGGACGCCGCCTGGGCCACGCGCCAGGGTGAGCCCAGCCGGTGGTGGTCGTCGTGGCGACGGAGGTCCGGGTGGACGGCAGGTCGGATGGGGGCGCGGCGGGCCCCACGGGCGCCCCGGGCGCCGGCCACGCGCGGCGCACGCTCGTCGTGCTCGCCGCGGTGGTGGTCGTGCTCGCCGGGATCTGGGCCGCGCGCGACCTGCTGGGCCCGCTCGCGCTCGGGGCGGTGATCGTCGTGATCGTCCACCCGCTGCGGTTCCCGCTCGAGCGGCGCGGCTGGCCCTCGTGGGCCGCGACGACCGTCGTGGTGGTCGTCGGGTGGCTCGTCATCCTCACGATCGCCGGGCTGATCGCGTTCGCCGTCGCGCGGTTCGCCGTCATGGTCGGCGACTACACCGACGAGCTCGGCTCGGTGGTCGACGACGCGTCGCAGCGGCTCGCCGGCCTCGGCCTGGAGGGGACCGCCGCGGACGCCGCGTCGGCCGCGCTCGACCCGGCACGGCTGGTCGGCATGGTGACGTCGCTCGGGTCGTCGGCGGTGTCGGTGCTCGGCGCGCTGTTCGTCGTCTTCGCGTACGTGCTGTTCATGGCGGCGGACGGTGCCCGGTACGCGAGCGCGTCCCGGCTGTTCGGGGACGAGCGCGGGCCGGCGCTGACGCGGGTCGCGCGGTTCACGTCGGGCGTGCGGCGGTACTACGTCGTCAACGCGACGTTCGGGGCGGTCGTCGCGGTGCTCGACGGGATCGCGCTCGCGATGCTCGGCATCCCCGCGCCGGTCGTGTGGGCGATCCTCGCGTTCGTCACCAACTTCGTGCCGAACGTGGGGTTCGTGCTCGGGCTGATCCCGCCCGCGGTGCTCGCGCTCGTCGTGGGCGGCTGGCCGCTCATGCTCGCCGTGATCGCCGTCTACTGCGTGGTCAACGTCGTGCTGCAGGTCCTGGTGCAGCCCAAGTTCGTGTGCGACGCCGTCGACCTGTCGCTCACGCTGAGCTTCGTCTCCGTGGCGTTCTGGTCCTTCGTCATCGGGCCGATCGGCGCGGTGCTGTGCATCCCGCTCACGCTGCTGGTGCGCGCGCTGGTCCTCGAGCCCGACCCGTCGACGCGCTGGCTGCGGTGGTTGTCGGGCGACCGGTCGGTGGTGCGGGAGCCGACGCCGGGAGCGGCGCCGGGACCGGCGCCGTCAGCGGCCGCGGACCCGGCGTAGCGCCTCGCGGAGCGGCGGGACGACGACCCCCGCCTCGGCCATGACGGCCCGCGTGCGACGACGGCTCGACAGCACGCCCACGACGCCGACCACCCACGGCACGAGCAGCACGGTGAACGCGATGCGGTACGCGTCGAGCGAGTAGGTGCCCGCGGCGTTCGGCTCGACGAGCTGCAGCACGACGCCGACGCCCAGCAGACCCGCGATCGTCGACGTGAAGCCGCCCGTGTTGACGAAGCCGCTCGCGGTCCCGAGCGACGCCGCCGGGGAGAACGTGCGCGCGAAGTCCATGCCGACGAGCGACACGGGTCCGCCCGCGCCGACGAGGACGACGAACACGACGAGCTGCCACATGGGCCGGGGCGTCGACGGGACCAGGAGCCACACCCACGCGACGAGCGTGACCGCGCAGCTCGCGAGCACGGACCACGAACGCCGCAGCGGGTGCCGGGCCGTGAACCGCCCGACGACCGGGCCGGTGACCATCGCGGTCAGCGTGAGCGCGGTGAGCAGCACGCTCGCCTCCGCGGCCGTCCGCCCCTGGGCCGTGACGAAGAACGGGACTCCCCACAGCAGCGCCACGACGTTCGCGCTGAACGGGGTCGCGAAGTGGCTCCAGAAGCCGAGACGCGTCCCGGGTGGCTGGAGCGCCGCGCGCAGGGCGGGGGCCAGGCGCTCGTGGGTGAGCGGGTCGAGGGGCTGCGCGCTGCGGATGCCGCCGAACGCGACGCCGGCGGCGACGACGCCGACCACGGCCAGGGTGCCGAACGTCGTCGTCCAGCCGTGGTGGTGCAGCAGCCACGCGACGGGGATCGCCGACGCCAGGTTGCCCGACTGCCCGATGAGGCCGGTGACCTGCACCATCACGGGTGCCTTGCGCGGCGGGAACCACTCGGCGATCAGCCGCACCGCGCTGATGAAGATGCCCGCGTCGCCCGCACCCAGCAGCACGCGCGCCAGCAGCGCGAGGGGCACGGTGTCCGCGACCGCGAGCAGCAGCTGCCCCGCCGCCATGACGAGCGAGCCGGCGGTGATGACCGCGCGCGGCCCGAACCGGTCGAGCAGCCGTCCCGCCGGGATCTGCATGAGCGTGTAGAGCAGCAGCTGCGCGACGACGAACGACGACAGCGCCGTGGCCGACAGCGCGAACCGGTCGACCGCCTCCACACCGGCCACGCCCATCGCGGTGCGGTGCACGATCGCGACGAAGTACGCGACGACGGCGGCCGCGTACACGGCGTACGCGCGTCGGCTGCGCGAGACGGAGGAGGGTGCGTCGGAAGGTGCCGGGGCGGGCGCGGGCACGCGAGTCACGCAGGGGAACCTCTCGGGGACCCGGCCCGCGACGAGCACGCGGTGCGACCGGGGACGCCACCAGCCTACGTCCGCGGGGCGGGACGTCGGGCCGCCGAGCGTGCTCTCCTGCGACGACGCGGAGACACTGTGGCCGACACCACGACGAGAGGACCATCCCGTGCCCAAGCCCCCGCTGCCCGCCGACGTCGCCGCGCTGCTCGCCAAGCCCAACCCCGCGGTGATGGGCACCATCCACCCCGACGGGCACCCGGTGACCGTCGCGACCTGGTACCTCGTCGAGGACGACGGGCGGATCCTGCTCAACCTCGACGCGTCCCGCGCGCGCCTCAAGCACCTGCGCGCCCACCCGCAGGTCTCGCTCACCGCGATCGACGAGGCGAACTGGTACACGCACGTGAGCGTGCAGGGCCGGGTCGTGGAGATCCGCGACGACACCGACCTCGTCGACATCGACCGCCTGTCCGTCCACTACGGCGGCAACCCCTACCCGGTCCGCGACCGCGCCCGCGTCAGCGTGCTCGTCGAGATCGACCACTGGCACGGCTGGGGCGCGGCGAAGCAGGACTGACCCCGCCCGCCGCACGGCTCGGCCGGGGGGCGCGTGGGCTCGGCCGATCGGGCGGCGCTCCGGGCGTCGGCCCAGGTCGCCGCGGAAAGCAGACGCGGGCGGGGGCGTCGGCCTGACAGGATGTCCGCGCCGCGCGTCTGCCGCCCGCCCGGCGCGCCCCGGGCGACCGCCCACCCGCGCGGCATGTCGTCTGGAGCACCCCCGTGCAGTCCCGCAGCATCCTCGCCCTGCCCGTCTCGGTCGTCCTCGCCGCCACTCTCGCCGCGTGCGGCGGCGGCAGCGCCACCGCCGACGAGTCGCCCGCGCCCGTCCCGACGAAGACCGCGTCCGCGACGCCGACGCCGACCGTCGAGGTGCTGTCGGCGACCAACCTCGTGTCCCGCCTCGACGGCGCGCTCAAGGCGCAGACGTCGTACGACATGACGCTCGACATGACCGGCGCCGCCACGTTCCAGGGGACCGCGAGCATGCAGGTCGTCGACGGCGCGCAGAACATGGCGATGCGCATGTCGATGCCCGAGGTCGGCGACATGGAGGTCCGGTTCGTCGGCGGCATGGCGTACCTGAAGATCGCGATGCTCGGCGAGCAGTTCTTCCAGATCGACCCGAACGACGCGTCGAACCCGCTCGCGGCCGACTTCGGCGGCATGACCGAGCAGTTCGACACCGGCCTGTCCGGCATGGAGGAGGCGATCACGAGCGTCGAGCCCGCCGGCCCTGAGGAGACGATCGACGGCGTCACCGTGCAGCCGTACACCGTCGTCGTCGACACCACGAAGATGACCGGCGAGGCCGCCGCCAAGCTGGCCGAGGCGGAGTCGGTCGCCGAGCTGCCCGCGACCCTCACCTACACCTACTGGGTCGGCGCCGACGACCTCGTGCGCAAGGTGTCGTACGAGCTGGTCGGCATGACGACGACGATGACGTTCACCAACTTCGGTGCGGGCACGCCCGTCACCGCACCGGCGCCCGAGCAGATCACCACGGAGATGCCCTTCTGACGGACCTCCGCCTGGCATCGTGGGCCGCGTGACCTCCCCGGTCACGCGGCCCACGGCCGTTCTCGGGGCCGTTCCTGGTCGCGTCCGCGACGGGCTGCCGCGTCCCTGTCGAGCATGGTGCTTGACCCTCACGCCGTGTCAGGCTCCAGCGTGGTCGACGCCATGTACACCATCGGAGAGTTCGCCGGCATCGGTCGGGTCAGCGTGCGCATGCTGCGGCACTACGACGCGATCGGCCTGCTGCGGCCCGCCCACGTCGACGACCGCACGGGCTACCGCCGCTACGCGCCCGCGCAGGTCCCGCACCTGCTGCGCCTCGTCGAGCTCCGCGACCTCGGCGTCGGCCTCGACCGCATCGCGACGGTCCTGTCCGCCGACGACGAGCACGCGGCGTTCGCCGAGGTGCTGCGCGAGCGGCTGCGGGAGATCGAGTCGGAGCTCGCGGCCGAGGCCGCCCGCGCCGACCGGATCCGGCGCAAGCTCTCCCAGCTCGAAGGAGATGCCCAGATGTCCGTCGCAGTCGACTACCGCAGCCTGCCGTCCGTCACCGTCTACGCGCTCGCGGGTGTCGCGCCGGGGATGGGTCCCGAGCACGTCAGCCCCGTCGTCGGACCGCTCATCGAGCGGCTCGACACCGCTCTCGAGGCCGCCGGCCGGGCCATCCTCGAACCGTCGACCTTCTGGTACGAGCCGCACGACGACGACACCCTCGGCGTCACCGTCTCCTACCCGGCCGGCCCCGACCCGCAGCCCGGCGACGGGTACCACGTCGTCGACCTGCCCTCCGTGCCGCTCGCGGCGATCGCGCTCCACCACGGCGACATGAGCGGCATCGGCGAGTCGTGGATGGCGCTGTTCGAGCAGCTCACCGCCGACGGCTACCGCGTCGCCGGCCCGACCCGCGAGGTGTACCTCGAGGCGGAGGGGCACGAGCCCGGTCCGGACTGGGTCACCGAGCTCCAGGCCCCCGTCGAGCGCGTGGCCTGACCGCCGTGCCGGCGCGCGCCGCTCGGTCGGTCGCTGGGCGGCGCGCGTCTGGACGCTGGTGGGCCCCGTGGGGATCGAACCCACAACCCGCGGATTAAAAGTCCGCTGCTCTGCCAGTTGAGCTAGAGGCCCGGTGGACGGCGACGGCCCGTGCCGCCGGACAGGTCCGGTGGCGGGCGTCGACCGCCGTCCCTCCGACGGTGAAGGTATCGCGTCCCGTGGCGGGCTCGTGCGCTCGGGGGCCGGACCGGGCTCTACGCGTCGGTGAAGTTGCAGGTGATGACGAAGCGGATGGGCTTGTCGAACGTGTAGGTGCGGTCACCCTCGTTCGCGTCGCCCAGCTCGCTGACGAAGTACGTCGTGCCGGTCTTGATGACGACGAACGCGACCGGGGACGGCTTGGTGTACGTCCGCACGCCGTGACCGACCGTCGCCTTGGTGCAGTCGTAGACGCCCTCGTACTCCCATGTCGCCGGGTCGTCGCGCGGGTCGCGCGGGCAGGCAACGCCGGGTGCGGCGGACGCGAAGAGCGCGGCGCCGGCGAGCGCGGCGGCGGTGAGTGTCAGACGTGCACGAGCCATGGAGTGCCCCCTCGACGACGGGCACCGCGCGGGTCGCGGTGTCCGGTTTGTCACGGTAGGGGCGACGGTCGCTGCTCCAGAAGGGGCATCCCCGCGATTCACCCGCCGCGGGTTGTCGGTGCCGCGTGGTGCGATGACGCCGTGGCCTGGTGGAGGAAGCGTCGCAGCACCCCTGACCCGACCCGTCCCGGGTCCGCGGACGGTGGGGAGGTCCCCGAGCAGCCGCTCGAACGCGTCGCGGTCCTCGGGGAGACGCCGCCCACCGAGGTCATCGGGACGACCAGCACCGGCGACGTGCTGGCGTTCCGCGCGCCCGCCGGCGACCTGGTGGCCTGGTGGCAGCAGCTGCGGGCGGAGCATCCGCGCACGGGTCTGTGGCCGGTGCTGCTCGGACCGGAGGTCGGCGACCTGTGCGCCGCGCTGCCCGGTGGTGCCCGCGACGACTACGACCCCGCCGCCGAGCTGGCGCGCGCGGAGCGCATGACCATCGACGACCTGCGGGCGCTGCGGGTGCGGCGCACGGAGCGCTACGGCGACCTGGGCGGTGACGACTCCTTCGGCGACGACGAGGACGACGACGACGCGCTCGCCATGGTGGAACCTCCCAGGCTGGCGAACCATCCCGCGACGTTCACGGTCGCGAAGGCCGACGGTCTCGTGGCGCTCGTCCCGGCGGCGCACGGCTGGCAGGTGCCCGTCCTGCTCGGGTGGGACGGCGGGGTGAACTACGACATGGAGCCCGTGGACCACGCCGTCGTGCTGCGCGACTGGCAGGAGCGGTTCGGTGCCGAGCTCGTGACGCTCGACGGCGAGCAGGTGCTGGAGCTGTGGGTGGACCGTCCGCCTGCGAGCACGGCGGAGGCCCTCGCGGTGGCGCGCGAGCAGTACGAGTACTGCTACGACGTGGTCCACCAGGGCGTCGGCTCGCTGACCGATCTCGCGGGCGACCAGGTCGGGTCGCGGTCCTGGTACTTCTGGTGGGACTGAGCCTTCCCGACGCCGCGAGGACGACGCGCGTCGTGGTCAGGGGCAGGGCGTCCAGAGGTGCGGGTGGGCGCCGACGCGGACGAGCGCCTCGTGACCGTCGTTGATCGCCTGGGGCACGGTGGGTAGGGGCGTCCCGCTCGGGTCGACCATGAGCCTGAATCCCGTCCCCGGCTCGTAGAGGAACGGGCGCAGCGGCGGTGAGGCCTGTTCGTCGCGGACGGCTCCGACGGTCGTCCCGTCCGCGTCCGCGTCGGTCACCTGGAGGTCGACCGATGACCCGTTCGGGGTGGGTGCCGGGACGACGTCGTACCCGCCGGCGGCGGTCCAGGTGACGAGGGCGTCGCCCCGACCGTCGGCCCGCAGACGGTAGCCGATCACCCGCCCGTCGTCGGCGATCGCGACCGGGACCATCTGCGTGCCGTCGCCGAGCGGTGGCAGCGCGGTGGCCGCGCCGGTCGGCGACCAGAGCAGCACCTGCCGCCGGAACGACCCGGTCGCGTCGGTCCCGGCCCCCCAGCCGAGGACCCAGCCGGACGCGTTGACCGCCACGGCCTCGGTCGAGCTCCACGCGCCCGGTGGCGGGGCGAGCACGCGCCGCTGGTCGGTCCAGACGAACGCCTCGGTGCGTCCGGGGGAGGCGACGGGGTCGCTCGCACCGACGACGGTGTTGGCGTCGTTGACCGCGCGGACGCTGTCGTAGCGGCTCGGCGACCGGTCGACGGGTACGAGCGGCAGCGGCCCGTCCACGCGCACCGCCTTCGCGATCTCGTACCGCGGGCCCTGGACCGCGGCGGTGCCCGCGACGCGGCCGCCGGGCGACACCGCGGTGAGCTCGGAGCGCAGCCCGCCCTCGATGCCGCCGTACCACCGCGTCTCGTTCGTGGTCGCGTCCCACGACATCGTCCGGAGGCGGGTGTCGTAGCCGACGACGAACCCGTCGTCGCCCAGGTCGAGCGCGAACGGGACGGGCACCCGCGTCAGCGAGCCGCAGACGGTCCCCGCCCAGACCGTCGTCGGCGCCGCGTCCGCGCGGGCCGGCGCGGCCGGCGTGCCGGCGACCGCCAGGCCACCGGCGACGGCGAGCGCAAGAAGCGCGACGGCAGCGGGTGGCCGACGTCCGCGTGGTCCGGGACGGTGTCGTCGGGGACGGGCGACGCGTCGACCGGCGCGCGCCGTCATGCGCCCGCGCACGTCGGGGTCCACAGCGTGGGCCGCTGGTCGGTCATGATGATGACCTGGCCGGCCTCGCTCATTCGATAGGGGACGCCGCGCAGCAGGGTCCCGTCGGCAGTCGCCAGACGTCGGAAGCCGGTGTCCGGGCGGTAGAGGAACGGCAGCGCCGAGCCCGACGTCGGGTCGATGATCGTGCCGACCGCGCCGCCGCGGTCGTCGGCCGAGATGACCTGGAGGTCGCCGCCGGGCGAGGGCACGGACGTGTATCCCGCGGTCGGCGACCACGTGACGAGCGCGTCGTTCTCCCAGTCGGGGCTGAGGCGGTGGCCAGTCACCCCGCCCTGCTCGTCGATGTGCTCGGCGACGAACATCGCGTCGTCGGGCAGCGGCGGGAGCTCGAGCACGGTGCGGTCGGGGCGCCACACGAGCACCCGGTGGTGGTACACGCCCTGCGTGTCGAGGTGGTAGCCCTCACCCAGCACCCAGCCGGCCTCGTTGACCGACCGGGCGTGCACGAAGCGGTAGGACGCGTCGGGCGTCGGCAGCACGTACCGGCGGTCGGTCCACACGAACGGCTCGGTCGCGCCCTGGCCGCCGAGGACCTCGCTCGTGCCGACGACGACGTTGGCGTCGTTGACGTCGTGCACCTGGTCGGCGGTCCGCAGCGAGCGGTCCACCGGCCGCAGGGGCAGCGGGCCCTCGACGCGCACGGCCTTCGGCGGGTTCGTCGTCGGGCCGTCGACCTCGGCCACGCCCGCGACGCGTCCGGCGCCGCTGACCGCGCTGATCTCGGAGAACAGGCCGCCGTCGATGCCGCCGTACCAGCGGTACGTCCCGGTCCGGGAGTCCCACGACGCCGCCCGGGTCCGCTGGTCGTACCCCACGACGACGCCCGCGTCGTCCACGTCGCGTGCGACGGTCAACGGGATCGCGGTGCGCGTGCCGCACACGGATCCCTGCCAGCCCGTCGGGGGCGGGTCCGCCGCGGCGGCCGGTGGGACGGCCACGGCGGTGCCGAGCGCGGCGGTCAGGATCGAGCTCAGGACGAGGTGTCGTCGCACGGAAGTGCCCCCTGTGTGCGGGTCGCCGCCGCAGCGGTCGACCGGTGGTGCGGAGACGGGGCGTGCCCCGTCGCACCCTCATGCTGCGGGAGGCGTCGCCGAGCCGCGAATCAGCGCACGGCCGCTGCTCACTCGTAGGGCGTCAGCACGGCGACGCCGCCCGAGTCGAGACCGGTCGTGAGGCAACCGCGCACGCGCTGCATGTCGTCGGAGGTCGCCTCCGGGCGCAGGGCGAACGTCGTGCGTGGGAAGGGCGTGTCGACCGACACCACGGTGGGCGGGTCGACGGCGACGTCCTGCGCGCACGCGTCCGCCGCCCCGGAGGGTTCCGGCAGCCCGACGTCGAAGGCGTACCGGGAGCCCTCGGCGACGTGCTAAACCGCGAGCGGCGTCACCGGGCGGCTCGGCTCGCGGGGGTCGCTCGGGTCGCCGCGTGCGGTGTCCCAGTACGTCGTCGAGACGAGGACGGTGACGACGTCGCCGGCCCCCGTCGCCTCGACGTCCGCGGCCGTCACGTCCTCGAGGTCGCCCTCGGTGGAGACGTCGGCGGAACCGCGCGGGATGCGCGGCGCCGTCCACGTGCCGGACCGGAACGGCGTGACCTCCACCTGGACCTCCATCCCGTCGGCGTGACCGCCGCCGCGCAGGACCGAGCCGTCGCGCACGCTGGGGTACGACAGGACGAGGTCGGTCGCGGTCGCGGAGGTGTAGTCCATGTCCATGGACCGCATCTCGTCGTCGATCGCGCCGGCGACCTCCTCGCGGGTGCCTGCGCCCGAACGACGAGCGTGACCATCCAGCCCAGGACGCAGAGGTACCCGGTCGGCTGCGAGAACAGGGGCCCGTCGGAGCGCGTGCCGCACCCGTCGGCGCGTCCCTCTGCCAGGACGGTGACGCGGTCGGAGAACTCGATCAGGCTCGCGGCCTTCTCGACCGCCTCGACGGCCGCGGCGCGC
>NZ_JAPESW010000150.1 GCF_028527925.1 Cellulomonas fimi
GCCTAAGGCTTAACCCCCTGGTAGCGTTGATGCTGCTGGCGTTGCAGGGCTGCTCGATGGCGCCGACCTACAAGGTGCCGAGCGTTGATTTGCCGGCCGGCTACCGCGAACAGACCAGCGATGGCCCCTGGCACAGCGCGCAACCGTCCGATCAACTGGCCCCAGAATGGTGGACGCTCTACCACGATTCGCGACTGAATGACCTGCAACAGCAACTGCTCAAGGCCAACCCGGATTTGACGGCGGCGCTGGCGCACTTCGACGCATCCCAGGCCTATGCCAGCCAGTTGCATGCGGGGTTGTTCCCGCAGATCACCGCCAGTGCGCAGCCGTTGCGCCAGCGCCAATCGGACTCGCGGCCACTGCGGGGCGATACGCAGCCGTCGGTGTACAACAGCAATACGGCAGGGTTTTCACTGAGCTACGACCTGGACCTGTGGGGCAAAATCCGCAACCAGGTCGCGGCCGGCGATGCCCAAGCGCAGGCGTCCGGCGATGATTTGGCGGTGGCGCGCTTGAGCCTGCAACATCAGTTGGCGACGTTGTACGTGCAGCTCAACGGGTTGGATGCGCAGGCGCGGATTCTCAACCGTTCACTGGAGGATTTCGGCCAGGCGTTGCAGCTGACCCGTAGCCGGTATGAGGGGCAGATTGCTTCGGAGCTGGACCTCACGCGCGCGCAGA
>NZ_JAPESW010000151.1 GCF_028527925.1 Cellulomonas fimi
AAACTTAGCGACGATTTCTGCCGTAGCACTCAGTCAGCGATCTTCGGATCTCGGTTATTATTCAGGTGTATTTTTTGTTTCAGCCATCCTGTTTCTACTGCTGCTGTTCAGTGGCCCGCAAAAGGGCCCGGCGTTGTCCGAGTTGCCGCGCTGGCAGTTGATCGGCGGTTTGCTGGGGCCGATCTACGTGGTGGTCCTGACCCTGGCCACGCCGCATATCGGCATCGCGATGACCATGATCGCGATTCTTTCGGGGCAAGTCGGCAAGAGCGTGCTGATCGATCATTTCGGCTGGTTCGGGGCGGCGCGCAAGCGGGTCAATGGCGAACGCTGGATTGCCCTGGCGCTGATTGTGGTGGCACTTGTTTTGATTGCGCGAGGTTAAGGCGATGAACCTGATTCTGTTACTGGTAGTAGTAGTCGCCGCAGGTGCGGTGTTGAGTGTGCAGGCCGCCATCAATGGTCGCCTGGGCCAGGCGGTGGGTGTATTGCGCGGCAGCCTGGTGACTTTTGGAGTGGGCGCGATTGTCACTGCGTTGTTGATCCTGTTCTTTGAACCCGCCCAGGCAGTGAGCTTGCTGGACGTGCTGAAATGGCAACTCACGGGGGCCTTGTTCGGAGTGGTGTACATGA
>NZ_JAPESW010000152.1 GCF_028527925.1 Cellulomonas fimi
CGCTGGTTCTGCTCGTGCTGGGCGGCGGTCTGCTCGGGGTCAATAACCAGTCCCTCGTCCCGATGCTGAGCAGAATGTCTGATCCGGCCAGCTGGAGCGGGGCACTCGGGTTCATGAAGGGGCTTTCTGACTGGACAGAACAGTGGGGACCTGCAGCGGCATTCTCCGGTGCTGCTCTGGTTGTGGCCAGCCTGTGGTCCCTGCCCCGGTGGCGCGGCAGAATTCGTCGTCTTGCTGACAGCATTATGCCCTGGTCTCTCTATAAAGATTTGCAGGGTGCGGTCTTTCTGATGAACACCGGTGCCCTTCTTGGGGCCGGCGTGCATGAGCTTGAAGCCATGCAACTGCTGCACAGCTTCGCGCCGCCCTGGCTGCAGGAGCGCCTTGATGCGGCGCGGGACGAGATGAGTGAAGGCAACTCACTCGGTATGGCGCTGCGCAAAAGCGGCTATGACTTCAAAAAAAAAACGTTAAAAGTAACCTTAGCATTTTATTGGTTGCTACAATTACCATTTTCTTTTTCTCAGCACTTATCTCTCATGCACGACACTACCTTTTTACATCTATTCTTTACCCTACTCTTATTAAAACTGTTGTATTTCGTTTACGTTTTGTTTTTTCCAATT
>NZ_JAPESW010000153.1 GCF_028527925.1 Cellulomonas fimi
CTGCAAACGGAATACGAGCTTTTTGCGTGTCTCGTGCGCTCGGCCAAGGCCATTGAAATGGCCGGCCCGGCGATCATGCTTTCCTACATCATTGGCGGCCTGGCGATCCTGGTGATCATGCGCGCCCTTGGCGAAATGGCGGTGCACAACCCCGTCGCCGGCTCGTTCAGCCGTTACGCCCAAGACTATCTCGGCCCGTTGGCGGGCTTTCTGACCGGCTGGAACTATTGGTTCCTGTGGCTGGTGACCTGCGTGGCGGAAATCACCGCCGTGGCCGTGTACATGGGCGTGTGGTTCCCCGACACGCCGCGCTGGATCTGGGCCCTGGCGGCGCTGATCAGCATGGGCAGCATCAACCTGATCGCGGTCAAGGCCTTTGGTGAGTTCGAGTTCTGGTTCGCGCTGATCAAGATCGTCACCATCATTGCGATGGTGATCGGCGGCGTCGGCATTATTGCGTTCGGCTTTGGCAATGATGGCGTGGCGCTGGGTATTTCCAACTTGTGGGCCCATGGCGGCTTTATGCCCAATGGCGTGCAAGGCGTGTTGATGTCTTTGCAAATGGTGATGTTCGCCTACCTGGGTGTAGAGATGATCGGCCTCACTGCCGGTGAAGCGAAGAACCCGCAGAAGACCATTCCGAGTGCCATCGGCTCGGTGTTCTGG
>NZ_JAPESW010000154.1 GCF_028527925.1 Cellulomonas fimi
TAAGAGTGGATGGGATGTTATCATACAGAAATACTATTGTAATGTCGATAAGTAGAACGCTGAATTGAATGCGTAGGAATGCACACGTATAATTCTATCTGTCTTGTGAAAACCTGTAATTGAGGACGCGAACGATCTAATTAATCTGTATGGGTATTGATTTGTTTTTTTTTTTTTGATGATCAAACCGTCGAGGGCGGCGAAATAGCCGTAGCCATTGTTGTTATCCAACTCGTCGCTGGCCGACAGGCCGAGGGCTTCGGCGCGCCGGTAACTGCACGGGGTCATGATCGCGCCGGCGTTGTCTTCCGAGCCGTCGATGCCGTCGGTGTCACCGGCCAGGGCGTACACGCCGGGCAGGCCCTTGAGGCTGTCGGTGAGGCTCAACAGGAATTCCGCATTGCGCCCGCCACGGCCATTGCCGCGCACGGTCACCGTGGTTTCGCCGCCGGAGAGGATTACGCACGGCGCCGCCAGCGGCTGGCCGTGCTGGACGATCTGCCGGGCGATGCCGGCGTGTACCTTGGCCACGTCCCGCGCTTCGCCTTCGAGGTCGCCGAGGATCAACGGGCTGAAGCCGGCCTGGCGGACTTTTACCGCAACCGCTTCGAGGG
>NZ_JAPESW010000155.1 GCF_028527925.1 Cellulomonas fimi
CCCTCGGCCTTGCGAGCCCCGCTGCGGCCGCGACCGTCCGCGCCTTCACGCCCGTGTTCTCCGCGAACACCAACGGCGACGTCCTCATGGCGGCCAACACGCTGATGACGTGCAACGCCACCTCGGGCACCAACTCCGCGAACTGCGCGACCGCGCGCGCGTCGACGTTCAACGCGGCGTACAGCAACAACGACTTCACCGCGCAGTACGTCAACGACGACACCGACGCCTCGACGTTCAACGCGTCGAGCGCGACGCTCACCGTGCCCGAGAACGGGTCCGTGCTGTTCGCGGCCCTCGTCTGGGGCGGCCGGACCGAGACGGTCAACGCGACCTCGTCGAACCCGGCCCTGCGCGGCAACGTCAAGCTGAAGGCCCCCGGGTCCACCACCTACCGCGACCTCACGGCCAGCCGGGTCGACGTCAACCCCTCCGACAACGGCTACCAGTCCTACCTCGACGTCACGGGCCTCGTCGCGAGCGCGGGCAGCGGCGTGTACACGGTCGCGAACGTCCAGTCGACGACCGGCACGACCGACGACTACGCCGGCTGGTCGCTCGTCGTCGCGGTCTCCGACCCCGCCGCACCCGCGCGCAACCTCACCGTCTTCACCGGCTTCGGGTCCGTCGCGTCGGGCAACGGCATGCCGACGTTCA
>NZ_JAPESW010000156.1 GCF_028527925.1 Cellulomonas fimi
CGGACGGGGGCGGCGCATGCGTGAGGGTGGGGAGGGGGACGGGCGGGGGGGGGCGGCGGGGGGGGGGGGGGTGGGGGGGCGGGGGGGGGGGGGGGGGGGCGAGGGGGGGGGGGGGGGGGGGGGGCGGGGGGGGCGGGGGGGGGGGGTGGGGGGGGTGGGGGGGGGGGGCGGGGGGGGGGGGGGGGGGAGCGGGGGGGGGGGGGGGGGGAGGGGGAGGGGGGGGGGGGGGGGGGGGGGGCGCGGGGGGGGGGGGGGGGGGGCGGGGGGGGCGGGGGGGGGGGGGGGGGGGGGGGAGGGCGGGGGGGGGGGGCGGGGGGGGGGGGGGGGGCGGGGGGGGGGGGGGCGGGGGGCGGGGGGGGGGGGGGGGCGGGCGGGGGGGGGGGGGGGGGGCGGGGGGGGGGGGGAGGGGGGGGGGGGAGGGGGGGGGGGGGGGGGCGGCGGGGGGGGGGGGGGGGGGGGGGGGGGGGGGGCGGGGGGCGCGGGGGGGTGGGCGACGGGCTGGTGGGGGGCGAGCGCGGCGTGGGCGAGGGCGGGCGAGGGGGTGACGGACCCGTGCGAGGGCAGCTGGTCGATGCCGCCGGGCGACGGGTCGGTAAGCGTCCGCGGAACCGGGAAGACGGGCCCGAGCGACACCCGGACGGACCGCCGGTACAGCGG
>NZ_JAPESW010000157.1 GCF_028527925.1 Cellulomonas fimi
ACGATCCGCTTCACCGTCGGCGCCGCGCTGCTCGTCACGGCGGTCAACGCCGTGATCGGCACGCTCGTCGCGTGGGTCCTCGTGCGGGACGACTTCTGGGGCAAGCGCGCCGTCGAGGTCGTCATCGACGTGCCGTTCGCGCTGCCGACGATCGTCGCCGGCCTGGTCCTCATCTCGCTCTACGGCCCGCAGGGCCCGTTCGGCGTCAACCTCGTCGGCACGCAGGCCGGTGTCGTCCTGGCGCTCCTGTTCGTCACGCTGCCGTTCGTCGTCCGGTCCGTGCAGCCCGTGCTCCTCGACATGGAGCGCGACGTCGAGGAGGCCGCGGCATCCCTCGGGGCGAGCGGAGCGACGACGTTCCGCCGCATCGTGCTCCCGACGATCGCGCCGGCCATCGTGTCCGGCGCCGCGCTCAGCTTCGCGCGGGCGCTCGGCGAGTTCGGGTCCGTCATCCTCATCTCGGCCAACCTCATCGGGAAGACGCAGGTGTCGTCGGCCTACATCCTCAAGCTCATCGAGTCCCAGGACCCGGTCGGCGCCGCGAGCGTCGCGGTCCTGCTGCTCGTCGTCGCCGTCGTCGTCCTGGTCCTGCTGGACGCCCTGCAGCGAAGGACGGCACGCCGTGGCTGAGCCGACGACCCTGACCGACCGTGA
>NZ_JAPESW010000158.1 GCF_028527925.1 Cellulomonas fimi
GAATGCAACCAAAACCCGAAATTTGAAGCTTGGCAGCCGCACGCTTTCCGGCGTGCGGCGCCTGCCATTTTTTATCAAGAGGACTAACGACATGGCGACTCCACAGGAAAACCTGCTTGATTGGCTACGTGATGCCCATGCGATGGAGCAGCAGGCCGAAAAAATGCTCAAGGCGCAATCCGAGCGCCTGGAACATTACCCCCAGCTCAAGGCACGGATCGACCAGCACATTGAGGAAACTCTCGGCCAGCAGCAACTTATTGACCAGTGCCTGGCACGTCTGGGCGGCAGCTCATCGACCCTGAAAGACATGGGGGGCAAGCTGATGGCGTTCGGCCAGGCAGTCGGTGGATCATTGATGAGTGACGAAGTCATCAAGGGCGCGATGGCCGGTTACGTCTTCGAAAACATGGAAATTGCCAGCTATACGGCGCTTATCGCCGCTGCGAAAGAGGCCGGTGATTCGGAAACTCTAGCGGCCTGCGAAAAGATCCTGCCGCAGGAAATCGCCATGGCCGAGTGGCTGCTACAGCACTTACCAGAACTGACGCAAGCGTTCCTGCGTCGCTCAGCCGACCCCGACAAAGCAGCCAAGCGCTGACG
>NZ_JAPESW010000159.1 GCF_028527925.1 Cellulomonas fimi
CGCCGACGGCTCGCCCGCGTCGTGGCTCGTCGCGAGGTCGCGCGGGCCCGCGCGGGGCCCGCGCGGGACATCCGAGGCCGTCAGCGTGGCGGCGCGGTGACGGACGACGCAGGAGGTGGCGCGTGGCGCAGGTGGTGGTGCTCGTCGGACGGGACCGGTACGGCGACCCGTGGCACGACCACGCGGCGACGTCCGACGCGGTGGCCACGCTGCTGCGGGCGGACGGGCACGACGTGACCGTCCGCAGCGTCTTCCCCGACGCGCTCGACGACGTCGACCGTCCCGACCTGCTCGTCGTGAACTGCGGGCAGGGGCCGCTCGACCCCGCGGACGCCGACGCGTGGCGCGGGTTCCACGACCGCCGGTCCGCGCTCGTCGACGACGGCGTCGCGGTGCTCGGGCTGCACCAGGCGGCGAACACGTTCGGCGACGACCCGCGCTGGGCGGCGACGCTGGGTGGACGGTGGGACGACGACGTCTCGTGGCACCCGCCGCTCGGCGAGGCGCGGTTCCGGGTCGTCGACGCGGCGCACCCGGTGACCCACGGCCTGGGCGACGTCGACGCGGTCGACGAGCAGTACGCGGACCTCCTCGTCGCGGACGACACCCACGTGCTCCTGGTCGCCGACGTCACGGACGACGACG
>NZ_JAPESW010000015.1 GCF_028527925.1 Cellulomonas fimi
GCGCACGGGCTTGGGCAGCGAGCGGATGGTCGCGGTGACGAGCTCCTCGCGCAGGCCGGGCACCATCCAGTCGAACCCGTCGGGGGTCAGCCGGGCCAGGGCGGTGATCGGGATGTGCACGGTCACGGGAGCACCGGGATCGGCCGGCGGGCCGTCGTCCGGCGCTCACGCGGTCCCCGGACCGGGAGGAGCCGTGTCGGCACCCCCGCCGTCGCTCGAGCGCACGGGTCTGCGGACATGGCCGGACGACCTGCCCGGCGGCGCGCTGCCCGAGGTCCTGGAGGCGCGGGCGGCGGGTGTCGTCGTGCGTGCGTACCCGACGCTCGTCGACGAGACGACGTCCGTCGCGGTGCGGACGCTCGCCGACGCGGGCGCGGTCCCGTCGGCTGCCCGGCGCGGCCTGCGGCGCCTGCTGCTGCTCGACGTCGGCCTCGCGACGGGCCGGATCACGTCGCGCTGGACCGGGACGCAGGCGCTCACGCTCGCCGCGAGCCCGTACCCGAGCACGGACACGCTGGTCACCGACGTGCAGCTCGCGGCGGTCGACCGGCTCATGACGGAGCACCTCGGGAGCCGGACGGCCGTCGACGTGCGTGACGCCGACGCGTACGCCGCCCTGCGGGCCGCCGTCCGGGACCGGCTGGAGGACGTTGTGCACGCGGTCGTCACCGACCTCGTCGCCGTGCTCGGCGCGTGGCGCGAGCTCGAGGGCGACCTGCGCGCGTCGGCCAGCCTCGCCCTGCTGGGGACCGTACAGGACGTGCGCGAGCAGTCCGCCGACCTGGTGCACGACGGGTTCGTCTCCGAGGTCGGGGCCGTCCGGCTGCCGCAGCTGACCCGCTACCTGCGCGCCGCGAAGCACCGGCTCGCGAAGGCCGGCGACAACCCCCAGCGCGACGGCGACCTCGCGTGGCAGGTGCACGACGTCGAGGACCTGTACGACGCGGCCGTGACGAAGGCGCGCGCGGCCTCCCCCGACGCGGCCCGGGACGCCGCGCTCGACGAGGTCCGCTGGCTGCTCCAGGAGCTCCGCGTCAGCCTGTTCGCACAGCAGCTCGGTACCCCGGTCCCGGTCTCCCCGACCCGCATCCGCAAGGCCCTCGCCGCCCTCTGAAACCCGAGGGGCCGTGCCATCTGCCGATCCCGGCGGCCTCCCGGCGGCCCAGGTCCGCCCCACCGATCCGGCCGCCGAGCACAACACTGCGCGCGTCGACGGGGTCGAGGACGCGCGCCGTGTTGTGCTCGCGGGGACGGGGACCGTCCGACGACGTCCCGTCGTCAGCGGCGGCGGGCGAAGAGGAGGCCCGCGGCCGTGCGGGCGACCAGGAAGATGCCGACGCACCACCCGACCGCGGACACCCATGTCGAGGTCTCCAGCGGGAGGCCGAGGAGCAGGCCGCGCATGGTGTCCGTCACCGGGGTGACCGGGTTCCACGCGGCGATCGCCTCGAGCACCGACGGCATCGACTCCGGCGGCACGAACGCGCTCGACACGTACGGCAGGAACAGGATGAAGAACGTGAAGCCGCTGGCCGCCTCCGGCCCCGACGCCACGATCCCCACGGCGACGCCGACCCACGTCAGCGCGAGGACGAACAGTGCGACCATCCCGAGCGCGCCGAGCCAGTCGAGCAGCGTCGCGTCGGGCGTGAACCCGACGAGGAACGCGGCGACGATGACGAGCGCGGTCGACACGGCGTTGCGCACCATGCTGGCGACCACGTGCCCGGTCACCACGCCCGTCGCGCGGATCGGCATGGACCGGAAGCGGTCGATGATGCCGTTCGTCATGTCGGAGGCCATGTCGACGGCGGTGTTCGCGGCGCCGTAGCCCGCGGTCAGCAGGATGATGCCGGGCACGACGAAGTCGACGTAGCGGCCCGTCGGGTCGATCGCCCCGCCGAACACGTACGTGAACATCAGCAGGAGCATCACGGGCAGCATCACCGAGATCAGGAGGGTGTCGAGCTGCCGGGTGGTCCGGCGCAGCGTCCGGCCGATCAGGGCGGTCGTGTCGCGGACGGTCTGGCCCGCGCCGGGGCGGGCCGTCGTGGGCGCGGGGGCGAGCAGGGCGGTCATCGGGTCTCCCGGGGGTGCGGGCCGGCGGCGGCGAGCGCGTCGGCGGACGGGCTGGTGCGGTCGGCGGTGCTGCCCGGGCCACCGCTGGCCGCGGCGTCGGTCGGCTCGGCGGGCTTGCCGGTGAGGCTGAGGAACACGTCGTCGAGCGTGGGCTCGCGGACCTGCCACGCGGCGACGTCGAGCGAACGGGCGGACACGTCGCCGAGGATCCGGTGCACGTCGGCGACGGACCCGTCGGTGGGGACGCGCTGGACGGTGCCGTCGCGCAGGACCAGCTCGACGTGCGCGGACCCGACCGTGCGCTTGAGCTCGGTCGCGGTGCCCTGCGCGATGACGCGGCCGTGGTCGATGACGACGATCCGGTCGGCGAGCCGATCGGCCTCCTCGAGGTACTGCGTGGTGAGCAGGAGCGTCGCGCCGGCGTCGACGACGTCCCGGATGACGTCCCACAGGTCGCCGCGGCTGCGCGGGTCGAGGCCGGTGGTCGGCTCGTCGAGGAACAGGACCTGGGGACGGCTCAGCAGGCTCACGGCGAGGTCGAGCCGCCGTCGCATGCCGCCCGAGTAGGTCTTGACCAGGCGTCCGGCGGCGTCGGTGAGGTCGAACAGCTCGAGCATGTCGCGCGACCGCGCGCGGGCCTCCCGGCCACCCAGGTGCGCGAGGCGGGCCATGAGGTGGAGGTTCTCGGCGCCCGTGAGCAGCTCGTCGACCGCGGCGTACTGCCCGGTGAGGCTGATGGCCGCGCGCACCGCGGCGGGGTCGCGGACGACGTCGGCACCGGCGACCGTCGCGGTGCCGGCGTCGGGTCGCAGGAGCGTCGACAGGATGCGGACGGTCGTCGTCTTGCCCGCGCCGTTCGGGCCGAGCAGGGCGAGGACCTCGCCGCGGTGGACGTCGAGGTCGACGCCGTCAAGGACGGTGAGGTCGCCGTAGGACTTGCGCAGTCCGCGGGCGACCACGATCGGTGCGGTCATCGCGTGGCCTCCTTCTGTGTACGTCGTAAACTGTGTGTGTATGTCATACACACTTATAGGATCGGACGTCAAGGAGGTGGACGTGGACGAGGCGATCGACCAGGCAGCCGACGAGGCGCGCATGCAGCGGGAGGCCGAGGACGCCCGTCGCGAGGCCGAGGCGTTGCGGCGCGACCGCGAGAGGGCCGACCGCGCCGCCGCCAAGGAGGCCGATCGTGCCCGGCGCGACCGGGACAAGGCCCAGCAGGCGGCCGCCAAGGACGCCGAGCGTGCGCGTCGCGACGCCGACCGTCGCCGTCGCGACGAGGAGAAGGCCGAGCGCGACCGCGCCAAGGCGCTCCAGCAGGCGGAGGACGCACGGTCGCGCGCGCTCGCGGCCGTCGAGAAGGAGCGTCAGCGGCGCGAGACCGAGGCCCGCAAGGAGGCCGAGCGCGCCCAGGCCGAGCGCGAGCGGGCCGCACGCGACGCCGCCCGTGAGGCCGGCCGCGCGCTGCGCGAGGCCGAGAAGGCCGCGCGCGACGCCGCCCTCGCCCAGCAGCGCGCCGCCCGTGAGGCGGAGCGTGCCCGCCGTGAGGCGGCCCGCGCCGAGAGCACGCCCGCACCGGTCGCGACCGTCGACGCGTCCGCGCTCCCGCCGGACCTCGCCGTCCTCTGGCGCGCACCCGAGCCGCCCCGACGCGGGCCCCGCCCCAGCCTCACGCTCGACCAGATCGCCGACGCCGCGATCGCGCTCGCCGACGCCGAGGGGATCGCTGCCGTGTCCATGGCCCGGCTCGCGGAGTCCCTCGGCTTCACGACGATGTCGCTCTACCGGTACGTGTCGTCGAAGGACGAGGTCGTCAGCCTGATGTCCGACCGCGCGAGCGGTCGGCCGCCCGCGGTCGGACCCGAGGTGGGCGACTGGCGCGCGCGGCTCGAGCTGCTCGTCGCGCTGCAGCAGCCGATCCTCCACGCGCACCCGTGGCTCGCGCACACCGGCACGGTCCTGCACGCGGTCGGCCCGAACCGGCTCGCGTGGATGGAGGCGATGGTGGCCGCGCTCGAGGACACGCCGCTGGACGAGGCGTCGAAGGTCGCGGCCGTCGGCATGCTCGCGAGCCACCAGCTCGAGGAGCTGCGGCTGTTCGCGTCGTGGGAGGCCCGCGAGCGCGCGGTCGAGGACATGACGGCGGCGCCCTACGACATGGACCGGATGCTCGCGGCGGTCGCCTCGCCGGACCAGCACCCGGCACTGCTGCGCGCGGCTGCCGCTGGGGCGTTCGGTGCGGCGATGGACGACGACGGCATCTCGTTCGGCTCGCGGCTGGTGCTCGACGGCATCGCGGCGCTGATCGCGCGCGCCGCCGCCGGTTGAGCGCGGAAGCGTCGACACGAGCGCGCTGCCGCCGGGTCAGCGTGGAAGCGTCGGCACGAGCGCGCGGCCGCCGGGTGTCCGTCGAACCGACGGGAGCGCGCCGCGACCGAGCGTTCGTCGAACCGTCCACAGCCCGCGTCGACGGCGTCGTCGTCCCGGCCGTGACGGCGAGCACCTGGACGTGTCGGCGGACGACGCCAGACTGACGACGTGACCGCACAGCCGCCGCCGAGCGCGGACCCGATGACCCCCACCGCCGACCCGGCCGGCGCCTCCTCCGAGCAGGCGGGGGCCTCCGCCGAGCAGGCCGGCGAGTCGCCCACCACGGCGACGCCTGCGCCCTCTCCGGCCGTCGACCGCGGCGCGTCTGCGGACGACGACCCGCTCGCGACGCCCGCGGGGCCGACGCCGCTGACGGGACGGTGCTTCGGTGACGGGGACCCGCTGTACGAGCGGTACCACGACGAGGAGTGGGGCCGCCCGGTGCACGGCGAGCACGCGCTGTTCGAGCGGCTGGCGCTCGAGGGGTTCCAGTCGGGGCTCGCCTGGATCACGATCCTGCGCAAGCGACCCGCCTTCCGCGAGGCCTTCGCCGGCTTCGACCCGGAGGTCGTGGCGGAGTTCGGCGACGACGACGTCGCACGGCTCATGGCCGACGCCGGCATCGTGCGGAACCGCGCGAAGATCGAGGCGACGATCGCCAACGCCCGGGCGCTGCGCGACCTGCACGCGCAGGGACGCACGCTCGACGAGGTCCTGTGGTCGCACGCGCCCGACCGGTCCGACCACGTCCGCCCGGCCACCTGGGTGGACGTCCCCGCCGTCACGCCGGAGTCCCGCGCGCTCGCCCGCGAGCTGAAGACGCTGCGCTTCCGCTTCGTCGGACCGACGACCGCGTACGCGGCGATGCAGGCGTGCGGGCTCGTCGACGACCATCTCGCGACCTGCCCGTCCGTGCGGGGGTCGTGACGTCGGGTCGCGGCGATGTCCGCAGACCGGTGCCGCCGGACGCACTCGAGGCCCTGCTGCTCCCGTCGAGTGACGCCCTCGCGCCGACCCCTGACCCCCTTTCGGGAGGAGGTTAGGATTCCCGGCGTGACCGACACGACCGACCCCGACGGCGGACGGCTCGACGCCGTGCGTGGGGCGGCTGCGGCCATGTCGACGCCGTCGACGGTCGACGCCGAGGTGCTCGCCGCGGTGCAGGACGGTCTGCTCGGTGTCGTCGCCGGCTCGCCGACGTCCTGGTTCGACGTCCCGACGCAGCGCAGCCGGCTCCGGCCCGGTCACCTCACCCCGCGCCGTCGTCGCTGACCGCAGCGTCTGCGCCGGCGCCGCGCGTACCGCCTGTCCCTCTCCCGTTCGCCGGACCCGATCGCCGGACGGCACCCGCCCGGCCTGAAGCGTCGCGCGCGGACGCGACCGTCTCACCCGTCGAGCAACGTTGCCCACCATGTGGTCGGCGGTCTAGCATCTCGACAACCATCCAGAGCGGCCGAGAGACCTGGCTCGACGACGCCGCAGCAACCCCCCTCCTGGCGAGGGTGTGGGTGCTTCCGCCAGGGTCGATGGAGTGAACGATGCCGCAGCACCCCGCGTGCCCCCGCGACCCCCGCGCCGGGCGACCGACGCCGGCCGACCGGTGAGCGCCCCCGCCGTGGACGCCGTGCCGGGCACGGTTGACGAGGCCGGCACCGTCACCGACACCACCTCGCGTCGGACGACCGGTCCGCACGTCGCGCCCGGCCGCCCGCTCGCCGCGATCGACCGGCCGACCGTCTCGTTCGAGCTCTTCCCGCCGCGCAACCCCGACGCCGCACCGCGGCTGTGGGAGACGATCCAGCGGCTCGGCGAGGCGCACCCCGACTTCGTGTCGGTGACGTACGGCGCGTCGGGCCGGACCCGCGTCACGACCCGTGCGCTCGTCAGCCGGCTCCTGCGGGAGACGTCGCTCAACCCGATCGCCCACCTCACGTGCGTCGGCACCTCGCGCGACGAGATCACCACGATCGTCGAGGAGTTCCTCGACGAGGGCGCACGCTCCTTCCTCGCGCTGCGCGGCGACCCGCCCGCCGGCCAGGCCGACTGGCAGCCGCACCCCGCCGGCGTGCACACCGCGAGCGAGCTCGTCGAGCTGCTGCGTGAGATCGAGTCGCGCCGCTGCGCGGGCAGCCCGTCGCAGGCGGTCCGTGCGCGTGTCCGGCCGCTCTCGGTCGCCGTCGCCGCGTTCCCTCGCGGCAACGCCGCGACCGGCGGCACGCGTGCGCAGGACGTCGCGTCCCTGCTGGCGAAGCAGGAGGCCGGCGCCGACTTCGCGATCACGCAGGTGTTCTTCGACGCCGAGTCGTACCTCGGGCTCGTCGCCGAGGCGCGCGACGCGGGCGTCACGATCCCGATCATCCCGGGCATCATCCCGAGCACGGACCCCGCACGGCTGCTGCGCGTGCAGGACCTCACGGGTGTCCCCGTCCCGCGTGACCTGCTCGACCTCCTGGGGTCCGCGGACGACGACGTCGAGCGGCACCGGCGCGGCATCCGCGCGGGTGTCGACCTCGTCCAGGGCGTGCTCGACGGCGGCGCGCCGGGCGTCCACCTCTACACGTTCAACCAGCACCACGCCGCGCTCGACCTGCTCGAAGGAGCGGGTCTGGACGGCGGGGCCCGCACCGGCCGCAGCGCCGTACCCGTCACGGCCCCCACCGCGACGACCCCCGGCTCGCCCGGACCCACCACGACGGCACCCGACCCGACCCACGAGGGACAGACACCGCGATGACCACCACCCCCACGTTCCCCGCCGGCTCCGTCCTGGGCTACCCCCGGATCGGTCCGCGTCGTGAGCTCAAGAAGGCCATCGAGGCGTTCTGGGCCGGGCGCTCCTCGGCCGACGAGGTCGAGGCCGTCGCCGCCGACCTGCGCCGCCGGACCCGCACGCGCCTCGCCGAGCTCGGCCTGCGCACCGACGTGCCGGCGATCCCCAGCGCGTTCTCCTTCTACGACCACGTGCTCGACGCCGCGACCGTGCTCGGCGCGATCCCGCCGCGCTTCGCCGACCTCGTCGACGCCGACGGCCGCCTGGACCTCGCGGGCTACTCGACGGTCGCCCGCGGCCGTGGCGACGACCTGCCGCTCGAGATGACCAAGTGGTTCGACTCGAACTACCACTACCTGGTCCCCGAGATCGGCCCGGACACCGAGTTCCGCTACGCGAGCGACCGCCCGGTCCGCGAGTTCGCCGAGGCGCTCGCCGAGGGCGTGCTGACCCGCCCGGTCATCGTCGGCCCGGTGACGTTCCTCGCGCTGGCCAAGGCCGCCGAGGGCTCCCCCGAGGGCTTCGCGCCGATCGACCGCCTGGCCGACGTGCTCCCGGTCTACGCGGCGCTGCTGCGCGACCTCGCCGCCGCGGGCGCCACGTGGGTCCAGCTCGACGAGCCCGCGCTCGTGTCCGACTCCGTCGAGGTCCCCGTCGAGCGTCTGCTCGCGTCGGTCACCGAGGCGTACGGCGCGCTCACCGCGGTCGAGGGCCGCCCGGCGCTGTTCGTCGCCGCGCCCTACGGTGACCTGCGCGACGCGCTCGGCGTGCTCGCCGCGACCGACGTCGAGGCCATCGGCGTCGACCTGGTCCGCGGCCCGGCCCCGACGCAGGCCGTCCCCGGCCTCGAGTCGAAGACGCTGGTCGCCGGCGTGATCGACGGCCACAACATCTGGCGCGCGGACCTCGACGCCAAGCTCCAGGTGCTCGAGCAGCTCGAGAACCTCGGCGCCGCGGCCGTCACGGTCGGCACGTCGACGTCGCTGTTCCACGTCCCCCACGACGTGCAGGACGAGCCGACGCTCGACCCGACGCTGAAGTCGTGGCTCGCGTTCGCCGACCAGAAGGTCGTCGAGGTCGTCACGCTCGCCGAGGGCCTGACCGAGGGCCGCGAGGCGATCCACGAGCAGCTGCTCGCCGCGTCCGACGCCGTCGCGTCGCGCAAGACGGCTCCGGGCGTCGTGCGTCCCGAGGTGCGCGAGCGCGTCGCCGCCCTCGGCGAGGACGCGTTCAACCGCGGCGACTTCGAGAGCCGGAAGGCCGCGCAGGCCGCGCGCTTCGACCTGCCCCCGCTGCCGACGACGACCATCGGCTCGTTCCCGCAGACGCCCGAGATCCGCAAGGCCCGCGCCGCGTTCGGCAAGGGCGAGCTGACCGCCGAGCAGTACGAGGACGAGATGAAGGCGGAGATCCGCCGCGTCGTCGAGCTGCAGGAGAAGATCGGCCTCGACGTCCTCGTGCACGGCGAGCCCGAGCGCAACGACATGGTCCAGTACTTCGCGGAGAATCTCGACGGGTTCGCCGTGACGCAGAACGGCTGGGTCCAGTCCTACGGCTCGCGCTGCACGCGCCCGTCGATCCTCTGGGGCGACGTGTCCCGTCCGGCGCCGATCACGGTCGCCTGGACCTCGTACACGCAGTCCCTCACCGAGAAGCCCGTCAAGGGCATGCTCACCGGCCCGGTGACGATCCTCGCGTGGTCGTTCGTCCGCGACGACCAGCCGCTCGGCGACACCGCCAACCAGGTCGGGCTCGCCCTGCGCGACGAGATCGCCGACCTCGAGGCCGCCGGCATCGGCATCATCCAGGTCGACGAGCCCGCGCTGCGCGAGCTCCTGCCGCTGCGCCGGGAGGACCACGCGGCGTACCTCGACTGGTCGGTCCGCTCGTTCCGGCTCTCCACGGCGGGCGTGCGCGAGGACACGCAGATCCACACGCACCTCTGCTACTCCGAGTTCGGCCAGATCATGGGCGCGATCGACGGCCTCGACGCCGACGTCACGTCGATCGAGGCGGCCCGCTCGAAGATGGAGATCCTCGGCGACATCGCGGCCGCGGGCTACCCGCGTGCGGTCGGCCCGGGCGTCTACGACATCCACTCGCCGCGCGTGCCGAGCGAGGCCGAGGTCGAGGAGCTCCTGACCGAGGCCGTCAAGGCCATCGCGCTCGACCAGCTCTGGGTGAACCCCGACTGCGGCCTCAAGACCCGCCGTTACGAGGAGGTCACCCCGTCGCTCGAGCACATCCTGCAGGCGACGCGGGCGGTCCGCGCGACGCTCTGACGCCGCACACGCCCCGACGGGGTACCGCGCGACCGGAGGGCCGGGTCCACCACGGACCCGGCCCTCTGCCGTCCCGTCGGGGGAACGAGTCAGCCGGGCGGCGGGTCCGCTCCGCGCGCCGGCCGATGGGGCGGCAGTGCGTCGACCGCTCCCGCCGCGGTGCGTCAGCCGGTGAGTCGGCCGCTCCCGCCACGGTGCGTCGGCCGGTGAGTCGGCCGCTTCCGCTGCGGTGCGTCGGCCGGGGTCGACGCGGAGGGCCCGACGTAGGGTCGTGGACGTGGACGTGGAAGCGCGCGGCGGGACGACGATCTTCGACTCCGTGCCGCTCGACGCGCTGCGTCGACGGACGAGCCAGAAGTGGCGCCGCTACCCGCCGGACGTGCTGCCGATGTACGTCGCGGAGATGGACGTGCCACAGCCTGAGGCGGTGATCCGGGCCGTGTCGGACGCGATGCGCGCCGGCGACACCGGGTACGTGCACGGGCCCGACTACGCCGAGGCGCTCGCCGGGTTCGCCGCGACCCGCTACGGCTGGGACGTGCCCGTCGCGGACTGCCGGCTCGTGCCCGACGTCATGCTCGGGATCGTCGAGGTGCTGCGGCTCGTCACCGACCCCGGCGACGCGGTCGTCATCAACCCGCCGGTGTACCCGCCGTTCGTGCAGTTCGTCGCGCACGCCGACCGCCGCCCGCTGCCGGCCCCGCTCGGACCTGACGGCCGCCTCGACCTCGACGCGCTCGACACCGCGTTCGCGAGCGCGACGTCGGGGGGCCGTCGCGCCGCGTACCTGCTCTGCCACCCGCACAACCCGACGGGGACCTTGCACACGGCGGCCGAGCTCGCGGCCGTCGGCGAGCTCGCCGGGCAGCACGGCGTCCGGGTGGTGGCGGACGAGATCCACGCACCGCTCGTCACGGGCGGGAGCGCGTGGTCGACCGACGGCGGCGACACCGCGCCCTCCCCGCGCGACGGCGCCGGGAGCACCGGCACCCTCGGTGCCGGCAGCAGCGGTCCCGTGGGGGACGACGGCGGCGGCCAGGACGAGGCGCGGCCGAGGTTCGTCCCGACGACGACGGTGATCCCGTCGGCGATCGCGCTGCACTCGGCGTCGAAGGCGTTCAACCTCGCCGCGCTCAAGGCGGCCGTCGCGGTCCCGGGACCAGACGCCCGCGCCGACCTCGCGCGCCTTCCGGAGATCGTGCTGCACGGCGTCAGCCACCTCGGCGCGGTCGCCCACACGACGGCACTCCGGGACTGCGGCGACTGGCTCGACGCGGTCCTCGACGGTCTGCGACACAACCAGCGGCTGCTCGCCGAGCTCCTCGCGACGCACCTGCCCGCGGCCCGCTGGTCGCCGCCCGACGCGACGTACTTCGCCTGGCTCGACCTGCGCGACGTCCCCGCGGTCCGCGACGGCGCCGACCCCGCCCGTCTCGCGCTCGAGCGTGGTCGCGTCGCGCTCAACCCCGGGCCGACGTTCGGCACGCCCGAGGGCGTCGGCTTCGCCCGGCTCAACCTGGCGGCGTCGACGGCCACCCTCCACGAAGGCGTAGGACGCCTGGCGTCCGCCCTGGCCTGACGGTCGGGCCCCGGCACGGACCGCTACCCGACGCGCCGAGGACCGCTGCGCCGAACGGGCGAATCTTCGCCGACCTGCACGGACACAGCGCACGAATCGCGACATAGGTCCCGTCCGGCGCGCCCCGTGGACCGCTGTCCAGGTCACGGTCCGGTCGCGTCGCTCAAGTGGACGCCCGTCCTGCCGATGCTGACGACTGAAGACCCCGTGCCGATCCAGACGGCAGGCGGTCCGGGCACGACGACGAGCCTGGCGAGGAGGCGGACATGAAGAGGTGCGACGAGTGCACGTCCCCGGTGGCGGAGTGCAACCACTGCGAGGGTCAGGGTCGCAAGCGGTGGAAGGGCGAGTGCACGTTCTGCCGTGGCACCGGCATGGTGTGCTCGGGGAACAGCAACCACCGCTGGTGAGCTGACGGCCCGCGGAGCGGGCCGGCGCACGGTCCCGCCGCCGTCGATGCCGGCCCTCCGCGGGCCGTCTCATGCCCGGCGCGCGGTCGGTGGAGGCGTGGGTTCGGGGGAGGCGCGGGTTCGGTGGTCCCCTGGGCTCAGACGCGGTCGCTGACCAGCGCGACGAGGGCGTCGACGATGGGGACGTCCGCGTCGAGCCACGGGACGTCGTGCCACTGACCGGCGGGCAGCCAGCGCAGCTCGTCGTGCTCGACGAGCGGCTCGGGGACGCCGTCGACGACCTCCGCGAGCCAGAGCCGCATCACGTACCGGTCGGTGAGGTGCCAGACGCCGTCGTCGGGTCCCACGACCTCGTCGCCGAGCGCGACGCGGATGCCGAGCTCTTCGCGGAGCTCACGGTGGAGCGCAGCCTCGGGGGTCTCCCCGGCGTCGACCTTGCCGCCGGGGAACTCCCATCGACCTGCGAGGCTCGCCGGCGTCGCGCGACGCGCGGAGAGCAGGACCCGGGGCTCGTCCAGGTCGTCGACCACGGCGGCGGCGACGACGAGCACGGGAGGTGTCATGCGGCGAGTCTGCCAGTCCCGGTGGCGACTCGGGCGTGACGGTGAGGCGCCGCGCGGCGGCCCGGTCGCCCGGGCCGCCGGGAAGTCGGCGTCGTCAGGTCAGCGGATGCCGTGCGCCACGGCCCACGCGACCGCCTCGGCGCGCGTGGAGACGCCGATCTTGCGGTAGACGCTGCGGACCTGGGACTTGACGGTGTTGCGCGTCACGAACAGACGGGTGGCGATCTCCTCGAGCGTCACGTCCTCGCCGAGCTCGCCGAGCACCACCCGCTCCCGGCGGGTCAGGGCCTCGGTGACGGTCCCGACCGTCTCGCTCGTCTCCAACATGCTCATCGTGTCCTCCGGTTGTGCTGCATGGATGCCGACTTCTCCGGCTCCGCCTGAGGCGGCGTACCGGATGAGAGGCGACAACCAGGGCGTCATGACGCCACTTTCACCAACTCGTTTTCGCGAAGCGCTGCGTACCGGTCTCGCTGCCACCCACAATGAACGGCAAGGCCCGATGCTGATACACCCGGGTCACCACAGACCCCTCGGTTCACCCGTTCGGCCGATGGCCCGAGGTCCGTAAGGTCCGATATACGCGCCGCGACGACGCTGGTCCAGAGGAAGATCCGACGTCAGCCCGCTGCGTGCGCCTCGTACTCCTCGGCGGTGAGCAGCGGGCCCGTCTCGGTCACGTCGACCTTGAGCAGCCAGCCACGGCCGAAGGGGTCGGAGTTGACGAGCGACGGGTCGTCGATCGCCTCCTGGTTGATCTCGGCGACGGTTCCGGAGACCGGCGAGAAGAGCTCGGACACCGACTTGGTCGACTCGATCTCGCCGACGACTGCGCCGGCCGTGATGGTCTCGCCGACGGCCGGGAGCTCGAGGTAGACGATGTCGCCGAGCGCCTCGGCGGCGGTCGAGGTGATGCCGACGGTCGCGGGGGCGCCGTCCTGGAGCCACTCGTGCTCGAGCGTGTAGTGCAGGTGCGTGGGCAGGTCGGTCATGGCGTCTCCAGGTGGGTCCGGGCCGGGCTCGTGGTGCACGTCGTCGTCGTGACGGGTCGCGTCGAGGACGTGCCTCGACCCGACGGCGTCATCGAGGACGACGGTAGAAGGGGAGGGCCACCACGCGCACGGGTTCGGCACGCCCGCGCACGTCGACGGCGAGCTCCGTGCCGGGGGCGCTGACCTCCGGGGTCACGTACGCCATGGCGACGGGGTGGCCCAGGGTCGGCGACGGCGCACCCGACGTGACGGTCCCGACGTGCGGGGCGTCGGCGGCGGCCGACCGCAGGACCGGGTACCCGTGCCGCGCCGCGCGGCGACCGAGCCCCTGGAGCCCGACGAGCACGCGCGCGGGCTGGGAGTCGTGCCTCGCGGCCAGGGCGGCGCGGCCGACGAAGTCGAGCGGCTTGCCGTCGGCGTCGGTCTTGTCGAGCCGCACGACGCGGCCCAGGCCCGCGTCGTAGGGCGTCGTCGTGTGGTCGAGCTCGTTGCCGTAGAGCGGCATGCCGGCCTCGAGGCGGAGGCTGTCGCGCGCGGACAGACCCGCGGGCACCAGACCGTGCGGCTCACCCGCGGCGAGGAGCGCACGCCACAGGGCCGGGGCGTCGGCGGCGTCGACGAACAGCTCGAAGCCGTCCTCGCCCGTGTAGCCGGTGCGCGCGACGAGCGCGGACAGGCCCGCGACGGTCGCAGGCACCGCGGCGTAGTACTTGAGCGCCCGCACCGCGTCGACGTCGGCGGCCTCGGTCACGGACGCGACGATCTCCTCCGCGCGCGGGCCCTGCACCGCGACGAGCGCCGTGCGCAGGGAGGCGTCGTCGAGGGTCGCGTCGAACGCGGCGATCCGCTCGAGCAGCGCCTCGCGCACGACGGCGACGTTCGACGCGTTCGCCACGACGACGAACCGGTCCGCCGCGAGCCGGTAGACGACGAGGTCGTCGAGGACCGCGCCGTGCTCGTCGACGATCATCGTGTACCGCGCGCGACCGTCGGCGAGCGCCGACAGGTGACCGACGAGCGCCGCGTCGAGCGCGGCGCCCGCCTGCGGACCGGTGACCTCGAGCTCGCCCATGTGGGACAGGTCGAACAGCCCCGCGGCCGTGCGGACCGCGGTGTGCTCGGCGATGTCCGAGGTGTACCGCAGCGGCATCTGCCAGCCGGCGAAGGACGTGAGCGCGGCACCGAGGGCGACGTGCTCGTCGTGCAGCGGGGACAGGGTGTCCGCGGTCGGGTCGCTCACGGTCGCTCCGTTCGTCGGGTCCGACCCGCCGGTCGCGGTCGTCGCGTCCGCCGGCGTCGTCGGGGTGGGCTCGGGCGTGCTCACTCGGCGAACGCCTCGACCGGCGGGCACGAGCAGATGAGGTTGCGGTCCCCGTGCGCGCCGTCGATGCGGCGGACCGGCGGCCAGTACTTGTTCTCCCCGAGCGACGCGACCGGGTAGGCGGCGAGGCGGCGCGGGTACGGCTTGTCCCAGTCGTCCGACGTGACGGCCGCGGCCGTGTGCGGGGCGTTGCGGAGCGGCGACTCCTCGACGGCCCAGCGCCCGTCGGCGACCTGGTCGATCTCGGCACGGATCGCGACGAGCGCGTCGACGAACCGGTCGAGCTCCGCGAGGTCCTCGCTCTCCGTCGGCTCGACCATGAGCGTCCCGGCGACGGGGAAGGACAGCGTCGGCGCGTGGAAGCCGTAGTCCATGAGCCGCTTCGCGACGTCCTCCGCGGTCACGCCCGTCTGCTTGGTGATGTCGCGCAGGTCGAGGATGCACTCGTGCGCGACCAGCCCGTTCGGGCCCGTGTAGAGCACCGGGAAGTGCGGGGCCAGGCGCGTGGCCAGGTAGTTCGCGGCCAGCACCGCGGTCTCGGTCGCGGCGCGCAGGCCGTCGGGGCCCATGAGCGCGACGTACGCCCACGAGATCGGCAGGATGCCCGCCGAGCCCCAGGGCGCCGCGGACACGGGTGCGACCGCGCCGGCCGTCGCCGCGTCGAGGCCGTCGGCGGCGCGCGACGGGGTCGGGTCGCCCGGCAGGAACGGCGCGAGGTGCGCCGCGACCGCGACCGGGCCGACGCCGGGACCGCCGCCGCCGTGCGGGATGCAGAACGTCTTGTGCAGGTTGAGGTGGCTCACGTCGCCGCCGATCTCGCCCGGCCGCGCGAGCCCGACGAGCGCGTTGAGGTTGGCCCCGTCGATGTACACCTGGCCGCCCGCGTCGTGCACGAGGTCGCACACCGTCCGGACGCCCTCCTCGTAGACGCCGTGCGTCGACGGGTAGGTGATCATGATCGCGGCGACCTGGGGGCCGTGCTGGTCGAGCTTCGCGCGCAGGTCGTCGAGGTCGATCGACCCGTCGGGCGCCGTCGCGACGACCACGACACGCAGGCCTGCGAGCGCCGCCGACGCCGCGTTCGTGCCGTGCGCCGAGGCCGGGATGAGGCAGATGTCGCGCTCCTCGCCGCGGCTGCGGTGGTACGCGTGGATCGCGAGCAGGCCCGCGAACTCGCCCTGCGAGCCGCCGTTCGGCTGGACCGACACGGCCGCGTAGCCGGTGATCTCCGCGAGCCAGTCCTGCAGCTCGGTGACGAGCTCCGCGTAGCCCTGCGTCTGGCCGGCGGGGGCGAAGGGGTGGATCGACGCGAACTCCGGCCAGGAGATCGCCTCCATCTCGACGGTCGCGTTGAGCTTCATCGTGCAGGAGCCCAGCGGGATCATCGTCCGGTCGAGCGCGAGGTCCTTGTCGGACAGGCGGCGCAGGTAGCGCAGCATCGCGGTCTCGGAGCGGTGCAGGTGGAAGACGGGGTGCTGCAGGTACGGCGTCGTGCGGCGCAGCTCCTCCGGGAGCGCCTCGGACGGGCCGTCGAGGTCACCCGCGCCCACGAAGCCGAACGCGAAGGTGCCGTCCTCGTCGGCCTCGAGGCGCGTCGTGCCGGCCTGCGCGAACGCGAGGACGACCGCGAGCACGTGCTCGGGGCGGGTCCGCTCGTCGCACGTGACCTGCACGTGGTCGGCGTCGGCCGCCCACAGGTTGACGCCCAGGTCCGCCGCCGCCGCGACGACGTCCGCCGCGCGACCCGGGACGACCGCGCGCACCGTGTCGAAGAACGTCGCGTGCTCGACGGTCACGCCGACCTCGGTGAGGACCGTCGCGACCGACCGGGCGTGGCCGTGCACGCGCTGGGCGATCGCCCGCAGGCCGTCGGGGCCGTGGTAGACCGCGTACATCGACGCGACGATCGCGAGCAGGGCCTGCGCGGTGCAGATGTTGCTCGTCGCCTTCTCGCGGCGGATGTGCTGCTCGCGCGTCTGCAGCGCGAGGCGGTAGGCGCGCGCGCCGTCCGCGTCGATGCTCACGCCGACGAGGCGGCCCGGCAGCGAGCGCTCGAGGCCGTTGCGGACCGCCATGAACGCGGCGTGCGGGCCGCCGCCGAACAGCGGGACGCCGAACCGCTGCGCCGACCCGACCGCGATGTCCGCACCGAGCTCGCCGGGCGTCGTCACGAGCGTGAGCGCCAGCAGGTCGGACGCGACCGTCACGAGCGCGCCGCGCTCCTTCGCCTGCGCGATCACGGGCCGCAGGTCGCGCACCGCACCCGACGCGCCGACCTGCTGCACGACGACACCCAGCAGCGTCCCCTCGACCTCCGGCAGCCCGTCGGACAGGTCCGCGACGACGACCGGCAGGCCGATCGCCTCCGCGCGCCCGACCGTCACGGCCAGCGACTGCCCGAACAGGTCCGCGTCGAGCACGACCGTGCCGGGCTTGTTGCGCTGGCCACGCCACATGAGCGCGACGGCCTCCGCGACCGCGGTCGCCTCGTCGAGCAGCGACGCGTTCGCGATGTCCAGCCCCGTGAGGTCGGTGACCATCGTCTGGAAGTTGAGCAGCGCCTCCAGCCGGCCCTGCGAGATCTCCGGCTGGTACGGCGTGTACGCCGTGTACCAGGCGGGCGACTCCAGGACGTTCCGGCGGATCACCGGCGGCGTCACCGTGTCGTAGTAGCCCTGGCCGATCATCGACGTCAGGACGCGGTTGCGGCCCGCGATGCCGCGCAGGGCGTCGAGGACCTCCTCCTCGCTGCGGGCCGCCGGCAGGTCCAGCTCACGGCCCGTCCGGATCGACGCGGGGACGGCGGCGTCGACGAGCGCGTCGACCGTCGGGAAGCCGACCGCCGACAGCATGCGCAGCGTCTCCTCGCCGCGCGGACCGATGTGCCGGTCGGCGAAGCCCTCGGCGGCCGGGGTGTGCTCGACGGCCGTCAGGCTCACCGCGGCGGTGTGGCTCTCGGCGGCGGGGCCGGCGTGCGGGGTGTCGGCGTCGGGCGACACGGGCGGGACGGCGAGGGTGCCGGCACGGGCGACGACGTCGTGCAACGAGCTGAGGTCGGTCACGGGCTGCTCCGGGGGTCGTCCGGCAGGCGCGCCGGGACGGGCGTGTGGGCTCCCCGCTCTGTCATCCGCGCGCCGGGGCGTGCGACCTGAGAGTTTTGCCGGTCCGCCATGGCCGCGAGGGGCCCGGGGCGCGCCGACTTGCACCGTCGGTGGGTCGGTCCCGCGAGGGCTCGACCGCTTTCCAGAGTTGCCTCGCCGTCGCGGTACAGGGGCCTGAGAGATTCCCGGGGAGGGTTGCTCCTTCGGCGTCCGGCTCGTGGTGTCCGGAGCTCTCCCGCGTCGGTTCGAGCAGCGTGTTCAGTTGTCGCGTTGCCGGGCCAGCCTACCCGCCGCCGGGTCGCCGCCGCTGACCGCCGGTCGGGCGATCCGGTACAGCACGTGCCGCTCGAGCCGGTGCCCGTGCGGGACCGACGGGTGGTCGAAGTCGTCGGCCGGGTCGCGCGTCATGCCGATGCGCCGCATCACGGCCTGCGAGCGGACGTTCGGGACCGCCGTGAACGAGACGATCTCGTCGAGACCCGCCTCCTCGAACCCGACGCGCAGCGCCTCACGCGCGGCCTCCGACGCGTACCCGTGCCCCCACGCCCAGCGCGGCAGCCGCCAGCCGACCTCGACGAGCGCCGGGTTCCACGACGGGCGGTTCAGCCCGGTGAAGCCCGCGAACCGGCCGTCGACCTCGAGCGCCCACAGGCCCCAGCCGTTCTCCTCCAGGCCCGCCTGCGCGCGGGCCGCGAGCGCGTCGCTCTGGTCGCGGGTCAGCGGCGCCGGGAAGTGCTCCATGACCTCCGGGTCGGCGTTCATCTGCGCGAACGGCTCGAGGTCCGCCTCCGTCCACTGCCGCATGACGAGTCGCTCGGTCCGCCGCTCGAGTCCCATCCGGGCACCGTACGTCGGTCGGTGCGGTCAGCGTGGACGGTCGGCGTCCCCGCGGGCGAGGGGGGCCACTGCGCGCCGGCGTCGGCGCAGCATGTCGACCACCAGCCAGACGACGCCGCCGACCGCGAGCAGGCCGGCGACGGCGAGCACCGTCGACCCACGCGTCGCCGCGCGCAGCACCGCGAGCCCGATCACGAGCACGACGCCAGCGTTGAGGAGCAGCCGCCGCTTGCGCCGCCATGACATCGGCGCGGCTCCGCCCGCGGGCGTCCGCCCGTGCTCCCGACCGCCCACGCGTCGCCGCGTCGTCGCACCCTTCATCGCGGAATCACGTCGTCGGGCAGCGCCGCTCGGTCGTACGGCACCGCGGTCGCCCACGCCGGAAGCGAAGCGCGGGCCGGTGGCATGCCGCGCAGGCACGCACCGCACCAGAACGCCGGCAGCACGGCGTCGGCCACGCTCCCGATCGAGAGGTGCACGAGGTGGAGGTCCTTCCGCCCGCAGCTCGGGCACCGGGTCCGGGCGGTTCGCGAGGCTGCGGTGCTGACCCGCGCGTATGCGTCGAGCCATCGCTGGGCCTCGCTCGTCGGGACAGGTCTGCGCATCGCCGCTCTTCGTGGTCCGGTCCGGGTGTCGCGCCCATGCTGGCACGGTGCGATGACGGGCGGGTTCTCCACGGTGCGGGCAGCGGACGCGGTCCCGGGGTGCGTCGTTAGGCTGACGCGATGAGCACGGGACACCGGGGCGAGCGGCGCGCGGCGGTCGTCGTCGTGTCCGACCGGTCGTCCGCCGGGACGCGCGAGGACCGGTCCGGGCCCGTGGCGCGCGACCTGCTGGCCGGGGCCGGTTTCGCTGTCGGCGAGGTCGTCGTGGTGCCCGACGGCGCGCTCCCGGTGCAGCACGCGATCGACGCGGCGGCGCGCGACGGTGTCCGGCTCGTCGTCACGTCCGGCGGGACCGGTGTCGGCCCGCGCGACCGGACGCCCGAGGGCACGCGTGCGGTGCTCGACCGCGAGCTCCCCGGGATCGCGGAGCTGCTGCGGCGCGAGTCGGCGCGGACCGTGCCGACGGCCGTCCTGTCCCGCGGGCTCGCGGGCGTGACCGCCGACGGAGTCGTCGTCGTCAACCTGCCGGGCTCCCCCGGGGGCGTCCGGGACAACCTGGCCACGCTGCTGCCGCTGCTCGACCACCTGCTCGACCAGGTCGCCGGGGGTGACCACGCATGACCGTGCTGGCGCGGATCGACGACCGGCCGCTTGACCTGCTGTTTCACGTGGAACATGTGAGCGACGCGCGCGCGGGCGCGGTCGCGACGTTCGTCGGGCTGGTCCGCGACCACGACCCGTCGGTGGACGGCAAGGTCGTCGCGCTGGAGTACAGCGCGCACCCCGACGCGGCTGCGGTGCTGACACGGCTCGCCGAAGACGCGGCGGCGGACGACGACGTGATCGGGCTCGCGGTGAGCCACCGCGTCGGGCGGCTGGAGGTCGGGGAGGCGGCGATCGTGTGCGCCGTCGCGACCGCGCACCGCGCCGAGGCGTTCGAGGTGTGCCGGGCGCTCGTCGAGACCGTCAAGGCCGAGCTGCCCGTCTGGAAGCGCGAGGTCCTCGCGGACGGGTCGCACGTGTGGGTGGGGATGACATGACGGACCTCCCGATGCCGACGGTGCGGGACGCGTCGTCCGAGAGTCACGTCCGCGTCCCGTCGCGGGCCGACGCGCCTCAGGATCACGCGCTCCAGGAGCGCGCGCCGCAGGCCGGCACCCCTGTCGAGGGCCCGCTCGTCGACCGGTTCGGGCGGGCGCACCACGACCTGCGCATCTCGCTGACCGACCGGTGCTCGCTGCGGTGCACGTACTGCATGCCCGCCGAGGGCGTCCCGTGGCTCGCCCGCTCGACGATGCTCAGCACCGACGAGATCGTGCGGGTCGCGCGCGTGGGCGTCGAGCTCGGGATCACGGAGATCCGCCTGACCGGCGGCGAGCCGCTGCTGCGCGTCGACGTCGTCGACGTCGTCCGGCGCCTGACCGCGCTCACCGGACCGCACGGCAGCCCCGAGGTGTCCCTCACGACCAACGCGCTGCGCCTGCCCGCGCTCGCGTCGCCGCTGCGCGACGCCGGGCTGTCGCGCGTGAACGTCAGCCTCGACACGCTCGACCGCGGCAAGTTCATCGAGCTGACCCGGCGCGACAAGCTCGTCGAGACGCTGGCCGGCCTCGCCGCCGCCGACGCCGCCGGGCTGCACCCCGTGAAGATCAACGCCGTCGCGATGCGCGGGGTCAACGACGACGAGGTCGTCGCGCTCACGCGGTTCGCCGTGGACCGCGGGTACCAGATGCGGTTCATCGAGCAGATGCCGCTCGACGGCGGGCACACGTGGGACCGCACGCAGATGGTCACGCAGGCGGAGATCCTCGACCGGCTGACCTCGGCCTTCACGCTCACCGAGGTGCCAGGGCGGGGCGCCGCGCCCGCCGAGCTCTGGTACGTCGACGGCGGGCCGCAGACGGTCGGCGTCATCGCCTCCGTCACCGCACCCTTCTGCGCGGCGTGCGACCGGCTGCGGCTCACCGCCGACGGGCAGCTGCGCGCGTGCCTCTTCGCGCAGGACGAGGTCGACGTGCGGGCCGCCGTGCGGGACGAGGCGCTCGACGACGCCGCCGTGGCCGACGCGTTCCGGCGCTGCCTCGCCGGCAAGAAGGCCGGTCACGGCATCGGGGAGCCGACCTTCCGGCAGCCCGACCGGCCCATGAGCGCGATCGGCGGCTGACCGCGAGCCCGGGCTCTTCGGACGCCGTGCCCCCGCGGCCGAGAAGCGCCGGTCGGATGCGAGGTCGCTGGGTAGGTCGGTGTCTGGCTGATACCTGATCTGGAGGCGCGCCGTGGCGATGACCCTGCGGCTCGACCCGGCCGACGAGGACCTGCTGCGCAAGGTCGCGGAGCGAGAGAAGCGCACGATGACCGACGTCGTGGCGATCGCCGTCCGTGAGCACGCGGCCCGGCTCGACGCGGCCGACGAGGACGCGTCGCTCGCCGCCCGGTCTGCCCGGCGCTCGGCCGCCGCGCGGGCGATCCGCGACTCGATCGCCGACAACGCCGAGGCTCTCGACCTGCTCTCTCGATGACCGCGTTCGTCCATGTCGACATGGAGGACGGGCTCGACTTCTGCGAGCTGCTCGGGCTCTACATCCGCGACGAGGGAGCCCTGGCGTCCGCGCTCGCGCGGCCTGCGGCGGTCGTCTGGGGCGTCGAGGCCTACACCGGTCCGCACGCGAAGGCGGCGGCGCTGCTGGACGCGCTCAACCGCTCGCGCCCCCTCCTCGACGGCAACAAGCGACTCTCCTGGACCATGACGGACGTGCTCTACCGGCTCCACGGCCATCGGCTGGTCGCGGAGCCGCACGACGTCGACGCGTTCGTCCGATCCGTCGGCGGCGACGACCACGTGACGCTCGAGGAGATCGCCGCCTGGCTGGAGGCGCACGCACGCCCGCTCGACGAGCGGTAGCGCGCACCGCGTCGCCCGTCGTCGTAGCCGGCATGACGCGCCGGTGCGACGATCGGAGGGTGAGCGAGCGGTCGGGCGCTCGTCCCCGCGCCTCGCGACGGCTGACGTCCGTGGTCGTCGTGGTGGCCGTCGCGCTCGTCCTCGGGCTCGCGGGGGTCGCGCTGATGCAGCGGTCGATCGTGTTCGTCCCGGACCGCCGGCAGCCGCCACCGGTCGGGTCGGTCCTGCCGGGTGCGCGGGACGTCGAGCTGCGGACGTCGGACGGGCTGGCGCTCACGGCGTGGTACCTCCCCGCTCCCCTGGGATGCGCGTCGACCGTCCTCGTCGCACCGGGGAACGGCGGGAACCGGGCCTCGCGGGCCGCCCTCGCGTCGGCCCTGCACGACGCCGGCTTCGGGGTGCTCCTGGTCGAGTACCGCGGCTACGGCGGCAACCCGGGCGCCCCGTCGGAGGAGGGCCTCGCGCGCGACGCGCGGGCGGCTCGCGACTTCCTGCGCGACGCCGGTGTCCCGGCCGCGGCCACCGTGTACCTGGGCGAGAGCCTCGGGGCGGCGGTCGCGAGCGGGCTGGCCGCCGAGCACCCGCCTGCGGCGCTGGTCCTGCGGTCCCCGTTCACGACGCTCGCCGACGCGGCCCGGGCGGTCACGGGCGTCCCGCTCGGGTGGTTGCTGCGCGACCGGTTCGACGTCGTCGAGCACGTCGGGCAGGTGACCGTGCCCGTGGCGGTCGTCCACGGCGACGCGGACACGACGGTCCCGGCGCGGCTCAGCCGCCAGGTCGCGGATGCGGCGCGGCGGGCCGGGTCACCGGTCGTCGAGGTCGAGGTGCCGGGCGGTGGTCACAACGACCGGGCCCTCGCGGCCGGTCCGGCGCTGGTCGGCGCCGTCGTGGACGTCGCGCGGCTCGGCGGCGTCGCACCGTGCCCATGACGACGCCCGGCCACCTCAGGAGCTGGCGGCCGGGCGTCGTCGGGCGTCGGGCGGTCAGACGTCGCCGCGCCAGGCGCCGGTCTCGGTGCCGCGGTTCTCGATGAACTCCTTGAACCGCTTGAGGTCGGCCTTGACCTGCAGGTCGTCCGCGCCGACGGCGGCACCGGCCTTCTCGACGAGCGAGTCCGGCTCCCACCGGGTCTCGACGTGCACGCGGGTCGTGGCGGCGTCGATCGCCTCGAAGGTCACGACACCCTCGTGGGTCGGGCCGTCGACGCTGCGCCACGCGACCCGCTGGTCGGGGTGCTGGTCGGTGATCTGCGCGTCGAACTCGCGCTCGACGCCGCCGATCGAGGTCCGCCAGTGCGTGAGCGTGTCGGTCACCTGGCGCACCTCCTCGACGCCTCCCATGAACCGCGGGAACTCCTCGAACTGCGTCCACTGGTCGTAGGCGGTGCTGATCGGGACGGCCACCTCGATGGTCTCGTCGATCGTCGGCATGCCGTGCTCCCTTCGCTCGGGACGGGGTTGTCGGGCCACGCTAGGTGGGCCCTGACCAGGTCGCGCGGCGAGCGCGGGACCTGTCGCCCGTTCCGGTGGAGGACGGCCGCTCGACGTGCGGAGGGGGCCGACGAGGCGCACCCTTCGGGCCCTGGGCCGCCGGTTGCGGTCCTGGCGGGGGACGCCGGGAACGTCACTCGCGCGTCGCGGACGCACGCGCGGTCGGGGTGAGCGACTGCGTGCCGATGACGCGGAGCAGCGCGAGCGCGTCGGCGGCAGGGCTCCCGGCCGGGGCCGAGTAGACGATGATCGCCTGGTCGCTGTCGGGCACGTGCAGCGCGTCGCAGTCGAGCGTGACCCGCCCGACGGTCGGGTGGTCCACCGACTTGCGGTGGCTGCGCCACAGGCTCGCGCCGCCCTCCTGCCACATGCGCTCGAAGTCGGGGCTCTCCCGGCGCAGCTCGGCGACGAGCTCGTTGAGGCGTGCGTCCTTCGGGTAGCGCGCGGCCGCGGTCCGCAGCGCCGCGACGGCCTGGGCGGCGGTCTCCTCGCGCTCCTCCGGCGACATCGCGACGCGGGTCCGCGGGCCGTACGGAGTCGTGCCGAGGAACCGGATCCGGTTGACGTTGCGCTCACGCACGGGCACGGACGACCAGTCGCCGAGCAGCGCCGACGCCATCGCGTTCCACGCGAGCACGTCGCCGCGCGCGTCGAGCAGCAGGACGGGCAGGTCGACGAGACGGTCCATGAGCCGCTGGACGCTCGGGCGCACGACGTCGTCGACCGTCCCCGGGAGCGGCGGCGGCGAGCCGGCCAGGTGGAACAGCTCCGCACGCTCGTCGTCGTCGAGGCGGAGCGCCCGGGCCAGCGCCCGCAGGACCTGCGGGGAGGGGTGCGGGCCACGGCCCTGCTCGAGCCGCACGACGTAGTCGACGCTCACCCCGGCGAGCTGCGCGACCTCCTCGCGTCGCAGGCCCGCGACGCGGCGACGCTCGCCCGCCGGCAGCCCGACGTCCTGCGGCGACAGTCGGCCGCGCGCACGACGCAGCACCTGGGCGAGCTCCCCACGATCCATACGCCCAGGATCCACCCGGGCACCCCCGGCGCGGGACCGCGCAGCGTGGGACCGCCGGTCCCAGGGTCCGCACGCCCTGGAGCCCGCCCGCGCCGCGGCGGAGGGTCGACGGCATGGACACCACGATCGCCCTCGTCACGGGGGCCACCCAGGGGATCGGGCGGGAGACCGCCCACCGACTCGTCGCGCTCGGCTGGACCGTCTGGGTCGGCGCGCGCGACCTCACCGCCGGCGAGCGCGTCGCCGGCGAGCTCGGCGGCGACGCGCGGGCCGTGCGGCTCGACGTCACCGACGACGCCTCGGTCGCCGACGCCGTGCGCGTCGTCGACGCCACCCACGGGCGCCTCGACGTGCTCGTCAACAACGCCGGGATCTCCGGCCGGATCGTCGGACCGCGCGACACGCCGCCCGCCGACTTCCTGCCCGTCTACGGCGTCAACGTGCTCGGGCCCGTCCGCGTCACGCATGCGTTCCTGCCGCTGCTCGACCGGTCCGCCCAGCCGCGCGTCGTCATGGTGTCGAGCGGGCTCGGCTCGTTCGGCGTCACGACGGACCCGGGGCGGTTCGAGTCGACGATCGCCGGGCTCGCGTACCCGTCGTCGAAGGCCGCGCTCAACATGATCACGAGCCAGTACGCGAAGGTGCTCGACGGGTACCAGGTGCTCGCCGTCGACCCCGGCTACACCGCGACCGGCCTCAACGGGTACCAGGGCTTCCAGACGGTCGAGCAGGGTGCCGAGGCCGTCGTCGCGGCCGCCACCGTCGGCCCGGACGCGCCGTCCGGGACGTTCCACGACCGGGCGGGCGCGCTGCCCTGGTGATCGGGCGACCCGTCCGGCGTGCGACGCGCCGGACGGGTCAGCCGCCCGCGAAGGGCGGCAGGACGTCGAGCGTCACGCCCGCGCGGACCTCGTCGTCGCCCTCGACCCGCGAACCGTCGGCGAGCAGCGCGCAGCGGGTCAGCACCGCGGCCAGGTCGGGGTGGCGGCGCGTCATCTCGGCGACGACCTGGGCCGCGGTACCCGCCGGGACGGTCTCGGTGTCGACGCCGGCCACCTCCGCCGCTGCGGCGAAGTAGCGCACGGACACCGTTCCCGCCGCCTGGCCCACTCCGGCCCCGGCGTCCGTCCGCGCAGCGGCCCGCGCGCTCGCGGGCGTCGTCACGGCAGCACGTTCTCGTCCGACGCCCACGCCAGCGCGGCGCGGCGCGCGGTCGCCAGGACGTCCTCGCCCGAGCGGCCGGAGGCGATCGCGAGACCCGCGACCAGCATCGTCACCGGGACGGCCGGCCGCGCGACCGAGTGCGCGACGTCCGCCGCGACGTCGAGGATCTGCTCGACGTCGACGAGCGTCGGGTCGACGCCGAGCTCGGCGGCGACGTGCTCCACCCAGGCGGGCAGGTCCGCGCCGGGCGCCCTGCGGGGGTCTGTGCTCACGGTGTCCTCCGATCGTCGTCAGGGTCGATGGTGCCACCGGACAGGCGGGCGTCGAGGCGCCGCACGTCGTCCCACGTGTCCGCGTCCGCGCCGGCGTCGTCGGGGTCGGGGACGTCGACGAGCCGCAGCCCGGCGACCAGGCTCCGCACCGACGCGTCGCGCGGGCCGTCCGGGAGCGCCGCGAGCGCGGCGTCGAGCGCGGACCGGCGGTAGGCGGCGACGAGGTGCTGCGGCGACCCGTCCGCGGCGACCAGCCGGGCGCCGTCCGCATCGGGTGCGGCGAGCGCCGCGGCGACGAGCGCGGGCACGACGCGCGCGGCACCGGGGACGTCGCACGCGAGCACCACGACGAGCGGGTCCTCGTCGTGGGGAGGCACCCGCGGCACGGCTCCGTCACGCGCCGACTCCTCGTCGACCGGCACGGCGTCCTCGACGACGGGGGCGAGCGCGATCGGGGGCGCGTCGTCGTCGGTGGAGGCGTCCCCGGCGACCGGGTGCCGAGGGTGCGCGGTCGTGCGTGCGGACAAGGCCGCGAGGCCAGCGGCGAGGCCGGCGACCGGACCGCCGAACGCGGGCGACTCCTGGACGGTCGGGACGCCCGGGCGGGCGACCGAGGGCGGTCCGACGACGACGATCGCGCGGGCACCGGCGACCGCCGCGAGCGCGTGGTCGAGCAGCGCCTGACCAGCGACGACGACCGCCCCCTTGTCGGTGCCGCCGAGCCGTCGCGCGCGCCCGCCCGCGAGGACGACCGCGTCGAACGTCACGGCTCGCGCCGCCAGTCGCCGGACTTGCCGCCGGTCTTGGCCTCGAGCCGCACGTCGGCGATCGACACGGACTTGTCGAGTCCCTTGACCATGTCGACGACCGCGAGCGCCGTGACGGAGACGGCTGTCAGCGCCTCCATCTCGACGCCTGTGCGGTCCGCGGTGCGGACGGTCGCCTCGATCGCGACCCCGTCGTCCTCCACGCGCAGGTCGACGACGACGCCGTGCACGCCGATGACGTGCGCGAGCGGCAGCAGCTCGGCGGTGCGCTTGGCCGCGGCGATCCCGGCGACCCGCGCGACCGCGAGCACGTCGCCCTTCGGGACGGTGCCGTCGCGCAGCGCGGCGACGACGTCCGGCCCGCAGACGACGCGGCCCGTCGCGGTCGCGGCACGGACGGTCGGCTGCTTCTGCGTGACGTCGACCATGCGGGCGTGGCCGGCGGCGTCGAGGTGGGTGAACGGCTGCGTCATGGGGCGACTCTCAGGACGGTGACGAGGTCGCCCGGCGCGACCTGCGTGTCGGGCGGGACGACCGCGAGGCCCTCGGCGAGGGCGAGGCGGGCGACGAGGTGCGACCCGGAGCCGCCCGCGGTGGCGCGGACGACGTGCGGGCGGGCGGGAGTGTGGACGTGCGGGTGGGCGGGAGTGTGCACGTCGGCGGTGCTCGCCGCCGGGTTCACGAAGCGGACGGGCATGACCTGCGCGCGGCCCGGCGGGGTGCGCCAGCCGTCGTCGACCACAGCCGTCGTCGTCGGGCGCTGCACGTCGACCAGACCCCGCATGCGCAGCAGCGCGGGACGCACGAACAGCTCGAACGACACGAACGAGCTGACGGGGTTGCCGGGGAGCGCGAACACCGGGGTGCCGCCGGGGAGACGCCCGAGCCCTTGCGGCTTGCCGGGCTGCACGGCGACGGGCACGAAGATGACGTCGGGGTCGTCGAGCAGCGCGGCCTTGACCACGTCGAACGCGCCGACGCTCACCCCGCCCGACGTGACGATCGCGTCGACGCCGCCGTCGAGCCCGTGCAGCAGGTCACGCAGGGCGTCGGGGTCGTCGCCGACCGGCCCGAGGCGCATCGCCTCGCCGCCGGCCTCGCGGACCGCGGCGGCGAGCAGCCACGAGTTCGAGTCGGGGATCTGCCCGTGCGCGAGCGCCGTGCCGGGCGCGACGAGCTCGTCGCCCGTGCTGACGACCGCGACGCGCGGCCGCCGGTGCACCGCGACCTGCGCGACGCCCACCGACGCGACCGCGGCCACGTGCGCGGGCCCGAGCAGCGTGCCCGCGGCGACGACGAGGTCTCCCGGCACGGCGTCCTCGCCCGCACGCCGCACGTGCTGACCGACGGCCTTCGACGCCGTGACCTGGACGTTCACCGTCCCCGCGTCGGTGTCCTCGACCGGAACGACCGCGTCCGCACCCGGCGGGACGGGAGCACCGGTCATGATGCGGGCCGCCGTCCCCGGCTCGACGACCGGCCGCCCCGCCGAGCCCGCGGGCAGGTCCGCGACGACCCGCAGCGTCACGGGCGACGCGTCGGTGGCGTCGCGCACGTCGTCGGCACGCACCGCGTACCCGTCCATCGCGGAGTTGTCCCATCGCGGCAGCGGCTCGTCGGTCCGCACGTCCTGCGCGAGCACCAGGCCGAGCGCGTCCGCGAGCCCGACGGCGACCGTCGGCAGCGGCGTGCCGAGCGCGAGAGCCGCCGCCCGGTGCTCGTCGAGGGTGCGCATCGCGGTGGTCGTCGGCACCCCCCGATCCTGCCACCCGCGGGTCAGGTGCCGTCGGCCTCGACCACCGGGACAAACACCGGCGGCACGGCACCGCCCGCGACGGTGGTCCGGCCGCGGTCGCCGGTGTCGGCGACGACGGGCGCGGGCGCCGGCCCAAGGACCTCGCCGCCCGTCGGGACCACGGTCCTGGTCAGTCCCGGGTGGCGAGCCACGCGAGGACGCCGCCCTCGACGTTGACCGCGTCGATCCCCGACGCCCGCAACGCGCGTGCGGCGAGGAGCGAGCGCGCGCCGACCTGGCACAGGACGAGGACGGGCCGGTCGCGCGGGAGGTCCCCGGCCCCGGACCCGTCGAGAACCTGGCCGAGCGGGACGTGCCTCGCGCCGGGCACGGCGACGACCGCGAGCTCGGCGGCCTCACGCACGTCGACGAGCACGGTGGTGGGGTCCGCGGCGAGACGCGCGGCCAGCTCGGCGGCCGTCACGCTCGGCACGTCGTCGTCGAGCACCCGCGACGGCCGTGCCGACAGGGACGACGGGCCCGGCGCACGGACCGGCGCACCGACCGGCGCGGCGGACGGACGCGGCGCGGCAGGGCGGGGCGTCGTCGGCGTCGCCGTGAGGACCGGCCCGGGCGGCCCGACCGCGGCGCTCGCGGGGGTCCGGTCGTCGACCGCACCGCGTGGGGACGGGACGAGCGGGACCTCGGACCAGCGGCCGCGGAGGGCGTCGACGACGAGGACCCGGCCGAGCATCGGCTCGCCGAGTCCGGTGAGGAGCTTGACCACCTCGGTCGCCATGACGGACCCGACCTGCCCGCACAGCGCCCCGAGGACGCCGGCCTCCGCGCACGACGGGACCGAGTCGGGCGGCGGCGGGGACGGGAAGAGGTCGCGCAGCTGCACCGCGGGAATCCCGGAACCGGCGGGCGGGCGACCCCAGAAGACCGTCGTCTGGGCGTCGTAGCGCAGGACCGAGCCCCACACCTCCGGCAGGCCGAGCCGCACGCACGCGTCGTTGACGAGGTAGCGGGTCGGGAAGTTGTCGGTGCCGTCGACGACGAGGTCGTAGCCGCGCAGCACGTCGTCGACGTTCTCCTCGGTCAGCCGCAGCGCGTGGACCACGACGCGGACGTCGGGGTCGAGTGCGCTGATCGCGTCGCGCGCGCTCTCGACCTTCGGGCGGCCGACGTCGGCCGTGCCGTGGATCACCTGCCGCTGCAGGTTGGTGACGTCGACGACGTCGTCGTCGACCACGCCGATCGTCCCGACGCCCGCCGCCGCGAGGTACTGCAGGACGGGCGCCCCGAGTCCGCCCGCGCCGACGACGAGGACGCGCGCGTTCCGCAGCCGCCGCTGACCGTCGACGCCGAGCCCCGGCAGCAGCAGGTGCCGGGAGCCGCGGGCGACCTGGGCGGCGGTGAGCGGCGGGCCGGGTTCGACGAGCGGGGGCAGCGGCACGTCGCCCAACCTACGTCGCGGCCGGGTCGGCCGGCACGGTCGGACGCCGTCGGAGTCCGGGACCCTGTGGCCGGTCCGCGCGCGCCCGACCGGGCCGCCGACAGCGCCTCCCGCGCGTCAGAAGTCGAAGAGGTCCTCGAGCCACGAGTCCTTCTTCTTCTTGCGGTACCGCGGGTCGCCCCCGTAGCGCGAGTCGCCGCCGTAGCGCGGGTCGTAGCCGCGCCGGTCGTCGTCGTAGCCACGCCGGTCGTCGTACCCCCGACGGTCGTCGTAGCCGCCGCGGTCGTCGTAGCGCCGCTCGTCGTACGGCGCGCGCGGGTCGGCGGGCGGGCGCGGGTCGGCGGGGCGGGCACCCCCGACGCCGAGGCCCGGGTCGGGTGCGGTGGCGCGCTCGAGGATCTTGTCGAGCTCGCCGCGGTCCAGCCAGATGCCGCGGCACGTGGGGCAGTAGTCGATCTCCACCCCCTGCCGCTCGGACATCACGAGCTCGGCCTGGTCGACGGGGCAGCGCATGGTCGGTCCTCCCGGGGTCGGCGGTCGACGGGTCAACGTGCGGCCCGTCCCGATCGTGCCCGGTCCGGCGTCAGACGGCGAGCGTGCCCTGCCAGCGCACGATGCGGTCGACGGCCTCGCGCACGACCGCCGGCGACGACGCGAACGACAGCCGCACGAACCGGTGCCCGTCGACGGGGTCGAAGTCGGTCCCGGGCGTGAGCGCGACGCCGGCCTCGTCGAGCAGCCGCGCGCACCACGTCACCGAGTCGAGGCCGGTCGACGACACGTCGGCGTACAGGTAGAACGCGCCGTCGGCGGGAGCGACGTGCGTCCAGCCGAGCTCCGGCAGGCGCTCGAGCAGGAGCGCGCGCGACGCGGCGTACCGCTCGACGTTGGCCCGCGCGGCCGCGTACCCGTCGGGGCTGAACGCCGCGACGCCGGCGTGCTGCGCGAGCGCGGGCGGGCACAGCGCGACGTTCCCCGCGAGCGCGTCGACGGGTGCGACCAGGTCGTCGGGCAGGACGAGCCAGCCGAGGCGCCAGCCCGTCATCGCCCAGTACTTCGAGAACGAGTTCACGACGACCGCGCCCGTGTCGAGGTACTGCGCGGCGGTCGCGACCTGCGCGTCGTCGTCGTAGGTGATGCCGTGGTAGATCTCGTCGCTCACCAGTCGCACGCCGCGATCCGCGCACCACGCCGCGAGGTCGGCGAGCGCGCTCGCCCCGATCATGGTCCCCGTCGGGTTCGCGGGGCTCGCGACGACGAGCCCGTCGAGCGGGCCGGCCGCGTCCAGGTGCGCGACCGTCGGCTGGAACCGCGACTCGGGCCCGCACGGCAGCTCGACGACCTCACAGCCCAGCGCGCGCAGGATGTTCGCATACGCCGGGTAGCCGGGCCGGGCCAGCGCGACGCGGTCGCCGACGTCGAACGCCGCGAGGAACGCGAGCATGAAGCCGCCCGACGAGCCGGTGGTCACGGCGATGCGGGCGGGGTCGACGTCGACGTCGTACCAGGTGCGGTAGTGCGCCGCGATCGCCGCGCGCAGCCCCGGGGCGCCGAGCGCCTCGGTGTAGCCGAGGTCGCCGCTGGTCAGGAGCTCGACGGCCCGCTGGCGCACGACCTCCGACGCACCCGTCGACGGCTCGCCCGCGCACAGGTTGAGCACGTCGGCCCCCGCCGCGCGGCGCGCGTTCGCGGCGGCGAGGATCTCCATGACGGCGAACGGCGGCACGTGCGCACGGGTAGCGACCTTCACCCGCCCTATCCTGCCGTGCGGCCCTCCCGGCCGCGGCGTGGCCGTCGGCACCGGGTCGACGGGCCCGGTCGACGAGAGGAGCATCAGAAGGTGATCGTCGACTGCGCGCTCTACACCCGCGGGGTCCGGCAGCACCGGCTCGACGACGTGTTCGCCGCCGCGCAGGAGGCCGAGCACGAGGACGGCTTCGTGTGGATCGGCCTCGTCGACCCGTCGGCGGACGAGTTCGACGCGCTCGCCGAGGGGTTCTCGCTCCCGGAGCTCGCGATCGAGGACGCCATCCGTGCGCACCAACGGCCCAAGCTCGAGCGCTACGGCGACCTGACGTTCGCGATCGTCAAGCCCGTCCGGTACGTCGACCACGCGGAGGTCGTCGACGTCAGCGAGCTCGCCGTGTTCGTCGGGCACCGGTTCGTCGTCGTCGTGCGGCACGGCGACTCGCGCATCCCGTCGCGCGCCCGGCAGACGCTCGAGGGCGACCCCGAGACGATGGCGCACGGGCCGTGGGCCGTCCTGCACCGGCTGCTCGACCTCACCGTCGACGAGTACCTCGAGGTCGCGCGGTCCGTCGACGTCGACCTCGACGAGATCGAGGACCAGGTGTTCGGGTCGCTGCCCGGCGAGGACCACGCCGAGCGCATCTACCGGCTCAAGTCCGAGGTGCAGCAGTTCCGGCGGGCCGTCGTGCCGCTCGTCGGGCCCGTGCACCGGCTCGCGTCGGGCCAGGTGCCCGGCATCCCCGGCGACCTGCAGGAGTACTTCCGCGACGTCGAGGACCACACGCTGCGCGTCGCCGACTCGATCGAGGCCGCCGACAACCTGCTGACCGGCGTGCTGCAGGCGGACCTCGCGCAGGTGACCGTCGCGCAGTCGCGCGTGAGCGTCCAGCAGAACGCCGACATGCGGAAGATCTCCGCGTGGGCGGCCATCGGGCTCGTGCCGACGGCGATCGCGGGCATCTACGGCATGAACGTGCGGAACCTGCCGATCGCCGACACCGCGTTCGGGTTCTGGGCGGTGCTCGTCGTCATCGGCGCGTCGTGCGTCCTGCTGCACCGCGCGTTCCGCCGCAACCGCTGGCTGTAGCCCCCGGGCTCGCCGACGGGCCCGCTCGGCGGGTCAGGCCGTCGGCGCCCCGTCGCGGGCCGCGAGCGCGGCACGGACGTGCGCGACGACCCCGTCCGCGGCCGCCTCGACCTCGGCGAGGCACGTCTCGAAGTTCTCCGGCCCGCCGTACCAGGGGTCGTCGACGTCGAGCACGTGCTCGGGCTGGCCCGGGGCGACGACGGGCGCGGCCGGGTCGAACGAGCGGTACATGACGACGCGGTCCGCGACGTCGCCGGACCCCGCGAGGCGGCGCAGCGCCCGCGCGTGCTGCGCCGTCATCGCGAGGACGAGGTCGCGGGCGGGCAGGTCGGTCGCGCGGACCTGCCGTGCACGGTGCCCGTCGCCGACCGGGTAGCCGTGCGCGGCGAGGATGTCGCGCGCGCGACGGTCGACGGGCCGGCCGTGCTCCTCGTCGCTGATCCCGGACGAGTCGACGACGACCTGGTCGCCCAGGCCGGCGGCGTCCAGGCGGTCCCGGAGCACGATCTCCGCCATCGGGGAACGGCAGATGTTGCCGGTGCAGACGGTCATCACGCGGTACGGCTCGGTCACCGGCCCATCCTCCCGCACGCGCGACGCACGTCAGCGCCGACCGGCGCGCTCGACGTCGACCGTCAGACGGATGGACACCACGTCACCCAGCGCGATGCCCTCGGCCGCCCGGACGGCGTCGCGCAGCGGGACCAGGTAGGCGCCCTTCTTCGGGAAGAGCGACGTGGTCCAGCGTGTGCGGCCGATCTGCACCGCGACCGGGATGACGCCCCAGCCGTAGCTGACCAGCGACGACGCGGCCCGCAGCTCGGCCGCCTCCGGCTCCGGCACCGTGACGAAGTGGAAGGGCGCCGGGCCCTTCCACCAGAACACCTCGCCGTCGAACTCGAGCTCCACGCGCCCATCCTGCCGACGTCCGCCGTCCGGGCCACCCGACCGGCCGGCGCGGCACGCGACGCTGGAGCCGGTCGGGATCACTCCGCCCCGGTCCCGCCGGCGACCGCGGTCCGTGCTGAGACCGGCATGGCGGCCGTCCGAGGTGTCGGAGCGGCCGCCGTGCCGGTCTCGGGCGGGGCGGACGCGTCAGCGGCGCCGGAGGACGAACCGGGCGGCCCGTGCCGTCGCGAGCGCCGGGTGGCGGCGCGCGACGACGGTCGCACCGGCCCCGGCGACCAGCAGACCCGCGCCGAGGAGCGCGAGCGTCAGGGCACCGTCGGCCCCCGTCGTGGCGAGCGCCCCGGACGCGCCGCGCGACGCGGCGAGCACCTGGACGTCGACCCACACCGTCCGCCCGTCGACCTGCCCGACGAGCGCGAGCCGGTGCGTGCCGGGCCGGACGTCCGCGGGGATCGTGACGGTCGCACGCACCGCACCCGACGCGTCGGCCCGTGCCCAGCCGAGCGACGCGGGCGTCGAGAACAGCCACGCCTGCACCCACTCGCCGGGCGCGAACCCGGACGCGGCGACGGTCACCGTGCCGCCGGGCCGCGGCGTGCCGCTGACGCTGAGGCCGCCACGGTTCGCCGGGGTCAGGTCGTCGGCCGTCGGCGTGAACCGAGGGGTGTCGGGCCGGACCGGGCCTGCACCGGGGACGTCACCCGGCGTCGGGGTGACCGATGGCGAGGCCGACGGCGACGCAGTGGGCGTCGGGGACGCGGTCGGCGCGGGGTCGAGGTGGCCCGCGAAGACGTCGGACGCGCGGCCCAGGTCGAGCAGGACCGTCTCGCCGGTCGCGTCGACCACGCCGTCGTTGTCCGTGATCGCCCAGACGGTGCCGTCGCCGCCGACCGTGAGGCCCTCGAGCTTCTCCTGCGTCCAGCCGTGCGTGGCGCGCAGGTCGGGCAGCACGTCGTGCGCGAGGTGCTTGGTCAGCGTCGCGACGGTGCCGGGTGCCGGGTCGGCGGGCAGGTCCACGGCGTAGACGCGCTTGACCCGGGCGGTGGGCCCGTTGAGCTTGTCGCGCTCGACCACGGCGAGGGTGTCGTGGTCGACGACCGTCACCTCGGACAGCCCGATCCAGTCACCGGACGTCGTGGTGGTCTCGAGCGGGTAGGCGAACCACGTCCACGACGTCGTCGCGACGTCGTAGCGGCCGATCCGCGCCGTTCCGCCGAGGCCGCCGGGGTCCGTGGTGAGGCCTCGCTGCAGCGCGACGACCACGTGCTCGCCCTCGTCGTCCGCCACGACCGCGACGCCCTCGACGCCCCACTTGGTGAGCCCCGCGGTCACGTCGGCGGGCAGCGCGACGGTCTCGACGACCGCACCCGACGCGTCGACGCGGACGAGCTGGTTGCCCGTCCCCGTCGCGCCCTCGACGCCGAGCCAGAAGCCGCCTCCCGGTCGTGCGGCGACGCCCTCGACGTCCAGGCCCACGGGCGCGCCGCCCTGCGTGACGGTCACCTCGCGGTCGATCACGGCCGGCGTCGACGCGACGTCGAGCGAGAGCAGACGCGTCGGGCTGTACGCGGCGTCCGTGGCCGACCACAGGCGGTGGTCGTCGGTCGGGTCGGCCGTGAGGGCACCGAGCGCGCCCCAGCCGATCGGGCGGCCCCCGGCGTCGTCGGCGGAGACCACCGACGGGAACTGCGGCGTCCCGGCCCCCGACGCGTGGGCGGCACCGAACCCGAACACCGTGACCGACGAGCGGACCAGCACCGACGCGTCGTCCTCCTCGCTGGACACGAGCAGCAGCCCGCGCGACGGCACGGGCAGCAGACCCTCCGGGCCGTTGGTCGTCGCGAGGACCTGGACGAACCGCGGCGCGGTCGGGTCGCTCACGTCGTAGACCGCGACGACGTTCGACCGCTCCGAGCCGACGAACGCGTACGGCGTGCCGCCGAACGTCGCGACCGCCAGCCCCTCGGGCTCGACGCCCTTCTTCGCGGCGCGGTCCTCGGTGTGCAGGCCGACCCGGACCGCGAGCCGCTCGAGCTCGGCACCGGCGGCCCACACGACGCGCCCCTCGGTGTCGAAGACGGTCCAGCCGCGTGTTCCGCCCTTCCAGTCCCCCTCGTCGGCCGTCGCGAGGTGGTTGGCGTCGAGCCACGCGACCGCGTCGGGCTCGCGCGGCGTCGCGGGGATCGCGCCCGTCTGGTCGATCCGGCCGTCCTTCTTCACGTCGATGCCGCTGACCGACGCCGTGCCCGCGCTGAACACGCGGCTCACCGTGCCCGACGCGGCGTCCACGAGCACCACGCCGTTGTTCTCCTGGAGCGTCACGGCGACCGTCGTGCCCGTCGGGTCGAACGCCACGTACTCGGGCTCGGGGTCCTGCGGGGTGTCGAGGCCCGCAGCGACGAACGACGGGAGCGCCGACCCGTCCTCCGCGGTGAGCGGCACGGCACGCGTGCTCCACGTCGACGGCGTCGCCGGGTCGGTCAGGTCGACGAGCTGCACGAACCCGGCCGGGAGCTGCGGCAGGTCACCCTTCGTGCCGCCCGTCGGCGTCGCGTCCTCGTCGCGCTGGTTCTCGATCGCGATCGCCGCGCGGTGGCGGTCCGGGGACAGCGTGATCGAGTCGGGCTGACCGCCCAGGTCGAGCGTGCGGACCAGTGCGTGCGTCGTCAGGTCGACGACCGCGAGCACGCCCGACGGGTCGGTGGACGACTCGGAGGTGTCGACGACGACGAGCACGTGGTCCCCCACGACCGCGACCGACGTCGGCTCCGCGTGCTCCCCGACCCCGAGGCCGGCGTGCAGGTCGAGCGTGCCCAGGCCGGAGGGCGCCGACGGGTCCGTGATGTCGACGAACCCGATCCTGCGCGCGAGCGCGTCCGTGTGGACGAACGTGCGGCCGTCCTGACTCACCGCCGAGATCTCCGCGACGGTCTCGTCGGCGGCGGGCGTCCCCTCCGGGCGGTTGAGGTACACGGGGTACGTCGCGAGCCGGTGGAACGACGAGACTGCGGGCGGGCTGACCCACGGCGGAGCGGTGGCCGTGCTGCCGGTCGCGGTGCCGACGAGGCCGGCGAGGCCCAGGAGGCCGGTGCCCGCGACGCTGAGGACGGCGGCGCCGGCGACGGCGCGACGTGCGGCGGACGGGTGTGCGAGGCGGCCGACGGGCTCGGCGGGTGGCTGCGGACGCAGCATCGGTGCTCCTTCGATCGGTGTGTCGGCGCGAGGGTGCCGACACCCCGTGTCGCGTGGTGAACCCGCAGGTGAACGGCCTACGACGATCCGACGACGAACGCGCCGCGCGTGCGCGTGCGGCGTGGGGGCGAGCGGGATGCCGCGAGGGTTGAGACGCGATATAGACGCGATATACTCTGGGACGAGCATTCGACGACGAGTAGGTGTGCGGACGCACCGACGGAGGTGAGCGAGATGGCAGGGCGAGGGCGGAGCAACCCGTTGGCGCTGGCCGTGCTCACGCTGCTCTGGGAGCGGCCCATGCACCCGTACGAGATGTCGATGACCCTCCGCGAGCGCCGCAAGGACGAGACGGTCCGCCTCAACTTCGGCTCGCTGTACTCGGTCGTCGAGGGCTTGGAGAAGCGTGGCCTCATCGAGGCCGCGTCGACCGAGCGGGAGGGCAACCGCCCGACGCGCACCGTCTACCGGATCACCGACGCCGGCGCGACGGAGGCCGTCGACTGGCTGAGCGACCTCGTGCGCACGCCCGTCAAGGAGTTCCCGCAGTTCGAGGCGGCGCTCTCGTTCCTGCCGCTGCTCGCGCCGGACGACGTCGCCCGCCTGCTGCGCATGCGCGCCGCGTCCGTGCGGACCACGCTCACCTCGCTCGAGACGACGGTCGACGAGGCGCGCCGGCAGGGGCTCCCCCGGATCTTCGCGCTCGAGGCGGAGTACGAGATCGGGCTGCTGCGCGCGGAGCTCGACTTCGTCGTCGGGCTCGAGGCGTCGATCTCCGACGGCACGCTCGAGCACGTCGACCTGTGGCGCTCGCTGCACGCGCGGACGAACGCGGCCGGCCGCATCGACCACGACGAGCTCGCGGAGGCGGTCGCCGACGCGCTCTCCCCGTTCCTGTCGGGACAGGAGGGCGTTCCGGACCGCTGACGGGCGGGGGCGGCCGTCGCGCCGTCGTCGCCACCCACGACCCCCGGGGAACCGTCCCCGGGAACGAGGTCGGCCCAGGTGCTGGCACACCCGGGCCGACCGACGACGAACCGACCGAGCCCTGCCGCGAGGCGGGACACCTGTGCGATCCGCTGCACGACCAGCATAGGTGGCGCCTCGGTCCGACCGAGAAGGAGCATCACCATGCCCATCCGCCCTCCGGCGGTGGAGGCGGTCGACCTGGTCAAGACGTACCCCGGCGGCCGCGGCCGCCGGGACGTCCGCGCCCTCGACGGCCTCACGCTCACCGTCCCCGCCGGGACCGTCCACGGGCTGCTCGGCCCGAACGGCGCCGGCAAGTCCACCACCACGAAGATCCTCACGACGCTGTCGCGCGCCACGAGCGGGACGGCCCGCGTCGTCGGGCAGGACGTCGTGGTCGACGCCGACGCGGTGCGCCGCAGCATCGGCTACGTCTCGCAGGGCACGGGCGCCGACCCGCTGCTGACCCCGCGCGAGAACCTCGTCATGGCCGCACGGCTGCGCGGCGCGACGCGGTCCGACGCCTCCGACCGGGCCGCGGCGCTGGTCGACCGGTTCGGTCTCGGCGACGCGGGCGACCGCCGCACGGGCGGCCTGTCGGGCGGGACGCGACGCAAGCTCGACGTCGCGCTCGGGCTGGTCGACGCACCGCGCGTGCTGTTCCTCGACGAGCCGACGACAGGCCTGGACCCCGAGGCGCGCGCGTCGATGTGGGACGAGATCCGCCGCCTGGCCGGCGAGGACGCGCTCACCGTCCTGCTCACGACGCACTACCTCGAAGAGGCCGACCGGCTCGCCGACGGGCTGAGCATCGTCGACCGGGGACGCGTCGTCGTCGCCGGGACGCCGGACGAGCTCAAGGCGACGCTCGTCGGCGACACCCTCACGGTGGACCTCGTCGAGCCCGACGCCGACGCGGTGCGTGCCGCCGTCGCGCGCGTGCTGACGGACGTCGTCGTGCACGTCGAGGGGCCGACCGGCCGCCTCGTCGCGCGCACGCCCGACGGCCCGGCCGTCGTCGGCGCGACCATCGCCGCGCTCCAGGCGGCGGGCGTCCGGCACGGGGCCGTCGCGGTCTCGCGCCCGACGCTCGACGACGTGTACCTGCGCTACGCGGGCCGCTCGTGGTCGGACTCCTCGACGGACCGCTCGCTTGGCTCGCCCGCGGGACCGGCGACGGACGGCACCGTGCACGACGACCGCTCCACCACCCGACGCGACGCCCAGGAGGTGGCCCGATGACCGCCACGCTCACCCCGACCCGTGTCGTCACCCCCGCCGCCCGGCCCGCGTCCTGGTGGGCGCAGACCGGCGAGGTCTGCCGGCGCTGGGTCGTCGACACCGCGCGGCAGCCCTGGGGGCTCGGGGTCTCCGTGCTGCAGCCGCTCGTGTGGATCGTGCTGTTCGGCAACGTCTTCGAGTCGGTCGCGACCGTCCCGGGGTTCGGCGCCGACGACTACCTGACGTTCCTCGTGCCCGGCATCCTCATGATGACCGTCCTCTACTCGGGCGCCTGGGCGGGGACCGGCTTCATCGACGACATCCGCAGCGGTGTCATGGACCGTCTGCTCACGTCGCCCGTGCACCGGTCCGCGCTCGTGGTCGGGCAGCTCGTGCAGCAGCTGCTGCTCACGGCCGTGCAGGGCGTGATCGTGCTCGCGATCGCCTTCGCGGCCGGCGCGCGGTTCGACGGCGGCGTCGTCGGGCTGGCGGTCGCGCTCGGCGCGTCGCTGCTGCTCGCGGCGTCGTTCTGCTCGCTGTCCGCGGCCGTCGCGCTGCTGGCCCGGGACCAGACGGCGCTCATCGGCATCTCGACGACGATCGTCCTGCCCGCGACGTTCGTCTCGACCGCCCTCATGCCGCCCGCCCTGCTGCCCGCGTGGGTCGAGTCGGCGGCGCGGTTCAACCCGCTCACGTGGGCGACCGAGGTCGCGCGGACCGCGATGTCGACCGACGTCGACTGGACCCTGGTCGGCACGCGCTCCGCTCTGCTCGCGGTGCTCGCCGTCCTCGTGGCGGCCTGGTCGGTCGCGGCGATGCGCACGTACCAGCGCTCCCTCTGACCCAGCGGCCGGGGAGCTGCGTCTCGCGGTCCGCCGAGCCCACGACCCCGTCATGGAAACCCGCCGCGCGCGTCGGCACGGTCCCCGTGACGGGGTCGCGGTCCGCACGGTCGAGCCGGAGCGCGACGGCACGGACCGATCTTCCGCCCGCCACCCCGTCACGGAGCCCCGAGAGCACCCCGTTCCGGTCCCCATGACGGGGTCGCGGGCGTGTGAGCGGTGACCCTCCGCGGTAGCGGCGACCCCCGCGGTAGCGGCGACCCCGGCGGTGGTGGCGACCACGCGCGTCAGGAGCCGAGGGCCGCCAGGACGTGGGCCGAGAGGACGCCCGCCGCGGCGAGCGGGCGCGGGTCCGGGCCGGGCAGGGCGCCACCGGCGGCGAGGTACCGGGAGAACGGGACGACGACGAGCGGCACGGCGAGCCCGACGCGCTCGGCTACACCGGCGACGGCCCGGGTCCCAGGTGCGGCGCCGGTGGTCGCGACGGCGGCGACGACGACACGCGCGAGGTCGCCGGGCCCACGCACGCCGACCCGCTCGACGACACGGGCGGCGTCGACGATCCCTCCGGCGTGCGCACGGCACACGACGACGAGGACGCGGGACGGCCCGGGCTCCGACTCGGCGACGACCGCCGCGTGCGGCCCCCGGTCGTGCACGACGACGGGCGCGGTCGCGGGCACGTCACCGTCGACCCGCGCGACGACATGGCTGCCGCCGAGACCACCGCCGCCGAGCACGGCCGCGTGCGACGCGAGCCCGACGGCCCCCTGATGGGAGAGCGCGAGGACCGACCACACCAGCCCTGCGACGGTCGACGCCCCGACGCCGCCCCCGACGCCCGCGACGTGCACCGCACCGGTCGCGGGCAGCGGCCGGCCGAGCGCAGTCAGCACGGTGTCGGGCAGGCCGGCGAGCGCGGGCGGCGGAGGCGCGACGAACGACACGGGCTACTCGCCGTCCTGCACGACGCACACGCCGCCGAGGCGCGCGGCCATCTCCTGCACGACGGCGATCCCGGTCCGGCCCAGGTCGCCCCAGGGCGCGACGGCCTCGACCCACCAGACCGGCTGACCGGCACCGAGCCACGGCGGCAGCGCGGTGAGGGTCGGCAGGAGCCGACGGACCTCGGCGACGTTGTCGACCTGGAGCGGCTGCATGATGCTCACGACGCCCGCACCCTGCGACGGGTCGGCGGGGTCGACGCGCACGACCTGGTGCACGGCGCCGTCGTGCAGGGTGCGCAGCCCGAGGTCGGGGTCGACGGCGGCACCGGCCTCGACGAGGACGCGCGCGTCGGGCGCGGTGGGGCTGAGGACGACGAGCTCACGGGGCACCGGGCACCTCCTGGGACGTGGCGACCTGGACGAGCGTGGGCCGCTCGCCGCGGCGCAGCCACTTGCCGCGTCCGGGCGGGAGCAGCTCCGCGTACTGGCCGGGGAAGACCTGACCCTCGGACCGTTCGCCGGCCATGAGGAACCCGCTGCCGCCGGTGTCGCGCACGGCCTGCAGGACCGGGTCGTAGAGCGCACGCGACGCGCCGGCGACGGGCCGGGTGAGGAGCACGTGCAGCCGCAGGTCGCGCGCGGCGGGCAGGTGCTCGAGCAGCGGGCGCAGCGGGTCGGTGCCGCCGGACGCGAGGATGTCGTAGTCGTCGACCACGACGACGATCCGCGGACCGGCGGACGGGCCGTCGCCGGTGCGCTTCGCGAGCTCGGCGGCGACGGCGGTCGACAGCTGCAGCGCGAGCGGCGCGCTCGTCGCGCGGCCACCGAGGTAGTCCTCCGGGCAGACGTCGGCGAGCCCGCCGCGCGGGTCGAACACGGCCACGACGAGCTCGTCGGGCGTGGACCGGTCGACGAGCCCCTCGACGACCGTCCGCAGCAGCGTCGTCTTGCCACAGCGCGGGTCGCCGAGGACCAGCAGGTGCTGGTCGCGCGCGACGAGGTCGAGCAGCGCGGGCGACATCGTGTCCTGCCGCAGGCCGAACGGGACGAGATCGGGCTCGTCGAGCGGGTCGGGCAGCGTCGCGAGGTCGAGGACCTCGGGCAGCTCGCGGATCTTCGGCGCGGCCGCCGCGCCGCCCCAGCGGCGACGGGCCTCGTCGGCGAGCGCGTCGAGCCCCGCACCGACGGTCGCGACGTCACCGTCGAGCGCGGCGTTGTCGGGGAGCGGCAGCGCGACCTGCGCGAACAGGCTGTCGTCGGTGAGCGCGCGGCCCGGCTGGTCGGCGCGCAGCGTCGCGGCGAGCTTGCGCCCGACGGTCGAGTCGCCGGGGTCGTTGAGCCGCAGCTCGACGCGCGTGCCGATGAGCGGCTGGCTCTGCATGCGCACCTCGTTCCAGCGCGCCATGGTCATGACGACGTGGATGCCGAAGCCGCTGCCGCGCGACAGCAGCGCGGTGAACGTCTCGTCGAGCTCCTCGAAGTCGCCGCGCACCGCGCCCACACCGTCGACGAGCAGGACGACGTCGGCGGTCGCGAGCTCGGGCACCTGCCCGGCGGCGTGCCGGGCGCGCAGCAGCGCGAGCGAGTCGATGCCGTGCTCGGCGAACACCTTCTCGCGGTGCGCGAGCATGCCGTGCAGCTCCTCGAGGAGCCGCCGGAGCCGGTCCCGGCTGGACCGCGTCGCGACGCCGCCGACGTGCGGGAACGCCTCGAGCCGGCTGAGACCGCCGCCCGCGAGGTCCATGCCGTAGACGGCGACCTGACGCGGGTCGTGCGTGAGCGCGAGCCCGGCGGCGATCGTCCAGAGCACGGTCGTCCGACCGGACTGCGGGGCGCCGATGATCGCGACGTGCCCGCCGGCGCGCGTGAGGTCGAGGCGCCACGTCTCCTGCCGCTGCTTGGCGGGGTCGTCGCGGACGCCGACCGGGACGGTGAGGTGCGGCGGCCGCTGCTCGCCGACCAGCCCGCCGAGCGCGACGCGTGCGGGCAGCGGCGGCAGCCAGACGGGTGTCGTGGGATCGGCCGCGGACGCGAGCTGCTCGACGACGACGTCGACCATCGACGCGCCGACGGACGGCCGCACGAGCTCGACCTCGCCGGGCGCGCCGCCGCCGAGCCCGTTGGCCGCGAGCAGGCCGTGGTGCACCGGCACGAGCAGCGGACGGCGCGTCTCGTCGGTGACCTCGGGCTCGGGGACGTCGTCGGTCGGCAGCGGGCCGGACACGTACCCGGCGCGGAACCGCTGGTAGACGGTCGTGTCGACCTTGAGGTACCCATACCCGGGCACCGCCGGCAGGTGGAACGCGTCGGGGGTGTCGAGCACGACCGAGCTCTCGGCCTCCGAGAACGTGCGCAGGCCGATCCGGTACGACAGGTACGTCTCGAGCCCGCGCAGGCGGCCCGACTCGATGCGCTGGCTCGACAGCAGGAGGTGCATGCCGATCGACCGGCCGATGCGGCCGATGGTCAGCAGCAGGTCGACGAAGTCGGGGTCGGCCGTCAGCAGCTCGCCGAACTCGTCGATGACGAGCAGCAGGTGCGGCAGCGGCGGCAGGTCCGGGCGGGTCGTCGCGCGCATCTCGCGGTAGTGCGTGATCGACGGCGACGAGCCCGCGTCGCGCAGCACCTGCTGGCGGCGGACGACCTCCCCGGCGATGCTGGCGCGCGCCCGCTCGGTGAGGCCCGCGTCGTCGGCGAGGTTGTCGATGATGCCCGCGACGTGCGGCAGGTCCGCGAACGGCGCGAACGCGGCACCGCCCTTGTAGTCGACGAGGATCATCGCGAGGTCGTCGGGCGGGTGCGTGATCGCGAGCGCGGCGACCAGCGTCCGCAGCATCTCGGACTTGCCGGACCCGGTCGCGCCGACGCACAGCCCGTGCGGGCCCATGCCGAGCTGCGCCGACTCCTTGAGGTCCAGCAGCAGCGGCGTGCCCGTGTCGTCGACCCCGACCGGGACGCGCAGGAAGTCGCGCGGCGAGCGCGGTGCCCACGTGCGGTGCAGGTCGATCCGGCGGACGTCCTCGACGCCCAGCAGCGCGTCCGTGCCGATCGCGGCGGCCTCGCCGGCCTCGGCGCTGTCCTCCCAGGACAGGCGCAGCGGCGTCAGCGCACGGGTCAGGCCCGACGCGAGCGGCACGGGGACGTCGTCGACGGTCGCGCGCACCGGGACGGCGTCGGGGTCGCGCAGGTCCTCGACGACGACCGAGCCGTCGGTGTCGACCGTCAGCCGCACGGCGGTGTCCGACGGCTCGTGCCGGCGGTCCTCGACGAGGTGCACGACCGTGACCCCGAGGTCGGCGGGCCGCAGCGCCGCGTCGACCGCGGGCAGCACCTGGGCGACGTCGCCGTGGTCGTCGGACAGCACGAGCAGCCGCGCGGCGAACGCGGCGCCGTCGCCCATCCCCCCGCCGCGTCGCGCCCGCGCCGCCGCCTGCGCGCGGTCCACGAGAGTCGGCCCGACGACGCGGACGAGCCCGGCGAGGTCGCCCGCGACCCGGCGCGCCGCGACGGGACCGTCGAAGAGCGTGTCGTCGACGACGTGCGGCACCGCGCCCAGCCAGGCCCAGTCGCCGGCCCGTGCGGCCGGGAACGCCGCCGCGACCTGCAGGTCGTCCGGTGCGTGCAGCGCGACGGCCTGCGTGACGAGCGCCCGGACGACGGCGAGCCCCGCGTCGCGCGGCCCGACGACCGCGACCTCGCCCGCACGGTCCAGCCGCACGGTCACGGGCATCTGCGGCACGCGCGCGTGCCGGGTCGCGACGGTCCGCGCCTCGGCCGCCATCGCCGGGTCGAACGGCTGCGTCGGGTTCGGGTCCTCCGGGACGACGAGCGAGAACCACGGCCGGTCGCCGACGCCGACGCGCAGGTCCAGGAAGTCGGGGTCCGTGCGCCGCCGCTCCCAGCGCCGCTCGGGGTCACGCACGACGTCGACCAGCGCGACCGGGTCGGGGTGCACCGTGAGCGCCGTGCTGCGCGCGTCGTCCTCGGCGTCGGCGAGGTCGGCGCGCAGCTCCTCGAGGTAGTCGAGGTACCGCTCGCGCTGGAGCCGCCGGGTGCGGGCCGCGGTCCCGCGGCTGCTCAGCGCCATGCCGACGCCGCCGACGAGCGCCACGACCAGCACCATGATGCCGACGAGCACGAACAGCGGGTTGCCGCGCAGCACCAGCATCATCGTCATCGACCCGACCGCGCCGACCACCGGCAGCAGCGACTGCAGGCCCGCACCGCCGGTCGCGTCGTTCGTCTGCGGCGGCGCGGCGACCGGCACGTCCGGCGGCTGCTCGAGCGGCCGGACCATGCGCGCGGGCCGGTGGACGAGGACGCGCGTCATGCGACCTGCCCGTCGGCGAGAGCGGACGACGGGTCGCACGCGCGGGCCAGCAGGTGCGCCGCGAGCCCCGACCACGCGGCCTTCACGGCGGTGCCGGCCGTGAGAGCGCCGCGACCGAGCATCGCGTCGTGCGGCACCGCGACGACGCTGACCGGCAGCCCGTCGAGCGCGTCCCGTGCGACCGCGTCCGTCCGGCCACCGGTGCCGCCGACGTCGACGAGCACCAGCACGACGGCCGGCGCCCGCCACCGGTCGGCAGAGACGTCCGCGGACTCGACGCCGGCGTGCAGTCGCTGCGGAGCACCACCGGCGGCCACACCGCCGGCGGCCGCGCCACCGCCGTCCGCAGCCGCGGTTCCGCCCCGCTCACCCGGCCTGACGCCGTCGTGGGCGCCGGTCACGAGGCGCGCCGCGAGGACGGCACCACGCTCGGCCGGTCCGCGGTCGGCGCGCGCGACGACGGTGACGACGTGGTGGTCCCCGGCCACGACGGACAGGTCCGTCGCCGAGCGCACGCCCCAGTCCGTGAGGACGACGTCGAAGAACCGCCCGACCGGGTCGACGGCCTCGCGCCACGCTCGCGGACCGGGCGGCCACGGCGACGACGCGGTCCCGTCCCCGAGGACCCGGAGCCCGCCCCGGCCGACGGGCAGCGCGGCACGCGCGTCGGCGCCGCGCGCGAGACCTGCGGTCGCGTCCCGCGCGACCGTCCAGGGCAACGGCTGGGGCACGCGGGTGCGGGACACGAGAGCGGCGGCACCGGCGGCGGCGTCGACCGTGAGCACGGCGGCCGGCCGGCGCTGAGCGAGCGCGGTCGCGGCACCCGCGAGCGTCGTCGTCGCCCCGGCGCCGCCGTCGGCCTGAACGACGGCGATGCGCCGGCTGGTCGACACCGCGCGACGCAGGCCTTGGTCGGCCTCCTCGAGCGTGCGGGCGAGGCCCGTCGACCCCGCGAAGGTCAGCCGGGCGACCTCCCGCAGCCGTGCACCGGCCATCAGAACGTCCCGAGCAGGTCGGCGTAGAGGCCGAGCACCCCGAGCAGCGTGGGCAGCATCGCGAGCACGCCGAGCAGCTCGGCGAGGTCGCCGATCCGCCGCCAGCGGGCGCGCTGCTGTCCCGACGCGTCGAACCCGGCGACCGCGGCGCCGACCACGGCGAGCGCGAGCGCCCCACCGGCCGCCGCCACGGGCTCGCCGTCGCCCCACGGGCCGAGCACGCCGACGAGCAGCGGCACGACGACCGCCGCCCACAGCAGCGCGACCTGGGGCCGCAGCGGGAGGCTGCGCGTGCGGAGCGCGAGCACGACGAGCGCGAGGACGGCGAGGACGGTCGCGCCGGTGTCGCGTGAGGCGATCAGGCCCGCGCAGGACGTCGCCGCCGCGACGGCGACCGCGACCGTGCTCCACGTCAGCCCCGCGTACGCGTCCCCGAGCGCGAGCCGCACGGCGGGCCGGCGCGGGGGTGTCCCGTCGAGCGCGGCGTCGTCCAGGCCGGTGAGTCCCGACGCCGTCATCGCCCACCACGGCAGCAGCCCGCACGCGATCACGGCCACGACGGCCACGACGGCGTCGGCGCGCACCTCCGGCAGCAGCGCGCCGAGCACGAGCTGCAGGGTCGTCAGGACGATGCCCGCGACGGCCCCGACGGCAGCGCCGCGGTCGGACCGCCCGATCCCGGCGCCCGCGCCGAGCGCGACCCACGCGAGCAACGAGCCCGCGGTCGCGGCCTCCGCGAGCGGGACGTCACCGGTCGCGAGGAGCAGCGCCGCGAACGGCACCCCCGCGCCCACGACCGCCGCGGTGAGGACCAGACCGGCGTACCGACGGCCCGCGCGGCCCAGCCCGGCGGCGATCGCCGCCAGCACCAGCGCGAGGACCCCGACGCCCGCGGCACCCGCGAACGGCTGCTCGACGAGCGGCACCGCGACGATCGTGGCCGCGGTCGCGAGCCCGACGACGACCGCCGCCAGCACGCGCCGCGACGACGGCGACCACCGGTCGGTCCGCGCGCGCAGCTCCTCCGCGGCGGCGTCGGTCACGTCGGCGACCTCCGCGGGCGGCGGAGCCGCTGCGGCGCGGACGACCCGCAGCACCTCGCCGTCCAGCAGCCCCTGCGACGCCGGGTCGAGCGCGAGGTCGACCTGGTCGCCCGTGACCCGGACCAGCGCGACGGCCTGCGGCGCGAGCCGCGGTGACTCCCCGAGCAGCTCGAGGAGCTGGGGGAGCATCGCGGCGACGCCCTCGTCGGACGGCACGACGACCTCGGCGCGGCGCTCCGCGCCGACCAGCGTCAACCGGGTGAAGGTGCTCACGGTGTCGCCCCGATCGTCGTCTGCGGGCTCGACGTTCCACCGCGCAACGACCCGCTGTTCGCCTGGACGAACGAGTACCCGGCGCAGCCCGCGCACGCGAGGGCCGCCACGACGACGCTCCCGACGAACCGCCGCACGTTGTCGTTGGTGGTCCGCCGGTCGCGCAGGTCGCCGTGCAGGAACGCGGCACGCAGCCGGGCACGGTGGACGCGCACGGACTCCAGGAGGACGGCGTCAGGGTCGCGGGCCATCGAGCACCCCCTCCCACGGTCCGCGCGGCGCACCGAGCGCCTCGCGGACCCGGTCGTGACCGATCGCGCGCAGGACCTCGTCGAAGGCCTGCCAGCCGTCGCGCTCGAGCGTGCCGAGCGGGAAGTACAGGCCCGGGACGCGCGGGCGGCCGACCACACGCGCGCCGAGCGTCCGGACGAGCTCGTCGACCGGCAGGCCGAGGTCACGGACGCCGGGCGGGCCGACGAGCATCGCGAGCGGCACGGGCGGCGCCTCGAGGACCGACGGGAACGTGAGGTCGCGGCGGCCCTGCCGGCCCATCACGAGGCCGAACAGCGGCATGCTGCGGGTCGCGAGCCGGTCGAACGTGCCCGGGAGCGCGTCGATCGCGGCGCGCGCCTGCGGGCTCCCCGGTGCGCCGACGCCGACGACGAGCTGCGTCGTCTCCTCCAGGCCGTGCTCGGTGCGGGCCGTGCGGATCGTGCCGACCAGCGGCCGCTCGGGCGTGCCCGCGACGACGACCGTCGTCTCCTCCGGCATCCGGTTCCGGGCGAGCTCGGTCAGCCGCGCGCGGTCCCACGCGACGACCGCCGGCTCGTGCGCGCCCCAGCCGCTCGGCGCCGCCCCCATCAGGTCCTCCGCGAACAGCTCGGCCGTCCCGCCGAGCTGCGTGTCGACCGTCGCGCGGTGCCGCACGGCCTGCGACACGACGAGCTGCACCGACTGCGGTGCGACCGGGCGCAGGAACCGCACGGCGACGTCCTCGGCGGCCGTGATCGGCCCGCGCGTCGCGATCTCGCCGACCGACGACAGCCGTCGCCCGTCCGACCCGTCGCGCAGCGTGCCGTCGATCCCGCGGACGACCCACGCGCCGCCCGAGTCCCGCAGCGCCTCGCGCATCGGGTACGACAGCCGCGTCACCTCGTCGCTCACGAGCGCGACCCGCCGCCCGTCGGCGCGCGCACGCACCAGCAGGTCGGCGCGCGTCTCGCTGAGGTACGCGACCTCGGCGCGCGTCTCCGTCACCAGGACCTCGCCCGCGCGCGCGTCCAGCGCCGGGTGCGGAACCGTCATGCCGTCGCCTCCACGCGGAACACGCGCTCCCCGAGCCGCAGCTGGGAGCCCACCGGGGCCTCTTCCTCCGACGCCGTGCCGAGCCGCAGCGGCTGCGCGCCCGGGCGCACCAGCGCCGTGCCGTTCGTGGACCCGCGGTCGGCGACCCACAGCGTCGCACCGTCCCAGCGGACCGACGCGTGCGTCTTCGACACCGACCGGGTCATGTCGATCATCGGGATCAGCCCGGCCACGACCTCGCCGGGTCGCGGCTCGGGGTTGCGGCCGATCAGCGTCAGCCCGGTGACGATCAGCCGCTCGCCGTCGTCCGCGACGAGCACGATCCCGTGCGCGCCACCCGTCGGCCGCCCCGTCGCGCCACCGGCACCGACCACCGGCACGGCTCCCGAGAGGGGCGCCGTCGAGCCGGAGGTGCCCGCGGCACGGGCCTCACCGGCGGTGGCGTGCTGGCCGGCTGCGGCGTGCTGGCCCGTGACCGCACCTTCGTGCACGCGCGACGGAGTCCAGCCCGCGGCGGACCCGGCAGCCGCGGACCCGGCGGCGGCGTCGTCGAGCGGACGCACGGGCGGGAGGGCGACACCCGCCGCAGCACCGCCTGCTGTCGGGGCACCGCGACCGGGCGTGCCGGTCGACACGGTCGGGAACGCGCCCGACGGCGGGGGCGCGACGCGCGGAGTCGGCGACGAATGCTCGCCGGACGCGGCTGCCAGCCGCGCGGCCCGCCGACCGCCGGCGGCGGGAGCAGCCTGGCCGCCCGTCTCGCCGGTGCCGGCCGGCACGGGACCTCCGGTCGACGCCCAGGGGTTCGCCGCACCGGTCGTCACAGCACCGGCGGACGTCGTGCCGTGAGCGGCGGGAGCGCCGGACCATGCGTCGCCCGAGCCCGGCGCGACGCCCTCGCCCGCGGCAGTGCCGTACCCGGCGGCCGTTCCGTACCGGGCGTCGGCAGCGCGCGGCACGACGCCGTCGCGCGTGCCGGCCGAGCCCGTCCCGCCGGGGGACGCCGCGACCCCGGCACCGCGAGCGCCCGCCGCCGCACGCGAGGTCGCCCCGGCGTGCGCGCCGGTCGCCTCGCCGCTCACACCGCTCGTGGCGCGCAGGCGACCGATCGCCTCACGCGTGCCCACGCTCGCCCGGCGCGCGGTGTCGACGCCGCCACGCACGTCGAGCACGACACCGTCGCGCGCCCACGTCCCGACGCCCGTCCCACGCCCCGGAGCCATCCCGGACGCGCCGTCCACGAGTCGCAGACCGAGCGCAGCGAGACCCGGCGTCCGCCCGGTCCGCCCCAGCACCACGAGCAGCACCACGACGACGGCCGCCGCGAGCACGACACCGAGCGCGACCAGCGCCCGGCCCGCGGGCGAGGAGCCGACCGCACCGACGACGGCGGGAACGAGCGCGGCGAGCACGAGGAGGACGTCGATCACGAGGCCGACGACGACCGAGGCGGCCGGGGCGCGACGCGCGCCCTCCAGCACCGCGAGCGGCTCCCGACGTCCGCGCAGGACCGCCGAACCGCACCGGGGGCACGTCGCCGCACCGGCGGGAAGCGATGCCGCGCAGACGCCGCACCAGGCCACGAGGGGGTCGCCCACGGCCCGCGTCACCCCCTCGGTCGGACCTGGGTCACAGCCAGGTGCCGCAACCGCTCTGCGAGCGCCGATCCTGGCACGTTTCGCGCGGTCCAGCGACCAGCGGAGCGCCCCGCCCGCCGACCGCCACCCTGTCGGCCCAGGTCAGGAGCGTTGCGTGACTCGGTCATCGATGTGCGACGACGCCGGACGCGATGGTCAGGACCAGGCCTGCGGGATGAGCTGCGTGGCGACGACGTCGACCACGTTCTCGGTCGGGACGACGACCTCGTACGCGGCGGCGTCGACCTTCACGAGCCGCAGCCCCTCGGCGAGGTCCGCGTCGTGCCCCGTGTAGAACGCGCGCGACACCGTGCCGCCGTTCTCGGCAGGCCACTGGTCGACGAGCCGCACCTCCAGCCCGTTCCACCGCCCGCTCACGTGCAGCTCGAACCGCTCCCCGAGCTCGGAGAGCGGCACCTCGCGCCGCCAGCGGCCGATCGCGGTCTGCGTGAACCCGAGCTCGGCACGCGGCTGGCCGTCGAGCGCGAGCACGGCCCGGTCGTCGAGCACGTCGGCGGACAGGTGCCCGCCGTTCCACTCGACCAGGTGCCCGACGAACCGCGAGATCCGCGGGTCGCGGGGCGACCCGACGGTGACGACGTCCGACGTCCACCCGTGGCCGACGTCCACGTACCGCCCGATCACGGTCGACGAGCCGTCGCGCCCGATCCGCACGAGCTCCGAGCCGGCGGGCACGCGCGTGTGCTCGAGCCACGACAGCGGTACGACGTGGTCCGTCACGGCGACGAACCCCAGGCCCGTGAACGGCGGACGGTCGACGAACGGCCCGCCCGTGAGCTGGCGGGTCCGCTGGTCCGTGCCGCCCGTCGCGTTGAGGAACCGCATCGTCGGGCCGGCCGGGAACCGCAGCACATCGACGTGCTCGATGTCGGGCGAGAACGGCGCACCCGGGAAGCCGAGACCGTGCGCCTCGAAGACCGCCGCCGGCGTCGTCGCCCACGCCACGTCCGCCGCCCGCACGACGAACCCCGCGACCCGGTCGTACCCGGACTCGAGGTACGCCGCACTCATCTGCGGCGTGACGGCCTTCTGCATGAGGGTCACGAGGGGCTGCTCCTTCGACTCGGCTTCAGAACGCTCCGGCGAGTATGTCCCACCGGTGGCCTCCGGCCCGCGCGCCCTCCACAGGGCCACCCGCCCGGGGGCGTGACCGCCGGCTCAGGCGCCCGGGCGCGTCGCGGCCCGCACGAGGTCCAGCGCCGACCGGCGGAACGCGTCACCGAGGGGGTACCGCGCGAGGTCGAGACCGGGATCGACGCCGCGGCGGGCGACGACCCGGGCCGCCGCGGCTCGCACCTCCGACGCCCGGACGCACACCGACGCCACCGCGCCCGCCAGGCGCCCGTCACCACGCCCGACGGCGCGCACGAGGCAGACGGTCTTCGACACGGCGACGAGCGCGTCGGCGCGCCCACCCTTGCGCGCGGCCCGCCACTCGACCTCCTGCCACTCGTCGGCGGGACCGTTCGTGGTCTCCACGACCCGTCCCTGCATCGCCGCCAGCGCGCGCTTCACCGGCTCCAGCAGCGCGACCGCGGTCTCGTCGTCGACCACCGGCGCGGCATCGGCGATCGACGCCGCCAGCTCGCGCAGCCCGGCCGCGGCGACCCACGTGGCGGTCGCGACGCGCAGGGTCCAGTCGAGCCTCCGGTACCCGCACGCCGCATCCGCGGCCGGGTCCGCCACGCGCAGGCGCGGCAGTGCCCGGACCAGGGCCGCGACACCGTCGGCGTCCGCGCTCGCGTAGACCGCCGCCACGAGGTCGCGGAGCTCGCGGTGCGCGGGACCGCCGTCGCTCACCCAGGCGGCCAGCTCGGCGGGCCGGGAGCCCGGAGGCAGCCGGGGCGACCGTCCCGACGACGGAGCCGCGCGGACCGGGGCCGTCGGGACGCGCGCCGGCCGCACCTCCTCGGCGACGAGGGTCAGCTCGTCGAGCGCCACGACCTCCGTCGACCCGTCGTCGAGCGACACGAGCGCGGTGTCCCGCTCGACGACCGCGACGCCGACCCGCCGGCCCTGCCACGACGCGGTCGTCGTGACCGTCTCCATCGCGCGCACGTCCGCGAGCGCGACGAGCCGGTCGCCGCTCAGCCCCGTCGCCGGCCCGTCACCGGGGTCACCCGTGAGCCCGTAGCCGACGGGCAGCAGCCCTTCGAGCGGCTCCCCGCACGGCAGCACCTCGTCGCCGATCAGCGCGTACGTCCCGACGCGCGTCGCGTCCGGCCCGGTCCCGGCCACCCAGCCCGGGCGGCACCGCAGGACGTCCCGTTCGCGTTCGCGCACGTCGTCGAGCTCAGCCGGGTCGACCACGGCCTGCCACTGGCCGCCGGACAGGTGGCGCACCCCGTCGCCCTCGGGCGCCGGGCCCACGCCGGCGACGACCACGCCGTCCGTCCGGACGGTCTGCAGCGTCGCGTCCGCCCCCCGCCACCGGCCCCACGCCTCGACGTGGAACACCCGGTCCACCGCGAGCCGGTCGTAGCGCGTGGCCGTCCGCTCGGGGTCGTCGTCGAACCGGGTCGACAGCGCACGGACCTGCGCCGAGAAGGGCGCCTCGCACGCGAACTGGGCGCCCTCGACCACGACGTAGTACCCGACCCGCACGTCACCGGTCACCAGGCCAGACCCTCCGGCCGCGCGGGCCACGTCACCGGCAGGTCCTCGGTCGTCGACACGACGTCGCTCAGCTCGTCGACCGGCACGGTCGCCGACCAGGAGTCCCGGAGGCTGGTCGTCGAGTACACGACGCCGTCGAGCTCCGCGTGGCCGCTCGCCAGGACCGCGACCCGGCCGCCGTCACGCGCGCTCATCGCACCCACCTCCACCCTCGCCGCGCTGGAGATGCTACGACCGGTGGGGGTGGCGAGCCGACGTCACCCCAGCAGCTCGTGGACGACCTCGACGGGGTCCTCGAGCTCGGCGACGGGGACGTGGCCCTGCCACTCGCTCCAGCCGTTGCGGTGGATCCTGCGGTCGTCGAGCGGGAGGCCGTCGCCGTAGTACGACCACCACGCCATGTCACCCTCGACGCGGTCCACGTCGACGGTCCACTGCGACCAGCGTGCGGTCGTGCGGACGCGGTAGAGCCGGTCGATCTCGGACGGGTCCTCGACGCGCTTGATCCACCGCCCGCGGCGGTCCTCCGAGAACCCCGCGGGCGGCGGCTGGTCGGCCGGCGCCAGCAGGTTGACCGGGAGCGTGTCCGAGCCCTCGGCCGGGTAGGTCACGCCGTCGAGCTCGGCGTACAGCCCGGCCCTCACGGCACGATGTTCCACGAGGCCCCGTCGTACACGGCGACGAGCTCCTGGGCACCCGTCGCGTCGGTCCGCCACATCTCGGCGCCCTTCGGGATCGAGATCTTGTTCGGGCCGTACGCCAGCTCGGGGCTGTACGCCGTCGACGCACCGCTCCAGCCGCTCCCGCGGAACGGGTTGCGGTCACCGCCGACGCGGGCCGTCCCGGTCGCCGGGTCCACGTCGAACGCGTTCGACGCGTCGTAGGCGGCGCTCGGGTGGTGCGTCCTGACCCAGTCGAACATCGCCTCGCGACGGGCCACGTCGTCGGTGATCTGGTAGAGCGAGTCCGGCATGGACGCCATCGCCTGGAGCGGACCCTCAGGGATACCCGGGTAGACGTAGGACGGCATCGCAGCGCTGCCGCCGGGCGCGATGCCGTCGCCCGCCATGTACCGCACCGTGAACGCGGAGTCGTTCGCGAGCGAGTACGGCGCCGGGTCCGGCAGCGTGAACGGGCTGCCCGGGTAGTTGAGCCCGAGCTGGTGGTAGAGCTGCGCGGTCGTCGCACCGTCGACGTCCAGCAAGCGCGACACGAAGCCACCGAGGTTGTCGAGCGGTGCCGCGCCGAGCGAGTCGATGTGCGCCAGGTGGTCCGGGTCGAAGAACCGGCCCGCGTCGGCACCCAGGACGCCGAGCGCCTGGTTCGGCGTGATGACCTTCTGGAGCAGCGTGTCCTCGTACACCGCGGGCATGCGCGAGCGGATGTCGAGCAGCGTGTCGACCTGCGTGCGCGTGAGGTCCTCGACGCGCGTCTGCATGAGCTCGCGGAACGCGGTCCGGTTGAGCCCGTGGTCGTACAGGACGTCGTCGAGGACGTCCGTGAACTTGAGCTCGGGACCGTGCGGCGAGCTGCCCGGGCCGGTCGGACCCGACGCGGGTGGCGGCGTCGAGCCGCCGCCGGTCGCCGGGTCGACGGGGGTCGCCGGGTCGTGCGGAGCACCGCCGGTCGCCGGGTCGACGGGCGTCGACGGAGCGTGTGGTGCGCCACCCGTGGCCGGGTCGTGCGGCGTGCTGCCCGTGGGCGGGTCGACCGGCGTCGTGGGCGGGTCGACGGGGTTCGTCGGCGGGTCGACGTGTCCCGGCGTGCCACCCGTCGGCGGGTCCACAGGCGTCTTCGGCGGGTCGACGGGGTTCGTCGGCGGGTCGACCGGCGAGCCGGAGCCACCGGAGCCCGAGCCGCCGTGGCCCGTGCCGGAGCCCGAGCCGCCGTGGCCGGCGCCGCCGGTCCCGGTGCCCGAGCCGCCCGGCGTCGCCGGGTCGTGCGAGCCGCCGGTGGGCGCGTCGGTGCCGCCCGTGGTGCTGCCCGGGGGACGTGTGGTCCCGCCGTCGAGCAGGTCGTCGGCACCCGAGCCGGTGCCGCCCGGCGTGTCGCGGACGGGGTTGCCGTCGGTCCCGACGAGCTGGTGCTCGGGGACCTTGACGGGCTCGGGCACGTCGGCCCCCGTGGTGTCGCCCAGGTCGACGCGGTCCGGGTCGCGCACCGGGATGTTCGAGCCGAGGTCGTCGCCGAGGTTGGTCGGGACGTCGTCGAGCGTGGTGCCGACGTCGGTGACGTCGATGTCGATCGCCTTGCCGAGGTCGTCGACCATCTTCATGTTGGTCAGCAGGTCGCCCAGCTTGGGCAGCGCGCCGACGCCCTTGAGGCCCAGCGAGATGGGGTCGACGAACTCGAGGACGCGCGCGCCCTTGCCGAGCCACGACGAGACGCGTGCGGCCTTGCCCGCGGCACCGGCGGCCGTGGCCGCGCCCTTCGAGCCGGAGACGGCCGCGCCGGCGGGGATGAAGATCGTGGCGACGTTGAAGATCGCGCCGCCAGCGGCGCGCCCGGGGTCGTCCTCCCAGGTGTCCCACGCGATGAGGCCCTTGCCGAGCCCGAGCCACGCGTCGCCCGCGTTGCCCCAGGACCACTCGCCGTCGGCGTAGCCGATGAGGCCGCCCATGCCGATCCAGGTGTTCTTCATCGTGTCCCAGGACCAGGACCAGTCCTTGATGCCGACGAGCTGCCCGAGGCCCACGACGGTGCCCCACAGGCCGTCGACGACGACGCCGTCCCACACGAACCGCTTGACCTGCACGGCCGCGGACTTGGGGCAGTGGTCCTTGCGCTCGACCTCCGACCCCCACGGCATGGCCGCGTCGGTCGGCAGGGCGTCGAGACCGTAGCCGAGGGGGTCGTCCTCGCCCGTCATCGCGTGCCACGGCTCGGCGCCGTAGAGCGCACGGATCGCGTTGGCGCAGGTCCGCTCGGCCTCCCAGAGCTTGACCTGCTCCGCGTTGACGCGCGACACGAGCCCGGTGTTCTCGTCGACCAGGTCCTGGTCGTACTCCCACTCGGCGTTGGACGCGATCTTGCTGCGGAACGCGTAGGCGTCGCGCTTGACCGCCGCGAGCGACGCCTTGATGGGCCGGATGGCCTCCGCGTACGTCTTGAGCGCCGCCGCGACCTTCTCGACGTCGTCGCCGAACTGACGCGACTTGGCCTCGACCGGGTCCATGACGACGAACAGCGTGCTCGCCTCGGGCGCCTCGTAGTGCCCGGACAGCCCGCGCCACTTGTTCACGGCGTCGGCGCCGTGGTCGCGCACGGACGCACCCTGGCCCGCGAGCGCGTCCGCGGCGGCGATGACGCCGTCAGGGTCGAGGTCGTCGCCGGGGATGGCGTACGGGTTGATGCCCGAGGCGTAGCACTGGTCGGTCACGGAGTCGGCACCTGGAAGGTCGGGGCGTTCGCGCCGGTGCACGACGCCGCGGCGGACTGCTGCTGGGCTGCCATCGTCTCGTCCCCCTCGAGGTACCACCGCGTCGCCGCGGCGGCGCCACCGACGGACGCGTTGATGCGGTTGCCGATCGCCTCGAGCGTCGGCTTGTGGTGCTCGAAGAACCCGGCGATGGCGTCGCCGATGATCGGGGAGTTACCCGCGGTCACCGCGGACTCGGCCTTGTCCGGCATGGCCTGGACGACGCTCGACAGGAGTCCGGCGACCGTCCCCACCTTGGTGAGGACGTCCTGGACCCCTGCCGGCTCGATGTGCCACTTCGTCACGGCGTCAGCCGATCGCGTCGACGGCCGCCTTGGCCTTCTTCAGCGTGTCCTGCGCCGTGGCGTCGTTCTTCTCGAGCGCGCCGCGGAGCGTGCGGATGATGGTGCGGACCTCACCGGCGACGCGGTTCCAGCGCGCCTCCTTGGCGGCGTACTCCTCGGAGACGCCCGACGCCTGGTAGTCGGCCATGGCCGTCTTGACGTCGCGGTCGCGCGCGTCGATGAGCGCCTCGAGGCGCTGCGCGACGGCGTTGAAGTTCTCCTGCGCGGTCGTGGACGCGCCCAGGTCGAAGTCCCGACGGTCGATGCTGTTGCCGCTCATCGCTCTCCCCCTCAGCCCTTCGCCGAACCGAAGCGCGCCGCGTCGAAGGCGGACCCGCCCTGCGCGGCCTGCGTCTCGTCGGCCATCTGCAGGTCGCCCTCGCCGAACGACTTGTCCATGCCGCCGATGCCCTGGAGCACCGAGGCGAGCGCGCCGTTGAGGTCGACCGCGATGCGGTCCGTCTCACCCTTGAACTTGTCGAACGCCGCACGACCGGCGCCGTTGAACTTGCCCTGCAGCGGCTCGGCGGCCGCCGCCAGCTGACGCACCAGCGCGCCGAGGTCCTCGTTCGACGACGACGTCTTCTTCGTCAGCGTCGAGAGGACGTCGGATCCCATCGCGAACTTCACATCAACCCCCTCGCGGTTCGGCGTCCCAGGACAGGACGACCCGAGCATCGTGCCAGGAACCGGACGGAACCGCGTTCCCCTCGTCCACAGGACAGGCCGGAACCACACGTACGGGTGCCTCGGGCACGTGTGGGGACGAGTGCCTCAAGCACCTTGCTAGCACGGACCCCCGGCACACCGCAGCCCGGGACCGCCCGATTCACCCGCACCGAGCGTGCCGCACGCCGCCGGGCGACCGCGGGAGGGCCGACGTGCAGGGCCGGTCGACGCCGGTCGTCCGGGTCAGTCCCGCGCGGTCAGGACGACCGTGCCCTCGGGCGTCAGGGCGACGGTGTGCTCGGCGTGCGCGGCGAGCGACCCGTCCGCGGTGCGGATCGTCCAGCCGTCGTCGTCGATGACGTAGTCGTCGCCGCCCGCCATGAACCACGGCTCGATCGCCACGACCAGGCCGGCCTTGAGCCGCACGCCCGTGCCCGCACGGCCGAGGTTCGCGACGTGCGGCTCCTCGTGCATGGTCCGCCCGACGCCGTGCCCGCCGAAGTCGGCGTTGATGCCGTACCCGGCGTCGCGCCCGATACGGCCGATCGCCGCCGACACGTCGCCCATGCGCGCGCCGACCCGCGCGGCGGCGATACCGGCGTCGAGCGCCCGCTCGGTCGTCGCGATGAGCCGCTGCGCCTCGGGCGTCTGCGTGCCGAGCTGGAACGTGAGCGCCGAGTCGCACACCCAGCCCTCGACCTGCGCGGCGAAGTCGATGCTCAGCACGTCGCCGTCCTCGAGCACCTGCGCGGACGGCAGGCCGTGCAGCGCGGCGTCGTTGACCGACGTGCACAGCACGCCGGGGTAGGGGATCGCGCCGAACGACGGGTGGTAGCCGAGGTAGACGGAGTGCGCGCCCGCGTCGTCGATCATGCGGTGCGCGTGCGCGTCGAGGTCGAGGAGCGTCATGCCGGGCCGCGCGACGTCGCGCAGCGACTGCAGGACTCCGGCGACGAACCGGCCGGCCGGCCGCATCGCCTCGATCTGGGCGGGGTTCTTGAGGGCCACGGGACCACCTTGTCATGCGTGGCGACGCGACCTGACCCGGGCGAACGGTGTCCGGGCAGGGGACAGCCCGTGGGCCGGACCTGGACGGTCCTGCCGCGGCGGACGAGGTCGCGGCTCCCACGGGCTGCGGTGACTGCCGGTATTCGCTCGCCGCCCCTCGCCGTGTCCGGCGGGAAGCAACGGGCGGACGTGCAGTCCGTCCCGAGCTGTTCGGGCGACTAGCGGACAGTCACCTCACGCGTCCTGGAAGACTTCATGTTCCGGACCACCTCCTTCCCGTGTGCTGTCGACGCTACGTCGAGACCGGGCGACCGCCAACTCATTTCGCCGCCCGCGAAGCGCGCGGGGTCACGACGTCCACGCGGAGAGCTCCCAGTCGTCCTCGCGCAGCGCGCGCACCCCGGCGGATCCGAAGCGTCGCGACCACTCGCGCCCGGTCCGGCAGTCGAGGAAACCGGCGAACATCTCGGTCACGACCCGGTCGCGCACGCGGGGCGACGTGACGCACCCGTGGACCGCGGCGTTGTACATGCCGAGCAGCTCGAGGTGCTCGCGGCTGTCGACGGGGTCGGCGGCGCCGAAGACGGCGTCGAGCACGTCCCGACGCCCGGAACGCAGCAGCCACGTGCGGGTGCGCATGGGGTGCAGGCCGGCCATGAGGGCGAGCGCGGGGACGGCGGCGTCGAGCGGCAGCGTGCCGGCGCGGTCGAGGCGCTCGAACGTCCCGAGCACCGCGTCGGGGTGGTGGAGGCCGACGGCGCCGAGCCCGCGCAGGCAGCAGTACCGCCAGCCGGGGTCGGCGTCGGGGCGCAGCCACTCGTCGAGCACGTCGAGCGACGTCCCGGTCGCGGCGCACGCGAGGCCGAGCGGCACGAAGACGAGGTGACGGCCGCCGAGCGGACCGGCGGCGGCGTGATCGTCGTGCGGGCGGGCGGTCACCAGCCGGGTGAGCCGGTCCAGGCGCGGCACCCACGACGCGGGCGTGCGGTCCGGGGCGACGACGGCGTGCGCGACGAGCAGGGCCCGCTGCGTGCGCGCGTCGCCGCGGTCGGCCAGGTCGGTGACGAGCGCGTCGGTCCCGGCGGGGTCGGCGAGGCCGTGCACGGCGACGACGAGCGCGGCCAGGACGCGGAACATGGTCGTGTCGGACGCCAGCAGCGTGCGGAGGTCCGGCGTCAGCGCGCCGACGTCGGCGGTCGGGTCGAGTCCGGCGAGCACGCGTCGTGCGGCGGGCGCCTCGGGCCGGTCACCGCCGAGCTCGACCGGCCCGTCGGGACGTCCTGGCGGGGTGAACAGGAGGAGCACGCGGCGGGCGATGCGGCGCGCGACGACGCCCTCGACGACGAGGCGCTGCACGAGCGGGCCCCACGGCCGCAGGACCCCGATCCGGTCCACGAGCACGTGCCGCCACAGCCGGCTCGTCGCGTCCACGACCTCGGGGTCGGCGCACCCGTTGACGTAGTTCGTCACGGTGACCTGCGAGAAGAACGTCACGAGCGGCCACGTGCCGCGACGCGGCGGGAAGACGCGCAGCCGCCCGACGACCCGGTCGAGCACGTCGCCGATCAGGCGCTGCGGGTCCGACGTGCCGTTGGAGTACAGCGCGAACGCGGCGGCCACGGCGTGCTGGTCGGTGCTGTCGGGGTCGGTCACGACGCCCGCGTACACGTCGGCCTGCGCGGCTCCGGGGAGCAGACACGTCGCGTGCAGCGCGATGCGCTGGAGCTCGGGCGCGTCGTGCACGGCGAGACGGACCAGGAAAGCGGTCGCGGCGGCGGGCGACCGCTCCGCGTACGTCGCGAGCACGTCGAACACCGCGCCGCGCAGCAGCGGCACGTCGGACGTCGCGAGGAACCGCACGACGCGCTCGACGGCGGCGGTGTCGCCCGCGCGCAGGTGCAGCGCGACGAGGTCGCGGTAGGGCAGCCCGAGGAGCAGCGGGTCGTGCACGGACGCGGCGAGGGCGGCGACCCAGTCGCGCTCCAGCGCGCGGTCGCCGAGCGCGCTCCGTGCGTCGACGCGCACCTCGCGCGCGGGATCCGCTCCCATCGGCGCCGGAGCGGCCACCTCGTCGTCATGCGGCAGCTCGAGGAGGTGGCCCGGCGCGTGCACGAGCGCGTACGACGCGCCCGCGTCGTCGGGGTGCGCGAGGTCCGCCGCCGTCAGCGCGACCGCACCGCGCACGACGCGGCGGTGCGCCGCGGCCTCGTCGACCTGCAGGAGGTTCGGCGCACCCGACGGCAGCGCGGGTGCGCGGAGGGTCGCGACGAGCGACGAGTGCGCGAGCCGGCAGCCGTCGGCGTCGGTCACGACGAGGTCGCCGAGGCCGTCGACGAGCGCGGCGATCCGCGGCAGCGTCGAGCCGAGCCACCGGACGAGCGCCGGGAGCGGCACGGGCCCGCGGGCGACCGCGAGGTGCCCGAGCAGCGGCTCGACCACGGCCGCCCACTGGTCGCGCCACGTCGGCCCGAACGACTGCTCGAGCGTCGCGCGCAGGTGCCGCTCCGACGACGCGTCGAGGCCGCGCGGGAGCTCGAGGTCGTCGAGCGCCACGTCGGGACGCGCGAGCAGCTCGTCGGCCGCGTTGCGCGCGACGAGGAAGTTCCCGCCGGCCCGCGCGACGAGCGTGGCGACGTCGTCATCGTCGCGGCCGCTCCCGGCGAGGCGCCGGCGCAGGTAGCCCGTGAGGTCCGCGTCGACGAGCGCGCGCCGGTGCGGGCTCGCGAGGTCCAGGCGTGCGGCGGAGAGCGTGTCGAGCACCGTCGCGACCGCGGGGTCGGTGCCCGCGACCAGCACGCGCACGCCCGGGACGGCGGCGAGGCGCAGGACGGGGTCGAGGGCGTCGTGGTCGAGCCCGTCGACGAGCACGCGCACGGTCGTCCCCGGCGGCGCGGTCGAGAGCGCGGCGCGCAGCGGCTGCCCGACGAGCACCGCGAACAGCTCCTCGGGCGGCAGGTGCGCGAGCCCGTACGGTCCGGCGGCGTCGGCGCGGACCGGCTGCCAGCCGGGCACGGTGCCCGCGAGCTGCTCGGCCAGGGAGCGGACGACGGCGCGCGGGTCGACGGCCGCACCGCCGCCGCCCGGGGCGCTCACGTGCACCGCGCTCCAGCGGCCGCGGACGGACTCCAGGAGGTCGACAAGGGCGTCCGGCTCGTCGGGCGTGGACCCCGCGCCGGCCAGCCACCCGGCGAGGACCGACGTCCCCGACCCGACGTCGCCCGTGAGCAGGAGGGCCGTCGACGCGCTGTCCATCCACGCGGCGACCTCCCGCACGGCCCACCAGCGCGGCTGCAGCACGTCGGGGACGACGCCCGCGGGCACGCGGTCCCGCGGCGGGACCACCGCGACGGGTGCGCCGGGCGACGCGGCGGGCGCCACGAAGACGCGCGGCGACGTGCGCGTGTAGAGGACGGGCGTGACCCACTCGGGCCCGCGCAGCAGCGCACGTCGGGCCGCGGTGACCGCCTGCTCGACGAGCGCACCCCCGGCCAGCCGCTCGTACAGCGCCGCCGCGGCGGCGTGCGCGGACCGGTCCGTCACCGGGTACTGCATCGCGACCGCGACGGGGACGCCCGCACGCACGAGCTGGTGCGCCGACCCGGCCTTCGGCTCCTGCGTGGTGACCTCGCCCGTGCTGCACCCGTTGAGCACCGCGACCCGCAGGTGCGGCGCGGCCAGCAGGTGGTCCGCGAGCGTGCGGGCGTCGAGCACGTCCGCCGTGCCGTCGTCGGCCGTGAGCGCGAGGACCCCGCCGTGCGCGTCCGCACCGCCGTGCCCGACCACGTGCAGCACGTGCCAGCGGTCGTCGAGCGCGCGCCGCAGCGCGTCGAGCGTCGCGGGCTCGAGCCGGTGCAGCTCGACCCGCTCCCCCAGCGGCGCGAGGGCCTCGCGCAGCGCGCCCACCTCGCGGTCCACGTCGAGCGGCGGCAGGTCGCTCGGCGACGCGGCGACGACCAGGACCCGCAACGTCCCCTCGAGCGGGGCGGGGTCGGCCGGGGTGGACGCGTCGGGGTAGCGGACCACGAAGACGCCGTCGGTGTGCACGAGGTACGTCGACCCGTGCAGCAGCAGCTCCCACGGCAGCGCCGCGACGTCGGGGGCGTCGTCGAGCTGGAGCCGGACGCGGACGGCCCCGCCGTCCCGCCCGGCACGGTCGCGCGCCGTCACGAGGAGGTCGCGTGCGTCGTCCGCGAACACCGCGTCGAACAGTGCGCGGCCGAGCGTCTCCGTCCGCTCGGCGAGCGCTCGGGCGGCGTCGGCGTCGGGGCGGGTGCGGGTGCGCGCGTCCGCGAGCGCGTCGGCGAACGCGGTCACGTCGGCCGCGGCCGGCGGCGTGAAGGGGCGCGTGCTCGACGTGCCGAACGCGTCGCACGACACGACCGCCAGGTACGTGTCGCCGTCGGGGACCACGCGGACGTCCACGTCGACGACGGCGCGGTCGAGCCCCGGCGGTGCGCCCGCCGGTGGGTCGTCCAGGCTCGTCGTCATCGCGCGCCCCCAGCCGTCACCCCTCGCCGCGCGCGTCGACGACGCCGGCACGGCATCGCGGACCGCCGTCGGGCCGTGCCGACCGCGTCGCGCGACGCAGCGAGCGTACGGCCGCAGCCACCACGGTTGGGTGGTTCTGCGGTGATTTCGCCCGGTATCCCGAGCGTCGCGAACATCTCCTTCCCTTCAGAACCCCCCCGGGACGGCCGATGGTCCCGGTATGTTGCCGGACGCACGTGAAGACTGGACGAGCGCCCAGGAACGACTCGCAGAGGGCACGCAGGAGGACGACATGAACCCGCACGACAACGTCGCGCCGCGCGCGACCACGCAGAACCTGACGCACGCGTTCACGGACCCGAACCCGTTCCTGTCCGAGGACCGCACGATCCTCGTCGGCGGCCGCGCGACGGCCATGCAGCGTGCGCTCAACACGACGCCGGAGCGCACCGAGGACTGACCCCGGGACCACCCGCGCACGACGAAGGCCCGGCCCGGAGGGAACCCTCCGCGGCCGGGCCTCGTCGTCCGCGTCAGCCCGCGAGCGCGGCGCGGACCAGGGCGGACAGCTTCTTGCCGTCGGCGCTGAGCCCGGCGCGGGCGGTCGCCTCCTTCATCACGGCACCCATGTCGCGCAGGCTGCTCGCGCCGGTGGCGGCGACGACGTCCTGCACGAGCGCGGCGAGCTCGTCGTCCGACAGCTGCTGCGGGAGGTACTCCTCCACGACGTCCGCCTCGGCCGACTCGTTCGCGGCGCGCTCGTCGGCGCCCGCGGTCGCGTAGATCTCGGCGCTCTCCCGACGCTTCTTCACCTCGCGGGCCAGCACGCGCAGCACGTCGTCCTCGGTGAGGTCCTTCTCGACGGGACCGGCCTTCGCCTCGGCGCGCACCGCGGCGACGAGCTGACGGAGCGTGCCGGTGCGGAACGAGTCCCGCGCCTTCATGGCGGTCGTGAGGTCGGAGGTCAGGCGGTCGAGGGTCGGGGTGCTCATGCAGCCATCCTCCTCTGCGGCGGCCGCGCGCGGCGATCCGATTGACCGCTCCGGGATGCGAGGACCGTCCCGCCGACCTAACCTCGCGGAGGCTCCGCGCGCGACGACGCACGCCGCGCCCACCGCGCACGGTCGCCGTCGAACCGTCGACGAGGGGGACCGCCATGACCGTCCGACGCAGCACCCGACGTCTCGCCGCCGTGCTCCTGGCCGCGGCGCTGGTCGTCAGCGCCCCGGCCACCGCGAGCGCGCACGGGGGTGGTCACGGCGGTGGCCACGGGCCCGGCAGCGGCCACGACCGACCGACGAGCTACCTGCTCGACCCCGTCGGCCCGGCGGCCGACGACATCTACCCCGAGGGCGTCGCGGTGCACGGGGACGACTTCTACGTGGGCAGCACGACCGACGGCACGGTCTACCGCGGCGACCTCGACCGTCCGACGGCGACGCCGTTCCTGGCCGGCGGCGGCGACGGACGCACGTCGGCGGTCGGCATGAAGACGGACGGGCGGACGCTCGTCGTCGCCGGCGGGGCGACCGGGCGGGTCTTCGCCTACGACGTCCGGACGCGTGCGCTCGTCGGGTCGTGGCTGGTCGCACCGACCGGTGCACCGACGTTCGTCAACGACGTCGCGTTCAGCCCGCGCGGCGACGTGTACGCGACCGACTCGCAGCGGCCGTTCCTCTACCGGATCGACGCACGCGACCTGCGCTCCACCGCCGCGGAGCGGACGCTGCCGGTGTTCCTCGACCTCACCGGGACCGCGCTGCAGTACCAGGCCGGGTTCAACGTCAACGGCATCGCGATCTCGCAGGACGGCCGGACGGCCGTGCTCGCGCAGTCGAACACCGCGACGCTGTTCGCCGTCGGGCTGCGCGACCGCAGCGTCGCGGCGATCGACCTGGGCGGCGCGACGGTCGCCGGCGACGGCCTCGTCCTGAGGCACCGCACGCTGTGGGCCGTCGAGCGGCAGGGTGACGTCGGGTACGTCGTGCGCGTGGACCTGGACCGGTCGCTGCGATCCGGGACCGTCGTGAGCCGCACGACCGACCCGTCGTTCGACGACCCCACGACCGCGGCGCTCGTCGGGCGGTCGCTCCTGGTCGTGAACAGCCAGTTCGGGGAGCGCGCCGCGGGGGAGGCACCCGGGCCGTTCACCGTCTCGCGGGTGCCTGCGCCGTAGCGGGGCGCCGCAAGCCGCGCTCGTCGTGGCCCGGCGCGAGCCCGCGGCGCCGGACCCGGACGGGACGCGGCAACCCGGACCTCCGGCCCGGAAGGGCTCGCGCGACACCGACGTACGGTGATCGGGTGACCGAGACAGCACCGGTCGGCCCCGACCACCCCGTGCCCGACCCCGCCGAGATCCGTGCGCTCATGACGGACCTGCGGCGCCTCGTGCTCACGTACAAGTTCGGGATCGACGAGGTCATGACGAAGCTCTCGATCCTGCGCGAGGACTTCAAGCACATGCGCGACTACAACCCGGTCGAGCACGTCGGGTCGCGGCTCAAGTCGTTCGAGTCGATCCTCGCGAAGTGCCGCCGCAAGGGCATCCCCCTGACGCCCGACGCGATCCGCGAGCAGATGTTCGACGTCGCCGGCGTGCGCGTGACCTGCTCGTTCGTGTCCGACATCTACCGCGTGCGCGACATGCTCGTCGGGCAGTCCGACCTCACGCTCCTCGAGGAGCGGGACTACATCGCGCACCCGAAGCCCAACGGCTACCAGTCGCTGCACCTCATCCTGCAGGTGCCGGTCTTCCTGTCCGACCGCGTCGAGGACGTCATCGTCGAGGTCCAGCTGCGCACCATCGCGATGGACTTCTGGGCGAGCCTCGAGCACAAGATCTTCTACAAGTACCACCGGCAGGTGCCGCAGCACCTGGAGGAGTCGCTGCGGCTCGCGGCGAACGTCGCGGCCTCGCTCGACGCGTCGATGGAGCGGATCCACGACGAGGTCAAGGCGATGACGGCCGACGACGACGCGGTGCGCGCCGACTCCGACCCGCTCGGGCCGGAGGAGGCGATCCTGCGCGGGTTCTGGCGCACCGCCGAGGCCGCGGAGGCGGACCGCCAGCACCTCGACGGCTGAGGTCCGCCGCTCGCCGTCAGGGAAGGCGGGCGCCCTCCGGGACCGCGATGTCGTCGTACGCCAGCACGTGCGGGGTGCCGACGCGGCTCGCGTGGAACAGGACCTCGGCGTTCTCCTCGACCGCGACCGCGACCTTGAACGCGAGCTTCAGCGAGACGCCGACCGCGAGCAGCCCGTGGTTCGCCCAGACGACCGCGTCGACGGCGTCCCCCATGAGGGCGGCGCTGCGCTCCCCGAACGCGGCGCACGTCGAGAACTCGAACGGCATGACCGGCACGGGCCCCTTGGCGTACAGGACCATGTTGAGCAGGACGGGGTCGATCGTCCGGCCGAGCGCGCCGAGGACGTTCACGAACGTCGACTCGGTGTGCACGATCGCCTGGACGTCGGGCCGGCGGCGGTAGTGCGCGAGGTGGACGGGCAGCTCGGTCGACGGGAGCAGGTCGCCCTCGACCACGGTGCCGTCCAGGTCGACGACGAGCATGTCGTCGGGGTGCATGGCGTCGTAGCGGATGTCGGACGGGGTGATGACGATGCCCTCGAAGCCGTCGTCGCCGTGCACGCGGACGCTGATGTTGCCCTGGGTGTTGAAGTTGAGGCCCGCCCGCACCGACTCGCGGCAGTAGTACAGGATCTCCTCGCGCAGCGCCTGGTCGGCTCTCGACCGCGTTCCCGTGCGGGTCATCGTCGTCTCGCCCTCGCGTCGTCGTGAAACCTTTCAAGCCGACTCTCCCAGTCCGGCGTCACTCGTCTGCGGGACGAATGTCCTGAACTCGCGCGCGGCGGCCGCCGGTGCGCTAGAAACACCGCGTGCTCACCGTCGCGACCGCTGCCGCCGCAGCCCCAACCGACCCGGGGTTCCCGCCGGGCGCCGTCGCGCTCGTGGTGGTGTTCGTCGTCGTCGCGATCCTGATCTCGCTCATCCCGCGACGCGACGGCGGGACGCGCCGGCACGGACACGACGCGCACCGCTCCTCCATGCACGCCGGGGGCGGCGACGACGGGTGGTCGGGAGGCTTCGACGGCGGCGGCTCGGACGGCGGCGGGGACTAGCGCCGGCCACATCCCGGGTTCGCCGCCCGTCGGCTCCTAGGCTCGGCAACATGCTCCTGCCCGAGCCCGCCGACATGTACGTCCTCCTGGTGCGGACGGACTACTCCGACGAGTCCGCGTGGCTGGCGGCTCTGGAAGCCGCGATGACGGCGTACGACGTCGGGGACTTCGAGCGCGGCGGCGCCTGCCTGCAGCCGGTCCAGCGTCCCGAGCTGGCCGGCCTGACCCCGGACGACCTCGTGCTGCTGCCTCGCGACGGCTACATCTCCGTGCTCGCAGTCGCGGACGCCCGCACGATGCATGACCAGACCGTCCTGTTCGTCGACCTCAACCAGTACAGCGATCAGATCGGGCGCACGTTCCGAGCGGTACCCGAGGAGGTCGAGCCGATCACCACGAACCTCGCGCTGGGGAACATGGACTTCTTCGAGTTCGCCGACTCGACCCGACCAGACGGCGTCTTCCGCGGCTTCTAGCGCGGGCCTGCACGTCAACGGACGCCTGAGCACCGGTCCGCGTGCGCGGGGTGGCGACGAGACGCACGAGCTCGATCTCTCACCGGGGCCGTCGGCGGTGTGAGGTTGCGTGGGTCCAAGGGCCCGTCGCGGGCCTCGGACGTGCGCGGATGCTGGGCGCAGCACCGGTTCGTCCCCCACAGGAGTCCACTGGCGATGCACACCTCTCCTCCGCCCGCACTCGGCCGGGTCGTCGTCGTCGGTGCCGGCATGGTCGCCCACCGCCTCGTCGCCGGTCTGCTCGACCGGGCGCCCGGCGACGGCTGGCACGTCACCGTCGTCGGCGACGAGCCGTGGGTCCCGTACGACCGCGTCCACCTGTCCGAGCTGCTGACGGCGGACCGCACGCCCGCGGACCTCGCGCTCGAGCCGGGCGTCTGGGAGGACCCGCGCACGACGCTCATCACCGGCGACGCCGTCGACAAGCTCGACCGGGACGCGCAGACCGTGACCACGCGCTCCGGCGTCGTGCTGCCGTACGACCAGCTGGTCCTCGCGACCGGCTCGTGGGCCTGGACGCCGCGCACCGAGGGCACCGACCTGCCGGGCGTGTTCCGCTACCGGACGCTGACCGACCTCGACGAGCTGCGCGACTGGGTCGCCGACCGGTCGGCGGTGCTCGGGCGGCCGCTGCGCGGTGCCGTCGTCGGCGGCGGAGTCCTCGGTCTGGAGGCCGCGGCGGCGCTGCAGCACCTCGGTGCGAGCGCGACCGTCGTCGAGTTCGCGGACCACCTGATGAACGTGCAGCTCGACGCGGGCGGTGGCGAGGCGCTCCGGGTGCTCGTCGACGGGCTCGGCATCGACGTCCGCACCATGACCGGCTGCACGGGGCTGGCGGCGGCCGACGACGGCGCGGTCGCGACCATGCGGCTGTCGACCGACGACGAGATCCCCGCCGACGTCGTCGTCTTCTCGACCGGGGTGCGGCCCCGCGACCGGCTCGCGCGCGAGTCGGGTCTCGCGATCGGCGAGCGCGGCGGCGTCGTCATCGGCGCGTCGTGCCGCACGTCCGACCCGGCGATCTGGGCGATCGGCGAATGCGCGTCGTTCGAGGGCGAGTGCACCGGGCTCGTCGCACCGGGCAACGCGATGGCCGACGTCGTCGTCGACCGGCTGCTCGGCGGGCCGCGGCTGTACACGCCGGCGCCCGAGGGCACGAAGCTCAAGGGCGTGGGGATCGACGCGGCGTCGTTCGGCGACGTGCTGGCGCTGACCCCGGGTGCGCTGGAGGTCACGTTCACCGACCCCGTCGCGCGGACCTACCGCAAGCTCGTCGTGTCCGACGACGCGCGCACGCTGCTCGGCGGCGTCTTCGTCGGCGACGCCGCCCTGTACCCCCAGCTGCGGCCGATGCTCGGCCGCCCGCTCGGCGCCGACCCGTCGGCGTTCCTCGCCCCCGAGGGCGGCGCACCCGAGCCGGGCGCCGACCTCCCCGACGACGTCGTCGTCTGCTCGTGCACCAACGTCACCGCCGGGACGGTCCGCGAGGCCGTCACCGAGCACGGCTGCACGACGGTCGGCGAGGTCAAGGCGTGCACCAAGGCCGGCACGGTCTGCGGCTCGTGCGTCCCCGTCGTCACGAAGATCGTCAACGCCCAGCTCGAGGCGTCGGGCATCGAGGTCTCGCGGGCCATGTGCGAGCACTTCGCGATGCCGCGCGCCGAGCTGTACGCGCTCGTCGCCGCCGGCGCACTGCGGACGTTCAGCGAGATCGTCGCCGCGCACGGCACCGGCCGCGGGTGCGCCGTCTGCAAGCCGGTCGTCGCGTCGATCCTGTCCTCGCTGCGCGCCGGGCACGTGCTGGAGCGCGAGCACGCCGGGCTCCAGGACACCAACGACCACGTCATGGCGAACCTGCAGAAGGACGGCACCTACTCCGTCATCCCGCGCGTCCCGGGCGGCGAGATCACGCCGGAGAAGCTGGTGGCTCTGGGCGAGGTGGCGGCGGAGTTCGGCCTCTACACGCGCATCACAGGCGCGCAGCGGATCGGCATGTTCGGCGCGCGCATCGACCAGCTCCCCGCGATCTGGCAGCGGCTCATCGACGCCGGGTTCGAGTCCGGGCAGGCGTACGGCAAGTCGCTGCGGGCCGTGAAGTCGTGCGTCGGATCAGCCTGGTGCCGGTTCGGCGTCCGCGACTCCGTCGGCATGGGCATCCTGCTGGAGAACCGCTACCGCGGGCTCCGGACGCCGCACAAGTTCAAGGTCGGCGTCTCCGGGTGCGCGCGCGAGTGCGCCGAGGCGCGCGGCAAGGACGTCGGCGTCATCGCGACCGCAGGCGGCTGGAACGTCTACGTCGGCGGCAACGGCGGGGCCAACCCCCGGCACGCCGACCTGCTCGCGGAGGACCTCACCGACGAGGCGCTCGTCGCCGTCATCGACCGGTTCCTCGCGCTCTACGTCCGCCGCGGCGACCGGCTCCAGCGGACCGCGCCGTTCGTCGCCGAGTACCCCGGCGGGATCGAGGCGCTGCGGGCCGTCGTCGTCGACGACAGCGAGGGCATCGCCACCGAGCTCGAGGCCGACATCGCCGCGCACGTCGACGACTACCGCGACGAGTGGGCCGCCGCCCTGGAGGACCCCGACAAGCTCGACCGGTTCACCGCGTTCGTCAACGCGCCCGGCTCGCACGACCCCGACCTCAGGTATACGCCGCTGCGCGGGCAGGTCCGCCCCGCCGAGCCCGGCGAGGTCGCGCACCACGACCCGCGCGTCGCGCGCACGCTCACCCTGGAGGTGACCCGGTGACCGCCACCGCCCGCAGCACCGACGTCTGCGCGCTCGACGCGCTGGTCCCCGAGCGCGGGGCTGCCGCCCTCGTCGACGGCGTGCAGGTCGCCCTGTTCCGCCTCGCCGACGACACCGTCCTCGCCGTGCAGAACCGCGACCCCTTCGCCGGGGCGAACGTGGTCGCGCGCGGGATCGTCGGGTCCCTCGGTGACACGCCGACCGTCACCTCGCCCATGCACAAGCAGGTGTGGGACCTACGGACCGGCGAGTGCCTGGACACCGGCGGCAAGACCCCGAAGGACGCGTCGCCCGACCTCGCCACCTGGCGGGTCGACGTCCGCGACGGCCGGGTGGTCGTCGCACCGCGGTGACACGGCCGACCGTGACGATGGTCGGTACAAGCACCGAGAACACGACACCGATGCTCGTCTCGTGCGTCCGTGGCGCTCGGGATTCGAGCGCTCAGAGATCAGTCCGCCGGCGCTCCAGGCGCACGACGATCGCCTTCGAGACCGGCGTGTTGCTGTCGAGCGCGGTGCTCTTGAGCGGGACCAGGACGTTCGCCTCGGGGAAGTACGCAGCCGCGCACCCCCGTGAGGTCGGGTAGGCGACGACGCGCAGGTTGGGCAGGACGCGGTCGGGCTCGCCCGGCCACTCGCTGTGCACGTCGACGCGGTCGCCGTCGGAGAGGCCCAGGTCGGCGAGGTCGTCCGGGTTCACCAGCACGACGTCACGCCCCCGACGGATGCCGCGGTAGCGGTCGTCGAGGCCGTACATCGTGGTGTTGAACTGGTCGTGCGCGCGGACCGTCTGGAGGATCAGCCGGCCCGGCGGGCACTCGACGGGAACCAGGTCGTTGACGGTGAGGAGCGCCTTGCCGCTCGGCGTCGGGAAGGTGCGCGAGTCGCGCGGGCCGTGCGGGAGGACGAACCCGTCGCGCTGCCGGATGCGCGTGTTGAAGTCGTCGAAGCCCGGCACGACGCGGGAGATCGCGTCGCGGATCGTGTCGTAGTCGCGCTCGAAGCCCGCCCAGTCGATCGGGTGGTCGTCGCCCAGGACCGCGCGCGCCAGACGCGTGACGATCGAGACCTCCGAGAGCAGCAGCGGCGACACCGGCGGCAGCGGGCCGTGCGTCGCGTGGACCGCGCACACCGAGTCCTCGACGGAGACGAACTGCGGGCCGGTCTCCTGCAGGTCGAGGTCGGTGCGGCCGAGCGTCGGGAGGATGAGCGCCTCGGCACCAGTGACGACGTGCGAGCAGTTGAGCTTCGTCGACACCTGCACGGTCAGGTCGGTGCCGCGGACCGCCGCCTCGGCCGCGCGGGTGTCGGAGATCGCGCCGACGAAGTTGCCGCCCAGCGAGAACCAGACCTTGACCTCGCCGCGCTGCATCGCCTCGACGCACGCGACCGAGTCCAGCCCGTGTCGGCGTGGCGGCTCGAACGCGAACTCCGCGGCCAGCGCGTCGAGGAACGCGTCCGGCGGGCGCTCCCAGATGCCCATCGTCCGGTCGCCCTGCACGTTGCTGTGCCCGCGGATCGGCGACGCACCCGCGCCCGGCTTCCCGATGTTCCCGCGCAGCAGCAGGAGGTTGACGATCTCCTTGATGGTGTCGACGCCCTTGCGGTGCTGCGTCAGCCCCATCGCCCACGTGACGATGACGCGGTTCGCCGCGAGGTAGCGGTCGGCGAGCTCGTCCATCTCCGCGACCGTGAGACCCGTGGCCGTCAGGACCTCCCGCTCGTCGAGGTCCGCGAGGTGACGACGGAGGTCGTCCAGGCCGAGCGTGTGCGCGTCGAGGAATTCGTGGTCGAGCACGGTGCCGGGCGCGCGGTCCTCCGCCTCCAGCACCCGCTTCGACACCCACTGGAGCAGCGCCATGTCGCCGCCGCTGCGGATCTGCAGGAACTGGTCCGCGATGTCGGTGCCGCGTCCGACGGCCCCGCGCACCGTCTGCGGGTTCCGGAACCGCTTGAGCGACGCCTCGGGCAGCGGGTTCACCGCCACGATCGTCGCGCCGTGCCGCTTGGCGTCCTCCAGCGCGGTCAGCATGCGCGGGTGGTTGGTGCCCGGGTTCTGGCCCATGACGACGATCAGGTCGGCCTGCGCGAAGTCGGCGTACGTGACCGTCGACTTGCCGATCCCGATCGTCGCGCCCAGCGCCGAGCCCGTGGACTCGTGGCACATGTTCGAGCAGTCGGGCAGGTTGTTCGTGCCGAACGCCCGGACGAAGAGCTGGTAGACGAACGCCGTCTCGTTGGCGGCGCGGCCGCTCGTGTAGAACGCCGCCTGGTCCGGCGAGTCGAGCCCCCGCAGCCGGTCGGCGACGATCCGGAACGCGTCCTCCCACGTCACGGGCACGTAGTGGTCGCTGCCCGCGGGCTTGTGCACCGGCTCGACGAGCCGTCCCTGCGAGCCGAGCCAGTACTCCGACTTGTCGCTCAGGTCCGTGACCGAGTGCTCGGCCCAGAACGACGTCGGGACCGTCAGCTGCGTCGCCTCCCAGCTCACCGCGCGGGCGCCGTTCTCGCAGAACTCCGCCATGCCGCGGTGGTCCGGGTCCGGCCACGCGCAGCTCATGCAGTCGAAGCCGTCCTTCTGGTTGAGCTTCGTGAGCAGCCGCAGCGCGCGGGCGGCGCCCATCTCCCCGACCGCGTACGACATGGCGTTCGACACCGACGGCAGGCCGACGGCCCACGACGCGGGCGGGTGCACCTCCGTCGAGGGCGCGGCGGCCGGGTCGACGAGGGGCGGTCGACGCGTCATCGGGCGACCGCCTCGACGGTCTGCGGCCGGACGGGGGCCCGGAGGGCGTCGGCCGACGACGGCGGGGCGCCGGTCGACGGCGCGACCACCCGCTCCGCACCCGCGTACACGACCATCGACGGCCCGCGCAGGAAGCCGACGAGCGTCATCCCCGCCGACCGCGCGAGGTCGACGGCCAGCGAGGACGGCGCCGACACCGCCGCGAGGAACGGGATCCCCGCCATCCACGCCTTCTGCGTGAGCTCGAACGACGCGCGCCCCGACACCATGAGGACGGTCCCGCGCAGCGGCAGCCGGCCCGCGGCCAGCGCCCACCCGACGACCTTGTCGACCGCGTTGTGCCGCCCGACGTCCTCGCGCAGCACGAGCAGGTCGCCGGTGCGCCCGTCGAACAGCGCGGCGGCGTGCAGGCCGCCCGTCTTGGTGAACACGTCCTGGTGCTCACGCAGGCGGTCGGGGAACGTCGCGAGCAGCGCGGGCGGGACGACGAGGTCGTCGGCGTCGACCGTCCAGCACGAGTGCGTGCGGACGGCGTCGATGCTCGCCTTGCCGCACAACCCGCACGCGGACGTGCTGAGGAAGTTCCGCTCGAGGTCCGGCGCGGGGGCGGTGACGCCGGGCCCGAGCGTCACGTCGAGGACGTTGTACGTGTTCTCGCCGTCGACGGTCGCACCCGCGCAGTACCGGGCCGCGGCGACGTGCTCACGACGCGAGACGACGCCCTCCGACACCAGGAAGCCCTGCGCGAGCTCGACGTCGTGCCCGGGCGTGCGCATCGTGACGACGAGCGACCGTCCGCCGACGCGGATCTCCAGCGGCTCCTCGGCGGCGAGCAGGTCCTCGACGTGGCGCGGCGGCCCGTCGACGGTGATCCGGGTGACCCGGGTGCGGACCGCGATCCTCGACATCTGCCCATCATGGGGCCGACGATCCGGTCGGCTCCACGGCCTCGCTGCCGGGCGCGCATGTTGCACAGATGTGTAACATCGAGGGCATGAGCAAGACGATCGGCTTCCGGCCCGGCCCGGCCGAGCTCGACGTGCTCGCGCGGGCCGCGGAGCGCGGCACCTCGACCAGCGACGCGATCAAGCGCGGCCTCGCCCTCCTCGACCGCGAGATGTGGTGGCAGGGCGCCCGTGACGACATGGAGCGCCTGGCCGACGAGGACCTGACGACCGAACCCGACGCCTGGTGATCCGCGGCGCGGTGTACCGCGTCGACCTCGGTGCGGCGCGCGGCCACGAGCAGGGCGGTCGCCGCTACGGCGTCGTGCTCGCGCCCGCCACAGGTGTGGCCTGGTCGGTCGTCGTCGTGGTCCCGACCAGCACTCGGGCGCAGCCGGCTCGCTTCCGTCCGCAGCTCGAGCTCGCCGGTCAGCCGACCGTGCTGCTCGTCGACCAGCTGCGGGCGGTCGACGTCGACCACGTCCACGGAGACCCCGTCGATCACCTCGGACCCGACGAGCTCGCCGAGCTGGAGCACACCGTCAGCCGCTATCTCGGCCTCGACTGACGTTCGGGTCACCCCGCGGGCACGGCGCTCCCTGCCGCCCGCGGGCCTTCCCCAGACGTCCTCAGACGTCCGCGACCAGGCGGTCCCACAGCTCCTGCGCCTCCGCGGGGCGGCCGGACTCGTCGAGCCAGCTCGCGGCCGTGCCCGCGGCGGTGTGCACGAGCGACGTCTCCCCGGCGGCGCGGGCGCGCAACGCGGCGGACTCGAGCGCGGCGACGCCCTCGTCCGGTCGGGGCGTGTGCAGCAGGAGCCGGCCGCGCAGGATCTCGGCGTCGATCGCCTCGACGCGCCCGCCGACCTCGTCCCACCGCGCCGGCAGCCCTTCGACGGCCGCGAGCGCGTCGTCGACGAGCCCCGCCGACGCGAGCACCCGGCTGCGCATCCCCGCGAGCACGACGTCCTCCCACGCGAAGTCCCAGCCCTGCCAGGCGGCCGCCGCGTCGGGGTCGGCGAGCGTGCGGGCGTGGGCCGCGGCGTTCGACCGCGCGGCGTCGTCGACGTCGCGCAGGGCCGCGTCGACCCCGTCCGCGTCGAACCGCGCGGCGACGCGCTCCCGGCGCACGACCTGCGCGAACGCGTCCTGACCGGCGCGCTCGGCCAGGTCGAGCGCGTGCGCGTACAGACGGGTGGCCTCGACGGCGTCGTCGTCCTCGACCAGCCCGGCAAGGCGCGCGACGACCGCCGCGGCACCCGGGTCGGGCTCGGCACCGGGCTCGGCCGGCCCGCTCGCGAGGTCGACCGCCTCGCGGGCGAGCGCGACGGCGCGGTCCTGCTCGCCGAGCGCCGCGGACAGGCGCGACGTGAGGTCGAGCAGCTGGGCGCGCAGGTGGCGGCGCAGCGCACGGTGCTGCCGCGAGACGGCGGCGTCGGGGTACACGAGCCCGAGCGCGGCCTCGGCGACCTCGACGGCCTCGAGCTCGCGCCCGCGCGACGCCATGAGCTGCGCCGCGAGCGTGCTCTGCTCGATCGTGAGGTCCGGACGCTCGACCTCGCGCGCGGCCGCCGCGACCGCGAGCGCGAGCGCCTCCGCACGGTCGGGCTGACCGGTCCCGGCGAGCACGTGCGCGCGGCGCGCCTCGACCTGGAGCAGCACCTCCGGGGCGCCGGCGACGCGCGCGACGCGGGCGGCCTCGTCGAAGTGCGCGTGCGCCGCGTCGAGGTCGCCCTCCTGGGCGCTCGCGACGGCGCGCTCGGCCGCGACCTGCGCGCGGAGCATCGGCTCGTCGCCCTCGTCGAGCAGGTCGAGCGCGCTCTGCAGCACCGCGGCACGCTCCGGGCCGAACGGCGTGACGTCGAGCAGCACGCGCGCCGCGACCGACCGGTCCTCGGCCGACGTCGGGCGCGCCTCGACGAGGATCGCGTAGGCGTCGGCGTGGAGCGCCCGCGCCTGCTCCTCGAGCGCCTCGGCGGCGACACGGGACCGGACGCGCGCCCGCTGCACGGGCGTGCCGTGCGCGTCGACCGCCGCGACCACGGCGGCGACGTCGACCGGACGCCCGGCGTGCAGGTCGGCCAGGATCTCGACGAGCACCGCCTCGGCCTCGTCGCCGAGGCTCCGGTAGAGCGCGGCGGCGCTCGTCGCGAGCGACAGGTCGGGGTGCGGCGAGGGCGCCCAGAGCGCGAACGCGTCGAGGTCGGCGGCGGCGCGCACGGCCACGGCGTCGGCCGGGTCGAGGGTCGCGAGCTCGCCGTCGCGACGCGCCTTCCAGTGCGCCACGAGACGCGTCCACGTCGGCGTCGACGCACGCCGGCGCGCGAGGATCACGAGCTCCGCGAGCGCGGGCAGGTCGAGCCCGCCGGGGTCGACGCCGAACGTCGGGTCGAGCGGGGTGCGGACCACGTCGAGGCGCGCGACCGTCTCGGCGGGTGCGGTGACGGGTCCGAGCGGGAGGTGCGGCAGGTCGGGCGCCTCGACCCACGCGCGCACGCGGTCACCGACGGTGGACGTGCCGTTGCGCTCGTCGAACGCGCGCGCGAGCGACCACGCCAGCGGCTCGACGCGGGCCAGCAGGTCGGCGGCGCGCTCGGGCGGACGACCGCCCCCGCGGACCGTCGCGTCGCCGTCGCCCGCCGCGACGACCGCGTGCAGCAGTCGCGTCGCGGCCGCGGCGAGCTCCATCCCGGCGTACGGGGACGACGGGTGCTCGAGCGCGTGCCGCTGCTCGCCGAGCACCTCGAGCCCGCGCGTGAGGTTGCCCGTGCGCGCGAGCACGTGCAGGTGCCGCGCGACCGAGGCGGTGTCGGCGGGGTTGGAGCGGCTCGCCCGGAACGCGGTGCGGTGCAGCGTCGCGGCGCGGTCGTGGTCCCCGACGACGACGAGCGACGTCAGGGCCTCGCCGATCGCGACCTGCGGCTGCTCGCTGCACCCGACGTCGCCGTCGACGACGGGCGCGAGCTCGGCGAGCACCTCGTCGTGGCGCTCCAGCTCGGCGAGGTGCGCGATGCGCCGCGTCGGCTCGCAACCCTGGCAGTCGGACAGGTGCGTGCGCGGTGCGTGCACCCAGGCGTCGTACTCGTCCTCGGCCGCCGCGGCGCCCTCGACGTGTGCGCGCAGCACGTACGCGCAGCCCAGGACCGGGGCGAGCCCCTCGCCCGCCTCCGCGTACCGCCGCCGCATGCCGTCGAGCACCTCCTCGAGCTGCGCGAGCGGCACCTGCGGGTGGTCGACGAGCCACGTGACCATCCACTTGTGCAGCCAGAGGACCTCCCAGCGCTGCTCGTCGGTCATCCAGCCGGGGGCGGCGTCGTACTGCTGCAGCACGTAGACGAACGGCGCGAACATGCGGTGCCGGTCGTTGGCGTGGTGGAGCGACGACACGTAGGCCAGGCGGGCGCGGAACCGCAGGTCGACGTCGCCCTGCGCGTCCGCGACCTGGACGAGCTCCGTCGCGACGTCGGGCTTCGCGTTCGGCGGCGTCTGCGCGAGCCGCGCGAGCAGCTCCTCGACCTCGGCGCGCGTGACGGTCATCGGGTCGTCCCCTCGGGGTCGGTGGTGGGGGTCGCGGCCGCGACCGCGCGGTCCAGCAGGGCGTTGAACGAGCGGTCGAGCAGCGCCGAGTCGGCGGGGCGCAGCCGTCGCGGTGCGGCGAGGAGCGCCCGGCCGTACAGCGTCTCCGCGGCGAGGCCGCGCAGTGTCGCGTCGTCGAGCGCGAGGACGCGTCGCACCGTCGGGTTGGCGTCGTTGAGCAGCAGCCGCGGACGGTCGCTGCCGCCGTCGTCGAAGGCGCCGAGCAGCGCACCCCACGCGTCGTCGACCTCGGCGGCCACCGCGCGGACCTCGCGCCGGTCCTGCGCGGCGTCGTCCTCGACCAGCAGCGCCGGGAGCGTCGCGGGCGCGTAGGACCGCAGCTCGACGTCCACCTGCACCGCGTCGAGCACCGCGCGCACCTCGTCGAGCGCGGGCGCGACCTCCCGCGCGCGCTCCTCCCCGACGAACCGCACGTGCCCCTCGACGTCCGTCGGCGTCACGCGCTCGACCACCGCGTCCGGCCGGACGTCGACCAGTCGGTGCACGAGCGCGAGGTCGAACGTGTACCCGCCGTTGACGACCGCGACGCCCTGCGCGGCGAGCACCGCGCCGACCTGCCGGAAGTCGTCGATCGACTGCGTGACGCGCACGACGTCCGTCGTGGCGAGGAGCTCGGGCAGCGTCGTGACGCCCTGGTTCGTCTCGAACGGCAGCAGCGGCAGGACGATGCGCAGCAGCTCGTCGTCGTGCAGCGCGAGCGCCTTCACCGCCGTGTCGTGCAGGGACAGGAACTCGCGCAGCCGGTGCGGCTGGGTCGCCGCGAGCCGCACGAGCCACGCGCGCACCTGCTCGCCGATCGACGTGCGGACGTGCTCCAGGAGGTCGTCGTCGACGAGCCCCTCGCGGTCCGCCGTCGGGCGCAGCAGCTCCGCGTCGACCGCGCACCGCACGAAGAACGCCCACTCGGGCACGAGGTCCGGCACCTGGTCCGACAGGAGCATGCCCTTGAGGTGGACGCGGTGCCGGCCGTGCCGCGCGCTCGACGACCGCTGCCCGGCGATCACGGCGACGCCGTCGAGCCCGGCCTCCGGGACGCGGATCGGCAGCACGTGGAACGGCTTCCCACCGAGCTCGGCCTCCGCGAGGCGCACGCACGCATCGCGGCGCCGCTCGGGGTCCGGCACGCGCCACGGCGGCGTCTCGCCGCTCACCTCGACGTCGCCGTCGGGCGTGCGGACGACGACGCGATGCGGCAGGTACGCGCCGTAGCGCCGGGCGAGCTCGACGACGCTCGCGCTGCTCAGCAGGTGCTCCGACCCGCGTCGCGGTGCCAGGGCGACGCACGTGCCGGGACCGCCGTCGAGCCACGCGGCGCGGTCGTCCGGCGCGGACGACGCGAGCGTCCACGGCGCCAGCCGGTACGTGCCGTCCGCCTCGCCGACCCACCTGACCGGCGGCTCGTCGCCGCGGTCGCCTCTGCGGGACACGACCTCGATCGCGTCCGTGACCATGAAGCACGACAGCAGCCCGATGCCGAACCGCCCGAGCAGGTCCGACCGCGCCAGGCCCAGCTCGTCGCGCTTGCTCGACCGTCCGATCGTCGCGAGGAACGTGCGGACGTCGTCCTCGTCGAGCCCGACCCCCGAGTCCATCGCGTGCAGCCGGCCGTCGTCGGACACGTCGGCCGGGACCAGCAGCAGCGCCGGGCGGTCGTCGCGCGCACCGCGGACCGTCACCGCGTCGACCGCGTTCTGGACGACCTCGCGCACGTACACGCGCGGGCCGGAGTAGAGGTGGTGGCTCAGCAGCTCGACGACGCCGCGCAGGTCGACCTGGAAGGCGCTCTGCGTCGTCGTCCCGCTCGTCCCGTCGTCAGGCACCCGTGCACTGTAGGTGCCAACCCCGGCCTCCCGGGCGGGTTCGGGCGCTCCCGACGGATCCGCGAGACGGCGACATCGGCGCGGGAGCGAGACATCGATGTCGCGCACCCGGGGCGATGTCGCGTCCTCGGGGCGGAGGGTGTTCCCCCGAGTCGGGGAATCACCTGCTCACCAGGCGCGAACACGGCGCGGGCGTCGCACCACCCGGTTAGGCTCCCCGGAGTCCCGACGCCGACCGCCCCCGGACGCGGCGTCGACCTCCGCCCGCGCGCGCACGCGTGCGCCCGTCAGACAGGGGAACCGTGGCCGTCCTCACCGCCGACAAGCGCGTCCTGCACGCCGACCTCCAGGGCGACACCGTCCGGGCCGCGTCCGGCTCGATGGTCGCCTACACCGGCAAGGTCGAGTTCAAGTCGGCCGGCATGGGCGGCGGCGGCGGGTTCCGCGCCGCGCTCAAGCAGCGCGTCGCCGGCGAGTCGATCTCCCTCATGACGTGCAGCGGCGCGGGCCGCGTCTACCTCGCGCAGGACGCGATGGACGTGACCGTCGTGCAGCTGCAGAACGACCGGCTGACCGTCGAGTCCGACCACATCCTCGCGGTCACCGACGGCCTCCAGCTCGACGTGCAGTTCGCCGGCCTGCGCGGCATGACGAGCGGCCAGGGCCTCGCGACGACGACCGTCACCGGGACCGGGCAGTGCGCGATCATGTCCGACGGCCCGCTCATCGCGCTCGCCGTCCGGCCGGGCGAGCCGCTGGTCGTCGACCCCGACGTGTACGTCGCGGGCACCGGGCAGACGCAGATGAGCCTCGTGTCGGGCGTCTCCTGGCGGTCCGTGATCGGCGAGGACGGCGGCGAGCCGTTCTCCCTGCGGTTCGAGGGCGACGGCACCGTCTACATCCAGCCCGCCGAGCGCTGAGAGGGCGACGACGATGGCGTTCGAGAAGATCAACAGCAAGGTCGTCCGCATCCCCGTGACGCAGCAGAACGCGGTGCTCGCGCGCCGCGGCGCGATGCTCGGGTACGAGGGCAACGTCGCGTTCCGGCCGATCAGCGGGCAGGGCCAGGGCGTCGGCGGGTTCGTCGGCGCCGCGATGTCCGGCGAGTCGAACCCGATGATGGCGACCGAGGGCAACGGGTCCGTGCTCTACGGGTTCCGCGGGCTGCACGTCACGGTCATCGAGCTCACCGGCGACTCGCTCACCGTCGAGGCCGACCGCATCCTCGCGCACGACGCACACCTCCAGACGAGCGTCGAGTTCATCGGCCAGGGCGGCATCCGGTCCGCGGTGCGCGGCGCGATGACGGGCCAGGGCCTGTTCACCACGCGCATCGCCGGGCACGGGTCCGTCGCGGTGCTCTCGCACGGCGGCACGTTCCCGCTGCAGCTCACCGGCGACGTCGTCGGCGTCGACCCGCAGGCGTACGTCGGCCACACCGGCGCGCTGACCATCGACCTCAAGGCCAGCGTCGGCCTGCGCGACCTCGTCGGCCGCGGCTCCGGCGAGGCGTTCCAGCTCCACGTGTCGGGCCACGGCACGGTCTACGTCCAGGCGTCCGAGGAGAAGTTCTGATGATCAGCGGCATCGACACCACCGTCCTCGACGCCCGGACCCTGCCGTCGAACGACAACGTCAACCCGTACGCGTTCTGCATCGAGCTCGCGGGCGAGTGGTTCACGTCCAAGGGCGCGATGATCGCGTACTACGGCAACATCGACTTCTCCGCCGTGAGCGCGTACGCGTCGCGTGCCGCGTGGGTCGCCGCCCGGTTCTCGTCGCCGCTCTACGCGCAGGAGTGGGTCGTCGCGTCCGGCCACGGCAAGCTCGTCATCGGCGACCGCGGGAACGACATCAACTCGTACGACCTCGCCGACGGCAACCTCACGATCAAGCAGACCAACCTGCTGGCGTTCGAGACGGCCCTCGAGCTCAAGCAGTCGATCGTGCCCGGCTTCGTCACGCTCATCGGCACGGGCAAGTTCCTCGCGTCGTCGAACGGCCCGGTCATCTTCGTCGAGCCGCCGTTCCGCGCCGACCCCGAGGCGCTGCTCGGCTGGGCCGACTGCCCCTCGCCGAGCCACCACTACGACTACAACTGGATGGCGCACTCGCTCGTCGCGGGCGTCCAGATGATGTTCGGCCGCGAGTCCGGCGAGGAGCGGCAGTTCGACTTCACCGGCAAGGGCACCGTCCTGCTGCAGTCGTCGGAGGTGCAGCGGCACGACCCGGCGCTGCTGCGGATCGTCGAGGCGCAGACGCAGATGCTCGACGCCCACTCCGCCGGCCAGCTCGGCCACAAGCTCGTCGCCCGCTCCCAGCAGGCCTGACGTCGCGGCGGCGGTGCCCTCGACGGGGTTCCGCGGCCGGCGGACGGGTCTCGTACCGCCGTGCGCGCGTCTTTGGGCGACGCGCCGACTCCGCGCGCGTGGGCGGGTCTAGGGTGGGCGGCGCAGTCCGGCCAGGTTGAGGAGGAAGACCGTGCCGCGGGTGACCAGTGCCGACGTGGCCCGGGAGAGCGGCGTCTCGCGCACCACCGTGAGCTACGTGCTCAACGCCAAGGACGGCGTCGTCATCACCGACGCGACCCGGCAGCGCGTCCTCGACGCGGCGGCCCGGCTCGGCTACACCCCGTCCGCGGCGGCGCGGACCCTGCGCTCGGGCCGCTCGGACCTGGTGCTGGTCGTCCTCCCGGACTGGACGGTCGGGCCGGTCATCGACACGCTCATCGACCACCTCACGACGACGCTCGCCGACCACGGGCTGTCGGTGCTCGTGCACAGCGGGCGTGGCAAGGGCTCGCTCGCCGACCTGTGGCGCGCGGTGACGCCGTGCGCGGTGCTGGGGCTCGCACCGTTCGCCGACGAGGACACGTACGCGATGCGCCGGGCGGGCATCCCCGTCGTCGGCACGGCGCTCGACGAGGACCCGCACCCCGAGATCTTCTCCGTCCCGCAGTCAAACATCGGCGCGCTCCAGGTCGACCACCTGGTCGAGCGGGGTCATCGTGCGATCGCCTACGCGGCACCCGCCGACGACCGGCTGTCCGCCTTCGCGGACCGGCGGCTCGCGGGCGTCCGCGCCGCGTGCGAGGACCACGGGCTGCCCGCGCCGCGCGTCGCCGCCGTCGGGCTCGACGTCGAGTCGGCGACCGCGGCCGTGCGCGCGTGGCGGTCCGGCGACGAGCCCGTGACGGCGGTGGCCGCGTACAACGACGAGGTCGCGCTGGCGGTGCTCGCCGGGCTGCGCGCCGAAGGGCTCCGGGTGCCCGACGACGTCGCCGTGATCGGCGTCGACGACATCCCGACCGCGAAGCTCGCGGCGCCCCCGCTCACCACGATCTGGCAGGCCATCGACGCGCAGGCGTCCTACCTCGCCGCGTCGGTCCTCGCGGCGCTCGACCCCGCGGTCCGGCCGCCGTCCCAGACGAGCGACGTCTTCCACGTGGTCGCGCGCGAGTCGACCTGACCCGGGGCCGTGCGGTCCGCGGACGTCGGTCGAAGGGCGCCAGGGCTGGCCGACCGGCATCGTCGCCGGCCACCGTCGCGTCCCGGCGTCCGGCCGACATGATCGTCGCCACCCCGCACGCCGAGGGCGCACCCGCCGGTGTGGAGTCCGGCGGGTGCGCCCTGTCGTCGGTCGGCCTGGTCGGTCGGCCTACTGGAAGGTGAACCAGTTGACGTTGACGAAGTCGGCCGGCTGACCGGACTCGAACGTCAGGTACACCGTGTGGGTCCCGGTCACGCCCGTGATGTTGGTCGGGACCGTCTTCCACGTCTGCCAGCCGCCCGTGCTGCCGATCGCGAAGCTGCCCACCGGTGACGCGGTGGGGCTGTCGAGCCGCACGACCACGAGCCCGCTGACCCCGGCCGCGGCACCGGACGCGACGCGCGCGCTGAACTGCGTGCGAGCCGTGGTGCCGAAGCGGACGTTGTCGAAGCGCAGGTGGTCGCCGTTGCCGATCCAGGCGACGTTGAGGCCGCCGTCCGTGTCCGACGTCGCCTCGGTCGCGGTGCCCGACTGGCCGTTGAACGCCTCTGCCTGGATCCGGGACGTCGCGTCGACGCCCGTACCGGTGCCCGCCGACGTCGTGACGGGCACCGAGCCGCTGGTGGCGGACCGGTTGCCGGCCGCGTCGTACGCCCGGACCGCGAACGTGTACGCCGTGGACGCCGACAGGCCCGACGCGGTGTACGTCGTGCCGGACGTCGAGCCGACGACCGTGCCGTTGCGCAGCACCTCGTACCCGGTCACCCCGACGTTGTCGGTCGAGGCCGACCACGACAGGGTCGTCGACGACGACGTGGTGCCCGACGCGCCCAGCCCCGACGGGGTCGAGGGCGCGGTGGTGTCGCTGCCGGTGCCGGAGGCCGTCGTCACGCTGACCGACGTGCTCGACGAGGACCGGTTGCCGGCCGCGTCGTACGCCCGGACAGCGAACGTGTACGTCGTGCCGGCCGAGAGGCCCGACGCGCTGTACGTCGTCCCGGACGTCGAGCCGACGACCGTCCCGTTCCGCAGCACCTCGTACCCGGTCACCCCGACGTTGTCGGTCGACGCCGACCAGGAGAGGTTCGTCGACGACGAGGTGGTCCCGGACGCGCTCAGCCCCGAGGGGGTCGAGGGCGCCGTGGTGTCACCGCCGGTCGAGCCGCCCGTCGTGGACGCGACCGATCGCGCCGGCACGGACAGCGTGACGCCGTTGGAGAACGTCACGGTGATCGCCGAGCTCCCCATGTTGGCGGCCTGGTAGGTGCGCGTGCCGTTCTTGACGAAGACCGCGTGCAGCGGGGTGTTCGCCGTGACGGACCGGTCGACGGTGCCGAGCACGGACAGGTTCTTCAGCCAGTAGAAGGTGTGCGCCCGGGACTCGCCCTCCTCGACGGTGTACGCGTTGGCCTGCGACCGGAACTCCGACAGCGCGGTGGGGGCGTCGGCCAGCGCCTGGAACTCCCAGATGATGTCCTTCCACACCGTCGCCTTGCCGCCGTTGTTGCGTTCGAGCTCGGTGAGGTTCCGGCCGATGTACGACGGGTTGTAGCCGAGGTACAGGTGACCCGCGGTGCTGGGCAGCAGGTTGATGCCCTGGATCATCTCGGGCTCCGCGGAGAACCACGTCGCGTACGCGCCGCCGTCGCCCCACACCATGCCGACCGTCGAGTGGCCGAAGGACGCGGGGAACGCCTCGTCGTCGGTGTCGAACCAGTAGTTCTCGATGGCCGACGCCTGCGTGGTGTAGAGGTAGATGCCCAGGTCACGGACGGTCTTGTTGCCCGTCGCCTGGCCCCACTGGATGAGCCCGCTGGCGAAGTTCATGCCCTCGGACGACGACTCCTGGTTGTTGCCCGCGCCGAACGCGCCGTGCCCGGAGGCCCAGTCGTGGCCGGCGTAGATGTCGAAGTCGCGCAGGAACGGGAACCGGGTGTCGTTGCGGTCCCAGTTGGCGGCGTCCTTGATGACGGTGTTGACCATGCCGCCGTACGCGGAGTCCGCGGCCCACGACGGGTCGAACTGCGCGACGTTGGCGGCCGCGACGACGTAGTAGCCGTAGTGGAAGTGGTGGTCGTTGAGGTCGGTGTCCGAACCGTACGACGCGGGGTAGCCGATGAGCGTGCCCCACGACGGGTTGTACCAGAACGCCCGCTGCGTCTCGCCGGACGACGCGGTCATCCAGTCGGTGAGGCGCGTCTTGACCGAGGCGAGCAGCTTGTCCCGCGCGGTGGTGTTGCCGGTGAGGTTCGCGATCTGGATGACCTGCGCGGCCCGGCCGAAGGCCTTGCCCGTCCAGTAGGTGTCCTCGCCGAAGCCCGCGAACGGGTCGGTCGCGGCGACCTGGTCGACGTAGCCGTTGAGCTGCGTCGCGTCGGCGGACCCGGGCGTGAAGCCGGTGGCCGCGAGCTGCGGGAGCACGCCGTTGAACGGGGTGACCGTCCGGAACTGCGACGAGCCGATGACGACGCGCATCGGGCCGCGCGGCGAGACGTACGCGTAGCTGCTCGGCGTGACGCCGGAGAGCTGGTCGCGCTGGTGCGGGTAGAGCGCGTAGACCGTGCCCGTCGCGGTGCCCTGCTTGGCGGTCGTCGTGAACGCGTAGGTCGCGGTCATGCGCGCGGTCGCCTCGTCGTACGACCAGGACACCTTGGTGCCGGTCACGTGGTTGTGCGCGTACGTCGCGTATGCGTTGAGCGCGGCGACCTTGTCGGCCGTGCTGGTGCCCGACCCGGTCGGCAGGACCGCGACGGAGAAGAAGTCCTTGCCGTTCAGGGACGAGCTGATCGACGTCCCCGAGATGTTCCACGTGGAACCGGAGGGTGCGAAGGCCGCGTAGTCGTGGCCGTTGACGGTGAAGCCGAGCGCCGCGTTGGTGTTGCTCCACACGGTCGGCGTGCCGGTCGTCGTGAGCGTCGCGTTGCCGCCGGTCTTGGTCGCGTAGACGAACGGCAGGCCGTGCCCGAACGTCGTGCGCAGGCTGCTCGAGCCGTTGCTCCAGAGCTCGGTGACCGTCCAGTCGGAGTACGTGTCGACCTTGCCGTCCGACGTCAGGCCGGCGACGCCGAGCCGGAAGTCCTCGGCGTAGGAGTAGTGGTACTCGCTCACGCCCGTCGACGTGCCGGAGACGCTCGGCGTCGTCGGGTAGCTCACTCCCAGGCCGTTCGTGAACGCCTTGAACGTCAGCGGGTGGGCGACGAGGTTCTCGGAGATCGCGCTGCAGTCGAACTTGCGCCACAGCAACGACGTCCACCAGTCGTTGGTCGGGATCGCCCCCGCCGGGAAGCTCGACGTGACGTGCGCACGCGGGTTGGTGACCGGGGTGTTGTTGCACTCGGTCGGCACCGCACCGCCGCTGGGCGTGCCCTCGGCGTAGCTGCCCGAGCCCACGGCGACGGCCGCGGCGCGCGGGACGGGCAGGAACAGCGCCTGGACGAGGTACGCCACGAGGGCACCGACCAGGATCATCGCCACGAGGGCGCGCCGGTCGACGGCTCGCGCCCTCACCGGCAGGGGATGGGATGACATCCGACGGTCTCCGTTTCTCGGGTCGGGTGCCGGGCGGCGGTCGTCGTCGACGGTCGTGCGGCACCGAGGGCGGCGCGGGCGTCGGGGGACGTGCGCGCCGGGCGTGCTGGTCTCACCGGCGTCGCGCGTGGCGGCGCCGGTGCGGGGCGGGTGCCGGTCGTCGGCCCGGTGCGGTGCGACGTCCCTGTCGCAGCGCGGACCGTGCCTCGTGGCCGGCGTCGTGCGGGCGGCTCGTGACCGCCGTCGTGCAGTCCGTCGCCGGCGCAGGGCCTCGTCTCTGAGGCCTGATCACGGTCGTTGACTCGTGTCACCGGCGTTGAGCGTCAAGGTTGCTGGCGGCGCCCGACAAAGTCAAGCGGAAGGAAAAGGTCGACCCCGGACGAGGGACACCGGACGCACCCGTGCCGCTCACACGTGTCACCCGCGCGTACGCGTGCGACGACGTCGGGACCGCCCGGACGGCGGATCAGGCGCGGTACTCGAACAGCACCGTCCCGGCGTCGTCGCGCACGAGCGCCCGGTGACCGTCGGTGACGTCGAGCTCGACGTGCAGCGCGTCGTCGCCCGCACGGGCCGTGTAGGCGTACCGCGTGTTGGTGAGCGAGGTCGCCGTCGTCGTCGCCCGGACCAGCCACGGGTGCCGACGACGCAGCCCGATCAGCTCCTGGTGCCGGCGGAACATGTCGGCGCCCCACGGCCCGAGGTCCGCGGGCGTGGGCGGCATCGACGGGCGCACGTCGTCGTCGCCGCCCAGCCGCTCCTCCTTGACGCCCGTGTACCCCTGCTCGTCGCCGTAGTAGACCGACGGGACGCCGCCGACGGTCATGAGGACGACGAGCGCCAGCACCGCACCCTCCGGCCCGACCGTCGACGCGATCCGGCTGACGTCGTGATTCCCCACGAATGTGCTGGTCAGCACGCTGTCGAGGATCTCCGCATGCCGCTGCAGCGCCCAGTCGAGCTCGAAGAAGTTGCCGTCGACGAGGCTGCTCCAGATCGCCTTCCACAGCTCGTACTGCGTCACCGAGTCGAACCCGGCGGCCTGCGCGATCGCGGCGTAGTCGCCGTGGATGACCTCGCCGACGAACCACGCGTCGGGGTGGTGCTCGCGCACGCGCGGCAGCACCTGCGCCCAGAACTCGGTCGGCACCGCGTACGCCGCGTCGAGCCGCCAGCCGTCGATCCCGCGGTCGAGCCACGTCGTCATCGCGCGGACGACGAGGTCGGCGACCTGCGGCGACGCGTGGTTCAGCGCGACGAGCGACCCGTGCCCCTCGAAGTCGCCGAGGCGCGGGTGCGCCGGGTCGGACCAGTCGACGTGCAGCACGTCCGCGAGCGGGCCGTCGGGACCGCCGTCGAGCACCTCGCGCACCCACGGGTGGCCGGCGCCGACGTGGTTGAACACGCCGTCGAGCACGACGCGCAGCCCGCGGTCACGGCACGCCGCGACGAGGTGGTCGAGGTCCGACTCGTCGCCCAGACGCGGGTCGATCCGGAAGTGGTCGAGCGTGTCGTACCCGTGCGACTCCGACGCGAACACCGGTCCGAGCAGCAACCCCGAGGTGCCGAGCTCGACCGCGTAGTCGAGCCACGCCTCGAGGTGGCGGAGCCGGTGCGCCGCGTCGTGCTCGGTCCGGATCGGCGCCCCCGTGAACCCCAACGGGTAGACGTGCCACCAGATGCAGTGCTCGACCCAGCCCATGCCCCTCCTCAGCCGACGCGTGCCGTCGGTCCGACCGTACGGGCCCGCGCGCGCAGCGCCCACCAGACGGTGCCGCCCGCCGTCAGGCCCAGTCCCAGCAGGCCGAGGACGATCGCCAGGAACACGCCCCCGATCGTGCCGAACACGCCCAGCAGGAACGACGACGTCCGCTGCCCTTCCGCGACCACCGCGAGCGCACCGTCGCTGGGCGAGCCCGGCACGACGACCGTGTGCTCGCCCGGGGTCGTCACGGTGAACGCCGCCACGTTGAACGCCCGGCGGTCGCCGCGCTGCGCGTTGATGCTCACGCCGGGTGCGTCGTCGACCTCCACCGGTGAGCCGTCGGGGCCGACGACGCGCACGTCTGCGTCGAGACCCGTGTGCGCGTCGCCGTCGTCGACCACGAGGAACACGTCGTACCGCCCGGGCGTGAGGTCCGCTCCGACGGAGCCCGGGACGGCGGTCGAGGCCACCGCCGACGGTCCCGCGTCGCCCTGCGCGTCGATCACGCCGAGCGGGAGCAGCGACAGGAAGGTCCGCACGACCACGACCGCGGCGACCATCGTGGCGACGAGCAGCAGCGCACCGGCCGACGTCAGGACGACGGGCCCGACGAGCGAGCGGCGTGGGGTCGCGGGGGTGGGCGGAACGGGCGACGGGTACGAGGCGTCCACGGTCGCTGGACGTTACTCCGCCCCCGGGGCGCGCGCGGACGACGTGCGGGACGAGGCGGAGCCCCGAGGGTCCGCGTGCAGGACTCCTCGGGGCTCCGCGCTGATCGGCCGGGCTGCGGCCGCCCGGTCAGCCGGCGAAGGTCTGGAGCTCGGCGATGCGCGGCGTGCCCGACGCGCTCACGATCTCCAGCGTCACCTTCTTGAGCGACGTGGAGGAGAAGGACACGACGCCGGGTGCGCCGCTGCCGGACGCGAGGGTCGAGCCGGTGTCGGCGTTGAGGATCTTCCAGGACCCGATCGAGCCGCCGCCCGACGCCTGGACGATGTTGACCTTCGAGATCGTCTTCGCGGAGCCCCACTTCACCGAGATCTTCCCGGTGGAGCCTGAGGGCGACCAGTAGGTGCTGGTCGAGCCGTCGACGACGTTGCCGTAGCTCGTGCCGCTGGCCTTGCTCGACCCGTCGGCGCCCGCGCCGATGCTCAGGTTGGTGCCGCTCGGCGTGGTCGGGTTCGAGGTGGGCGTCGGGTTCGACGTCTGCGTGGGCGTCGGGTTCGAGGTCTGCGTCGGCGTCGGGTTCGGCGTGGTCGGCGTGCAGGAGCCGTTCGACGTCTTGAGGCCCTTGTTGGCGCCGGCGGTGGCGGACACGACGCTCGGGACGCAGGACGCGCCGTCGAGGCTGTAGGAGTACGGCACGGAGACCGTGGTGGTCGACGCCATGCTCGGGCCGGCGGGGTAGGTGTCGGAGCCGGCCGAGGACCACGTCACGTTGTCGAGGATGTTGCCGGCGGTCTGCCAGGTGCCCCGCTCGGACGTGTAGAACGTGCCGAGCACGTCCTTCGAGTCCTCGAAGTAGTTGTTCTCGACCTTCGCCCTGGCGCCCGCACGGGAGTTGATCCCGGACTCGTGCAGGTTGACGTAGTGGTTGTTGTAGATGTGGGCGACGCCGCCGCGCAGCAGCGGCGTGCGCGAGTCGATGTTCGAGTACAGGTTGTGGTGGAACGTGATGTTGCCGCTGCCGGTGTCGGTCTCGCTCGACCCGATGAGGCCGCCGCGACCGGAGTTGCGCAGGATGCTGTACGACAGCGTCACGTTCTCGACGTCGTTCTTGAGGTCGAAGAGGCCGTCGTAGCCCTCGGACTCGCCGCCCGACGCCTCGAGCGTCACGTGGTCGACCCAGACGTTGCGGACGGTGCTCTCCATGCCGATGGCGTCACCGCCGTTGGACGTGGGCGAGCCCGACTTCTTGACGTTCTTGACGGTGACGTTCTGGATGATGATGTTGCTCGAGTCGCGGATGTGGATCCCGATCTGGTCGAACGTGGCGCCGCCGCCCACGCCTTCGAGCGTCACGTTGCTGATGCCCTTGAGCTCGATGACTCCCGAGGCGGTGCTGCACCCGGAGCCAGACACCTGCGACGTGTTGCCGACGGTGATCGTGCCCTCGACCTGGATGGTGATCGGGGTCGTCTTGCTGGGACGGCTGCACAGCGCCTGGTGGATCGCGGTGCCCGTGGTGGCCTTGACGGTCGTGCCGCCGGCGCCGCCGGTCGTGCCGCCGTTCGTTGCCGCGAAGCCGTTCGCGGTGCCCGTGACCGCGACCGCGCCGGGGGCGGCCAGGGCGGTCAGGCCGAGCGTGGCAGCCAGGGCCGTCGTGGCTCCTGCTGCGAGGAGTCGCACTGCGACTGGTCGGTTCATCGTTGCCTCTCACCTCGTCGTCGAAGGGGCAGTGCCGAGGTGCGTCCCGCGCGCCGTCGTGGGCGCTGCGCCGCGTCGTCGCGGGTCCTGCGGACGTCACCCACCGGGTGAGTAACCGGTTTCTCGATCGTAGGACAGCGGTTTCCATGACCTCAACGACTAAACGTTTCGCGACTGGAAGACGCGGCTGACCTGCGGAGACGCGACGCGCGCCGACGCCACGGCGCCCGTTCTCAGCCCGCGGGACGGTCCGGCGAGGTCCTGGACTCGACGCGCCTGGCGGGGGACAGTGCGCGCTCCCGACAGGAGGTCACCGATGAGCGCCGAGTTCCTCTGGTACATCCCCAACCAGGTCGCACCGGGTCACCGGGGCGAGCGCGTGTCCGCCGGCCACAACAGCCTCGACACGCTCGCCGAGCAGGCCCTCGCACTCGAACAGCACGGGTGGAAGGGCGCGCTGCTCGGCACCGGGTGGGGACGGCCCGACACGTTCACCGTCGCCACCGCGCTCGCCGCGCGCACCACCACGTTCGAGCCGCTGGTCGCCGTCCGCCCCGGCTACTGGCGACCCGCGCACTTCGCGTCCGCCGCCGCGACGCTCGACCACCTCACGGGCGGTCGCGTGCGCGTCAACGTCGTCTCCGGCAAGGACGACCTCGCCGCGTACGGCGACGCCGACGGCGACCAGGCCGACCGCTACGCCCGCACGCGCGAGTTCCTCCAGCTGGTCCGAGGGCTCTGGACGCAGGAGCACGTCGACTTCCACGGCGAGCACTTCCAGGTCACCGGGTCGACGGTGCTGCCCCGCATCGAGCCGCGCGGCGACCGGCGGCACCCCACCCTGTACTTCGGCGGTGCGTCCGAGGCCGCCGAGCGCGTCGCCGCCACCGAGGCCGACGTCCAGCTGTTCTGGGGCGAGCCGCTCGCCGGCGTGCAGGAGCGCATCGACCGCCTCCGGACCCTCGAGCAGCGGCTCGGACGCGAGCACCCGCCGCTGCAGTTCGGGCTGCGCGTCACGACGTTCGTCCGCGACACGACCGAGGAGGCGTGGGCCGACGCCGAGGCGAAGGTCGCCGAGCTGGCCCGCACCCGCGGCACCGTGCCCGTCGACCGGCACCGCGGCACCGCCGTCGGCCAGCAGCGCCTGCTCGACCTCGCCGCCCGGGGCGACGTGCTCGACGACAACCTGTACACGGCTCCGGGCCGGTTCGGGGGCGGCGGTGCGGGCACGACGTGGCTCGTCGGATCGGCCGAGGACGTCGCGAAGTCGCTGCGCCGGTACCAGGACCTGGGCGTCACGCACTTCGTCCTGTCCGACACCCCGTACCTGCGCGAGATCCGCCGGCAGGGCGACCAGCTGCTCCCCCTGCTGCGCGGCTGACACCATGCGGCGACGACCCGTTCGGACGACGCCAGATCACGGCGACATAACGATGTACCTAGTACCGCGCCGATTTACCTAGTACCGCGTGGCTCAGGTGCTGGACCGACTGCTAGACAGTCGCTCGGTTGCGCCCGAGGGCCCGCTCGACGACCACCGTCAACGGTGACGGTGCAGGTGGCGGGCCCGTCGGGCCGCCGTGTCCCCGCACCACCGCCCCGGGCGCACCCCGCCGGCGGTCACCACGACGAGGTGGTCAAGCATGAGGCGTCACATCCTGGCGGGCCTCGCCCTCGCGGTCCTCGCGACCGCGATCGTCCTGTTCTCCGGCCCTGACCTCCAGGGCGTCACCCTGCTCGGCGCCGCGCTCGGCGGGGCGCTCGGGCTCGTGCCCGACCGGTCCCCCGGCGCGCGCGCCGGTGCCTTCGCCG